>CANRHH010000014.1 GCA_947630375.1 uncultured Oscillospiraceae bacterium | reverse complement strand
ACCAGCATGTTGACCACCGACGCGCCGCCGGCGGACTCGCCGCCGATGGTGATGCGCTCCGGGTCGCCGCCGAAGGCCTCCACATTCTGCCTGATCCAGTTCAGGGCCAGGATCTGGTCGCTGAGGCCCCGGTTGGTGTCAAAGTCCTCGCAGCCGGGGTAGGTGCCGAAGTCGTAAAAGCCCAAGAGATTGGTCCGGTAGTTGAAGGAGAAGAACACGATGCCGTCCCGGACAAAGGCCTCTCCCCGGTACATCTCGTCGGAGGAGTAGCCGGTGTTGTAGCCGCCGCCGTAGATCCAGACGAAAACCGGCAGCTTGTCGCCGGTGAGGGGGCGCTGGACGTTGACGGTCAGGCAGTCCTCGTCGCCCATGATCTTGCCGTTGTTGTACTGGATGGGAGAGGGGCCGTAATCCTTCGCGTCAAAAACGCCGGTCCAGGGGGTCTTGGGGACGGAGCGCTTGAAGCGCAGGGGACCGATAGGGGGTTCCGCGTAGGGGATGCCGAGGTAGTCGATGCGGCCGTCCCGCTCATATCCGCGGACGGCGCCGGAGCTGGTTTGCACGATGTGCTCTGACATGTTGGTTCCTCCTCTTTTAGATGATTTATGCAGATTTATTTGTAAGCTTTTTGCCTATAGAATACAGATCTGCTGTGCTGCCGGTCATTTCCTGGATGGCGAGAGCCCGCGCCCGGGGCTGGCAGCCGTCCTCCGGGTCGGTAAAGAGGCCGAAATAGACCTCTGTGATGCCGCCGATCTGGTTGTCCTCAATGCCCGCCCGGCGGAGCATAGCGTTCTCGTTCAGCAGCCGGAAGTTGTGCAGGGTGCGCACATAGGGCAGCTGGGCCGCGATCTCCAGGAGCTTTTTGTTATATCCGGCATAGCGGAGCTCCAGCTCCCGGTCGCCGCAGTCGGTGAAGCCCGTCTCCGTCAGCAGCACCTGCTTGTGCCCGTCGCCGTACTTTTTCATCACCTTATAGGCCGCGTCGTTGAAGCTGCGCCAGAGCTCATCCGGCTCCTGGACGTTCAGGAACAGGTCCGCGTCGCTGGCCACCTCCCGGTTGGTGAACACATAGGGGTGCCAGGCGACCAGGTCGAAATAGTCGTCGGTATTGGTGGACCAGAATTTCCCGCTCTTGATGCGGCTGTAGATCTTGTCCAGGGTCCAGGCCACGCCGTACATCACCGGCAGGAAGTCCGGCATGTCGCCGCCCAGGCCGGGGGTGGACAGGGCGGGGGAAAAGCTGGCCACCTTCGCGTTGGGGTTGGCCCGGCGGATGCCCCTGGCGGAGAAGTACATCATGTCCACGGCGATGTCCGCTTTTTCGTCGGCGCTGAAGGGCCGGGACATGTCCGAATCGAGAAAACCGTCCGGATGCAGGAAGGCGTTCAGGTTCCACTCGTTGCCCACCTCCCAGATATCCACCTGGGGAAAGAGAGAGGCCATCGTATACCAGGACTGCTCCAGCATCTGAAGGGTCTGCATATACAGGCTGCCGGGGGTCAGGTCCCGCTCCGGCATGGCGTGGCCGGTGCGCTGCTTGCAGCCTGCCGGCAGGAACCACTCATGGCTCATGGCGGTGACCTCGATGTCCAGCTCCTTGGCCCGGTCCAGAAGCCGCCGGTGGAGCCGGACCTCCTCCTCATTCGGCGTCATCGGGTCCTTCAGCAGCTCGGTCAGGTGCATCCAGGCCCGATAGGCGTTGCAGCCCAGGCCCTTTACCAAGTCCAAATACCTGGCGGCGTCGATCCCCTGGTCCCGCTGGCGCTGGATCAGCGGCTCGCCCACGCCGTAAAAACGCTCGTTCATGCCTGCGCCTCCTTCCCGATCTTAAAAAACAGGATGTGCAGGCCGTCGGCCAGGTCGTGCCCCGCGCCGACGAACTGGCTGCGGTGCAGATAGGGGGCCAGGGCCTTGCTGTCTGTATAGAAGGTGGGCACGGTGTGAAAAGGCATGGTCTTTGTCGCGTCGTCGAACCAGCCGTTGTTCTCCACATAGATGTGGCAGGGCTGGCCCTGACTGTCGGTACCGGTCATCAGATAGCGGGCGGACATGTGCCGCACACCGGCCGCGTTGACGATTTGAGTGTCCACCCCGCAGGGCTCCACAATGCCCTTAAAGAGCGGGCAGTCCACCGAGCCCTTGAAGGGCACCATCAGCACCTCCGCGTTTTCCCCCTGCATATGGACCGCGGGGCCGTTGGCTTCGATACGAATATCCAGAACAGGCGTCCTCTCCATAATGTCCTCCTTTTAAAGTTTTTTTACTGATTTTCTATAAAAAGTAGGCATTTGAAAAATGGCTACTTTTTATAGCGCGAAGCGCGTAGAAAATCGTATAAGACTTCTTTTCGGCGGCTTTGCCGCCAAAAAGGGCATCGCCTGAAGCGGCGCTTCTTCAATAAAAAGGTGTCTTTTTATTGAAGAAAAGTATTAGAAGGTTGATCTCTATGCTTATCATAGTGGGAAGATAGCAAATGTTATATCTCTATTTTGCTGCTTTTATCTTTATTTTGACATAAAAACACCCCGGCGCAAAACCAGGGTGTTTGAAGAAAGACCGTCTTACTCTGTTATGATAAGTTTCTTGACAGCTTCCTCCGCCTCTATATGCAGGGAGAGTTCTCCGCCCCGTTTTTCCCAGGAGACGGCCACATCCCCGCGAGGGGTGTGTACGGTCCCGGAGGCGGAAGTGAGAACGCCGGGACAGGGGCGAACCAAGATCCGCTCATAGCCTGGTGCGGCGGGGCGGACGCCCAGCACGGCGCCGGGCAGCTCATACAGAGCCAGAGCGCCCCAGGCATGACACTCGGAGCGGGCATAGCCCTCCGCCTCCACACAGGTGGTACAGTGGTTTTGAAGCATACGCCGCCAGACGTCCCAGTACCGGTCCGTGTACGCATACAGCCCGGTCTGCTCCAGAGCCCGGAAGAGATAGAAGCACATGGCCACCGTGCATTGGGTGACGCCGGGCTCCTCCATGGTCCTGAGCAGGTTCCGCCGCCCTTCGGTCTCGCTGAGCGTTCCGGTGAGGACGCCGAAGACCTGGGCGTGCTGGCTCAGTTCTCGGCAGCCGGGGCCGTCGGTGAGCATCCCCCGCTCATCCATGCACTGGGAGCGGACTGCTTCCCGCATCGCCCTGGCCCGCTCCCGGTACTCAGCGCCCATGGCGCCGCCCGCGTAGTCGTGGAGCTCCGCCGCTTTTTGCAGGCCCAGGATCACCAGCAGACTCTCCATGGTCAGAGGACCGTGCAGTCCGGCGGTGGGCATGCCCTCCGTGGGCAGCCAGTCGACAGCCCAGTCGATAAAGGACCAGAAGGGGGCTTTGCCGTTGACGCCGCCCACCTTGTCCACCAGCCCGGCGGCGGTCATGCGGCGGCGGAAAAAGTCCAGGATACGGTCCACCGTGGGCAGATAGCGGGCTATCAGCTCCCGGTCGCCGAAAGTCATCATGTGGTCGTGGAGGATCAGGATATAATAGATGGAAAAGCCGGGGATCACGTTCACATTCACGTTGGGATAGCTGCAATTGAGCAGCCCGTCCGGCCGCTGGGCCCGGCTGAAGTCGTCGATGGCCTGCCGGGCCAGCCGGTCGTCGGCGGAGACGGCATAGGTGTAGAGAATCTGGGAGCGGGTGTCCATGATGTACTGGAGCTGCTCGTAGAAGGGGCAGTCCATATAGGTGTCGTGCATGCAGCGGCGCAAGGTGCGCAGGCTGATGTCCCAAATTTTGCTCAGGCTGTCGTTGGAGGTCTGGACCTGCGTTCGGACCTCCAGCGGATAGCCCGTCTCCTCATAGTCCAGAGAGAGCAGGCGCAGAGGCTCCGCCCCGGTTTTTACCGTGACCTTGATGAAACGGAAGGTCCTGAACCAAAAGGGCTCGTAGACCTCGTTTTCCCAGCCGGAGACGCTATAGCGGTCAGCATAGCCCTCCAGATGCCCGCGGGCCGCGTCCAGCCGGTCCTCTTTGCCCTGCTCCGTCACATAGCACTCGCTTTGCAGCAGCTCGATCTCCGCGCCCCGGCCGCCGCTGAGGGCCAGGCGCAGAAAAGCGCACATCTCTTCCCCGGCGTCCAGCACGAACTCCGTCTCTGTATGGGCGGGGACCGTCTGTACCGGCAGCGCGAAGCGGTGCAGGCTGCGGCGGGAAAAGGGAATGGACCGGGGCAGGAGCTTTTCCGGGCGTTGGGAGGGCAGCAGATCCTCCATAGGGGTAGGTACCGGCCTTTCCCAGAGACGGTCGTCAAAGGCCGCCGTTTTCCAGCCCTGTGTCTCCGGGTCCGCCGCGGCCCGCTCATGGAGCCAGAGCGGGGCGAAGCGTTCCTCCTCCGCGTAAAACTCCGTGCCGTTTTCCACATGGCAGCGCCAGTCCCCTGCGGGGCCCTCCCACCAGAGGCCGGGCCGTTTCCCCCTGAACAGGCTGTGGTTTCCACGGGCCGGGTCAGCGGGGTAATGCAGCACCTGGACAGCCAGCACGTTCCTGCCCGGACGCAGCCAGGGAGCCAGGTCGATCTCATCCACATACCAGACCCTGTCGTCCCCCTTGGCGGGGCCGAAATTCAAAAATGCCCCGTTGCACCAGAGCTTGTACCGGCAGTCGGCAGACAGACGGACGGGGCAGCTCTCCTGTTGGGCGCCGCTCTCCCATGTCAACCTGTAGTCTGTCAGCTGTGCCCGGTCCGCCGGTACCGGCTCCGGCGGCGTGAGCCAAAGGCCTGAGTTCATAGTTTTCTCCCGTCGTCTTTGAAGTCTTTTTGCAGTGTACCACAAAGCGCGCCGGAAAAATAGTCTTATCGTGAAATTTTTGTTCTTATTTTTTCTTTTCTATGTTATGATACAAATAAAGACAAGAAAAGGGGGCGGCCGGTATGCGGGAGAGCCATGTCCGTATTTTAGGGAGCGTGCTGAAGGTGGATCTGGTGTATGAGGGGCCGGACGGGAGCTTGACGCCGTTTTTTGATACGGTAGCGGAGAGCCCGCTGATGCAGTCGTCCCGGCTGCGGGACATTATGCGCCAGGGCACCGCCGCCCAGTCCGCCCCCTTCCTGCGGCGAAGCAGCTACGACTGCTACTTTGCCGGCCTTCGGGCCGGGGAGGGCTTTCTCTATATGGGCCCCATGGCCCATGAGCGGCTCAGCGCCTCCCGCCGGCGGCAGATGTACAAGGCCTACGGCATAGACAGTCAGGCCATCCGGGTGCTGCCCGTGTTTACCCTGCCTGAGATCCGAAACATGATCCTGCTGACAAATACGGTGCTGGAAAACAACAGCCTGGAGAATGAGGACCTGCTCCAGCTCAACCGCATCATCAACGCCAGCGAGAACCGGAACAAGCGGGACCAGACCCGTTTCGTGCTGAAGGAAGAGGAGGAGAACGACGACTCCGCCTACCGCCACAGCTACCATGAGGAGCAGCTGCTTTTACAGGCTGTCCGGGAAGGGCGGACCCAGGACGCCGTCCGGCTGGCCGAGAGCATGGACCGGGACAGCGGCCGCCTCTCGGCGAATGATATTTCCCACCACCGCAACTTGGCTATCGTGGGGATCGTCCTCTGCTCCCGGGCCGCCATCGAGGGCGGCGTTCCGCCGGAGACTGCCTACCGGCTCAGCGGCTATTATATCCAAAAGTGTGACTCCTCCCAGGACCCGGCCCACATGCTCCACCACCGGAACCGGGCCATTGAAGAGCTGGCCGGCCGTGTGGCCGAGCGGCTGAACCGGGCCCGGGGCTCCGGCTATATTGAGCGGGCCCAGGACTATGTGCGCAAGCACTACCGGGAAAAGATCTATCTGGAGGACGTGGCCTCCGCCCTGGGGATAAGCTCCAGCTATCTGTCCCGGTTATTCAAAAAGGAGACCGGCCAGTGCCTCCAGGATTTCATCAATGCCGAGCGGGTGTTCCGGGCTGCCAATCTGCTGATGTATTCCGAGCTCTCCCTGCCGGAGATCGCCACCTATGTGGGCTTTCCCAATCAGAGCTATTTCGGCAAGATCTTCCGGCAGCAGAAGAACATGACTCCCAAAGCCTTCCGGGACCGGTATCACTCCGCCGAAGCACCCGACTAAGTAAAAATGATGGAGCCGCAGCAAAAACGTTCGTTCTGCTGCGGCTCCATTATCCGATTTTCAACCTTTATTTATCTTGCCATAGCAAAATATGCCGCGATCTCCTCCATACGGGTTTCCTGTTTGACGTGGAAGGGACAGCGGCTCTCGCAGTGGCCGCACCGGACGCAGGCATCCGCATGGACGGGCAGCTTTTGATAGTGTCCTTTTGCCATCTCGTCCCCGGCCAACGCAAGGTCATAATACTTGTTGATCAGTCCTATGTTCAGCCCCATGGGGCAAGGCTGGCAGTGGTTGCAGTAGACGCAGATCCCGTCAGCATCCTGCGGTGTAAACTCGCTTATAACAGAATAGTCCTTTTCCTCCGGCGAAGCATCCACATATTTCAGCGCTGTTCGGAGATCGTCCATGTTGCGAACACCCGGAAGTACCGTCAGTACCGCCGGCCGGTCGAGGGCATACTGGAAGCACTGGGCATGAGTGAGGGTCCGCTTGAACAGAGAGGTTCTCGCGTCTAAAAGCTGGCCTCCGGCAAAGGGCTTCATCACCGAGATGCCCACTCCCATTTTTTCGCAGTCCCGGTAGAGGGCGGCCCGCTCCGCCACTTCGCCAATGGCGTATTCACCTGCCTGATAATCGTAGGCCGGGTTGATGCTGAACATAAACAGGTCTACCAGCCCCGTATCCAGAAACCGCCGGGCTATGTCCGGATTATGGGAAGAAGAGCCCAGATGCCGGATCACGCCATCCGCTTTGATGGCCTTCATATAAGCCCACAGCCCGCCCTGCATCACCTCGTCCAGGTCCTCCCGGTCGTCGATGCAGTGGACAAAGCCCATGTCGGTGTAGTCCGTCTTCAGCAGCTTCAGCTGCCAGGTAAATTGCCGCTTGATCTCTGTGAACTCTCTTGTCCAGCCATAGCTCCCGCTTTGGTAGACAGCGCCGAAATGCATCTGCGTGAGGATCTGCTCGCGCCGGCCCTCAAATGCCTTGGCGTAGGCGAAAAAGGGCGCCCGTTCAGAAGTGGCCATATCAAAATAGTTGATCCCGTTTTCAATGGCAGTCTCGATCACGGCAGTCATCTCTTCCGTCGTGCCGGTAAGACCTCCGGCACCCAGACCGAGAACGCTGATTCGCTCACCGCCGTGAGGCAAAGTGCGGTATTCCATATGTTCCTCCTCCGCTATTTCAGGCTCTGCCCGAATTCATATAACTCCCGCAGCTTGGCCTCGGACTTGTTCTCGTCGCCGTGGGCGGTAAAGACACCCATATCCTCCAACTCCAGATAGCCCAGGAAGGAGTTCTGATACTCGTAGAGCGCGCCGCCGTACACGTCGCTGTCCCCGGAGCTGAGGATCAGCGCCGCCTTCCTAAGATTTTTCGGCTTATCCAGGGCGTAGATGCGGTTGATGGCGCACTGGAGCTGCCCGCTGAAATTGTGGTAGTAGACGGGCGAGGCCAGCACCAGCATCTCCGCTTCGTCCAGCAGCGGGTAGACCTCCTGCATATCGTCCTGCTGGATGCATTTGCCGTTGCCCTTGGTGTGGCAGTATTCGCAGGCCAGGCAGCCCGCGATCTTCTTCTGGCAGACTGGTATCACATGGACCTGATGGCCGCTCTCCCTGGCCCCGGCCGCGAAGGCCTCCACCAGCGCGGCGGTGTTCCCCTTGGAGCGGGGACTGCCGTTCAATACCAGGATCTTCATGAAGCTTCTCCTCCAGCGGAGAGCTCCAGGGCCACGTCCCCGCCGCTCAACAGTGCCGCCATCTCCTCGGCAGTCTTGTCCGTAATATGGCCCAACCGGGTGTAGGCCCAGGAGTTGGAGCCGTAGAACACCACGATCTGGTCGCCAGAGTACAGTACGATGTCCCCGGCCTGGGTCACAGTCTGCACATCGCTCCGGGGCAGCTCCGCCCCCAGCGGTCCCACCTGTTCAAAGCCGCCGTACATAGACAGCTGCACCGTGAGCGGCCCGTCCTTCACCAATTCCTTCAGGGCGGCAACGGATTCGTTGTCCTCCCACTCTACTGTTGCGGCTGTGCCGCCGATGGTCATCTTCAAAGTGTTTTCCTCCTCATTCGTTGGTTCTGCCGGGGCTTCCGCCTCGGTTTTTTCTGTCATGACCGCCTCTGTGGGCGCTGCCGGCGCTGCCTCACCGCCGCCGCAGGCCGTCAGGCCCAGCAGGAGCAGGGCCAGCAAGAATATACTTGTCCGTTTCATCGTTCTGCCCTCATTCGATCCGGGCGGGTGCCAGGGGCAGCCCCGCCCTCTGAGCCGCGTCATGCCCGATGATCAGCTCCGCGCCCGTCTCCTGCTGCAAGCTGCGGAGCTTTGCCAGAGAGGCCCGGTAGGCGGCTTCGTCGCCCAGCAGGCCGGGCAGCATAAAGGCGGGGTAGTAATTATCCGCCGCGTACACCGCGTCCTGGGGCAGAAGGACCGTGCGGCCTGGAAGCCGAAGTAGCAGTCCCATCAGGCCCGGCGTATGCCCCGGCAGCATCACCACTTCTACGCCGTGGAAGATCTCCCCGTCCCCGTCCAGCAGGTGCCAGTTGCCCGGCACCGCATAATCCGCCGGCACATAGGCGGCGGGCGGGTTGTCCCCAGTGGCCAGGGCGTATTCCCGGCGAGAAACGTAGAAGTCCTTTCCGGCAAACAGGAACAATCCGCCGGCGTGGTCGTAATGCAGGTGCGACAGGAGCACCGCGTCGATGTCTCCGGGCGTCAGGCCCAGAAGCGCCAGCTGCGCCTCCAGCGTCTGCTCTCGGGTCTGATAACGGTAGTTGTCGGTTTTGGCACGGATACCGCCTGGCCACACGCCGGTGTCGAACAGCAGGTTTTTGCCGTCGTCCGTCTGAATCAGATAGCAGCTGACGGGGAATGTGATCCGTGGAGGGCCTGCATATTCCCCCTCCCGGTAAAAGATCCGGCAGCTGCCCTCAATATAGCCGTTATCCAAAAGAGTCAGTTTCATTTGATCACGCTCCATCTTCTACCTGCGTATTATAATCCACACCGGAGCTATAATCAAATACTTATTTTTTAACCGTCCCCATGACAACGGAACCTTTCTTGCAATGACAACTTTCATGGGAAAATGCTATTTATCAAAGAGACACACATCCTCGGATCTGCCGAACCGACCGAAGTTCAGCAAGCGCACGTTGCGTTGGCGCGGCAGATCACAGAGTTGTGTGCCAATGGTCAATCGAAGAGCTTTTTATATCTCCAGTCCTTCCTTCAAGGCCTTGCTGGCGGCTTTCTTGTTCTTGTCGAAGGCGTGGCTGTAGATGTCCAGAGTGGTGCTGGGCTGGGAGTGGCCCAGGAGACCGGCGACGGTGGTCACGTCGGTCCCGCCCGCAATGAGAAGGCTGGCGTTCGTATGACGGAGTGAATGGACATTGAGCTTTTCCGGCAGGCCGTTTTTCTTGAGAATCATCTTGAAACGCCAGGTGAATGTAGATGGCGTCATAGGCAGCTCCTCTCCCTGGCGGCGGAAGATGTAATCCTCATCCGTCAGCTCCCGGTTGTCGTAGGCCTCGGTTTTCCAGCGGCACTCGGTCCTGAATTCCTCCAGCAGCGTGGCCATCTCCGGGGAGAAGTACACATAGCGGTCACCGGCAGCGGTCTTTGGGGGCTTGACCACGATATCCTCACGGCTGACCTTGACCACGTTGCGGCAGACGTGAATACTGTGATCCTCATAATTGATGTCCTTCCATTTGAGTCCGCAGCACTCGCCCCGGCGCATCCCGGTGGCGATGATCAGCTTATAGTACAGCTCATACTTGATGCTCTCCTGTTCCAAGGCGGCGATGAGCTTCTGCACCGTTTCCTCATCGGCGATCTTCTTCTCCTTGCGGATGCCGGAGTAGCGGTAGGTGCGCCAGGCCGGGTTGTGGTCAAGATAACCGCCCTCCATCGCATCGGAGAGGATGCCACACAGACAGGCGTGGATACCTTCTACGGTGTACTCGGAGAGCGGTTTTCCGTTGAGCATATTCTTTTCTTTCCGCATATCGGCATAGAATTTGCGGAAGTGTTCCGGCCTCAGCTCGGACAGCTTGTAGTGGCCCAGGTGCGGGAGGATACGGACAATGTCCTGCTTCTCTCTGGTGAGGGTGGACACGGCCAGCTTGTTTGGGGCCACCTCTTTGAGCCAGATGTCGATGTACTTTTCCAGGGTGATGGTTTTATCCGGCAGCTTGGGAGAACCCTTGCACTCCCGCTCAAAGAGGACGGCCTGTTCGTTGAGCCATTTTTCCGTCTGCTTTGGCGTCAGGCCGGCCGGTGGGGTGACGGTTTTCTGCTGGGACTTACGGCGGTTGCCGTTGTAGTCGTAACCCATGGATACGACGATCAGGTAACTGCCGCCGCGCTTTCGTATGCTTGCCATTTCTCTTGACCTCCATTCAGTAGTGTTGTCTTTTGGCAAACAGACAATACTCCAGAACGCCCGGAATAGCTATGGTACTATCCACAAAACATCGAAGCTAACAGTTTTTCAAAACTTTTTACGAAGGAGTGCGCCACATGAAAAAGACTATTGCGATTCTATTTGCTATCGGTATCTTCATGCTGTCTTGTCCCGTCAAAAACAACTTGTTGAAAACGCAGGCGGAAGAAATAAGCCCTGTACCCACTATGATCGCTGCCGCGGAAATCCGTTCGGAACTGAAGTCTGTTATACGTCCCGCGCAGTTCACAACGCCATCTCCATCACCTGTAGCGGAAGCTACCGCTGTGCCTGAGAGGAAAGAGCCTGTCGCTGAAGCTCTGCCGTATAGCAGTGGGCCAGAGCCAGACTGTGAGACTCCAGCTGCTGTTCCGATCCAGACTCCAGCCCATGTCCACGAATGGATCCCTGTTAAAACGACCGTTCACTTTGAGGCAGTCGTGGAAGAGGTCAAGGTCGTGGACATACCCGGAACAGAGGGACATTTTGAGGGCGGTTCCTATGAAGTGATGGTCTGCCGCTGTGGGGAAGTATTTACCTCTTATGACGGCTGGCTCACTCACGCCCACGCCGGAGGCTCGGAGCAGCATGGCGGTTTCACCACCGACGTCCGCTGTGACCAGGTATGGGTAGAGGGGGCGCCTGAGACAGCTCACTATGAGACGGTCGTCGTCCAACCGGCATATGACCAGGAAATTATTGTGGGAACGTGGCGCACAGGGATAAGAACATTTCCAGTTATGGCAAAGCAAGACCGGGAGCAGTCGACCTGCTTCCGGCTTATTTATTGTCTATTTTATACATAGTGACGAAAAAGGGCTTCGGAACTGTGCGTATAAGAGAAGGGCTCAAAGAAAGGACGCTGCCAAAAGACAGAGCCCCTTCTTTTAATAGGAATATCAGATGTTCTTGCCCACGAAGAAGCCGCCGCGGACGGCCTCCATCACGTTGGCAGGCTCTTTGCTGTCGCCGATGTTCCACACGGGGACGGCGGCATTGGCCTCCAGCTCCTTGTAGAGGGCATTGTTGGGGGCAAAGCCCACGGCCTGGACCACGGTCTCGGCCTCCACGGAGATCTCCTTGCCCTCGGCGTCGATAACGGTGGCCACGCCGTCCTTCCAGCCGGCGAACCTGGCGGAGGTGTACATGGTGACACCCGCGCCGGGGATCATGTCCAGCATCATCAGAAAGTTGGGGGTGGGGACAGGCGCGCCCGCCATCATGGGCATAGGCAGGGCCTCCACTAAGGTGACCTTTACGCCCTTCCGGGCCAGCCACACGGCGGTCTCGCAGCCCACCAGGCCGGCGCCCACAATGACGCAGCTCTTGCCCACGTCCTTGCCGGAGAGCACATCGGAGGCGGTGACGGTCTCCGCGCCCTCGATCTTGAAGCTCTTGGGGGTAGCGCCGGTGGCGACGATGATCTCGTCGGCGTTTAGCTTCTCCACGTCCGCCGCGGTGAGCTCGGTGTTCAGATGGACCTTGACGCCGGCACGCTCCACCATCCGGGGAAACCAGGCCAGGAGCCGGTGGTCGCCGGTCTTGAACTCGGGGACAGCCGCCAGGTTGAACAGGCCGCCCAGCTTATCGCTCTTCTCGTACAGGTCCACATCGTGGCCCCGCTGGGCCGCGACCATGGCGGCCTCCATGCCGCCCACGCCGCCGCCGATGACGACCACGTGCTTTTTCTCCATGGCGGGGGTGACCGGGTCGCTCTTTTCATAGAACAGCTGGGGGTTCACCGCGCAGGTGACCTGGCCGCCGTTGAAGACCCGGGCCATGCAGCCGTTCTGGCAGCCGATGCAGGGGCGGATGTCCTCGCTCTTGCCGGCCCGGGCCTTGTTGGCCCACTCGGCGTCGGCCAGGGAGGCTTTGCCCAGAGCCACGGCGTCCACATAGCCCTCCTCGATGGCCTTCTCGGCCAGCTCGGGGGTCAGGATCTTGCCCGGGCAGATAACGGGGATGTTGACCACCTGCTTGACCAGCTTGGCGTCCTCCAGCCATAGGCCCTCGGCCTGGTAGGTGGGGGGATAGAGCCAATAGAAGCTGTCATAGCTGCCGCCGCCCACGAGGATGGCGTCCGCGCCGGCCTCCTCTAAGGCTTTGGCCAGAGCCAGGCTCACATCCACATCCCGGCCGTGCTCGGTAAATGCCTCGCCGGGAAGGGGAGCCACGCCGATGTCCTTCATGTAGTGCCGCACGCACAGGCGCACCATGACGGGGTAATCGGGGCCCATCTGTTCCTTGATGCCCTTGATGACGTCGGTGACCACCCGGTACTGGCCGCCCTGGGCAAAGCCGAACTCGTCGTCCCGCTTATTGAAGGCGGGGATGGCGAACTGGTCGGCAAAGTAGCCGCCGTAGGCGCCGCCGAGACAGATGCCGTCGGCCCCGGCCCGGGCGGCGGTGACCGCCGCGATGAGCTGGTTATCGATGAGCCCCTGGCACTCCTCGGTGGTGAGGGCCCGGCACATGACACTGGGGTCCCAGCGGCTGGGCACGGCGGAGGGGGCCACGGGGTGGCCGTTCATCTCCGGGGCCAGGGTCTCCAGGAAAGCCACCCGGCCGAAGGGAGCGCCCACTTCCACGAAGAGCTTGGAGTCATAGGCGTTGATCTTTTCAGCGGCCTTGCTGATGGTGGAGTTGAAGGCGGCGGGATTGTCCATGGCGTTGAGGGCGGCGGTGGTGATCTCCGCGCCGCCGGCGCAGGCGTAGCCGCCGGTGATGATCAGGCCGAAGCCGCCCTTGGCCCGGGCCTCATAGTAGTCGATGACCTCCTCGGTCATGTTGCCGGTGTCGTCGTTGCGGCCGCCCAGGTGCATGGGGGCCATGGAGATCCGGTTCTTGATGCGGAGCTTGCCAATGTTGTAGGGCTTGAAAAGTTCAGGATATTTCAGAGCCATTGTACTTCCTCCTTCTCAATACACGGCCGCCGGCTTATTCCGGGCGCTTTCTGTTGATGCGGTCAAAGTAGCTCTGGGGGATGTCTTCCTTGTGCTTATAGACGTTGAAGATGCAGGAGCAGGGGCCCACCTGCTCGGGGTAGTCCTGCTGATAGATGTAGCAGGTGTTCAGGTCGTTGGCCACGATCTCGGCGAGAGGGGCGTGGGTGCAGTACACGGGGAAGTTCTTGCCGCCGGCGGTGATGGGGTGAGGATCGGCGATGCAGCCGCCCTCGCACATACCGGCCTCCCACAGCTTCTGACCCGCGCCGCAGGGGTCCATCCTGTACCACAGCTTCTTGTCGTCCTCGCCCAGGATCTTCATCTTGCAGTTGTGGAAGGTCCGGGTGGCGTTGATGGCGAACAGCACCCGCTCTTTGAAGGGCTTTTCCCAATAGCCGTCCATCATGGGGGCGTTGCCGTTGTAGAAGTTGTTGTACATGTACTCCTGATACTTGTCCGGGCCGACCTCCTTGAAGAGGGCGCACTCGGCGGCGTTGGCCTGCATCAGATAGGCGTCGTGGACCATGTTGAAGGTGGCGACAAAGGAATCATAGGCCGCAAGAGCCTCCTCGTTGCCCAGGGCCGCGATCTTCTCCCGAATGACGTCGCTGGGGCTCATTTCCAGTTCCCGGATTTCCTCCGGCGTAAGCGTAGTAACTTTACCCATGGGTTGTACCTTTCCTTTCTTATAATTGTTTTATTATGCAGCTGTCTATTTTTGGCAGCCGGCTTGACAAAATTAGGATACAAGTGTAATATAAATTACGCTTGTATCCTATCAAAGCGGGCTATGCCTGTCAATGGACAGCTTTCATGAGTTCGTTCATTATTTGACAAATTGCGTACAATTGTCCTATATTTTTTGGAGGGCGCTATGAAAAACGAGCAGGACCTGCGGGTGATTAAGACCCGGCGGAACATTATGGAGAGCTTTTTAGAGCTGCTGAAGGAAAAGCCCCTGGAGGAGATCAGCGTGACGGAGATCTGCGACCGGGCACAGTGCAGCCGCAACACCTTCTATCTGCATTTCCCCTACAAAGAGGCGCTGTATGAGAAGATCGTGGACAGCTTTGTGGATACGATCTGCAGCAGCTTTCAGAATGCGGAGATCCAACCCGGGGAGAGCGAGGAGGACTATGCCCAGCGGCGCATGCGCCAGATCGGCGAGGTCCTGCTCAGCAGGCGGGGACAATTGGCCCCGATCCTCACCGGTGAGCACGCCCATGTTTTTTTTGCCAAGCTGACGGATAAGCTGCGAGACACCCTGCTCAGTCTGACGGAGCAATTGATCCCCGGCTCCTCCCGGAAGGAGGGATACCGGCTTGTCTGCTGGTACAGCGCCTCCGCCATCACCGGCTTCCTCCGGGGCTGCATCTACGACGTGCCCATGGACACGCCGGAGGCCCTGGATATCCTCTGCATGATCCATGTGCCTGTCTTTGTGGCTTCGTATAAGTATCTGGAAGAGTAGGCCCGCGGCCGGTCAGGCCTGTTTCCGGTATTCCTTGGGCAGGATGTGGAAAAAGGCCTTGAAGGCCGCGGTGAACTTGCTGGGGCTGTCATAGCCCACCGCCTGGGCGATCTCCGCCACGCTCAGCTCGCTGGTGCGCAGCAGCTTGGCCGCCTGCTCCATCCGGTGCTCCCGGATATGGGCCGCCAGGGAAGTGCCGTAGACCGACTTGAACGCTGTTTTCAGGGTAGTGGGGTTGATGAGATACTTTTTGGAGAGCTCCTCAATGGTGATCCGCTGCTCTATATGCTGCAGCAGCTCATCGTGGACCCGCCGGGCGATCTCCAGCGGATCCGAGGGGTACGCCTCCGGGGGCGCGGTCGGCCCGTCCTGCTCCGGGCAGGTGATCTCCATCACCTGCTCGATCATCTGGTGGAGGAGCCGGCTCTGAGGCGTGTCGGCCGCCCGGTAATAGACTTCCTTTCCCTCCCGGCGGCTGACGAGCAGCCCGCTGTTCCGGAGCGGGCGCAGATGGTGAGACACCGCCGGGCTGGACATCTCCAGCAGGGCGGAGATGTTGACCACGCACTCCTCACAGTGGCACAGAAGCCAGAAGATGCGGAGCCTGGTGGGGTCGTCCAGCTGCCGGAACACTTCCGTCACGGTCTGAAAGCGGTCCACCCGGCTCAGCTGCGCTTGGATCAGGGCGGTCTCTTCTCCTTCTCCGTGCTGGTGGGGCAAATGGAGTTCGTTCATATGGCTGTTCCCTCCCGAGGGCTTTTCGCCCGAATAGAAATTCTTTTCGCCCGTTTGGCAGAGGTTCCTCTGCCGCTCTTGACTTGGAGGCCTCGCCGGTATTATACTGCAAGCACAATGATTAAACAAGTGCTTAATCATAAAATCAAAACAGTTTTTGAGATGGAGGATGCTCCCCATGAAAAAGACCTATAAGATCGAAGTAGACTGCGCCAACTGCGCCAACAAGATGGAGGACGCCGCCCGCAAAACTGCCGGCGTGCAGGCTGCTGTCGTCAACTTCATGACCCAGAAAATGACCGTGGAGTTCGGCGAGGGACAGGAGTCCAAGGCCGTCATGCAGGAGGTGCTGAAGGCCTGCAAAAAGGTGGAGCCGGACTGCGAGATCTTTATGTAACGCGCCAAAAGAGGGCCCCTCGCGGCAGAGTGAGGAGTCCTCTTTTTCGGAAAACGACCTTAGGAAGGAGTGATTCGTGATGCAAGAGATCGTGATAGACGTCCTGCTGGCGGCGGTGATCCTGACGGCGGCGGTGTTCCGCTTTGTCATAGGCGCCCGGGCGGACAGCGGCATGACCAAAAAGCAAAAGCGGATGCTGGAGCGCATCCTGGTAGCCTCCGGAGTTTTGCTGGTCCTTCAGCTCATTCCGGCAGAGCTGTTCGTCCGGTTGGATCAGTTCTTGTTCCCAAGCGCCGGGCGCTGGCTGCGCTTTGCCCTTTATCTGGCGGACTATTTCCTCATCGGCTATGACATCCTGCGCAAGGCGGTCAAAGGCATCCTGAACCGGCAGGTGTTCGACGAAAACTTTCTGATGGCGGTGGCCACGGTGGGGGCCATGGCCCTGGCCGTCTATGAAAACGGCGACTATCTGGAGGCCATTGCCGTGATGCTGTTCTATCAGATCGGCGAGTGGTTCCAGAGCTATGCCGTGGGCAAGAGCCGCCGCAACATCAGCGACCTGATGGACATCCGGCCCGACTACGCCAACATCGAGCGCTGCGGCGCTCTGGAGCAGGTGGACCCGGACGAGGTGGAGATCGGGACGGTGATCGTGGTGCAGCCCGGCGAGAAGGTGCCCATCGACGGCGTCATCGTAGAGGGCAGCTCCAGCCTGAACACCAGCGCTCTCACCGGCGAGAGCCTGCCCCGGGAGGCAGCGGCGGGGGACGAGATCATCAGCGGCTGCATCAACATGACCGGCGTTTTGAAGATCCGGACCACCAAAGAGTTCGGGGAGTCCACCGTGTCCAAGATCCTGGACTTAGTGGAAAATGCCAGCTCCCGCAAGTCCCGGTCCGAGGACTTCATCTCCAAGTTTGCTAAGATCTACACCCCCGCGGTGTGCTACAGCGCTTTGGCGCTGGCGGTCCTCCCGCCGCTGGTGCGGCTATTGGCGCTGGGACTGGCGGCGGATTGGGGCACTTGGATCTACCGGGCCCTGACCTTCCTGGTCATCAGCTGCCCCTGCGCCTTGGTGATCAGCATCCCCCTCAGCTTTTTCGCCGGGATCGGCGGGGCCAGCCAGGAGGGCATTTTGGTGAAGGGCTCCAACTTCCTGGAGAGCCTCGCCCAGACCAAGGTGGTGGTGTTTGACAAGACCGGGACCCTGACCCAGGGCGTCTTTGAGGTAAACGGTATCCACCACAGCCATCTGGAGGACGAAGAGCTTATAGAGTACGCCGCCCTGGCGGAGAGCGCCTCTTCCCACCCCATCAGCAAGAGCCTCCAACGGGCCTACGGCAAAACACCGGACCGCAGCCGCGTCAGCGACGTCCGGGAGATCAGCGGCCGGGGCATCCTCGCCACCGTGGACGGCGTGGAGGTGGCTGCCGGAAACGACAAACTGATGGAGCAGCTGAATATTTCCTGCATCCCCTGTCACCATGCCGGCACCATCATCCATATGGCGATCAACGGTTCCTATGCGGGGCACATCGTCATTTCAGACGTGGTAAAGCCCCATTCGCAAAAGGCTGTCGCCGCGCTGCGGGAGGCGGGGGTGGAGCGGACCGTCATGCTGACCGGCGACGGGAAAAAGGTGGCCCAGCAGGTGGCGGCGGAGCTTCAGATCGATACCGTGTACAGTGAGCTGCTGCCCGGGGACAAGGTGAGCAAGGTGGAGGAGCTGCTGGCGCAGAAGACCGGAAAGGCTAAGCTGGCCTTTGTGGGCGACGGCATCAACGACGCTCCCGTCCTGTCCCGGGCCGATATCGGCATCGCCATGGGCGCCATGGGCTCAGACGCCGCCATCGAGGCGGCGGACATCGTCCTGATGGACGACGACCCCATGAAGATCGCCAAGGCCATCAAGATCTCCCGGAAATGCCTGGGCATCGTGTATCAGAACATTGTGATGGCCCTGGGCGTAAAGGCGGCCTGCCTGATCCTGGGCGCCGTGGGCATCGCCAATATGTACCTGGCTATTTTTGCCGATGTGGGCGTGATGGTCCTGGCGGTCCTCAACGCCATCCGCTGCCTCTTTGTGAAAAAGCTGTAGCAGAAAGGAAAAGAACATGGGACATTGTGACTGGGCCGACAGGAACGAGGCGAACCGGCTGTATCACGACCGGGAGTGGGGCGTCCCGGTCCACGACGATCGTCAGATGTTCGAGCATCTGACGCTGGAGTGCCTCCAGTGTGGCCTGAGCTGGGATCTGATGCTGAAAAAGCGGGAGATCTTCCGCCGCTGCTTTGAAAACTTCGAAGTGGACAAGATCGCCGCCTACGGCGAAGAGGACGTGCAGCGCATATTAAACACGGAGGGGATGCTGCGCTCCGAGCGGAAGGTCCGGGCGGTGCTCAACAATGCCCGGTGTTATCAGAAGATCCAGGCGGAGTTCGGCAGCTTTTGCGCCTATCTCTGGGCCTATACGGACGGGAAGACCGTTCTCTACGACGGCCACGCGGCGGGCAGGATCCCCGTCAGCAACGGCCTGTCGGACGAGATCAGCCGGGACCTGAAAAAGAGAGGCTTTAAGTTCATCGGCCCGGTGACGGTCTACTCCCATTTGCAGGCCTGCGGCCTGATCAACGACCACGCGGGCGACTGCCCCTGCTACCGGAGGATCAACGAGCACTGGCCCACGGTGAAGCTAAAGCCGGACAGGGAAGTGGGGTGAGCTTCTTGCGAAGCTCTGTCCTCTTTCGACGTTCAATTCTGATTTAGCCGATCTTGCCACGTCCAGGATATGCCGGCCTTGCACAAGCCGTGAATTTAGCACTCTTGCGAAGAGAGTGCTAAATTCACGGCTTGTTCATCCTTTTTCGAGTACAGGGTGTAAAATAAAAACCGAAAATACGCCGATGGGAGGCATAAAAATGCAGGAAGTAAAAAGTCCCAAGAAACCTTTGATCTTTTATTATTGCATCGTGCTGCTTCTGCTGATGCTCTTTAACGCCCTGGTGACGCCCCGGCTGGTCCAGCGGCAGGTGCAGGAGGTGGATTACGGCACCTTTATGTCCATGACCGAAAAAGGGGAGATCGGTCTGGTAGAGGTGCAGGAACAGGAAAACCAGATCATTTTTACGGACAAGGCCAAGGAGAACGTCTATAAGACCGGCATGATGCCTGACCCGGACCTGACCGAGCGGCTGTATGCCGCCGGGGCGGAATTTTCCGGGGAGATCATCGAGCAGGCCAGCCCTCTGCTCAGCGCTCTGTTGAGCTGGGTGCTGCCCATCGCCGTGTTTATCGGCCTGGGCCAGCTGCTGAGCCGGCAGATGATGAAGAACATGGGCGGGCCCAATGCCATGATGTTCGGCAAGAGCAATGCCAAGGTCTATGTGAAGTCCTCCGAGGGAATCCAGTTTGCCGACGTGGCCGGGGAGGACGAGGCCAAGGACAATCTGCGGGAGATCGTGGACTATCTCCACGACCCGGGCAAATATCAGGAGATCGGCGCCTCCATGCCCAAAGGCATCCTGTTGGTGGGCCCTCCGGGCACCGGCAAGACCATGCTGGCCAAGGCGGTGGCGGGCGAGAGCAACGTGCCCTTCTTCTCCATGTCCGGCTCGGAGTTCGTGGAGATGTTCGTGGGCATGGGCGCCTCCAAGGTCCGGGACCTCTTTAAGCAGGCCAAGGAGAAGGCCCCCTGCATCGTGTTCATCGACGAGATCGACGCCATCGGCAAGAAGCGGGACAGCCGCATGGGCGGCAACGACGAGCGGGAGCAGACCTTGAACCAGCTGCTCACCGAGATGGACGGCTTTGAGGGCAACAACGGCGTGGTGATCCTGGCCGCCACCAACCGGCCCGAGTCGCTGGACCCGGCCCTCACCCGGCCCGGCCGGTTTGACCGGCGGGTGCCTGTGGAGCTGCCGGACCTGAAGGGCCGGGAGGACATTCTGAAGGTCCACGCCAAAAAGATCAAGGCCGCCGAGGATGTGGACTTTGAGAAGATCGCCCGGATGGCCTCCGGCGCCTCCGGCGCGGAGCTGGCCAACATCGTCAACGAGGCGGCTCTCCGGGCCGTCCGGGACGGGCGGCGCTTTGCCTCCCAGGCGGATTTTGAGGAGAGCATCGAGGTGGTCATCGCCGGCTACCAGAAGAAAAACGCCATCCTCACCGACCAGGAGAAGTGGGCGGTGGCCTACCACGAGATCGGCCACGCCTTAGTCGCCGCCCGGCAGACCCACTCCGCCCCGGTGCAGAAAATCACCATCATCCCCCGCACCTCCGGCGCCCTGGGCTACACCATGCAGGTGGAGGAGGGCAACCACTACCTGATGACCAAGACGGAGCTGGAGAACAAGATCGCTACCCTGACCGGCGGCCGGGCCGCGGAGGAGATCCGGTTCGGGGCCGTGTCCACCGGGGCGGCCAACGATATCGAACAGGCCACCAAGCTGGCCCGGGCCATGGTCACCCGCTACGGTATGAGCGCGGACTTTGATATGGTGGCTCTGGAGACGGTGACCGACCCCTATCTGGGCGGGGATACCTCTCTGGCCTGCTCTCCGGAGACCCAGGCGGAGGTGGACCGGCAGGTGGTGGAGCTGGTGAAAAAACAGCATGAGAAAGCCCTGGACATTCTGCGCAGCGACCGGGACATGCTGGACAAGCTGGCAAAGGTCCTGTACGAGAAGGAGACCATCACCGGCGAGGAGTTTATGGCCATCCTGAACGCGTGACCCGGCCCCGCGTTCCGCCGGAGGAGCCGCGTGATAACAGATCGTAAACGGCCCGTTGGGCACAAGGCGGGCTGCCGGCCGTTTTTCCATAATTCTCCTGCGAAAACAATAAAAAATTTGTAAAATAAACCACGGAAAGGGAAAAGCGGCTTGATTTTCAATGCCGGCCTGTTGTATAATATGGCGGAATAAATAATCATGGCGGCATATGTCCTTTTCCAAGCCGGGAGGCGTGCTCGCCCGCCCGGCTGTGCCCGAAAAGGCCACCGGTCCGCCGTGATATTTGAAGCTGGTGAAAAAGAGTGACCTCTAAGGAATTACACAGATTGACCCGGCGCGATCTGCTCCAGCTGCTGCTGGCCCAGAGCGAAGAGGCCGAGCAGACCCGGCAAGAGCTGAAAGAGACGTCTGCCCAGTTGACGCTGGTGAGCGCCAACTATGAGCGGCTGCGCAAGCGCCTGGATATGAAGGATGAACAGATCCGTGAGCTGCGGGAGACGCTCCAGACCGAGCGCACCCGCCGGGAGATCGAGCTGAACGACGCGGGGAATATCGCCGAAGCGGCGCTCCGCCTCAACGGGATCTTTCAGGCGGCCCAGGAAGCGGCGGATCAGTATTTGTACAACGTCCGCCTGCTCAGTGAGGGCGGTATCCCGGCCCCCGCTCCGCTGCCGGAGTTTCCGGAGGATGAGGAGCCGTTTCCTCCTCCGGCGGATGAATTGAGGCCGGATCCCCCGGCGGCGGAACCGGAGACCCCCGTCGAGGCAGAGACCCCTGCGGAACCGGAAGCTCCCGCTGAACAGGCGGCCCCGGTCGGGCCGGAGGGCAACGCATGAGCGGGGAAAAACAGAAAGCGGCCCCGGAGAAGAAGGAAAAAGCGCCGGTAGAGCTCCCCTCTATCGAGCAGCTCCGGGAGGAACTGTCCAAGGAGCAGTACAGGCACAGCTATAACCGGGTCCTGCGCAGCACGATCTTCTCTCTGCTGGTCGTCGCGGCGGTGACGGTGCTGCTGGCGGTGCTGCTGCTGCCGGTGCTGCGTATCAGCGGCACCTCCATGACCGAGACCCTCTATGATGGAGACATCGTGGTGGCGATCAGCGGCCGCAGCTATGACTGCGGCGACGTGGTGGCCTTTTATTACAACAACTCCATCCTGGTCAAGCGGGTGATTGCCACCGCCGGAGACTGGGTGGACATAGACGAGGACGGGAATGTCTTTGTCAACGGGGAGCAGCTGGATGAGCCCTATGTGAACGAGAAGGCTCTGGGCCAGTGTGATATTGAGTTTCCCTACCAGGTGCCCGACCGGAAGAACTTCCTGCTGGGGGACCACCGGGCCACCTCCATTGACAGCCGCACCAGCGCCGTGGGCTGTGTGGACGACGGGCTGGTGATCGGCAAGATCGTGTTCCGGGTCTGGCCCTTTGCCAGCATCGGCTTCGTGCGGTAAACTGTGAAACAGGGGGCTGTGGAGAGCTGCGGCCCCCCTTCGCTTTTCCCGCGGCCAGGCCGTACAGGCCGGAACGCCCCGGCCCGGCGGGCATACAATAGGACTGCGGGAGGCCGCCTCCAGGGCGGCCAAGGGCCGGCCGGCCCGGAGAAAAAAGCAAAAAAAATCAAAAACTACCCTTTTTTCTTTTGAGTTTAGACGGTTCTTTTGATTGTACATCTGCTATACTGTAATTGGTTCAGTAGTAGAGGCGGAAAAGAATGATTTTCTCCAATTGCGAAAAAAGATATTGAAATCCCGCCGGGCGGGGAGTACAATATCTTGCGTGGTGATGGAAAAGATCGCCGCATATACCGGATCATGGAATTTACGCGAGGGGTGAACGGATTCCGGGCATGGGGCCCGAACCGGCCCGGAGTGGAAATAGAGTGTGGAAGAAGGAGGGCACTATGGAATCTTCTATTTTCAGGCAGATAGCCGATCTGGCGCGGGAGCATAAGACCGCGGCCCGGGCGACGGCTGTCTTTCTGTGCCTGGCGCTGGTGGTCACGGCGGCCACGGTGGGCATCCTCACCCACACCGGCCAGGCAATGACGCAAAAGGTCAAGGTCCTGACCTGCACGCTGGATGTGCATCAGCACACGGCTGACTGCAAGGATGAGACCGGCGCGCTTGTCTGCGGCTATGCGGACTATGTGGTGCATATCCATAATGACGACTGTTATGACGAGAACGGGATCCTGGTCTGCACGCTGCCCCAGATAGCGCCGCACACCCATACGGCCGCCTGCTACGGGGAAGTCAAGACTCCCATCTGCGGCCAGGAGGAGACCCCGCCCCACGTGCATACAGAGGCCTGCTACCTGCGGGAGCGGGGCGAGCTGACCTGCACCGTCCAGGAGCACACCCATGGGGACGAATGTTTCCTGCGGGAGAGCGTGCTCACCTGTGACAAGACCGAGGACCCCCATGTGCATACCGACGCCTGCTATACTGTCACCCGGGACCTGACCTGCGGCCAGGAGGAAGGCGAGGAGCACACCCATTCTGACGCCTGCTATACCGAGAACCGGGTCCTGACCTGCGACAAGACCGTGGATCCCCATGTGCATACCGACGCTTGCTATACCGTCAACGAGACGCTGACCTGCACGATCCCCGAGCACACCCATACGGACGAGTGCTATGCCTGGACCGAGACCCTGACCTGCGAGATCCCCGAGGGCCAGGTGCCCGAGGGCGGGCATGTCCACACGGACGAGTGCTTTGAGGTCACCAAGGAGCTGACCTGCGGCCAGCTGGAAAAGCATGAGCACACAGACGCCTGCTTTGTGCTGGACGGCGCGGGGAACCGGACCGGCCGTCCCATCTGCGGCAAAACCGAGCTCTTGGAGCACGTGCACGGAGAGGACTGCTTCACCATCGAGGAGCGGGAGGCGGAGGACGAACCCTCCGGCCCCGCGTTCTTCCAGCTGTTTGAGACGGAAGATTTGCAGACCATCTGCGGCAAAGAAGAGCACACCCATGATGACACTTGCCTGAACGAGGCCGGCGAGATCGTGTGCGGCAAAGAGGAGCACACCCATGACGAATCCTGCCTGCCGGCCGATCCGGCGGAGCCCACGGCGGCCCCGGAGGAGTCTGCCGCGCCCGACTATGTCTGCGGCAAAGAAGAGCACACCCACGACGATTCCTGCCGGGATGAGGCCGGCGAGTTGATCTGCGGCCTGGAAGAGCACACCCATAGCGAGAGCTGCCTGGCCCCCGCCCCCGAGGACGTGTTCGTCAAGACCTGGAAGGACGCCGGCACCCTCATCACCGCCCGGTACACCGCCGAGGCCCAGCTGCCGGAGGACGTGGTCCTCCAGGCATACCGGGTGACCCCGGAGAACGACCTGCACCGGTATGAAGAGCGGGTGGAGGCCGCCATGGATGTGCTGGGCATGGACCCCGGCACGACGCCCAACATGCTGGTGTACAGCATCGGCTTCTATCTGCCGGACGGCACGGAGGTGGAGCCCCAGAAGGGCGCCGCCGTGACCATCACCATCCAGTTCCTGGACGAGAACGGCCTGCCCGTGGGCAGCCCGGTGCAGGTGGTCCACTTCGGCGAGGACGGCGTGGAGACCATGGAGGGCTCCGCGGTGGACAGCAGCAATTCCACCAGCTTCGTCACCGGCAGCTTCTCGGACTTCAGCCTCTTTCTTCCCCCCATCCTGGATGACCTCGTCATTTCCAGCCCGTCGGGGAGTGAACCTC
Organism: uncultured Oscillospiraceae bacterium; assembly: GCA_947630375.1. GTDB lineage: Bacteria > Bacillota > Clostridia > Oscillospirales > Oscillospiraceae > Limivicinus. The sequence continues at coordinate 32,385 of CANRHH010000014.1, read as the reverse complement.
CCGTGTCCGGGAGCAGCGACCTGGCCAAGTTCGTAGGGAAAGTGACCATCGAAACCGAGGACGGGAAATCCGTGGAGGACGGGACGCTGTATGTGGGCGAGAAATATTCGATCCACCTGCCTTTCGGGGAGAAAGGCGCCCAGGGCCTGCAGTTTGAGCCGGACGAGGACGGGTGCCTGACCTATCAGATCCCCAGCCTCTTTAAGGCCGATCCCCGGGAGAAAGAGCCCCTGAAGGTTGAGATCAACGGCGTGGAGACCGAGATCGGCACATATGAGATCGACGAGAACGGCAAGCTGACCGTCCATCTCAACGATGTGGGCAAAACAGCGATACATGACATGCCAAACATCCAGCTGTCCTTCGACATGACAGCCACGGCGGAGGCCCCGAAAGACGGAGACGACAATAAGGTCCACTTTGGGGACACCGGCGAAGACTTTGAGTTTAAGGTCGTGGATCAGCCCCGGGTCAGCGTGGAGAAAACCGGCACATACAAGGAAAACGATCCCCAGCCTGGCGCAAATTTTGCCGACGGCGGCAAGCTGTCCTACACCGTGAAGACCAAAGTGGAGCACGGCCAGGTGTGCGATGTGGTGATCAAGGACGAAATGACCCCGCCGGACACGGACGCGTTCCTGCTGGAGCTGGAGAAGGTCGGGGAAGGAGAGGAAGCTGTGCCCGCTGTGACGGTCACAGTCAAAGACAAGGACGGCAATGTGAAGACCCTGACGATGCCGGACCAATATGTGCTGGAGGAATTGACGGAAAAAGCGGACCTGGAGCATCCGAACAACAGGGCGTTCAAAGTCACGCTCCTGGGGGACTATCAGACCCTGAACGAGGGCGACGAGGTCACGGTCACCTATAACTACGATGTAAAATACAACAGCGGATCTGTCGACACCTTCTGGGGCAACGTGCAGAACGTGGCCGAGGTGGACGGGGATATGATCATCGTGGACCCGGAGGACCCGTCGAAACCCCCTGACAAGGCGGCGACCTTTCACGAAGACGGGACCAGCAATGTGGAGATCTTTGCGGTGCCTCCTGGAGAGGGCATCATTTTCAAGACCCAGGAGTTTACCGAGGCCGACCACAGGCTGCACTATACCCTCTATACCGTGGTGCCCGCGGGAAATTGGACGCCCTTCAATATCCAAGATGACATGGCGGTGGAATTTGGCGGGAAAAGGTACAATCTCATGGAGTTTAAGGACGGCGGCCGGGTCGGAAATCTGAAGGTCAGCGCCGTGGACGTGTCGAACGGGTTCAATGACTGGGATGACAATACGGACGATCTGACCAAGATCGGCGACCTGGAAGCGCTGAAAAAGCAGGCACATATACTGACAGGCTATAATATAGGCCAGTTTGACGAAGTCCCGGCGGCCGCCTATAAATCTAATAGCGTGGAGAATTACCTCTACCTGTGGCTCAATAATAATCTCCAAATTGTTTTCGGAGAGTGGGATCAGGCAAATCTATCTGGCTGCTGGAGCTACACGAAAGACCGCCTGATCATCACCGAGTACGATCTGGATATGTCCAATGATAAGGGGCCGCTCACCCTCGTGGATACGAGCGATTACAAGACGACGATAGAAAAAGAAGCCAGCGAGGTGCTGGTGGCGGGCATCAGGAATACCGTCCATATGCGCTTTGACGGGTATAACCCCGGCTACTCGGTGTTCTTCAACAATGCCGAAGGGATGAGCAAGACCGGCGTGCTGGATAAGAACACCAACACCATCGAGTATACCGTCACCATGAACACCACGGATACCACGGTCAACAAGTATTTCCAGGATGTGCGAAAAGACTTATCAGCAGCAGTGAACGAAGCAGGTTGGGATGCATACTATCCGAAAACGATGCAGGCGGTCTTTTACGATGTATTGCCGGAGGGCTGGAAATATGTAGACGGCAGCCTGGCTGCGACCGCGCGTTTCGTCTGGGGAAATGAAAATAATTATCCATACAATGGTCCACATTCCGGATACCCTCCATCTCCGGTCGAGACTGAAGACGGGAAACAAGTGATCCGCGCGCCGCTGGCGTTTTTCTTTAATGAGCCCGCGGGCAACCTTTGGTTGGTAGATGCATTCAGCCAGGATCTGATCCAGCTTCGCTTCACCTATAAGCTGAAGGCCACCGATGAATGGATGAAGCTGCACGCGACGGAACCCAGCGTTGCGGTCGATAACTATGCCGCCATCAAAGATAATTCGGGCGGCATGCACTGGGAGGCGCAGGCTCACAACACCTACATCCCCCAGCGGCTGACCAAGGAGGCCCAGCAGGTCGGCACCAGTTCTCTGCTGCGCTTCACCCTGCAGGTCAACCCGGACGGTATTATGCTCGGCAGCAAAGAGGGCAGCGAAGCCCCGCCGGAGTATCTGATCGTCACCGACGAGAGCACCGGCATCCAGATCGAGATGAACAGCATCCAGGTGAAGACCAAGGACGGCGAAAAAACGCTGGATCGGGTGTCTATTGATGATCCAAAGAACTTGGAAGAAAACGAGTGGTGCCTGATTCCTGACGAGGCCGCGGGGAAGTTCGAACTGTGGGTGCCCAACGGCGTGGCCCTGACCGTCTCCTATAATGCGCAGATCGAGGGCGAAATAGGCGACAATAAGCCCGTATCCAACAAGGCCAGCATCGAGGGCGTGGACAATTCGGCCAGCAGCTTCCAGACGACCCTGAAGGTGACCGAGATCAGCGCCGGCGGCAGCGGCAGCAATTATCAAATGACCTTGCGGAAGACCGACAGCGTGGACGACAGCAAGAATCTGCAGGGCGCGTCCTTCTATTTCTACCTTGTTCGGACGGAAGATTCCGTTGTGACGGAAGACGATACAATAAAGATCGGCGAGACAGAGTACAGCTGCCATATGGTAGGGACGTATACAACAGGAGAGGATGGCCGGTGCACGATCGCAAGCGAGTTCTTGGATCCGGGGAACTATTACATCTTGAGGGAGACCGGGGCGCCGGACGGTTATCAGGAGCTGGAAGAGCCCATTCTGATCTATTACGGCGCGCCGGGCAGCGGTGAGACCGTCCCGGAGGATGTGCCGGTCGTCCCGGTCAGCGGTACCTATACCGTGGCCGATCCTCCCATCCCTTACGTGCTGCCCGAATCCGGCGGCAGCGGCCTGGAACCCTTGTACGGAGTCGGCATCGCCATGATGGCACTCTCGGCGGTGCTGTTCCTGGAGCGCGATACGCGCAGAAGAAAGAGAGGGGATGCCTGAACCAAAGCACCCCCCGCGGACTTACCCCAGCGGGCAATTTCCCGGACGTTCCCAAATATTTTGATTCTCATAAGAGAGGAAAGGAACCATATGAAAGCACTGAAAAAACTGAGCTGCGTGCTCCTGGCCGTGCTGCTCGTGATGAGCCTCTCGGTCACCGCATTCGCGGCGGAGCCGGACCCGATCAGCATCACGGTTTCCAACGCGATCACCGGCCAGACCTACAAAGCATATAGGCTGCTGGATCTGGAGAGCAGCGTAGAGGGCACTGCGGAAGGCCTTTACGTGATCAATGAAAAGTGGGCGGAGTTCTTTGCCGGGCCCGGCTCGGAGTATATCGTGAATGCAGGCATTCCCGGCGTTGGCAAGGCCTATGTAAAATGGAACGGAGACACTTCGGCTTCCAGAGTGGAAGCTTTTGCCAAGGCCGCGCAGGATTGGCTGGCCGGGCATTCCGGAATCACCGCCGACGGAGAGAAGAAGCTTGATCTTTCTGAAGGCGCGAACCCCGCAAAGGCCGCCGGTAATACGGTGGTATTTGAGAACATGGCCCCCGGCTACTATCTGATCACTTCCACTGCCGGTTCCAAGCTGACCATCGACGCGACCATCGGCGATGTGCAGGCAATAGATAAGAACGATGTGCCCAGCATTCAAAAGGAAGTCCAGGAAAACAGCAGCGGCGCCTGGGGCAAAACAAACGATGCCGATGCCCAGCCGGGCGATGTCGTGCACTATCGCACCACCATCACGGTCCAGGCCGGCGCCCTGAACTATGTCCTCCACGATAAAATGGATAGCGGCCTGACCTTTAAAGAGATCGAGTCTGTCCAGATAAAGGGCGGCGGGGACGTTTCTAAAGATGACTATGAGATGCTCTCACCTTCTGACGGCTGCACTTTTGAAATGAAATTCGTGGACGAATATATTGCCGGTCTGACCCCCGGCACGGAGATCGTGGTTTCCTACAGCGCGGTTATCAATGAGAGTGCGGTCGTGGCTAAGCCGGAGATCAACGATTCCTGGCTGTCGTTCGGCCAGGACAGCGAGACTACCCACGACCAGACCCAGACCTACACCTGGGAGCTGAAGATCTTCAAGTACATCGGCACGGATGAACCTGCGGAAGAGAAAGAGCCCCTGGAGGGCGCGAAGTTTGTCCTGTCCAAGAAGGGAAAAGGCGCTGATGGCAACGAGGTCGATCTCTATGCCACCTTTGACCAGGCAACCGGGCGTCTGACCGGCTGGGCCGAAGCTACAGTGAATGCGGATGGCACGATCACGTATCCTGAAGGCAGCGAAATGGTCACGGACAAAGACGGGAATGTTACCCCCGCCAGAAACGGCCTGGACGCCGGCACCTACAGCCTGATCGAGACCGAGGCCCCTGCCGGCTACAACAAGGCGGAGCCTATGCCGGTCGTGATCGAGCAGGGCACCGGGACCGTCAAGGATACGGTGGATAACACGGTGCAAGTTGCCAACTTCTCCGGTCTGGAGCTGCCGGAGACCGGCGGCATCGGCACCACCATCTTCTACACCGTGGGTGGGATTTTAGTGGCCGTGGCCCTGATCCTGCTGGTGACCAAGAAGCGCATGACCAAGGAGAGCTAAAGCTCATGCTTCCCTCTCTTCTCGCCCGCAAGGGCGAGAAGAGGGGAATCATGAGAATTAAGAATTAGGAATTAAGAATTAGGAATGAATAGTTTCAAATCTATTATTCCTTCATTCCTCATTCCTCATTCCTAATTCTTAATTCCAGATTATTTTGAGGGACCCATATATGGCAAAGTCTGCAAAAGCGAAAAAGAAAGGCTCCGGCCGTCTGTCCACGTTCATCCTGCTGGCGATCCTGCTGGCGGGGCTGGGGCTGCTGCTGTACCCGACGGTGAGCGACTGGTGGAACAGCTTCCACCAGACCCGGGCGGTGGCCTCGTACATCGAGCAGGTGGAGAACATCGACACCGCGGAGGCGGACGCCATGCTGGAGGCGGCCCGGGACTTCAACCGGCGCCTGGCGGAGGTGGGGGTACACTTCCCCATGTCCAAGGACATGGAGGCGGAGTACCAGGAGCTGCTGAACGTCAACGGCACGGGGATCATGGGCTATGTGGAGATTCCGTCCATCAAGGTGTATCTGCCCATCTACCACGGCACGGAGGACTCGGTGCTGCAGGTGGCCACGGGGCACCTGGAAGGGACGTCCCTGCCGGTGGGCGGGGAGAGCACCCACTGCGCCATCTCGGGGCACCGGGGGCTGCCCTCGGCCCGGCTGTTCACGGACCTGGACCAGCTGGAGGAGGGGGACATCTTCGTTGTCACCGTCATGACCCAGAAGATCACCTATGTGGTGGACCAGATCCGGATCGTGCTGCCGGAGGAGGTCCAGGACCTGGAAATCACGCCGGGGGAGGACTACTGTACGCTGATCACCTGCACGCCCTACGGGGTGAACAGCCACCGGATGCTGGTGCGGGGGACGCGGATCGAGAACCTGCCGGATGAAGTGATCGTGATGCCGGACGCGCGGCGGGTATCCACGTATATCGTGATCCCGGCGGTGGGTGTGCCGCTGCTGTTCCTGCTGCTGACGGGAATGCTGTTCTATTACAGCTTCCGGAAGCCGAAGAAGAGCGGGCAGCAGCTGTTGGAGGAGTTCCGAAACAAAGAGGACGAGAAGCGAGAGTGAAAAGGAGGAGATCGCCTATGAAAAAAAGATCGTTGGCCCTGGCGCTGTGCCTGGCGCTGGCGCTGTGCTTTGCGGCCCAGGCGCCGGCGGCGGGGGCGGTGGACCTGGAGCATGCGGGCAGCCTGACGGTGAAGCTGGGCAGCAAGGGCTACGCGGCGGATCTGGAAACGCCGGCGGACCCGGCGGCGCCCACGGACCCGGGGGAGCCGGGCGAGGGGGAGCCCTCGGAGGAAGAGCCGGACGATCTGACCGGGGTGGTGCTGGATCTGTATCTGGTGTCCCGGGCGGCAGAGGTACCGGGCTACGACGCGTATACGTATAAGGAGCTGACGGAGAACTTTACCGGCCTGGCCCTGCCGGACCTGAAGACGGTGGACAACGCGGCCTGGCGTGCCTTTGCCTATGAGGCGGCGGGGAAAGCCCTGGCGCTGACAGGCGAAGGGGAAGAGGCGGCTCTCCCGTTTGCGCCGGATGTATCGGGCCTGGCGCTGGATACCAAGATCGAGGGCCTGGCGCCGGGGCTGTACCTGATCATCGCCCACGGCGACGGGATGAGCCCGGCGGAGTACGTCACCGAAGTGACGGACGCGGCGGGGGCCAAGCAGAAGGGCACCATCGCCCAGTCCCTGCATTATACCTATACCTTCCAGCCGGAGCTGGTGTCCATCCCCGGGAAGGAAGACTACACGGACCCGGAGACCGGGGAAGTGACAGGCCCCAACACGGCCAACCCCGGCGAGTGGATCTATGACATGGAAGTGGAGCTTAAGCCCCAGCGGGAGGCCCGGTACGGGAAACTGGTGATCGAGAAGAGCCTGGCCCAGTACGAGCTCAGCGAGCCGGCCACCTTTGTGTTCTCGGTGGTGGGCGTGAAGGGCGGGAAGACCGTGTACGACAACGTGGTGTCTCTGACCTTCACCAGCGCGGGGACGATGACGGCGGAGCTGGACCGGATCCCGGTGGATACGGAAGTGACGGTGACGGAGGTGTACTCCGGCGCGTCCTACAAGCTGACAAGCGATGGGACCCAGAAGGGGGTCATTACCCTGGAGCCGCTGACGGTGGCGTTCAACAACACCTATGAGTGGACCTGGAACCGGGGCCACGGGATCCTGAACCAGTTCAGCTTCGACGAAAGCAAAGGGACCTGGTCCTGGGAGCAGGACAGCGGGGGCCCGGGCGCGGAAGAGACCGGCGGCGAGACGGCATAAGGAGGGCGAAAGATGAAGAAGAAAAAGCTTTTTCTGGCGGCGCTGGCCCTTGTGCTGGTGCTGAGCGCCGGGATCGGCAGCGCGAGCGCCTACTTCACCACGTATACCTCCGCGCGGGGAGGAGCCACCGTCCATCTGGGCGGAGAGCGGACCTTTCAAGAGGAGTTCGACAGCTGGACCAAGAAGCTGACGGTGACGAACAAGGAGGGGAGCTACCAGGCCATCTTTGTGCGGGCGAAAGCCTACGCGCCCGGCACCTTCTTCTCCGGGGAGCGGAGCTATCCGTTGACCTGCGCCATTTCCGGCGACGGCTGGACGACGGAACCGGACGCGGAGGGCTGGTACTACTACACCCAGGCGGTGGCGCCGGGGGCGTCCACCGGTACGCTGAATGTAGTGATCCAGGGCATCCCGAAGGACGCGGCCGAATTGGAGGACGGAGACGCCTTCAACGTGGCCGTGGTGTATGAGAGTATCCCCGCCGTCTATGACGCGGAGACCGGGGACCCGGTGGATCCCCAGGCGGCGGACTGGAAAGCGGCCCTGGACAGCGGGACGCTGGACCGGGGGAGCACGGAAGGGGGTCTTGAGCCGTGAAGAGATTGAGGAAGTTTCTGACCCCGCGGGTGACGGTGGTGCTGTTCGTGGTGGCGGCGCTGCTGCTGGGGACCAGCTCCGTCACGGGGACCCAGGCGGCGCTGACCTACTTCTCCCAGACCTACCAGGCCCAGGTGTCCATGCAGGACATCGGCGTGAGCCTGCTGGAAAACGACAAGACGGTGGCCTGGCGGAACTACGTGCCCAACAGCGACAACGAGTGGAGACAGGTCACGACCCTTGGACCGAACGTGGGCGAACTGCTGAGCTGGGCCAAAGACATCCAGTTTGAGATCGGCAAGCCCTATGAAGAGATGCTGGCCGTCCAAAACAGCGGCATCATCAACGAGTATGTGCGCGTCACGGTGTACAAATACTGGGTGAAAGAGGACGGGAAGAAGAACACCGAGCTGGACCCGAGCCTGATCCAGCTGGAGTGGAATAAGGACGCCTGGAAAGTGATCGAAGATACGGAGGAGCGGACGGTGCTGTATTACAGCGGGATGCTGTCCGGCGACCCGAGCGGCAGCGGCAACGGGGACGTCTCCGCCCCCTTCGCCACGAAGCTGACCATTAGCCCGGAGATCCTGAAGAAGGTGAGTTCCTCGGAGATCAAGGTCGGGAACACCATCCAGACGGTGTATGACTACGACGATCTGCGGTTTGAGATCAAGGCCGTGGTGGACGCGGTGCAGGACCACAACTACACGGACGCCATGCACAGCTCCTGGGGCGTGACCGGCTGAAGGAGGGGTGAAGAATGAAAAAGAGAGCGCTTAGTGTTTTTCTGCTTGTACTTCTGCTGGCATCTGTGCTGACGGTGCCCGCATACGCGGACGGTAGCTGGTGGGTCAACTTCAGCGACGCGGAGAAGATGGAGAGCAACTTCACCACCAACTCCATCGCGGACGCGGTGAGCGGCATGGAGCCCGGGGACGAGGAGACCTTCCAGATCACCCTGACGAATCAGCACGCCAACGCTACCGACTGGTATATGACCAATAAGGTATTAAAGTCTCTGGAGGACTACAGTGCCAACTCCCGGACCAACGGCGGCGCGTATACCTACACGCTGACCTTCAACGGCCCCAGCGGGTCCCGGACCCTGTTTGACAGCAACACGGTGGGCGGCGAAGGCGAGAACAACGCGGGCGAGGGCCTGCACCAGGCGGCCGCCTCCATGAAGGATTACTTTTTCCTGGACACCCTGGCCAACGGGCAGACCGGCACCGTGACCCTGACGGTGGGCCTGGACGGAGAGACCCAGACCAACACCTATCAGGACACCAGCGCCCAGCTGGCGATGAACTTCGCGGTGCTGCTGAACTATGACTCGCCGGACAATCCGGACCCGAGGAACATCATCAAGACCGGCGATGAGAGCAACGTGGGGCTGTACGCGGGGCTGACGGCGGTCAGCGGAGTGCTGGTGCTGCTGCTGGCGGTGTACGGGCTGGTGTGCAACCGGAAAGCGAAGAAGGAGGGCCAGAAATGAAGCGGTGGAAACTCCTTTTGTGCCTGGCGCTGGTGCTGTGCCTGCTGCCGGCGCTGCCGGTGAAGGCCGCGGCCGCGGCGGAGGAAGAGAGCTACACGTACACGGTGCGGCTCTACGGCGGGAACCTGAACTCGGGCGTGCAAACGATCACGGATGTGCCCTATGGGAAATCAATCACGCTGGACCCCAGCGGCTTTGCGGCCTCTGACGAGCGCTACTATGTGAAGGGGATCCGCCGGGCAGGCGAGGACAGCAGCGAGACGCACCCCCTGTCCTTCGAGGTGACGGAGGACATGGACTTTGTGGTGGCCTATGGCATCAAGGGCAACCAGGTGGCGTACACGGTGAACTACCAGGATGTGAACGGGAACCCGCTGCAGCCGGACGACGGCACGGGCAACCGCCTGCCCTCCAGCATCACCTACTACGGCAACGTGGGGGACCAGGTGTATGTGGCGTACCGGCAGATCCCGGGGTATGAGATTTACAACGCCTACAACCTGACCATGAAGCTGAAGGAGAACCCGGCGGAGAACGTGTTCACGTTCGTGTACGTGCTCATCCCGGAGGTGGGCGAGCCGCCGGTGGATGAGGAAGAAGTGGTGACGGACCAGGCTGATGTGAACATCCCGGGCGGCGGCGTGCCCGGGGCGGCCGGCCCGGCGGACCTGATCGACCTGGACGAGGACGATACGCCTCTGGGCCTGCTGGATCTGGGCAAGGACGCCATCGAGAACGGGGCGGAGCTGTTCGGGCGGCTGCCTCTCGGGGCGCGGCTGGGTCTGGCGGCCATCGACCTGATGCTGGTCGGGCTGCTGATCTGGTTCCTGGTGCGGAGAAAGAATAAGAAGAAGGAACAGAGTACATGAGTGAGAAGGCCGGGCCCGAAGAGAGGCAGCGGTCCCCAAGGAAGGGCGGGGGCCTGATCCCCGCCCTTTGCTCTGTCATAGGGACGCTGATCTTAGTGGCGGCGATACTGACGGTGCTGCCGGTGACGGTGCCGCGCTTTTTGGGCTATGAGATCTACAACGTGATCAGCGGGAGCATGGAGCCGGAGATCCCGGTGGGGAGCGTGGTCTATGTGAAAGAGACGGAGCCGGCGGAGATCGAAGAGGGCGACGTGATCGCGTTCACCAGCATGGGGACGGTGGTGACCCACCGGGTAAAGCAGAACCGGGTGGTGGAAGGCGAGTTTGTCACGAAAGGGGACGCCAACGAGCAGGAAGACCTGTGGACGGTGGACTACGAGGAGCTGATCGGGCGGGTGGTGTTCCACGCGCCGGTGCTGGGAGAGCTGATGGAGCTGTACACCACGGGTGTGGGGAAGATCTATCTGCTGCTGTTCGCCGGCTGCGGCGCCATGCTCAACCTCCTGGGCGGCAAGCTCCGTGAGAAAAACGAGGAAGAGGAAGAATAAGCGTTTAATGAAGTAGCAGGGCTGCGGAATGGAAGAGGACACCTTATATGTAAAAACCCTGGGCGGCTTTTCCCTCGTCTGGAACGGGAAACCGGTAGGGGGAAAGAGCCGGTCCACGGAGTCCCAGTTCAACACGCTGATGCAGGTGCTGCTGCACAGCGGCAGGGCCGGGGTCAGCCGGGACTGGCTGGAGGAGCTGCTCTTTGCCGACCGGGAGGTCAACGACCTGCACCACGCGGTCCAGAGCGTGGTGTATAACGCCAAGCGGCAGCTGAAAAAGGCGGGCCTGCCGGACGTGAATCTCATCGAGTTCCAACAAAAGACATTTTGTTGGACGGACAAAGTTCCGGTCATAGAGGACGCCGCCCAACTGGAGCAGCTGGCGGCCAAGGCCGAGACGGAGAACGACCCGGAAGAACGGCTGGAGCTGCTGCTCCGGGCCTGCTCCCTGTACGAGGGGGAGTTTTTGCCCCAGCAGGCCGGGGTGCTCTGGGTGGCCGCCGAGGCCCGGCGGCTCCACGCCCTGTTCTGCCGCTGTGTGGAGAACGCGGTGCCCCTGCTGCGGAGCAACCGGGACTTCGCCCGGATGGAGGAGCTGGGCCGCCACGCGGCCCGGGTAGACCCCCTGGCGGACTGGGAGGCGGTGGCCATGGAGGCGCTGATCTCCGACGGCCGCAACGACGAGGCCCGCAAGCTCTACGACGACACGGTGGACTTCTATTTCCGGGAGCAGGGGCTGCGTCCCTCCGCCCAGCTGATGGAGCAGCTGGAGCGGCTGTCGGACCGGATGAAGCACCGGTATGAGATGCTGGACGAGATCCAGCAGCGGCTCTCCGGGGCCCATGACCGGGAGCAGGGCGGCTACCTCTGCTCTTACCCGGTGTTCCGGGGCATCTACCAGATGATGGAGCGGCTGATGGAGCGGGGCGGCCAGTCGGTGTTTCTGATGCTGTGCACGGTGGTGGACAGCAAAGGCAACCCCATGCGGGAGGGGAGCATTTTAAGCGATCTCTCGGCCCGGCTGGAGAAGGCCATCTGCCAGTCGGTGCGGCAGACGGACACGGTGAACCGCTACGGCGAGGGGCAGTACCTGGTGCTGCTGGTGAATACCACCTGGGAGGACTGCCGGGTCATCCAGCGGCGGATCAACCGGAACTTCTTAGTGGGGCGGCAGCGGACGGGCATCCAGTACTATGTGAACAGCGTGATCTGCGCCCCGCCGGGATGAGCCGTGGGAAAGGAAAGCATGGAAGAAAAGAGCCAATGGTATATCGGGACGGTGAACGGGGCGGTGCTGTGCGTGGACCGGCACAGCGGAGGAAGGTTTGAGGGCCGGCTGGTGCACGGATACACCGGGGAGGAGATCCCCTTCTCCACGGTAGAGGAGGCGATCTTCCGGCTGGAGGAGCTGTTTGACAGCCTGCATTTCCCGCACCCCACCACGAGAGAGAGGAGCTTCACGGCGGAAAAGACGCCGGTAAGACAGGAAGGAAAGAGGGAACGAATGATGAAAGATGAGAAGATCCTGAACAGGCACGGCGATTTAGGGACGTTTATCGTGCGGGTGCAGCACCGGCAGAACAGCAGCTGGCAGGGGCGGCTGACCTGGATGGAGGAGAACAAGACGCTGTATTTCCGGTCCATCTGGGAGATGGTGAAGCTGATGGAGAGCGCCCTGAACACGGTGAGCGCCCCGGACGAGGACGAGGAGCCCAGCTGGTTCGAAAAAGAGAAAGAAGCCAGCGGCCAAGCCTGAAGGATGCGGCCCATAAAAGGCCGGCGGCCTGTGACTGAGATCCAGTCACAGGCCGCCGGCCTTTTTTATAAACCGTGCTTATTTCCCGGCCCCTTCCGGGCCAGGCTGGTCGCTGTCGATCTTGGTGGTGTTGGTGGAGAACATGCCGTGCATCCCCTCTTCGTAGAAACGGTACTGGTTTTTGCCGTCCCGCTTCACGGAATAGAGTGCCTTGTCGGCCGAGCTGAAGAGCGTCTCATAATCGATGCCCACGTCCTGACTCCGGGCCACGCCCATGCTGATGCCGATGTTGAACTGCTCAAAGGGGCCCATCAGGCTGTGATGGATCCGGTCGATGGTCTTTTCCAGGTCTGTGTTGTACTCTAAGAAGAGCAGAAATTCGTCCCCGCCGATGCGGGCGCAAATGTCCGCGCCCCGGACGTTGTGGATCATGCGCCGGGCCACTTCCCGGAGCACCGCGTCCCCAAACTGGTGCCCGTAGTTGTCGTTGGCCTGCTTGAAATCGTCCAGATCAAAATAGGCCAGGGCGTAGTGGCTGGCGGGCCGGGTCTGGAGCTGCCGGGTGATGCGCTCCCGGGCCCCTGCCCGGTTCAGCAGACCTGTCAGGGCGTCGCAACGGGCCTTGCGCTCCAGCTCCTCCTGGTGGGCCCGGGCCTCGTTGACATCCAGGGCCTTGCCGATGGCGCCCCCGTAGCGCGGGGGCTGGTCGGAGGACCAGACGGAACGGACGATGATCTTGTACCACCGCTCCTCCCCGCCAAAGTGGAAGATGGTCTCGTACTCGGTCTGGGGGGCCTCCGGGGTGGTCTCCCGCAGATGGGCGTTGAACTCCCGCCAGCCCTCTTCGCCGATGACCTGGGCCAGGGCGTAGCTGTTTTCCGGTTCGGAGATGATCTCGTCCAGGCCCAGCTTTTTGGCCCCTAAAGGGGACAGGGACAGCTGGGAGGGGGCCACGGAATACTCAAACTGCACCTCGTCGGTGAGGGAGGCAAAGAAGTTATATTTCATCCGCTCGTGGTCCAGAAGCCGCAGGGTGCGCTCCGAGGCGGCTTTTTCCTCCATGCCCAGCAGGGCGTTGGCGCTTTGCAGCTGCCGCTGGGTCAGCGGCAACTCCTCCTCGGCGCGGTTCATCACATCCTGCAGCTGATCGGCCACTTCTTCCAGGCACTTGAGCAGCAGAGGATTGAAAACGCCGCACTCCCCATTGAGGATCATCTGGATGGCTTTCTCGTGGGAGAAGGCTTTTTTGTACACCCGTTCGCTGGTCAGAGCATCATACACATCCGCGATGGAGACCACCTGGGCCTCTATGGGGATCTCGTCGCCCTTCAGGCCGTCCGGATAGCCCCGGCCGTCGTACCGTTCGTGGTGCCAGCGGACGATCCGGTAAGCGGCGCGGACCAGAGGGTCGTTTTCATAGACGGTCAGCGCGTCCAGCATCTGCGCGCCCACGGTCGTGTGGGTCTTCATAATGGCGAACTCCTCATCTGTCAGCCGGCCCGGCTTATTGAGGATGCCGTCGGGAATGGAGATCTTGCCAATATCGTGGAGGGCGGAGGCGGTGCTGATCAGGGAGATGCTTGCCTCCGGGATATGGTACTGGTCCGTGCGGATGATCAGGTGCCGCAGCAACAGCTCGGTGAAGCGGCGCACGTGCAGCACATGTTTGCCGCTCTCCCCGTTGCGGAACTCCACCACGTGGCTGAGAATGTCGATCATCATGGCGCTGTGCTGCTCTTTGAGCTGGATCTGCTCATTGACCATGGATACCAGGCGCTTCTGCTTGGCATAGAGCAGGATGGTGTTGATGGCCCGGCGGCGGACGATCAGCGCATCAAAGGGCCGGGAGATAAAGTCCGTGACTCCCATCTCATAGGCCTGCTCCACCTGGGAAGAGCCGCTCTCCGCGGAGACCATGATCACCGGCACTTCCTCGATCCAGCCCTGGCGGTTCATCTCTGCCAGCACGCCAAAGCCGTTCATCCGGGGCATCACGATGTCCAGGAGGACCAGATCCAGGGTCTTGTATTGCTCCGCCAGGATCTCCACGGCCTGCTGTCCGTCTTCCGCCTCGATGATGGTATATTCGTCCTCCAGCATATCCGCTAAGATGGCCCGGTTCATCTCCGAATCGTCCACCACTAAGATCTTACGCCGGGTGTTGCTTGTCTCTCCCATAATGTCTGATTACCCAATGTCCTTCTTTTAAAGTTTGCGGCCCAGCATATCCGGATTGGAGCTGTGGGCCAGGGCCTCGTCCCGGGTGATGCGGCCGGCTTTGTACAGGCTCAGCAGGCTGCTGTCCATGGAGAACATGCCCGCCGTGGCCGAGGAATAAATAAGCCCGTCGATCTGGTGAATCTTGTTTTCCCGGATCATGTTCCGCACGGCCGTGGTGGCGGTCATCAGCTCAAAGGCCGGGACGACACCGCCGTTCGAGCCGGGCACCAGCTGCTGGCTCACCACCGCCTGGAGCACCGAGGCCAGCTGCACGGCGATCTGCCGCTGCTGGCTGGAGGGGAACACGTCGATGATCCGGTCAATGGTGTTGGCCGCGCCCAAGGTGTGCAGCGTGGAGAGCACTAAGTGCCCTGTCTCGGCGGCGGTCATGGCGATGGAGATGGTCTCATAGTCCCGCATTTCCCCTAAAAGGATCACGTCCGGGCTCTGGCGCAGGGCGGCCCGGAGGGCCACCACATAGCTGTCCGTGTCAGAGTTGATCTCCCGCTGGCTGATGATGCTCTTCTGATGCCGGTGCAGATACTCCAGCGGGTCCTCCAGGGTGATGACATGCTTCTCCTGGGTGCGGTTGATCCGGTCGATGATGCAGGCCAGGGTGGTGGACTTGCCGCTGCCGGCGGGGCCGGTCACCAGGACCAGGCCCTTCTTTACGTTGCTCAGGCCGGTGACGGCCTCGGGGATGCCTAAATCGTCCGGGTTGGGCAGGTCAAAGGTGATCACCCGGATCACCGCGGCCAGAGAACCCCGCTGCATATAGGTGCTCACCCGGAAGCGGGAGAGCCCGGGCACCGCAAAGGAAAAATCGTCGTCCCCGGTCTCCTGGAGCCGGCCCATGCTCCGGTGGGCCAGGCTGTAGATCCCCGCCACCAGGGTCTCGCTCTGTTCGGGCATGATCCGCTCTTGGTTCAGCTGGAAGATCTTCCCGCCCTTTTTATACGAAAGAGGGCGCCCGGCCACGATAAACAGGTCGGAGGCCTGATCCCGGGTAGCGCTTTCCAGAAACTCAAAAATACTCATTTTTTCTCTCCTTTATAAGGCGCGTTCATTCCAGTGCAAAGGGCAGCTGGCCCGGGTCCAGCACGTCCAGATGGTCGTCTGCCTGCCAGTCGTAATCGGTGACCACCTGCCAGGCGCGGATCTCATAGTGCAGGCCCTGGGCGTTTGCCTCGGGAAAGACTTCCAGCTCCACGCTGAGGTGCTGGTCCTCTCCTAAGGGCACCTGATAGGCCAGCCGGTTTTCCTCCGTGACGCGCACGGAGGACGGATCCGCCAGGCGCTTGCACACCTGGGCGGTGAAGTCCTGGTTCAGGGCGGAAGCGGCGTACTGGCTCATGAGGGTCTGCCGCGCGGCCTGCTCGATCTGGATCAGGGTCTCGTTGGCGGCGTTTTCCGCCGCGTAGTAATCGGTGGTGCGCTGGGCGCTCTTCTCGCTCAGGCGCAGATTGGCCCGGGCGCTGGCCAGGGACAGCACCGAAAAGGTGAGCATACACAGCATCACAAAGATCAGGACCAGGGAAGTGGTGCCGGTGCTGATCACGGAGTGACCTCTCTTCATGGGGCCGCCTCCTCTCCCGGGGCGGGCCAGCACAGCTCCAGCGCGTAGATCTCCTCCCCGGCGGCGTTGTACATGCCGATCCGGGCCCGGTGGGCCCCGCCCCTGACGCGGGCCTCCGCCCGGAGCACGTAGGCGGCGCTGTCCTCGTCACAGGGGGTAAGATCCGCCCCGTAGCAGAGGAACACCGTGCCGTCGCTGTCCAGCCCGGCCTCCGGGTAGTAGGTCAGAAAGTCCTCCGGGTCCTCCGCGTAGCGCAGCACGTTGGCCGCGCTGGAGACGGCGGCAGAGGCAAAGGAGAGGTCCCGGGCCCGGGTGCTGACGGTGTGGGCCTGGACAAAAGCCTGGACACATACGGCGCTGCCTAAAGAGAAGAACAACACCGCGCAGATCAATTCGATGAGAAAAAGCCTGCTGGAGCGGCTGCTGCTGACGGTTTCCATAGCGATCCTCCTCCCTCAGGCCGCGCCGGAGCGCAGATGCGTCAGAAAGCGCATGGTGCCGCCGGCGCTGTCCCCGGCGGTAAACTCCAGGAAGCCGTCCCCCGCGTCGCGGATGGTGAAATCCTGCACCTCGATGATCTGCTCCCCCATGGTGAGGGCGGCGTCTGTGCCCCGGCGGACCGTGAGCTCACAGAGCCAGGCCCCGTCGGAGTAGATGTATGTATCGTAGAGAGCCTCTCCCACCCGGTCGGTAAGGCGCAGAGCGGGGGTCCCCTCCAACTCCGTCAGCTCCACCGCCCCGGCCACATCGTGCCGGCGCAGCTTCTCGGCCACATAGGAGATGGCCGTGCGGGTGGAGAAGGTGTCCTCCAAATCTTCCGCCGTGGACCGGTACACCCGCAGGCCGATCATCACCAGCAGAAAGGCCGAGGAGGCAAACACGCAGAACAGCCCCAGGGTGAACAGCAAGTCGGTGGTGTGGTTTTCTTTTTGCTTCAGCACGACACGCCCTCCCTTACCGGATGCGGAGCACGGACACGTCCGGCATCAGATTGGAGCCGATGATCTCATAGGAGATGATATATTTGTCCCGGTCATAGGTGAGGCCGTAATGCTCCTCCAGATAGCCGAGACTGTCCGGGTAGAAGCCCTCCAGGGCATAGCAGTGCACCGCGCAGCGGCGTACATGGTCCTCCAGACCCTCCGCCTCCTGGCGCTCGGTCATACCGGAAATGTTGTTCAGCCCTGCCAGCAGCAGCAACACGGCGCACACGAACACCGCCGCAGACAGCAGCCGCACAGAGAGCCGGAAATGCCGTTTTTTCTCAAAACGATTCATGGCTGCCCTCCTCAGCCGATGCCGGACATGATGCCCATCAGGGGCAGCATCACGCTCAGCAGGACCATCCCCACGGCGACGGACAGCACCGCCACCAGGGTGGGCTCCAGCTTGGCCACGGCCCCTGCCATGCGCTGCTGGACTTCTTCGTCATACTGGACGGCGATCTGGGAGAGCACCTCGTCCACGGCGCCGGTGCTGACGCCGATGCTGATCATCCGGGCGTAGACCCCGGTGAACAGCCCGGTCTTGGCGATGGCCGCGCTGAGGCTGGCCCCTTCGGCCACCTGCCGGCGTACCTCTTCCACCTTTTGGCCCACCACCGGGTGCTCTACCAGCCGAGAGACGGTCTCCAGGCTCTGGTCCACGTCCAGCCCGCTGCTGAGGGCCAGGTGCATCCCGCTGGCGAAACGCCCCGCGGCGATCATCTCGGAGAGCTTTTTCGTGGCAAAGAAGCGGGTGGAGAAGCGCCGCATCCAGGCACGGCCCTTTTTGCTGGCAAACAGCCAGGCGCAGCCGGCGGCCAGCACCGCGGCCACCACGAGAAAGACCATGCTGTACCGGCTCATGGCGCTGCCCATGCGCAGCACGGCCCCGGACACGCCGGTGAGCTCCGCCCCCAGCTGCCGGAACACCTGGTTGAACACCGGCAGCACCTTGATAATGAGCACCAGCATCACCGCCACCATCATCCCTAACATCACCAAGGGGTAGGTCACGGCGCTCTTGATGCTTTTGGCCAGTTCGTCCTCCCGGCGGTAGTAGCCCGACAGGGAGTTCATCACGTCGTCCAGACGGCCGGACTGCTCTCCCAGCTCCGCAATGTTGCAGGCGTACTCGGGGAAGCAGCCGCTCTCCCGGAGCCCCTGGCTCAGGGAGCCGCCCGATTCCAGACAGTCCAGGATCCCCCGGAGCAGAGCCCTCCCCTCCGGGTTGGGATTGTCATCCAAAAGGATGGATACGCCCTCCAGCGCGGAGATGCCCGAGCGCAGGATCAGCGCCATCTGCCCGCAAAAGGCGGCCAGCTCGGTATTGCTCAAAGGCTTGCGCGCCGCCGTTTTCTCCCCGGGGGAGTCGTATGTGGTGGTCATGAATATGCTCCTTCCGTATATGACAGTGAGGTCCCATGCGTACCCCGGCAAAGAGCCCGGCCGGCCCTACCGGGAGTACTGCAAATTGTAGTTCGTGCCGTCGCCTATATATTCCAGGACCGCGTCGCTGTTGCCGTTGCTGGCGGCAAAGGTGGGGTCCATCCGGGTCCAGGCGTCCCCGGTAAATTCAATGAGCCGGTCGATCCAGCCGATCTCCTCAATATATACGCTGATCCAGGCGTGATAGATCGCCCCGGCGTAGCCGATCTCCAGCTTGGCGGGGATGCGCTGGGACCGGAGCATGGCGCAGGTCAGGGCCGCATAGTCAAAGCAGATCCCCTCTCCGGTGAGGAGCGTCTCATCCACCACGGGCAGATAGCCGCTGGTCACCGTCTCCGCCTTCTCCTTGTCGTAGGTGATGTGCTCTACCACATAATGGTAGATCAAAGTGACCGCCTCTAAATCGTCCGCCGCGGAGGCCACCACCTCTTGGGCCTTGAGCACGGCCTGGGAGCTCTCCTTGAAATCCACATACAGGTTGGAGTACAGGAAGGGGAGCAGCTCATCGGCCAGCTCCACCTGCACAGACTCCTTGAAGAGCACCGCGTAGCTGTTGCCCTCCACGTTTTCATAGCCCTCGATGGCATAGCTCCCGTTGCCGCAGGAGAGGGGAAGGGCCTGGAATTTCTCGCTGGGGGGCAGAAAATATTTGTATGTGACCCCATCCGGCCCGATGATGAGCACACTGGCCTTGGCGGCGCTGCCGCTGTAGCGCACGGTCACATAGCCCTGATCCGTATGGGAGGCGTCCACCGTCAAAGAATCGGTCCCCAAAAGAACGGTGCCCGGGGACTCGGAAAGCAGCACCTCCGGCTCGTTGGAGCGGACCGCCGTCTTGGCGGCGGGTTGTGCCGTCGCTGCCGGTTCCGCCGTCTCCGGCGCAGGGGCGGGGGCCTGGGCGCCGCAGCCGCAGAGCAGCAGGCACAGACACAGGACCAACCCTATTTGCTTGTACAGGCACCGACGCTTCATTTCCCTCTCCTCGTGGGGCATATGGCGTACCGGACTCCCGGGACGCCATATGAAATAGAACATATTTTCAAAGCTGCCCTATTATATCATAGCCGGCTACCCGGCACAAGTGCCAAAGTGGCGCCGCAGGGGGAGTTTTCCCATTATTTTTTTGCCAACGCTTCCTGGAACAGTTGCGTGCAGGGCATTTTTGTGATATACTAAAAAAGCCAAAATAGGCCAACTTTTCGGGATTTTTCCCGCCGGAGACCGGTGAGGATGAGGATAATACCATGGAACAAAAGATCCGACAATTGACAGAGGGGTATGACTGCCTGTCTGCGCCGGTGCTGCTGGCGGAGGAGGACGGGGCGGGTCTCTGGCGCTGTGTATACCGGAATGACGCGGCCCGGCGGCTTCTGGACCGGGCGGGGGCGGAAAATCTGCCCCCGGCGCTGGCGGAGCTGGCGCGGCAGGCGGTGGCCGGGGAGCGCCCGCCTGTCTGGCAGGGGGAGCTCTGGGGCCTGCCGGTGGCGGCCCAGGCGGCCCAGGCGGCGCCGGAGCTGGCGGTGGTGATGTTCTGGGACAGGACCGAGGATCTCCGGCGGCAGCAGGAGCGGACGGACGCGGCCAACGCGGCGCTGCAGAGCGCCCTGGACGCGGCCACCGCGGCTTCCCGGGCCAAGACGGAGTTCCTCTCCAATATGTCCCACGATATCCGCACGCCCCTCAACGCCATCATCGGCATGACCACCATTGCACAGGCCCACATGGACGAGCGGGAGCGGCTGGTGGACTGTCTGGAGAAGATCGGTCTGGCCTCCCGGCATTTGCTGAGCCTGATCAACGACATTTTGGATATGTCCCGCATCGAGAGCGGGCGGTTGAGCCTGAACCCGGAGGACTTCACCATGGCGGATTTCATCCACGCCCTCATGGCGGTGTTCCGGCCCCAGGCGGACAAGCGGCACCAGGAGATCGCCATGGACTTCTCCGGGGTGCACCACGAGCGGGTGCGGGGGGATCAGCTGCGTTTGCAGCAGGTCCTGATCAACATCCTCTCCAACGCGGTGAAGTTCACCCCGGAGGGCGGGCGGATCTTCTTAGGCGTGCGGGAGACTGAGGAACAGCACCTCACCGGCAGAAACTACCTCTACTACGAATTTGTGGTAGAGGATACCGGCATGGGCATGGAGCCCGCCTTTGTAGAAAAAATGTTCCAGCCCTTTGAGCGGGCCGAGAGCGTGAGCCGGATCGAGGGCACGGGCCTGGGTATGGCCATCACCCGGAATTTGGTGGAGATGATGAACGGGACCATCGCCGTGAAGAGCGCTTTGGGGCAAGGGACCCGCTTCACCGTGACCATCCCCTTGGAGCAGCTGGATGAGGACGAGAACGCCGCCAAGGCCCTGCGTGGGCTGCGGGTCCTGGCCGCGGACGAGGACCGGGCGGCGCTGGACTATGTGAAGGAGCTGCTGACCGACCTGGGGGTGGAGTGCGACGTGTGCGACTCCGCCGGGGAGGCGTTGAACCTGGCGGCCCGGGCCAGGCAGGAGGGCAGGGATTACTTTGCCATCCTTCTGGGCTGGCGGATGCAGCCCATGGACGGGGTGCAGGCCTGCCGGGAGCTGCGCGCAATGCTGGGCAGCAAGCCGGCGATCTTAGTGATGTCCTCCTTTGAATGGACCCTTACGGCCGATGAGATGCGAAAATACGGCGTCAGCGCCTTTCTGCCCAAGCCGATCTTCCGCTCCCGGCTCAGCGAGGCGCTGGGGGCCTTTACCTCGGAGGGCCGGGCCGCGGTGGCCGCCGCCGGGGACAGCGCCCCGGATTTCACGGGCAAGCGGATCCTCCTGGCGGAGGACAACGAGATCAACCGGGAGATCGCGGTGGAAATGATCGGCATGTTCGGCGCTCGGGTGGACTGCGCCGAGAACGGCCGGGAAGCGGTGGAGAAGTTCTCCGCCGCGCCCACAGGGACCTATGACCTGATCTTTATGGATCTGAAGATGCCGGTGATGGACGGCCTGGCGGCCGCCCGGGCCATCCGGGCCCTGGACCGGCGGGACAGCGGCCGGATCCCTATCCTGGCCATGACAGCCAACGCGTTTGTAGACGATATCCGCTCCTGCGAGCAGGCGGGGATGAACGGCCACCTGGCCAAGCCCGTGAGCTTGCAGCAGCTGGAGGACGCCCTGAGAGCCTATCTGGGCTGAGGGACGGGAGGTCACACTATGAAGCCCTATCAGGAGGAATATCTGGCCCTGCAAAACGCGGCGACTGCCGCGTCCGCGTACCTGTGGACTGAGGGGCCGGCGGGATTCCGGGCCCGGCAGCGCGCCAGCGCGGCGGCTGTCCGGGAGGCCCGGCAAAAGGGCAGCGCCCTGCTCCGGGAGCAGCTGTTCCCGGCCATAGACGCCATCCATACGGCGTCTCCGGAGGAGCTGGCGGACCTGGAAGCCTTCGCCGCGGCTCTGACGGCGCTGCGGCCCGCCCCGGACGCCGCCTTGAGCTACCGTATCCACATGGCGCTGGTGAGCTATGCCCGCCACTGGGACAAACGGGACATGCTCATCCGGGAGCTGTACCAGGCGGGCATGGACCTGTACAACCTGGAGAGCTTTTTGGGAGACAGCAACGCCCGGCCGTATATGGGCCGCATGGGCCTGTACTTTTCCCAGTGCGCCGCGTATTTTGAGACAGACTATGACGCCATCGAGGACCCGGAGACCCGGGGATTTATCCACCGGGCCATGGGCAACATCGCCCTGAGCATCGACGCCGCCAAGCCGGCGGGGGCCGCCCGGAAATTGGCGGCGGTGAACCGGTCCCTGCGTATTTTGATGGACCCGGACATCCGCGCCAGGACCCCTTCGCTGCCCTGGGAGCTGTATGTGTACAAGTCCCATCAGGAGCGGACCACGCTTTTGAGCTTTCTGCGCTCGGGCCAGGCGGATGCCGACGCGTTTGCCCAGGTGCTGGAGTCGGCCCAGATCATCGAGCAGCACCAGCAGAAGCTGTTCGCCGAGCGGGGGGAGTCCCTGCCGCCCCGCTGGCAGTACGCCTATCTGGCCGCCCGGTACCACTGCGGGGCCCTGACGCTGCCGGAACTGCTGGAAGGGCTGTACGCCCTGTCCGCCGCCTGTGACGGGGAGGACTTCAGCCAGCAGAGCCTGTTCTGCCATGTGAGCGCCCCGGCGTATTATATGGGCTATGCCAAAGAGCTCCAGGTCCCCCGGCTCCGGAACAGGGCCGCGGTCCGGCAGGATATCATGACCCGGCGGATGTTCCGCTGGATCGCCCGGATCCCCTATGAGACGGCGGATCAGATGCTGTCCTTCTCCCTGCTGCAATTTTTGTCCGCTTACCGGGAGCAGCCGGCCTGTATGGACTACGCCCGGCTGGTGGAAAATATCCTCCCCGTGTGCCAGCCTGCCCGGTATGTGCGGGCCCGGCTGGTGGAGCGGATCGCCAGGCAGCTGTACCGGTGGGGCCTGGAGGACTGCCCGGAGGAGATGACGGGCCTGCCGGCGCAGGGCGCCGAGGAGCAGGTGGGCCGGGCGGGCTTTCTGGCCGACGCGGGGATGCTGTTTTTCTCCACGGTGGACGGGCCGTCCTGCCGGGGCATGTTTGCCGAGGAGCAGGAACTGCTGCAGCTCCACGGCCACTATGGTGCGGCGTTTTTGGCGGACCGGGCCTCTACCGCCCCCTATGCGGAGGTGGCCCGGGGCCACCACTGCCGCTGGGACGGCAAGGGCGGTTTCCCGCGGGGCTTCTCGGTGAAAAAGTCCCCGGCCCGGACGGCGATCTGTCTTGTAGCCGTGGCGGACGCCCTGGCGGGAGCCGACGGCGATCTGGACACCCGCTTTTTCCCTGCGGCCCCCTTGGAGGAGACGGTGGAGAGCATCCTGGTCCAGTCCGGCGGCCGGTACGCCCCCTTTGCCGCAGAGCTGCTCCGGCCGGAAAAGCGCCGGGAACAGCTCCGGGCCGTCCTGCCGGCGTGGCGGGAGGAGGCCTACCGGGACCTGTTTGACCGCCGGGGCCGGCTGGCCGAGTAGGGCTTTACGGACAGGACGGGGTTCCGGAAAAATATGGCGGCCAAGGGCCGGGTTTCCCCGTGACAAACGGGAAAAACCGGTGTATAATAGCAAATCAGCGAACAGGCATGGATTCCTTTGATTTTCTTCGACGGAAGAAGGCATGGAAATGAGAAAGAGAGCATGGGGCCGGTTTTTTGCCCTGCTTTTGACCTTGGGGGCGCTGCTGGGGATGGCGACGCCCGGCGCGCTGGCGGCGGGGACCCCGTCCGGTCCGGCGGCGGAGCTGACGCTTACCCCGGCAGAGCAGGACTTTGTGGACAGCGGCAAGACGCTGAAGGTGGGCTTTACCCAGGACCGGATCCCGGTTTCATTCAGCGATGAAAACGGGGAACTGGCGGGGATCTCCCGGTATATTTTCGACCGGATCCAGGCCATCAGCGGATTGAAGTTTGAGTATGTGCCGCTGCCCGCCGGGGATATCACCTATGCCTTTTTGCAGGAGAACCAGCTGGACCTGGTCACCAGCGTGGAGTATAACGCGGAGAACCAGAAGGCCCGCGGGATCCTCATGAGCGACCCCTATCTTTCCGGCCGGAAGGTGATCGTGGCCCGGGAGGGGCTGAACTTCAGCTACGGCGACCCATACACGGTGGCCATCATCTCCGGCTCCCAGACCATCCGCAAGGTGCTGACCAATACTTACCCCAACTTCACCATCGTGGATTATGACTCCATTGAAGCCTGCTTTGCCGCGGTGAACAGCGGGGAAGTGGACCTGATGATCCAGAACCAGTATGTGGTGGAGTATTGGATGGGGAAGCCCGCCTATGAGCATCTGCACGTTATCCCCGCGATGAATATGGACGATCAGCTGTGCTTCTCCGCCATTGTGGCCTTCGACGGGGGCGAGGGCACCAGCCAGGAGACGGGCCGCACCATCATTGACATCATAGACAAGGCGATCGCCGCCCTGTCCGAGGACGAGGTGAGCAGCTATACCATCCAGGCGGTGCTGGAAAACCAGTACAGCTATACCCTGAAGGACTTTGTCTACCGCTACCGCTTCGCTGTGGCCATCTTTGGGATCTCGGCGGTGGTGATCCTGACTCTGGCGGTGCTGCTGATCAACCTGCGCTTCCGGTCCATGGAGGACCGGGCGGAGGCCAAGGCCCAGGGGCAGTTCCTGTCCACCATGAGCCACGAGATACGCACCCCGCTCAATGGGATGGTCGGCCTCAATTATCTGATGGCCCAGAAGCTGGACGACCCGGTGCAGCTTCGAAAATATCTGCGGCAGTCCTCCGCCACGGCGGAGTATCTGCTGACCCTGGTGAACGATATTCTGGATATGTCCCAGATCCAGGGGGACCAGCTGGCGCTGAGCCTCCGGCCGGTGGATCTGGAGCTGCTGGTAAACACCGTGGCCTCCATCACCCGCCGCGGCATGGCCGAGCGGGAGATCAGCTTTGAGCAGGACATCTCCCTGCCGTACCCCGGCATCCGGGGCGACGGGGTGCGGATCCAGCAGGTGCTGTTCAACCTGTTGGACAACGCCCGGAAATTCACCCCCGAGGGGGGACAGGTGATCTTCCGGGTAAACCAGATCAAGCTCCCCACAGGGGAGATCGAGACCCGGGCCGAGGTCGCGGATACGGGCCGGGGCATGAGCGAAGAGTTTCAAAAGCACGTGTTTGAGTCCTTTGCCAGGGAGCTGGACACGGTCTCCAAAGGCAATCAGGGCACCGGCCTGGGCCTGCCCATCAGCCGGCGGCTGGCCCATCTCATGGGGGGCGACCTGACCTTCTCCAGCCGGAAGGGCGAGGGGAGCACCTTCGTTTTCACCTTCCGGGCCCGGGAGGAGGCGATCCCCCCGGCGGAAAATATCCCGGAGGAGGCCGGCCCCGCGGTATCCCACCGGCTTCCCCATGTGCTCATTGCCGAAGACAACGAGCTCAATGGGGAGATCATGGTGGAGCTGTTGGAGGGGAACGGCTTTCAGACCGCCCTGGCGCAAAACGGCAGGGAAGCGGTGGAGCTGTTCGAGCGATCGGCCCCGGGGGAGTATGGGGTCATCCTCATGGACCTGCTGATGCCGGAGATGGACGGGTTCCAGGCCGCCCAGACTATCCGGGCCCTGCCCAGGCCGGACGCCGGGACCGTGCGGATCATCGCCTGCACCGCCAACGCCACCGGAGAGGACCGGAACAGGGCCATGGAGTGCGGGATGAACGCGTTTTTGGCCAAACCCGTGAACGTAGAGCAGCTTTTGGACGCATTGATGTCAGCGTGACCCCTTGTCATTATCTTCCGGATATGTTATAATTTGAGCAATCATTCGAATCGAGAAGCTCCGGCTCTTGATCAAAGCCTTGCGTGGAGGGATAAACTATGACCATACAGGAATGTTACCAGGCCATGGACGCCGACTTTGAGGAGGTCCTGGGGCGGCTGCGCAGTGAACGGCTGATCCAGAAATTCATGCTGAAATTCCCGGATGACGGCAGTTATGCCCTGCTGTGCGAGAGCATGGACAGCGGAAATTTGGACGATGCTTTCCGGGCCAGCCATACCATCAAAGGCGTTTGCCAGAACCTGGGCTTCACCCGCCTTGGCAACTCCAGCCATGAGCTCACTGAGGCCCTGCGGGCCAAGGACGGGGCCGCGGCTGCCGCCTTGCTGGGCCAGGTGAAGGCCGATTACGCGCAGACCATTGCCGCCATTGAGAAGTTCAAGGCGGAAGCGGGGCTGTAAGGCAGTCCAAGCAAAATCCCTCCGGCAATGACGGAGGGATTTTGCTTCAAATGCAGGCTAAGACGACCCCTCCGGCGAAGCCGGATGGGTCGTCTTAGCTATATACCGAATATCGGGAAAAGTTGGACCTTGTCACCCGGCGGGGCCAGCGACGGTGCCCTGCAGGGCGATCTCCTCCAGCCGGTAATCGTCCAGCTGTTTGACGCACCCGGCCACATCCGTCTCGCCCCGAAGCATGGCGTTCAGAGCGGCCATCACGTCCTCGGCATTGTAGCCTATGATCTTAGAGGCAGCGGTGGAGACCCGCTCATGGGCCGCGACAGAGCTGTAGGCGTCGGTGACCATGGGGGATTGAATGTTGGTGGTCTGGCCCCGGAAGCAGCTCACGGTGGAGATGCCGTCAAAGGCCGCGTTGTAGTTCTCCGGCGTGGCGCAGAAGGCCAGAAAATCCAGAGCCTCCTGCACGTGGGAGCCGGATTTGCACACCATCATCATATTCAGGTTGCCGCCCTCGTAGGTGCCCTCCTCCGCGGTGCCCATAAAAACGGGCATCAGCGCGAAATCGTCCATGGTGTAGGGCCCGTCGGCGGTGAAATCCGTGTAAAACCAGGTGTCCCAGATGAAGGCCATCACCGCCTGGCCGGAGCTGAGAAGGGGAGCAATGTTGGACCAGCCGGTGGAGC
Organism: uncultured Oscillospiraceae bacterium; assembly: GCA_947630375.1. Taxonomy (GTDB): domain Bacteria; phylum Bacillota; class Clostridia; order Oscillospirales; family Oscillospiraceae; genus Limivicinus. The sequence continues at coordinate 5,310 of CANRHH010000014.1, read as the reverse complement.
CGTAACTGTTGCCGAACCAGCCGTTTTCTTTCGCAGTCTTCACCCACTGGACCATGTCCGCCACGGCAGGGATGTCCCCATAGCCGATCTCGCCCCGGTTCAGCCGGTCCAGAAGGTCCGGATCGTCTGCAAACACAGGGTCCAGGGCAAACTGGGGCATCCAGGTGCAGCCGTCAGCCGGCCAGCAGATGGGGGTATAGCCGATCTCCGAGAGGACCTGGCAGAGCGTATCGAACTCCGCCTGGGTACCGGCGGCCTTCAGACCCAGCTGGCTGAGCAAGGTCTTGTTATAGTAGCACCCGGACACGGAGCTCTCCCAGAAGGGGAGGCCCAGCAGATGCCCGGAACTGTCGGTACAGTAGGCGCGGGCGCTGTCCGTCAGGTCAGATACCCAGGCCTGCTCTTCCAGATAGCAGAAATCCGCGTCCACCTGGTAGCGGTTCAGGTCCGCGTTGTGAAAATGCAGCAGGATGTCCGGAGCACGGCCCTCCGCCACGTCCCGGGCGGCCTGCGTCTCAAAGTCCGCGTCCTTGTAGGAGATGAGCTGGAGGTGGTTGCCGGTGGTATCCTGGTAGAGCTGAAAAAGGCGGGTCAAATAGGGCTTGCCCAGGTCACTCTCCTTGCCCAGAATGGTCAGGGTGACGCCGTCGGAAGAGTCCGGACCGCCGCAGCCGGTCAAAAGCAGCGCCGCGGCCAGAAACAGGCATAGATACAGGTACAGCCGCTTCATGTATTCTCTCTGTCACCTCCCGCGGACCCGCTGCCCAGGAGCTTTCCAACCAGCTCCCGCACCGCGTCCATATTGATCGGCTTGCTCAGGTGCCCGTCCATGCCGGCGTCCAGGGCGTTGCGCACATCCTCGGCAAAGGCGTTGGCGGTCATGGCCACGATGGGGATCGTGGTCGCCTGGGGATGGCCGCAGGCGCGGATAGCGCGGGTGGCCTCGTATCCGTTCATCACGGGCATCTGTACATCCATCAGGATCATGTCATAGGTGCCGGGCTCCGCGCTGCGGAACTGCTCCAGCACCTGCTGGCCGTTGACCGCCACCTGGCAGGAAGCGCCCTCCATCTCCAGCATTTCCGTCAGGATCTCCGCATTGAGCTCGTTGTCCTCTGCGGCCAGGAACCGCCTGCCCGCCAGAACCCCGGCCAGCTTTGCCGGAGCGGCGGGCTGCCGGCTGACCTGCTCCTCCGGGAACAGGGGACGGATGGTCTCCCAAAATGTGGAGACAAAGAAGGGCTTGGGCATGAAGGCGTCGATCCCCGCCTGCCGGGCCTCTTCCTCAATGTCTGACCAGTCGTAAGAGGTCAGCACCAAAATGGGCACCTGTTCGCCGATCCGGGCCCGGATGCGCCGGGCGGCCTCCACGCCGTCCATCCGGGGCATTTTCCAGTCCAGCAGGATCACATGGAAGCCCTCGCCCCGCTGCCAGGCGGTGACGGCCATGTCCACCGCGGCGGCCCCGTCGGGCACACAGGCCACATCCACCCCGGAATCCCGCATCAGCTCCCGGATACTCAGGCAGATGTCCTCCTCGTCGTCGGCCACCAGCATCCGGGTGATTTTGCTCCGGTACCAGGAGACGTTTTCCTCCTGCTCCGGCAGCAGGAAGGAGAGCTCCACCGTGAAGGTGCTCCCCTGGCCGGGGGCGCTCTCCACCTGGATGATGCCGCCCATCAGGTCCACCAGATTCTTGGTGATGGCCATCCCCAGGCCGGTGCCCTGAATCTTGTTGGTGACGGAGTTGATCTCCCGGCTGAAGGGGTCGAAAACGGCGGCCTGAAAGTCCTCACTCATGCCGATGCCGTTGTCCTTCACCGTGAACCGCAGCCGGGAATACTGCTGCCCCGCGCCGGGGATGGGGCACACGGAGAACTCGATCTTTCCGCCTTCGGGGGTGTATTTCACCGCGTTGGACAAAAGGTTCAGCAGGATCTGGTTGAGCCGCAGTTTGTCCCCCATGATATGCTCCGGAGGCGCGCCCTGGACGTGGATGCTGAAGTCCTGCTGCTTGGCCCGGGCCTGGGGCAGCACGATGATGCTCAGCTCCTCCAGCATTTCCGGCAGGCTGAACCGGTCCACATTCAGGGAGGTCTTGCCGCTTTCGATCTTGCTCATGTCCAGCACGTCGTTGATCAGGCTCAGCAGGTGCTGGCTGGAGGCGGTGATCTTCCGGGTATATTCCCGGACCTTATCGGGCTGGTCCGCGTTCTTTTCCAACAGCACCGAGAAGCCCACAATGGCGTTCATAGGCGTGCGGATATCGTGGGACATGTTGGACAGGAAGTTGCTCTTGGCCGTGTTGGCGCTCTGCGCGTCGTTCAGGGCCTGCTGGAGCTGCTGATTCATCTGCTGCTCCATGGTCCGGTCGCTGAGAACAATGACGTATTTGCGCATCTCCTGGATACTCATATGGTACACGGTCATCCGGTACCAGCGGCGCTCCCCGGTGTGCTGGTGCATATATTCATACTCCCAGTGCCGGCTGCCGTTGAGGGGGATGGACTCCAACACGCCCCGGGGGATCACCACATCCTCGTTGACGGTGCATTTTTCCATGACCCGGATATCCTTCCGGGCCTCCTCCACGGGGATGCCAAGGAGCCGCTCCATGTTGGGGCTGATATAGTCTACCTGCTGGTCGGCGGCGTTGAGGGTAATAAAAATGTCGTCCACGCTGTTGGACAGCACATCAAACAGCCGCTCCTGGTATTGGAGCTCCATGCGGTTTCGCCGGTACAGCTGGTTGCTGCGCAGAAGCAGCATAACCACGATCACAGCCCCCACCAGCAGGAAGATCGCCAGCAGCACGTTGGTGGTAGACTTCTGCACGGATAAAAAGCCCGCGCTGATGGCGCTTTGCGGCACGGCGCTGAGCATGATGTAATCCTGATAGCCTACGTTTTGATAGAGGATCACATAGCTGACCCCGCCGATCCCGCACCGAACCAGGCCCTGCCGGCCGGCCGCCCAGTCCTGGGCCAGCGCCGCCAGCTCCTCCTCTCCCAGATCCGAGACGGCCCGCAGATACATCAGGTAATTGTCAAATACGTTTCCGCCAGCCTGGGTGGACAGGAGCACCCGCCCGTCGTTGTGGATCACGAAGCACCGGGCCTTTCCGGAGAAGGCTTCCACATTCAGGGAACTGGCCAGGGCTGTGTTGGTGTAGGCGACGGCGATGGCGTCATAAGAGAAACCCTGCACGGTCCGGGGGCTCACCGGCACGGCGAACAGAGTCACCTCTTCACCGGAGGAGAGGACCGTCCCGGCCATGACAGGCTCCCGCTGCCCTGCCAGGGTATCCAGAGCGGTGCCCAGGTCCAGCGCGGCCTTGACCCCGCCGATGGACAGGCTTTCCCCCTTCCCGGAGAGGAAATAGAAATCGGAAAAGCCCCAGTAAGCCTGCTCCTGGTCCACAAAAGCCCGCAGATCCTGGGCCTCTTCTTCTAAGACCCGGGCCTCTTCCCAGCTCTCCAACAGGCCCCAGTTGCGCTCCACAAAAGCGCCGAAGGAGCGGTTCACCTGGCTGTAGATCTCATCCAAAGACCGGGTGCTGTCCTCATAGATCCGCTGGGAAATATATTGCGAATAGATCGAGCCGATCAAAACGATAGCGGCAAGCACGATGCATATGAAGAGCAGGAACAGTATTTTTCGAAACTGTTTTTTCATAAAATCGCGCCTCCCGTCATCTTTCCTTCCGTTCATTTTATTTTAACACAAAAAACTGAAAAATCAACGTATATCTGTCAAAATGCATGACAGATCCCACCGGTTGCGGAAAAAGCGCTGAAATCCCCGGATGGCGCTCTCAAGCGCTGCCGAACGCTACCTTGAGCTTCTCCAGCAGCCGCTCCGCGATCGGTGAAAAGACCTGATATTTCCGCCATACGAGAAACATCTTCGTCTCCAGCCGGGGCGAAAGGGGCCGGAACGCCAAAGCGCTGCCGGGGCCGGTGTCGATGAGCCGGTCAAAGGTGAGGAGATAGCCCAGGCCCTCCCGGACGAAAAGGGAGGCGTTGTAAGACAGGCGGAAGGAGCCCTCCAGGCGCAGTTCGTCCATCCGCTCCCCGCACCAGCGGGGGAGGTCCTTTTTCCAGCTCTGCTCCGAGCAGAACAGCGGCAGGCCCACAAGGTCGTCCACGCAGATGGTCTCCTTCTCCGCAAGGGGGCAGTCCCGGGGCATCACCAGCCCCCATATGTCCGCCTCCGGGAAGCAGAGAGAACGGTATTTCCCCGGGTCCGGCTCCTCCACCAGCACCGCGAAATCCAGAATGCCCTTGTCCAGCTTCTCCGTGACCTGCTCCGTATCCCCGCTGGTAATATGGTAGCGCAGGCCGGGATAAGTCTCTTTGAAGTTCTTGATCTCCCGGGCGAGGGAGCGGATCTGGTAAGATTCCGCCAGGCCCAGGTAGACATCTCCGCCGGTCACGTCGTCCAGCGCCACAAATTCCCCCACGATCTTGTCCGCCATGGACACCAGGTCCTCCGCCCGCTTGCGCAGCAGCCGCCCCTCCTCGGTGAGCTCGATGCTGAAGCTGTGCCGGATGAACAGCTTTTTCCCCAGCTCCTCCTCCAGCGCCTGGATCTGCTTGGACAGTGCCGGCTGGGAGATGTGCAGCACTTCCGCTGCCCGGGTCATGTTCTCCTCCCGGGCCACGGCGAGAAAATGGCGCAGCGTCCGTATCTCCATGGAGCTCCCTCCTCTGTGATATTCTAAAATCGAATAATACGATATAAATTATAACAATTAGCGCGCCGGCCGTCAAGGGCGTATCATACAGTCAAACGGAAGGGAGGCGGTCAGATGGAGGAGCTCGCCGCGGGATTGCGGGATGTGGGCTGCGGCCCGGCGTGCGCTTCGGAGATCTGCCGCCTCTATGCCAGCGGAGACACCGGGGCCGTGAAACAGAGGCTGCGCCGCGTTCGCTGTGAGCTGATGGACGCGCTGCACGAAAGCCAGGAGAAAGTGGACCGGCTCGATTTTCTGCTGTACGAACTTGAAAGGATGGAGAAACAAAATGGCTGAAAACTTGGAACGCACCCTGAAGCAGACCTGGGACAAGACTTTTCCGAAAAGCGAAAAGGTGGAGCACCGGAAGGTGAGCTTCCCCAACCGCTATGGGATCACCTTAGCGGCGGACCTGTACACGCCCAAAGGCGCTACCGGGAAGTTGGCGGCGCTGGCCGTGTGCGGTCCCTTCGGCGCGGTGAAGGAGCAGGCGGCGGGGCTCTACGCCCAGACCATGGCGGAGCGGGGCTTCCTCACCCTGGCCTTCGACCCCTCCTTCACCGGCGAGAGCGGCG
>CANRHH010000013.1 GCA_947630375.1 uncultured Oscillospiraceae bacterium | reverse complement strand
GGGCGGTGCAGGGCCACGGCCTGCTCCTGGTTCTTGAACATGGTGTCGTAGATGGTCTTGGCCAGGGGGCTGGTCTCTTTCTCGCGCAGCTCGGAGAGCTTGGCGATCACGTCGTCCGGCAGCTTGATGCCGATGTAGCCCACGAACTTGGCCATCTTATCGGTCATCAGCTGAACGCTTTCTTCTTTCGTCATACAGGGACCTCCTTAAATGTTGTAGGTGATAGAAATTTTCGTCCGCTCAGGGGAAGAAGGGATACAGGATGGGCAGCAGCACCATGCAGATCACGAAGGAGACGAGGATCAGGGGCAGGCCGGCCTTCACATAGTCGTTGAACTTGTAACCGCCCAGGCCCACCACCATGGTGTTGGCGGGCATACCGATGGGAGTCGCATACGCGCAGGAGCAGGAGATCACGGTGGCAATGATCATGGAGCGGGGATCAGCGCCCAGGCTCTGGGCCAGGGACACGGCGATGGGGACCATCAGGGCGGTGGTGGCGGTGTTGGACATGAAGTTCGTCAGCGCGCAGCCCACTACGAAGATGACCAGCAGCAGGATGATGGGATTGGGGTTCGCGCCCAGGGCGCCCACGATGGTGTCGGCGATCAGGGTGCCGGCGCCGGTGGTCTCCAGAGCTTTGGCCAGGGCCAGGGAGCCGCCGAACAGCAGGACCACCTTCAGGTCGATGGACTGGAGCGCGGCCTTCTCGGAGATGACGCCGGTGAGCACCAGGAAGATGGCGCCGACGCAGGCGGTGACCTGGAGGGCGATGCCGATCTGGTCCTCGAAGATCATGGCGATGATGACGACGATGAGCACCACCAAAGAGGTGATCTGCTTCCACTGGGGCACATCGCTGTAATCCTTCTGGGCGTCGGCCTGGCCCTCGCCCTTGGTGTCGGGCAGGAACTTATAGCCGATGATGGCGAAGTACACGATACCCAGCACCAGCATGGGGCCGCCCACGGCGATGTACTCAAAGAAGCCGGTCTCCATGCCCAGGTTCTGCATGGCCTCGATGCCCATCAGGTTGCCGGGGGCGCCGATGATGGACAGGTTGCCGCCCAGGGCCGCCGCGAACACCAGGGGCATCAGCAGCTTGCCCCGGGAGTACCCGGACTCGTCGGCGATGCCGCAGACCACGGGGATCAGCACGGCGGCGGTGCCGGTGTTGGACAGGAAGCCGGACATGACGCCCACGATGACCATGATGGCCACGATCAGGATCCGCTCGGACTTGGCAAACTTGGTGACGATGGAGCCGATCTTGTTGGCCATGCCGGTCTCAAACAGGGCCTGGCCCACAACGAACATGCCCACGCAGAGAATGACGTTGCTGTTGACGTACCCGGCAAAGGTATCGGAGCTGCCGAGGACGCCGGTCAGGTTCAGGCCGATGGCCACGATGGTGGCCGTCAGCGCCAGGGGGATCTTTTCCAGGATGAACATGATGATCGCAAATGCCAGGAACAACAGGGTGATGGTGGTTTGGCTCATGTTTTCTCTCCTCTCTCGGATACAATTAATCAGAAATAAGATATAACAGATAATGTATCCATTTCTAAAACTCAATATAGCCTCTTGTTCAGCTTTTGTCAAGAGGCTTTTTCAGAATCAGCGAATACCATAAAAACTGCTCGGAGAATTTGTTGAAAACAACAAATTCTCCGGGCGCTCAACGCTTTATGGATCCGCGCCCAGCTGGTGGGACAGGACGCTGTCCATGCTGCGGAGGATGTGCCGGTCCATCAGCTCCCCCGCCCGCTTCTCGTCCCGGGCCTCCAGGGCCTGGAGGATCTCTTTGTGCTCCGTCATGGAGAGCTGGGCATAATTCTCCTGGGTCACCCGGTAGCCCAGGGACAGGCCGTTCCACAACCCGGAGAGCATCTCCTGCATTTTCTCGTTGCCGCCGGCGGTCCAGATAGCCACATGGAAAGCCTGGTTCAGGTCTGAATACCCGGCGGAGCCCCGCTTCAGCTCCTCCTCCGCCTGGAGATAGGCGCCGCGCACGGCGCTCAGGTCGCCCCCGTTCCGGCAGGCGGCCATGGCCGCCTCCCGCTCTAAAATGGCCCGCAGCTCATAGTGGTCCCGGATGCGCTTTTCCGTGATCTCCTGCACCAGGGCCCCCCGGTTGGGGTGCAGGGTGATCAGCCCCTCCCGGGCCAGGATCTGGAACGCCTCCCGCACCGGCGTGACGGAGACCCCCAGCAGGGCGGCGGTGTCCTTTAAGCTCAGCTCCTCGCCGGGCCTGATGCTGTGGGTCAGGATCGCCTCCCGCAGGGCGGCGGCCACCCGGTCCCGGGCGGGCAGCAGTTTGATGGGTGTCAGGGGCACAGCTGCTTCAACTCCTTTGCGGCATCCTCTCCGAGGACGCGGTAATAGTTTTTGATGGCTTCCGAAAGGCCAGTCTCGGCCCGGAGGGCCTCCCCGATGGCCTCGTCCAGAGCGGCCAGCCGCTCCCAGTCCGGCGGCAGGGCCTCCAGGACCCCCTCAAACAGGGCCCGCCGCTGCCGCTCGTGGAGCTGCCGCAGCATCGGATTCTCTAAAGCGGCGCTGAAGCTCAGGTGCAGGGCCCGGTCCGCCGCCCAGAGGGCGTCCCAGTCCCGGCTCTCCCGGGCGGCCCGGCACCGGTCCAGGGCCTCCCCCGCCGGCCCCGGCGCTCCCGCGGACAGGACCTGCTCCGCCAGCTCCGCCTCCAAGGCGGCCAGAGCCCGGAAGTTTTGCCCCAGGCGCTTTTCGGTCAGCCCCACCACCCGCATATGGCGGTTGGGCAGCCGCTCCAGCAGTCCTTCCGTCTCCAGGCACAGAAATGCCTCCCGCACCGGGATCCGGGACACCTGCAGCTGGGCAGCCACGGCCTCCTGGGTCAGCTCCGCCCCGTCCTCTATCCGGCAGGCAAAGATCTCCCGCCGGAGGACCTGGGAGATCGTATCTTTGATGGGAAGAAGAGAAATCGGCTCCACGGACAAACCCTCGCTCTGTTCGCAACAATGGCATTTTTTGTTATTGATATTGTATCCAATTTCTGTCCAAATGTCAAGAGCCGATCCGGCGTCCGTCACCGGGTCAGCTCTTCTGTCATCCGCAGGATCTCCGGCGCCAGCCTGGCCCGCTTGGCCCGGACCATGCGCGTATAGACCGGATAGGCGGCGATCATCCCTAAGATGCCTATAAGTCCCACGGCCACGCCGGGGATAAAAAACGCCTCCCAGCCGGGAATCATGGTGCAGCACATGCCGACGCCCAGCAGCAGCACGCCGCCGATCCCGATCAGCAGCGCCGCGGCCGTTGCCCCCTTTGTCGCGCTGGCGTCCAGGCGGCGGAGCTGCTCCAGAGAGCTCTCCTCCTCCGACGGCGGGGCATACTTGGCCCGGATCCTTTTGATCTCCTCCTGCTCCCGGGCGGAATAGGTATAGGAAAAGCTCCCGTTTCTTTCTTCCATAGGGGTCACCTCTGTTTTTTGAGATTTTTATTGGCCCGCCAGATCATAAAGGCGGCCATGCATATGACGATGGTGCAGACTCCGCCGCCCACGGCGGCGGTCATTGTCCGGCGAAAGGCCGGGTCGTCCTCGCCGCCAAACTGGGCCAGCATGGCGGTGGTCAGGGCCAGGATGGAGACCAGCGCCGCCACTAAATTGACGGCCTTGGTCGCCGAGAGAATGGGGCTTTGCAGGCGGCGGGTCCGGACCACGTCGATCACGGCGGTAATGACCGCGTAAAAGGCGTACAGAGCCATGGCGTAGATCAGCACGCCCGGATACCGGAAGCCCCGGTTTTCCCGCACCATGAACACCACGATCCCGGCCAAAGCCTGGTTCATGAGCAGCAGCACGAAGCCGCAGAAGCGATAGCGGCGAAAGGCCGCGGCCTCGTCCATCCCGGAGCCGCCCCGGAGCAGGAACAGCCGCATCACCGCCAGCAGGGTATAGTAAGCCGCCAGGGAGAGAAACCAGGCCGAGCGGTACCAGATCCCGGCGGACAGCTTCACCAGGATATAGGCCAGGTTGACCGTCAACCCCACGTGGAGCGAAACGGTGTTGCGAAAGTGCAGGTCCGTCAGGTATTTCTCTCCAGCCGCCGTCGCGCGGAGCTTCCGCCCGAGAGGCGAGCGGAGCACGCGCTCTTTCCCCTTTTTCAAGAGGCTGAGCAGATACGGCAGGCCGGTGACCGTAAGGATCAGCGCATAGGTGGAGGCCAGATAGGAGCCGTACCTCCATACGGGGTCCTGGATGTCGCGGGCGAACACGAGGCACAGAGATCCGTATCCGAAGGCCGCCAGCAGCACCGTGGGCAGCGGCGGAAGGCAGAAGACGGCTTTAAGAGCGGCTTTCAGCTTTTTCATCTGCCGCCCTCCGGATCTTTACGATAAAGCTGCTGCCCTTCCCCACTTCGCTTTCCACGGAGATCTCGCTTCCGGTCAGCTCCACCACCCGCCGGACAAGGGCCAGGCCCAGGCCGTTACCCTGGGTGGCGTGGGAGGGTTCACCCTGGTAAAACTTTTCAAAAATGTGTTTGCCCACCTCCGGGCTGATCCCGCAGCCGGTGTCGGAGACCCGGACGACGGCCCACTCCCCCTCGGCTCGGAGCGACAGGGCGACCGTGCCGCCGCTGTCCGTAAATTTCAGCGCGTTGGAGATCAGATTGTTCCAGACCAGGGCCAAAAGCTCCCGGTCCGATTCCACCGATACGCCCTCCTCCAGATCCGCGTCCACACGGATGCCCTTTTTCTCCCAGCTGTCCTCAAACTGCAGCAGGCACTCCGCCAGCTGCTCCCCCAAGTCGTACCGCCGGGTCTCGGGGTAGATCTTCTGGTTTTCCAGGCGGTTCAGCCGCAGGATATTGGTGACCAGGTCGGCCAGGCGGCGGGATTGCAGCTTGATCGCCGCGGCGTATTCCAGACGCTGCCCCTCGGGCAGCGCCGGGCTCTGGAGCAGGTCCGCGTAATTCTGGATCACGGCCAGGGGCGTTTTCAGCTCATGGGACACATTGGCGATAAAATCCGTCCGCAGGGTCTCCACGCCGGAGAGCTCCTCCGCCAGGCGGTTAAAGTAGTCGATGATCGTATCGAAGCCGGCCCGGTCATCCAGCCCGTGCCAGGGCTCTATGCGCGCGGAGAAGTCCCCCTGCATCAGCCGGGAGGCCCCCTGCACGATCCGCCGCACCGGCCGGTCCACCAGCAGGCGGCGGCGCACCTCGTCGATCACCGTGCACAGCAGGCTAAGAAACAGCACATTGCCGAAGGTGACCACCGCGGCCGCGCGAATATTCTCCTCGGTGAAGCGGATGCCCAGCGACTGCTGAAGCGTCTTTAGAAAAAGGACCATACAACAGGTGATCACGAAGGACATCAGCAGGAAAAAAGACGTATAGCTGCGCAGGGAAAACAGAAACCGCCGCCCTTTCGTGCTCTCTTTCACAGGATCACCGCCTTATAGCCCAGTCCGTGGACCGTCCTGATCTCAAACTCCCCGCAGCCCTCAAATTTGCTGCGGAGCTTGGTCATATACACATCCACCGCCCGGGGCGCGGTGTTGGTGTCCACATCCCAGAACTCGTCCATCAGTTGGCCCCGGGTGAAGGTCTTGCCCGGATAGGACAGGAGCTTATAGAGGATGTTGAACTCCCGGACCGTCAGGGGGATCCCCTGCCCGTCGTAGACCGCCGTGCGCTCGTCCATATCCAGCCGCAGCCTGCCGATCTCCAGCCTGTGGGAGCTGGCGATCTTCGCGCGCCGCAGCAGCGCCCCGATCCGCAAAAACAGCTCGTCCAGGTCGATGGGCTTGACCATATAGTCGTCGATGCCGATCCGGTACCCCTTTTGTTTGGACGCGAAATCGTCCCGGGCCGTCATAAACAGGATCGGGATCTCCTCATTCAGGGAGCGGACGGTTTTTGCGAACTCGAACCCATCGATCTTCGGCATCATGATGTCGGAGACGATCAGGTCAAAGGTATTTTCGTACAGGGCGTCGTAGGCCTCGCCGGCGCTCAGGCAGCCCGCCGCTTCATACCCGTTTTGCGTCAGAAACGAACAGACCGTGCGGTTTAAGTCCCGGTCATCCTCTACGACCAATATTTTGAACACGGCGCAGCCCCCCTTTTTTTCTCATGATAGCACGCAAATGTTAAGGTTTTGTTTGCGTTTTGCCCCGGCGGGGCTTTTTCGGGAAAATTTTTCGGCCCGCGCCGGTTTTGCCCGGGCGGGCCGAAAGGACTCAGGGGTTTCCGGCGTTTTTTGCCGCCTCTTCGCGCGCTTTTTGTTCTTCGGCGAGGCGCTTTTCCGCCTCCTCTACGGTTTCCCCCTGGCGGGTCAGGAATTTTCCGACAAAGCGATCCTCCACCTTTTTGAAAGCGCCGGTCACGCCGTCCTCGATCTTCTTGTACCCGCCAACGACCCCTTCCTCGATCTTCCTGTAACCGCCGGCAACCGCGCCGGCGATCTCCTCATTGGCCTTCCGGACTTTTTGATCTGCCATTTTAAAGCCCTCCGTTCCTTATTTCAGTCCCTTGCAGATGGGGATGAGGCACAGCAGCAGGAGGATCCCGGCTACGCCAACCAGCACCCCTAAGATCAGCTTGTCCCACACCATGACCAGGCACATCCCCATGCCGAACACCACGGCCCCGAAAATGCCGAGAAGGGTCGCGCCGACGGTTTTGCCGTTAAAGACGATGGCGGGCTTGCCGTCCATTTTTCTGCGGACGAGCACCATGGCCAGCAGCACCGCCGCGCCGGCCGCGCCCAGCACCACGCCGGGGATCCGGGCATTCCATTCCGGCAGCAGCGCCATGCACATGCCCAGGGCAAACAGGATCCCGCCGACCACGCTCAGCAGAAGCGTCACAAAATCTTTTTTCTTCACGGTACATGTCCTCCTTTTTTTGCGATCTCTCGCTTTCTGGATCCATTGTAGGCCGCGTATGTTTGCGTCGTTTTTAAATTTTGTTTGTGTTTTATTAAAAAAGGCGTCCGCCCGGTCCTTTCAGACCGGGCGGACGCCTTTTTTCGGTTTTGGCCGCTCAGTTGTTCATGGCGGCGCGGCAGTAGTAATTGAACATCCGCTCCCGCTCTAAGGTGCTGCTGTCCATATGGCCGGGGTAGACCTCATAGTCCCCCGGCAGGGCGCAGAGCTTTTTCAGGGACGAGAGCTCCTGGAGCATGTCCCCGCCGGGCAGATCCGTCCGCCCGCAGCTGCCTTTAAACAGGGTGTCCCCGGTGAAGAGGGCGTTTTCGCAGCGGAGGGTCACGCCGCCGGGGGTGTGCCCCGGGGTCTCCAGCACTTCAAAGCGCAGGCTCCCCACCTGGACGCAGTCCCCCTCCTTGTAATATACGCCGCCCTCGGGCAGGGCATAAGGGAAGTGCAGCGGGTTGCCGGAACGCCGGTCGTCGGCCCGGTGCATGTACACCGTGGCCCCGGTCTCCTCCGCCACCGCCTGCACCGCGCCCACATGGTCAAAGTGCCCGTGGGTGAGGAAAATGGCCCGGCAGCGGAGCCGGTTGGCCTCCAGGTAATCTAAAACGGTGTTGCTCTCATCCCCCGGGTCGATCACCGCGCAGTCCAGGCTCGCCTCGTCGGACACCACATAGCAGTTGGTCTCCCACTGGCCCAGGGTCAGGGTTTTGATCAGCATGGCTTACAGCTCCTTTGTATCCAGAATGATCGTGACAGGCCCGTCGTTGACGGACTCTACCAGCATTTTCGCGCCAAATTCTCCCGTCTCCGTTTTGAAGCCCCGGCGGCGGCACTCGGCCACCACCCGCTCGTACAGGGGGATGGCGGTCTCCGGCCGGGCGGCCTTGGAAAAGCCGGGGCGGCGGGAACGGCAGTCGGCAAAGAGGGTGAACTGGCTGATGATCAGCAGCTCCGCCCCCACGGCGGCGGGGTTCAGGTTCATTTTGCCGTCCGCGTCGGTAAAAATACGCAGGCCGCAGATCTTGTCGGCCATTTTCAGGGCCTCCGCCTCCCCGTCGTCCTCATGGACGCCCAGCAGCACCAGAAAGCCCTTCCCGATGCTGCCCTTTACGGCGCCGCCGATGGTGACGGAGGCGGAGTTGACCCGGGTAAGCACTGCCCGCATCTTGTCCTCTCCTTCCCGCTCAATGCCCGTTGCGGAGCACGCTGGACACGCCGTTGACTCCCGCCAGGCGGCTCATGATATAGCGCAGCTCCCCGGCGCTTTTGACCTCCAAGGTCACTACCGTCAGGGCCAGGCCGGCCCCGGTCTCCCGGGAGGACAGGGTGCGCACCTTGGCGTTGAGGGCGTTGAGCACCGTGGCGATGTCCATCACCAGGCCGGACCGGTCCTTGGAGGCGATGGTGATGGTGGTCACATAGCTGTCGGTGATCTCCTTGGCCCAGGAGACCTGGATCCAGCGGCCCTCGTTCTCCGGGTCATGGAGGCGCTGGAGGTAGTTGGCGCAGTCCCGCCGGTGGATGGAGACGCCCTGCCCCCGGGTGATAAAGCCGATGATATCGTCCCCGGGCACGGGGGTGCAGCAGCGGGAGAACTTCACCAGGCAGTTGTCCAGCCCGGCCACTAAGATGCCGTGGACCGCCTTGCCCTCCTTCTTGGCCTGCTGTTCCCGCCGCTCGGCGGCCTCGGACACCTTATCCAGCACGGAGCGCTTCTCCGCGTTGGCGCTCTTCACCTCGTCCCGGAGCCGGTTGGCCACCCGGGTCACGGTGACGCCGCCGTAGCCGATGGCGGCAAACAGATCGTCCACCGTCTGGAAGGACAGGCGCTTGAGCAGCGGGGAGACGATCTCCTCCGCCAGGGCCTCATCCATGGTCACGCCGTTGTGCTTGAGCTCCTCCTCCAGCATGCTCCGGCCCCGGAGGATGTTCTCCTCCCGGCGCTCCTTCTTGTACCACTGCTTGATCTTGGTCCGGGCGGAGCCGCTCTTGGCCACGTTCAGCCAGTCCCGGCTGGGGCCGGGGGCGGAGCGGGAGGTGCGGATCTCCACGATGTCCCCGTTCTGGAGGATATAGTCATAGGTGACGATGCGGCCGTTGACCTTGGCCCCTACCATGTGGTTGCCCACGTCCGAGTGGATGCTGTAGGCAAAGTCGATGGGCGTGGCGCCGGCGGGCAGGTTGATCACGTCCCCCTTGGGGGAGAACACGAACACCTCGTCGGCAAACATGTCGATCTTCAGGTTGTGGAAAAAGTCCTGGGCGTCCGACTCCTGCTGGCTCTCCAGCAGGCGGCGGACCCAGGCAAATTTGTCCTCATCCCCGCTGCGCAGGGCCTGGCCCCCGTCCCGCATCTTGTACTTCCAGTGGGCCGCGATGCCGTACTCGGCGGTGTGGTGCATGTCCCAGGTGCGGATCTGCACCTCGAAGGGGATGCCCTCGGAGCCGATGACCGTGGTGTGCACGCTCTGGTACATGTTGGGCTTGGGGGTGGAGATATAGTCTTTGAAACGGCCCGGCACGGGCTTGAACATATCGTGGATGATGCCTAAGACGTTATAGCAGTCCGGGATGGTGTCCACGATCACCCGGAAGGCGCACAGGTCGAAAATGCCGGTGATATCCAGCTTCTGGGCGTACATCTTCCGGTAGATGCTGTATACGTGCTTGATGCGGCAGGTAACGGTGGAGCGGATGCCGTTTTCGTCCATGCGCTTCTGGATCTTCTCCTTCATACCGGACATGAACTCCTCCAGGACGGGCATCTTCTCTTCCAGGGTCTTGGTGATCTCCCGGTAGCCGGCCGGATCCAGATACTGCAGGGACAGGTCCTCCAGCTCCCACTTGGCCCGCTGCATACCCAGCCGGTGGGCGATGGGGGCGTAGATCTCCATGGTCTCCAAGCTCTTGGCCCGCTGCTTCTCGGCGGTCTGGTAGTTCATGGTGCGCATGTTGTGCAGCCGGTCGGCGATCTTGATGAGGATGACCCGGATGTCCTTGGCCATGGCCATGAGCATCTTGCGCAGGTTCTCCATCTGCTCGTCTTCCTTGCTGGTGTACTGGACCCGGGTCAGCTTGGTGACGCCCTCCACGATGTCCGCCACCGGAGCGCCGAAGGCCTTGGCGATGTCCTCATGGGTCAGCTTGGTGTCCTCGATCACGTCATGGAGCAGGGCCGCCACAATGGAGTCCTCATCCAGGCCCATGTCCGCGCAGATATCCGCCGCGGCGATGCAGTGGGTCACATAAGGGGAGCCGTCCATCCGCTTCTGGCCCTCGTGGGCGGACCGGGCCATCTCATAGGCGGCCCGGACCCGGCCCAGATCCATATTGTGGCCCGAGTCCCGCAGCTTCTCCTCCAGCCGGGCATAGAGCTGGTCCGGATCCGGCAGTTCCGGCCCGGGAACGGAGATCTTCTCTTGTTTCACTTCAGCTTCAGACATACAAAGCCTCCTGACCGGCGCATTCCGCCGCAAGAAACAGCATCGTCTTTCTTTTTCGTTTTTATCCGCCGGGGCGCAGGGCCCGCAGGCGGCGCATCAGCCTGGTGGCCTCCAGATCGGCCTTGCCCTGGATGGCGGCGGGCCGGGCCCCGTAGATGCCGCCGCCGGGGCTCCGCAAAAGCCCCGTCTCCAAAAAGGCCATCAGGCACAGGCAGAATTTCTCCGCCTCCATGCCGGCGGGCCGCTGCTTCAGCAGGGCCTCCGGCTCCTCCGCTAAGGCGAAGTCCTTGCCCATCTCCCGCCAGACCCGCACGAAATCCGCCCGCTCCGGGCAGTAGGGCGCGGCGGCCCAGAGGACGCTTTCGTCCCCGGCCAGGAGCGCGCGGCACAGCTCCAGCGGGTCATGGGGCCGGGCGGCGCACAGCAGCAGCTGCACCGACTCGTGCCCCCGAAACTCGTTCACCTGGGGGGTAAAGGCCAGATCGGCCAGACGGCCCTCCCGGAGCCCCAATTCCTCCGCAGTGTGGGAGAAGAAGATGCCCTCCAAGCTCTCCCGCCCCAGCCGCACGCGCACGCGCAGATGCCGCCCGCCGCCCACCGCGGCGGCGGACTCCAGCAGCACGCCGCTCAAAAACAGCACCGGCTTGGGGTTGGCGTTGCCGTAGGGCTCCAGCAGGTCCAGCGAGCGCACATTTTCCAGCGTGAGCATGGCCGGGTCGTTGATCAGCAGATCCCCGCTGACGGCGGGGCGCTCCTTGGGCCGGTTGGCCCGGTAATAGGCGGTCAGCGCCCGGCGGAAATCCTCCACCTTGTCCGCGCTGATGCTCAGCCCCGCGGCCAGGGCGTGGCCCCCGAAACCCAGCAAATGCTCCGAGCAGGCGGAGAGGGCCTCAAAGATGTTGAAATCCCCATAGCTGCGGCAGGAGCCCTTGCCCTGCTCCCCGTTGAGGCAGATCATCACCGCCGGCAGGGCGTACTGCTCCGCCAGACGGGAGGCCGCAATGCCGATGACCCCCTGGTGCCAGCTCTCGTCGGCCAGGACGATGGGGGCGTCCGGCTCCAGCTCCGGCATCCGGGCGGCGGCCTGCTGCCAGATCTCCGTCTCGATGCTCTGCCGGCGGCGGTTCAGCTCGCACAGCTGCCCGGCCAGGGCGGCGGCCTCCGTCTCGCTGCGGCTCATGAGGAGCCGGGCGGCCGTGTCCGGGCTGCCCAGACGGCCGGCGGCGTTGAGCCGGGGGGCCAAACTGAAGCCCAGGGTGGAAGCGCTGAGCTTGTCGGTATGGATGGAGGCCTCCCGGAAAACGGCGGCCACGCCGGGCCGGGGGGCTTTGGACAGCTGCTCCAGCCCCCGGCGCACCAAGTAGCGGTTCTCGTCCACCAAGGGCATCACGTCCGCCACTGTGCCGATGGCGGCCAGGTCCGCGTAGCGCTCCAGCACCGCCTCCTGGTCCCCTTCGCAGGCGCAGATCAACTTCAGCGCCACGCCGACGCCCGCCAGGAATTTATTGGGATATTGGTCCCCTGCCTGTAAAAAATCGATCACAGCCACAGCCCGGGGCAGCGCCCCGCCGCCGCAGCGGTGATGGTCGGTAATGATCAGATCCAGCCCTAAAGAGCGGGCGTACTCCGCCTCCTCCACGGCGGTGATGCCGCAGTCCACGGTGATGATCAGGCTGGCCCCTTTGCCCTGCAGCGTGTCCAGCGCGCCGCAGTTGAGGCCGTAGCCCTCGTTGTTCCGGTCCGGGATATAGCCGTAGCAGGTCAGGCCCTTGGAGCGGAGATACTCCGTCACCAGACAAGTGGAGGTGATGCCGTCCACGTCGTAATCCCCGAAGACGGCCACGGTCTCCCGGTCCCGGATTGCCCGGCGGATCCGGTCCCGGGCCTGGACCATGCCGGTCATGAGCAGCGGGTCATGCAGGGTCTCCGCCCCGCCGGAGAGCAGCTCCCGGGCGGCTTTTTCCGTGCGCACGCCCCGCAGGGCCAGAACAGCCGCCAGCAGCGGACCGAAGCCCGCCTTTGTCAGCTCCTCCGGCACCTCCGGCCGCGCATATGGGATTTTCCACTCTCTACCGCCCATGGGTCCGTCCTCTGCCCCCTGCCGGGGCACAAAATTTTAATGACTTATCATATCAGATTTTTTCTCCCAGTTCAACCGAAAAAACAGGATTTGACAAATTTTTTCATTTGGTATAATCCGTCAGCCGCCGGACGCTGCCCTTGACAACGGGGGCGCTGCGGAGAAAGGCCATGGCCTCCAAAGGCGTGCCGCAAAATTCAAAGAGCCTGAAGCAGCTGCGGCTCATAAAGCCGCCGGTGGCGGCGGCGTTGAGCATGGCGCGCATGGGCTCATAATAGCCCAGGGTGTTCACCACCGCCATGGGCTTGGCGTGGCGGCCCAGCTGCTTGAGGGTCAGCGTCTCGAAAAACTCCTCAAAGGTGCCGATGCCGCCGGGCAGGGCGATAAACGCGTCGCTCTCCAGCTGCATGGCCTGCTTGCGCTGGCTCATGGTGTCGGTAAAAATGAAGCGGCTGCACCGGTCAAACAGGACCCCCGGCTCGTCAAAGAAATGGGGCGCGATGCCCAGGATCTCTCCCCCGGCCTCCGCGGCGCCCCGGGCGCAGGCGCCCATCAGGCCCCCGGCCCCGCCGCCGAACACCAGCTTGTGCCCGCCCAAAGCGATCAGCCGCCCTAACTCGTTGGCGGCGGCGAAATACTCCTTATCCAGCCTCTCTCCCGAGGCCCCGTACACACAGATCCTCACAGCGGCGCTCTCTCCCTTCTCTCCGCGTTTTCCGTCTCTTTCCTTCTTATATTATAGCATTCCTGCCCGGTCCCTGTAAACACAAACTTGACCGGCGGGGCGCTTTGGGGTATCATACTGAAAGGACCCACAAAAGAAGAGGAGTCGTCTATGCGCAGATGCATCGCCTTTCTGGCGTTTTTGTCCCTGTGCCTGGCTTTGGCGGGCTGCGCCCGGCAGAGCGTGGAGAGCGGGGACGGGGAATTTGAGATCGTGACCACCCTGTTCCCGGCCTATGACTTTGCCCGGCAGATCGCCGGGGACCGGGCCCGGGTCTCGCTGCTGGTGCCCCCCGGCTCCGAGAGCCACAGCTATGAGCCCACGCCCCGGGACATAGAGCGGATCGAGGGCTGCGGCCTGCTGTTTTGCAACGGGGGCGCGTCTGAGGCCTGGCTGGAGCAGCTGCTGGCGGACCGGGAGCAGGTGCCGGTCCTGGCCATGCTCTCCTGTGTCAAGGCTTTGGAGGAGGAGACCGTGGAGGGGATGCAGGAGGTCTACGAGGAGGAAGAGGAGGGCCCGGCATACGACGAGCACGTCTGGACCTCCCCGGCCAACGCCCTTTTGATCTGCCGGAGCCTCTGCGAGAGGCTCTGCGCCCTGGACCCGGCGGGGGCGGAGACATACCGGGCCAACTTAGCCGCCTATGAGCCGCGGCTCTCGGCCCTGGACGAGGGCTTTCGCCGGGCCGTGGAGAACGGGCGGCGGAAAACCGTCCTCTTTGCCGACCGCTTCCCCGTCCGCTATTTTACCGAGGCATACGGCCTGGACTACTACGCCGCCTTCCCCGGCTGCGTGGACGACGCGGAGCCCTCGGCCAGGACCGTGGCCTTCCTGATCGACAAGGTCCGCCAGGAGGGCATCCCCGCCGTGTTCACCATCGAGTTTTCCAATGAGAAGATCGCGGACGTGATCTGTGAGGACACCGGCTGCCAAAAGCTCCGCTTCCACTCCTGCCACAATGTGAGCCGGGCGGAGCTGGACGCGGGCGTCAGCTATGTGCAGCTGATGGAAGAGAATCTGAAGAATCTGGAGGTGGCCTTGGACTGATGGCCATTTTGGAATGTACCGGCGCGCGCTTTGCCTATGACGGGGTGAGCGTGCTGGAGGACGTGAATTTCCGCCTGGAGCAGGGGGACTATCTCTGCGTGGTGGGGGAAAACGGCTCCGGCAAATCCACCCTGGTCAAGGGCCTGCTGGGCCTCAAGCAGCCGGACGCGGGCCGCATCGTCTACGGGGAGGGGCTCAAGAGCACTCAGATCGGCTATCTGCCCCAGCAGACGGGGATCCAGCGGGATTTCCCCGCCAGCGTGTACGAGGTGGTGCTCTCCGGCTGCCTCAATTCTCTGGGCCGCCGCCTCCGCTACGGGCCGGCCGAGCGGGCCCTGGCCGAGCGCAACTTGGAGCGCATGGGCATCGAGGAGCTGCGGAACAAGAGCTACCAGGCCCTCTCCGGCGGCCAGCAGCAGCGGGTGCTCCTGGCCCGGGCCCTCTGCGCCACCAAAAAGCTCCTCCTGCTGGACGAGCCCGTCACGGGCCTGGACCCCATCGCCACCGGCGAGATGTATAACCTGATCAAGCTGGTCAACCTGTGCGACAACATCACCGTGGTCATGGTCTCCCACGACATCCACGAGGCCGTGCGCTACGCCACCCACATCCTGCACCTGGGGCACCGGCAGCTCTTCTTCGGCACCGCCGCGGAATACAGGGAGAGCAGCCTGGCCCGGCGCTTTTTGGGAGGGAACCGGCTATGAGTGAGCTGCTGCACATGTTTTCCTATCCCTTCATGCAGCGGGCCCTGGTGGTGGGCGTGCTGGTGAGCCTGTGCGCCGCGCTGTTAGGGGTCTCCCTGGTCCTGAAGCGCTATTCCATGATCGGCGACGGGCTGAGCCATGTGGGCTTCGGGGCCCTGGCTATTGCCTCCGCCTTTCACTTGGCCCCCCTAGCGGTGACCGTGCCGGTGGTGGCCCTGGCGGCGGTGCTGCTGCTGCGCCTGAGCCAGAACAGCCGGGTCAACGGGGACGCGGCCATCGCCCTCATCTCCAGCAGCGCCCTGGCCGTCGGCGTGGTGACCGTCTCGGTGACCACGGGGATGAACACCGAGGTCTCCAGCTATATGTTCGGCAGCGTCCTGGCCCTGAGCCGGGCGGACGCGGCTTTGAGCGTGGCGCTGAGCCTGGCGGTGCTGGCCCTGTTCCTGCTCTTCTACCCCCGCATCTTCGCCGTCACCTTTGACGAGACCTTCAGCCGGGCCACCGGCGTCCGGGCCGGGGCCTACAACAGCCTCCTGGCCGTACTGACGGCGGTGACCGTGGTGCTGGGGATGCGCATGATGGGGGCGCTGCTGATCTCCAGCCTCATCATCTTCCCCGCCCTGTCGGCCATGCGCCTGTGCCGCAGCTTCAAAGGCGTGGTGCTCTTTGCCGCGGCGGTGTCGGTCTGCTGCTTTACGGCGGGGCTCATCGCCTCCTATTTCCTGGAGACTCCCACCGGGGCCAGCATCGTGCTGGCGGATCTGCTGGTCTTTGCCCTCTGCTCCCTGGCACGGAGAAAATAGGGTCCCGCCGTGAAAGTGCATATTCCGGCGTCTTATTCGCCGGAATATGCACTTTTATTTTGGGCAGCTTCCATAATATGCACCAAAGGTGGGGGAACTCCCGGGTTTTTATTTATAAAAAACGTATATTCTTTCACCAAATGCTTGACAGAGACGGCGGCGGGTGGTATCATCACTTTCGTCTTAAGGACAATTCTGACTACTTGTGAGGAAAAAAAGATGAACATGAAAAAACTGCTCTGCCTGGCCCTGGCGCTGACCATGGTCCTGGCTCTGGCCGCCTGCGGCGGCAGCGCGCCGGCCGCTACCGAGGCCCCCGCCGCCACTGAGGCGCCCGCTGAAGAGGCCCCTGCTGCCGAAGCTCCCGCCGAAGAGGCTCCCGCTGAGGACGCCGCTTATACCACTGTGGAAGAGGGCAAGCTCATCATGAGCACCAACGCTGCCTTCCCTCCCTATGAGATGGTGGCCGACGGCGAAGGCGCTTACAACGGCTTTGAAGGCATCGATGTAGAGATCGCCGTGGCCCTGGCCGACAAGCTGGGCCTGGAGCTGGTCATCGACGATATGGACTTTGACTCCGCCCTGGTGGCTGTCCAGCAGGGCAAGAGCGACATGGTCCTGGCCGGCCTGACCTACAACGAGGAGCGGGACAAGATCATGGACTTCTCCACCAGCTATGCCAACGGCGTGCAGGTGGTCATCGTTGCCGAGGGCTCCTCTATTGCCTCTATTGACGATCTGGCCAACGCGACGCTCATCGGCACCCAGCGGGGCACCACCGGCTATGAGTACTGCGTGGGCGATTACGGCGAGGATCATGTGTCCGGCTATGACAACGGCGCCCTGGCTGTCCAGGCGCTGATGAACGGGCAGGTGGACTGCGTTGTTATCGACAGCGGCCCTGCCCAGGCCTATGTGGCGGCCAATCCCGGCCTGACCATTCTGGACACGGAGTACACCAATGAGGACTACTGCCTGGCTGTCAACGAGGGCAACACCGCCCTGCTGAACGCTCTGAACAGCGCTCTGGAGGAGATGATCGCTGACGGCACCGTCCAGTCCATCATCGACAAGTACATCACCGCGGAGTAACGTCCTCGCAAGCTCCGCATCATTCGCTTCCGTGTAAACACGAAAGCTCATTCGCTCCGCTGCTCGTCCTCTCCCCACAAAGGGCTTGCCCCTTTGTGGGGGCCCCGTTGGGTCACGCCGCAAGCGGCGGGAAAAAATCCGGCTATGCCGGATTTTTTCGTAAATGTTATTTGAAAGAAGGGAAAAACCACCGTGAACGTTGCCGCGCTCTATGAGAGCCTTTCCGCCCTGAACAAGGCGGATCTGACCCTCTGGCAGAACATGTTTCTGCGCTTCTACCGGGCCTGGTTCGAGGCGGACCGCTGGAAAACCTATTTTGAGGGCCTGGGCACTACCCTGGAGGTCACGGTGCTGGCCCTGGCCTTTGGCGTGGTGCTGGGGGTCCTGGTGGCCATCGTCCGCACGGCCCACGACCAGCAGCGGCCGGGCACGAAGAATTTTCTGCTGGGCTTTGTGAACCTGATCTGCAAGATCTACGTGACCATCATCCGGGGCACGCCTATGATGGTGCAGCTGCTGATCTGGGGCTTTGTGATCTTTGCCACCAGCCGGAACTTCACCCTGGTGGGCGCCCTGGGCCTGGGCATCAACTCCGGGGCTTATGTGGCGGAGATCATCCGGGGCGGGCTCATGAGCCTGGACCCGGGCCAGGCGGAGGCCGGGCGCTCTCTGGGCCTCAATTACATCCAGACCATGCGCTTTGTGGTGATCCCCCAGGCCTTCAAGGCCATTCTGCCCTCCCTGGGCAACGAGTTCATCGTGCTGCTGAAGGACACCTCCCTCATTTCGGTCATTGCCGGCAAAGAGGTGGTCTACGCGGCCCGTGCCATCGGCGCCCGGACCTATGACTACATGTTCCCCCTCATCATCACCGCCATCATGTATCTGGTCATGGTGATGCTCTTCAGCTATTTGCAGAGCATTCTGGAAAGGAGGCTGCGGGCAAGTGATCGACGTTAAGAACCTCACCAAATCCTTTGGGGACCACCAGGTTCTCAAGGGCATCGACGAGCATATCTATCCCAAGGAGAAAGTGGTGGTCATCGGCCCCTCCGGCGGCGGGAAGTCCACCTTTCTGCGCTGCCTGAATCTGTTGGAGATCCCCTCCGGCGGCACCATCACCTTCCAGGGCGTGGATATCACCGACCCCAAGTCGGACATCAACCTGCACCGGCAGAAGATGGGCATGGTCTTCCAGCACTTTAACCTCTTCCCCCACATGACCATCATGAACAACCTGACCCTGGCCCCTGTCCAGGTGCTGAAGAAGTCCCGGAAAGAGGCAGAGGAGAAGGCCCTGGCCCTGCTGGACCGGGTGGGTCTGGCCGACCGGGCCGATTCCTACCCCGCCCAGCTCTCCGGCGGCCAGAAGCAGCGGGTGGCCATTGTCCGGGCCCTGTGCATGGAGCCGGAGGTCATGCTCTTTGACGAGCCTACCTCCGCCCTGGACCCGGAGATGGTGGGCGAAGTGCTGGACGTGATGAAGGACCTGGCCAAGGAGGGCATGACCATGGTGGTGGTCACCCATGAGATGGGCTTCGCCCGGGAAGTGGGCGACCGGGTGCTCTTCATGGCCGAGGGGAAGATCCTGGAGGAAGGCCCTCCCAAGGAGCTTTTCGACCATCCCCAGCACCCCCGGCTCCAGGATTTTCTGTCCAAAGTGATCTGAAAAAGAGGCAGTCTTACCAGACTGCCTCTTTTTTCGAACACCGCGTATATTTAAAGCCAAATCGGGAAAACTAAGTTAGCACTCAAATGTTTTGAGTGCTAACTTTCATATTCTGTTCATAAAATCTTGTATATTTGTTCAAAATTGTGTGGTACTTTATATACAAGATGAAACGAAAGAAATGAAAGTTCCATCGAAAATGAAAAAAGATTTGAATGGAGGTTTTCATCATGTTTGAACTGATCCCTTTTGACCGTCATATTCGCAATGTCGCCAATTACGACCCCTTCCGGGCTCTGGACGAGATGGAGCGCAGCTTCTTCGGCAACAGCTCCGCTGTCTCCGCCTTCCGCACCGACGTGACCGACACCGGCGACGCCTTCAAGCTGGAGTCTGAGCTGCCCGGCTTCAAGAAGGAGGACATCAAGCTGGACGTGGAGAACGACTGCCTCACCATCAGCGCCGAGCGCAAGCTGGACAACGAGGACAAGAAGCACAACTTCATCAAGCGGGAGCGCTTCTACGGCTCCTACAGCCGCAGTTTCGACGTGTCCGGCATCCAGGTGGACGGCATCCAGGCCTCGTATAAGGACGGCGTCCTGACCCTGATCCTGCCCAAGAAGCAGGAGACCCTCCCCGCCAGCCGCCGGCTGGAGATCCAGTAAAAAGCAAAAAAAGCCCGCCGAAAAATTTCGGCGGGCTTTTTTTGCGTCCGGCAGGTTATGCCGGGTTTTCCTGGAAA
This sequence comes from uncultured Oscillospiraceae bacterium, assembly GCA_947630375.1. GTDB lineage: Bacteria > Bacillota > Clostridia > Oscillospirales > Oscillospiraceae > Limivicinus. The sequence continues at coordinate 41,162 of CANRHH010000013.1, read as the reverse complement.
AAGCGCTCTAAGATCGCCCGGATCGACCGGTACAGGTAGGGCTTGAAGGTCTCTAAATCGGTGGGGTTCTGCTTGAGGATCACGCTGTGGCAGGAGGCGCCCACCAGCTCCGTGACCGTATAGATCAGCAGCTCCATCTCCTGGCGGCTGGTCTCCGGCCGCTCCAGCAGCTTCTGAAAAATGCCGATATAGTCGGTATCGGACCGCCGCAAGGCCCCTTGGAAAATGCCCCAACTCAGGTTCTTGTTGATAAAGCGGAGCACCGTGGGGTTTTGGGAGATCTGCTCCAAAATATCCTCGATAATAGCCAGCACCCGGTCCGCCGGGTCCTCCAGCTGCTCCACCTCCGCGTGCTCTAAGGCGTGCTCAAACAGATGCTCCGCCTTGCGCACGATCAGCCGGTTTTGCAGATCGTACTTGTCCCGGAAGTAGAGATAAAAGGTCCCCTTGGCCACATTGGCCTTCTCCACGATGTCGGCGACCGTGGTCTTGGCGATGCCCTTGGTGGTAAACAGCTCATAGGCCGTGTCCAGCAGGTTGCGCTCCTTCTGCTGCTTGTTGTCCTCTACCTTTCCCACCGTGCCGCCCTCCTTTCGCCGGGGCCCCGGCCCCCCGCATAATCCGTATAGTATAATCATAAAAGACTTTTTCCCGCTTGTCAAATCTTTTTTCACAAAAAATTGACTAAAAGTCATTTTTAAAAGCGGCCCGTTTTGTAAAAATGACCAAAGTTCATTTTTTCGCGCCGCAGCTATTGACCGTTGGTCATTTTTGTGCTATCCTCCTTTCAGAAAATGACGTTCGGTCATTTTCTGAAAGGAGGAACGCTTATGGACGGACTGAGCCGGCGGATCGTCAGGGCGCGGGTGCCCATTTTGATCCTGAGCCTGGTGCTGTTGATCCCGGCCTGCTTCGGGTATCTGCACACCCGGGTGAACTACGATATTCTGACCTATCTGCCGGATAACATCGAGACCATGGAGGGGCAGGATATCCTGCTGCGGGACTTCGGCAAGGGGGCCTACGCCCTGTTTGTGGCCGAGGGCATGACCGATGCCCAGGTGGCCCAGCTCCAGGCAAAGCTGGAGCAGGTGGACCACGTGGCCCAGGTGCTGGGCTTCAGCAGTCTGGCCGACAGCAGCATCCCCCAGGAGATCCTGCCGGATGCGCTGTATGAGGTGTTCCACTCGGACAACGCCTCCCTGATGGCCATTTTCTTGGATACCTCCACCTCCGCGGACGAGACCATGGACGCCATTTTGGAGATCCGGGCCTTAGCGGGGGAACAGTGCTTTCTCAGCAGCATGTCCGCCATCGTCACCGACACCAAGCAGCTGGTGGACCAGGAGCTGTTCTGGTATGTGCTGATCGCCGTGGTCCTCTCGGCCCTGGTGCTGGCGCTGACCATGGACTCCTGGATGGCTCCGGTCCTGTTTTTGGTGACGGTGGGCATCGCGGTGCTCTACAATTTGGGCACCAACATCCTCCAGGGGGAGATCTCTTTTGTCACCCAGGCCCTGGCGGCGGTGCTGCAGCTGGCCGTGACCATGGACTACTCCATTTTCCTCTGGAACTCCTACCGGGAGCAGCAGCGGCAGACCGAGAACCGGGAGGAGGCCATGGCCAAGGCCATCTCCGCCACCATCGTCTCCGTGGCCGGGTCCTCCCTGACCACCGTCGCCGGGTTCGTGGCCCTGTGCTTTATGACCTTCACTCTTGGCATGGACCTGGGCATCGTGATGGCCAAGGGCGTGCTGTTGGGGGTGTTCTGCTGCGTCACCGTGCTGCCCGCCTTCATCCTCTGCTTTGACAAGGCCATTGAAAAGACCCGGCACAGGCCCCTCACCGTCAACGGCGAGAAGGCCGCCGCCTTTATCCTCCGGCACCGGAAGGCTTTGCTTCTGCTGCTGGTCCTGTGGGTCCCTGCCGTCATCGGCTATAAAAACATGCAGGTCTACTACAAGCTGGACGAGAGCCTGCCGGACTATCTGCCCTGCGTCCAGGCCAACCGGGTCCTGGACGAGGAGTTCGACATGAGCACCATCCACCTGGCCCTGGTCAACGAGGAGATGCCCGTCAAAGACGCCAAGGCCATGCTCCACGACATGGAGCAGGTGGACGGGGTGAACTTCGCCCTGGGCACCGACTCCCTCATCGGCTCCGCCATCCCCAAGGACTTTCTGCCGGAGCAGCTCACCGGGGAGCTGTCCGCCGACGGGCGGCAGCTGATCCTCATAAGCTCCGCGTACCCGGTGGCCAGCGATGAGGTGAACGCCCAGGTCGATCAGCTGGAGGCCGTTTTGAAGCGCTACGCCCCGGACGGGATGCTCATCGGCGAGGCCCCCTGCACCCGGGACCTGATCTCCATCACCGACCGGGACTTTCAGGTGGTCAGCGCCGTGTCCATCGGCGCCATCTTCCTGCTGATCCTGTTCGTGCTCCGCTCGGTCTCCCTGCCGGTGATCCTGGTGCTGGTGATCGAGCTGGCCATCTACATCAACCTGGCCATCTCCGGCTTTGACGGGGCCGTGCTGCCCTTCATCGCCTCCATCGTGGTGGGGACGGTGCAGCTGGGCGCCACGGTGGACTACGCCATCCTCCTCACCAACCGCTACCAGACGGAGCGCCGCCTGGGCCTCGGCAGGGAGGAGGCGGCCCGCGTGGCTTTGAGCGTCTCCATCCCCTCGGTGCTGACCAGCGCCCTGGGCTTCTTCGCCGCCACCATCGGCGTGGGCCTCTACTCCGATGTGGACATGATCGGCACCCTCTGCCTGCTGCTGGGCCGCGGCGCTCTGATCAGCATGGCCCTGGTGCTGTGCCTGCTGCCGCCGCTGCTGGTGGCCTGCGATGGACTGATTGCAAAAACAAGCTGGGGGAACCGCTCCCGGAAAAAGAATATGGAGGGATTGTCATGAACGGAAAAACGAAAAAAGTCCTGGCGCTGCTCCTGGTCCTGGCGCTGATGACCGCCAGTCTGACCGCCTGCGCCAGGCCCGAGACGCAAAGCAAGCCCGAACCGGCCACGGACCTGGTGGATCACTCCATTCTCCAGGCCGCCTCCGATCTGCTGCCCACCCACGGCAGCACGGAGGGCAAGGAGGAGACCGTCTATGTGATCGCCGACGCCCAGGGTCAGCCCCAGCGCGCCATCGTCAGCGCCTGGCTGAAGAACCCGGACGAGGCCGCCACCATCACCGACCGGTCCGATCTGGCCGACATCCAGAACGTGAAGGGCGACGAGACTTTCACCCGCTCTGAAAACGGCGACCTGGTCTGGGACGCCCAGGGCAACGATATCTACTACCAGGGCGATTCCGACAAGGAACTGCCCCTGGCGGTCCGGGTCAGCTACAAGCTGGACGGCAAGCTGGTGTCCCCCGAGGAGCTGGCCGGGGCCAGCGGGCACCTGGAAATGACCTTCCGCTACGAGAACAAGACCGGCCGGGAGGAGACGATAAACGGCAAGACCGTGACCATCTATCAGCCCTTTGTGGCGGTGTCCTGCCTGGTGCTGGATTCCGAGAAGGCCAGCGCTGTGGAGGTGACCAACGGCACCACCATCAACTCCGGAGAGCAGGTGATCGTGGCGGGCCTGGCTATGCCGGGGCTGAAGGAGAGTCTGGGCCTGGATGAGCTGGACGGCGCGGACAGCGAGAAGCTGGACGAAGATCTGCCCGAGACCGTCACCATCTCCGCCGACGTGCGTGATTTCTCCCTGCTCACCACCGTGACCCTGGTGGAGAACGCCCTTTTGAACGACGTAGACCTGGAGAACGTGGAGAGCTTTGACGACCTGAAGAGCTCCGTCAGCAAGCTGGCGAACGCCTCTGCCAGTCTGGTGGACGGGGCCGGCGACCTCTACAACGGCACCAAGGCCCTCTCCGGCGGCATGACAAAGGTGGTAAACGGCGCGGCGGCGCTGGCCGGAGGGATCGGCACGCTCCAGACGCAGATGGGAGAACTGGACAAGAACCTTGCTCAGCTTTATGTTAGCGCGGGGGATCTCGTTTCCGTCGTAAAAAGTGAAGGTGTCCAAGGGCAGCTGGAGGCCGCCCAGAAGGAACTGAACGGCAACGCTGAAGATGCCGTTGGCGCGCTGAATCAACTGAAGGCAGGCATGGAAAGCCTGTCGGACGCGCTCGGCCAGGTGAAGACCCAGGTGGAAACCTTTGACATGAGCACCGCCACGGCGACGGCCACAGGGGCTCTGACCAACATCGACGCCGCCGCCAAAAATGTCGTGGATGAGCGGAATGACGCGCATGGCGTCCTGGACCAGGCGTCCAGCAGCATCCAGGGCGAGATTAACAAGAATGCCACCTTGACAGAAGAGGAGAAGGAGAGCCTCTGCACCCTGGTCAGCGATGAATTGGGCGGCGTCGGTTTCGCCCTGGACGGAATACAAATAAATGTCGGCGACGACATCAAGACCGTTTCGGACGCCATGGCCGGGATCCAGAATACCATCGCCGGGGAAATCGGCGGCGTCCAGAAGCAGGTAGACGACATTGAGCGGAAGAACATCGCGCCGGCCCAGGGGCTTTTCAACCAGCTGAATGGAATGCTGACGCCCCTGGCCGACAGTCTTGGCAGCCTCCAGAATTTCAACCTGGCGGACTCTCTGGTGAAGCTGCAGGGCGGCATCGGCCAGATATGTGAAGCAGTGGACGACAGCCTCACGAACGAAAAGGAGGGCGTGCCCGCCCTGGCCGCCGGCGCGGCGGCGCTGAAGGACGGCACCAAGAGCCTCTCCGACGGGGTCAACCAGGTGGCCAACGGCGCCAACGCCCTGCTCAGCGGCCTGCGGACCTTTGACGGCGACGGGGTCAAGGTCCTGTCCCGGCTGTTCGAAGAGGACGCCCAGGGCTTCATGGACCGGCTGCGGGCCGTCCAGGCCTACGGCGAGGAGTACAACAGCTTCTCCGGCCTGGCTGACGGGATGCCCGGCATGGTCCGCTTCATCATCCGCACAGACTCCATCGGCGAATAAACAATTCCCCGTGCGCGCCAAGGCGCGCACGGGGAATTTCTTTACTGTTTTCTGGTCCGGCCCCGGTAATAGTTCCGGTGCCGGGACTTGCTGCCGCTGCTCTCCTTCTGGGCGGCGCCCTCCTTCTGGGGCTTCACCGGCTCCTTGGGGGCTTTGGCCTCTTTGGGGGGCCGGGCGTTTTCCTTGCCGCCCTTGTTCTCCACCCGGGGCGCTTTGCCCTCCTGGCGGACCTTGGCCTCCACCTTCACGCTCTTTCCGCCCTTGGGCGGCCGGTTTTTCTCCTTCTTGGGCTTTGCCTCCCCGCCGGCCGGCGGCGCGGCTTTTTTGGCCTGGCCCTCCGGGGCCTGGGCCGCTGCCTTGGGCTTGCCGGAACGGTTCCGGCGGCGTCCGCCCCGGCGGTGAGACCCGGCGGACGGCTCCGCCGCGGCCGGGAGGCCCTGCAGAGGCTCCGGATCCGGGGCCAGCATCATCGGGATGGCCCACTCGTCCTCCTTCTCCTCCTCTTCCTCCGGCTCGGGGGGCACATAGTGCAGCACCGAGGGCGGCGTCTCCCCGTCCTTGGGCCGGCCACCGGGCACGGCGGCCAGCTCGTTGGCCTTGAAGGTCCGGAGCGTGTCGTCGTTATCCCCGTCCAGCTTCACCTTGACGGTCTGCCGCAGGAGGTTGACCTGCATGGCGGTGCCGTACCCGTCCTTGGTCTCCACAAAGGCCCCCTGCTTGGGCACCTTCTTCACCAGGTCCTCATAGGCCGCCTGCTCATAGCGCAGGCAGCACATGAGCCGCCCGCAGCTGCCGGAGATCTTGGCCGGGTTCAGGGACAGGGACTGGACCTTGGCCATTTTGGTGGACACCGGCTGGAACTCGTCCAAAAACTGGTTGCAGCAATAGGGGCGGCCGCAGATGCCGATGCCGCCGACCATCTTGGCCTCATCCCGGACGCCGATCTGCCGCAGCTCGATCCGGCTGCGGAAGACCCCGGCCAGATCCTTCACCAGCTCCCGGAAATCCACCCGCCCGTCTGAGGTAAAGAAAAAGGTGATCTTGCTGCCCTCGAAGTTGCACTCCACATCCACCAGCTTCATATCCAGCCCCCGCTGGGCGATCTTCTTCTGGCAGACCTCAAAGGCGTCCTTCTCCCGGCGCTTGTTGATCTGGGCCACCCGCAGATCCTCCGGCGTGGCCAGGCGGGCCACCGGCCGCAGGGGCTGCACCACCGCGTTGTCCGCCACCGGGTGCACCCCGTGCACACAGTCGGCGATCTCCAGGCCCTTGGCCGTCTCCACGATGACCCGGTCCCCGGTCTTGACGGGCAGGCCGTTGGGGGCGAAGGAATAGCACTTGCCCCGGTTTTTGAATTTAACGCTTACTACTTCGATCAATGCTCTTGTCCTCTGTTTCCGCCGCCGGCGATGGAGTCCACCGCCAGCAGTCCAAAAATATGTTTGACGCCTACGTTCACCCGCAGATACCCGGCGCAGCGGCCCAGCAGCTCCGTCAGCTCCAGCAGCTGCCGGGTGCTCAGGCCCCGGGCCTTCTCCCGGCCGCAGAGCATGTCCGCCGCCTGCTGCCCGGCGCAGGCCAGAAAGGCGGCGGCGCCCGCCTGGTCCAGCCCCTCGTTGGCCGCGCACCAGGCGTACAGCCCGGCCCGGTCCCCGGCCGCCACCGCGCTCAGATAGGCCCCGGCCAGAGCCTTGGCCTGCTCGTCCGCCTCGCTCTGCTCCCCGTTCAGGCTCAGCTCCGCGCAGCGGGAGCGGACCGTGGGCAGGAGCCTGGCGGCGTTGACCGCCGTCAGCAGAAAGACGGCCCCGGCCGGCGGCTCCTCCAACAGCTTCAGCGCCGCGTTCTGGGCGGGGATGTTCATGGTGTCCGCCTCTTCCAAGATGTACACCTTCCGCCGGGCCTCATTGGGCAGCACCACCGCGTCCGCGGAGATCTGGCGGATCTGTTCCACGCCGATCTCCCGCTTCTGCCGGCCCTTGTCGTCCGTCAGGCGGCGGACGGTGAGGATGTCCGGGTGGATCCCGGCCATGGCCTTCCGGCAGTGGCGGCACTGGCCGCAGGGCTGTTCCCCGCCCCGCTCACAGACGGCGGCGGCAGCCAGGAGCCTGGCCTGGCGGAGGCTCTCCGCCGGGTCCGGTGAGGTCAGTATCACCGCGTGGGCGCCGCCCCCCGCGTTTCTTGTGCTCTGCTGCGCCATATCCGCCTCCGGCGTTTTTTTATTCACACATATTATATTTTACAATTTTGCGCCTGTATAGTCAACTTATTTTTCCCGCCGGTCCCGGCTGTACAGCACCGCGCCGCAGGCGGCGGCGCACAGGCAGGCCGCGCAGATCAGCACCAGGGCCGGCCGGCCCTGGAGAAAGCCCATGCGGGGGTTAAATTCGTTGAGGATGGCCACCGTCAGCAGGGCGATGGCAAAGGCGATGGTCAGATGTGGCAGCGCCCTTCGGATCCATTTCATGCTCCCGCCTCCGTCTCCCGGATCAGAATAATATCCCCCAGCTCCCGGTCGGCCCCGTTGCTCTGGCGGCTGTAGCGCTGGTGATGGAAGGTCATCAGGGCGGAGCCGCCCCCGTCCAGGTTGTAGGCGCTCTTGCAGCCCAGGCCCTCAAAGATTCCGGCCAGCTCCCAGACGGTCAGGCCCTTGGAGTAGCCCTCCTGGCGGCCGTCGGCCACCACAAAGCAGTAATGCCCCGGCTCATAGTAGCCGATAGCGCTGCGGGGGTTGGGGTAGCCCACCGTGGTGCTGACATTGTAGGACTCGAAGGTCTTCCCCTCCTCGTCCAGCAGCGGCGGGCCGAAGCTCCAGGCCTGGTAGATCCCCCGCTCCATAAGCGCGTCGATGTCGTACCCGTCCTGGGGATAGACCTCTATGCTCCCGTCGTAGAACATCACGCAGACGGAGCTGTAGGCGTACTCGGTGCTGTAGACCTCGCCGTTTCGTATCAGAAAGCCGCTTTTTTGGTAAGAATAGAAGTCCCCGCTGATGGCCAGCAGCGCCCCGGAGGCCTCGTCCATCTCCATGGCGTCCTGGGTGGAGTAGTATTTCAGCTCGTTGTTGGCGGTGTAGGTGCAGATATTGTCCAGCGAACCCACATAGATGTCCGCCACATGGTACACCGTCTGTCCGGACCCCTCCCCCAGGGTCCTGGTCTCCAGCTGGATGGACACGTTGGGGCTGGTGTAGCTGTTCTCGGTCCAGACCGGCTCATCGGTAAAGTGCGCGGCAAATTTTTTCTGCCACTCGGTGCGCGTGTCCGGCTCCTGGGTGGCCTCCGGCGTGGGGGACGGAGGAGCCGGGGTAGGCGCGGCCTCTACCGGCGCGGCCCGCAGGGCCGGGAGCACCAGCTGGAAAAAGGTGAACACCAGCAGGATCCCTCCCGCCAGCAGCAGATCCAGCACCGCCGCGAGCCAGGGGCTCAGACCCTTTTTGTCTTTCTTTTTTTCGTGCACAGCTGCCCCTCCCTGTTCCCTTTGCCGGAGATCCCGGCGCCAAATCCGGCCTCCTATTATAAAGCATCCGGCCCTTTCTGTCAATTTCAGCGGGCATTTATTCGGTCATTTCGTGCAAAAAGCTGTTGCGCTCCGGGGCAAATACTGCTAAAATGAACGCAAGTGTGCGTACTTTTCAGCGTTTTTATCACGATCTGTGGAAAGGACGGAGGGCGAGGATGAAAAAATCGGGCAGCCATCTGAGCAGCGCCCCTAAAAAGAAAAAACGGCTCTGGCCGGTCTTTGCGGCCGCCGGTCTGCTGGTCCTGCTGCTGGCCGCCGGAGGCGGACTCTGGCTGCTCCGGGATCCCAGACCAGACAGCTTTGCGCCCGGCCCGGCGCCTACGCCGGCGCCGGACTATTCCCGGCTGCTGCGCATCTCGGAGCTCATGGGCAAGAACCGGGCCACCCTGCGGGATGAGGCCGGCCAGTTCAGCGACTGGGTGGAGCTGGAGAACATCTCCGGCGAGCCGGTGAGCTTAGAGGGCTGGGCCCTCTCCGACCGGGAGGACCGGGGCAAATTCTCTCTGCCCGGCGTCTCTCTGGCCCCCGGGGAACGGCTGACGCTGTTCTGCGGCGGAGAGCCGGGGCCCCGGAATGCGGATTTTTCCATCGGCCAGGGGGAGGCCCTCTATCTGCTGGACCCGGCCGGGGTCCGGCAGGACAGCGCGGTCTGGACCCTGGATGAGGCGGACTGCTCCCTGATCCGGCAGGAGGACGGCAGCTTTGTCCGCTGCCCCTGGCCCAGCCCCGGCTATCCCAACACCGGCGAGGGCTACGCCGCCTTCTGCGCCGCCTCGGAGCGGACGAGCCCGGTGCTCATCAGCGAGGTCATGGTGGCCAACACCCTCTATGCCGCCCCGGAAGGCCAGGAGCCGGAGGACTGGGTGGAGCTGGAAAACGTCTCCGCGGCGCCGGTCTCCCTGGCCGGCTGGCATCTGTCTGACGACCGGAACGATTACGCCCTCTTTGCCCTGCCGGAGCGGGAGCTCCAGCCGGGGGAGCGGCTTTTGATCCTCTGCTCCGGGCAGGCGGCGCTTCCCTCCCCCGACGCCGTCCCCGGCGGCGCCTCTCCGGACGCGGCCTCCGGGCAGGAGCAACTGTCCTCCGGCCCCATTCACGCCAGCTTTTCCCTGGACGCGGCCTCCGAGCAGCTGTACCTGACGGACGCCTCCGGGGCTTTAGCGGACTACGCCGCCCTGCACGATATCCCCTCCAACGGCAGTTTGGGCCGCATGGCGGGGGAAAACGGCTTTTTCTACTTTGCCCTGCCCACGCCCCTGGAGGCCAACGCCGGCGGGCTGCGGCGGGTGTCCGCCCGGCCCACGACCCTGGAGCCGGACGGCTGCTATGACGGGGTGACCTCCGTGTCCGTGCAGCTGCAGGCCCCGGGCCGGATCTATTACACCCTGGACGGGAGCGTCCCCCACGAGGGCTCCGCCCCCTATGAAGGGCCCCTCTCCCTGACGGGCACCTCGGTGGTCCGGGCGGTGGCGATAGAGGACGGGGCGCTGCCCAGCCCGGTGGCCAGTTTCAGCTATCTGCTCAACGAAGGGCACAGCCTGCCGGTGCTGAGCCTGGTGGTGGACGATCTGCCCGGCTTCAACGCCATTTACGACGCCGGGACCAAGGATGTGGACATTCCGGCCAACCTGGCCCTGTACGAGAACGGGGAGAGCGTATTCAACCACGCCTGCTCCGCCAGCATGAAGGGCTGGACCAGTCTCTTCCAGCCGAAAAAGAGCTTGGGCGTCTCCTTTGACGGGATCTACGGCGGGCATCTGGACTGCGACGTCTTTGGAAACGGCATCCGGGAGTACGCCTCCCTGTCCATCCGGGGCGGGCAGGACTACAACCGCAGCATTTTCCGCAACGAGCTTTTCCAGGAGCTAAGCCAGGAGATGTCGGACAAGGTCCTCTCCCAGGAGAGCAAATTCTGCGTGCTGTATTTAAACGGGGAATACCGGGGGATCTATTGTCTGAAAGAGGACTACTCCCGCACCTATTACGCCACCCACAGCGGCGTCTCCAAGGACAGCGTCACCATGTACCGGACCCCGGCGCCCATGGATTCGGACTTTTATCAGCAGGTGGTCCTGGCCGGATGGCGGCAGCCTATGAGCGAGGACTGGAACTACCAGACCATAGACAGCCTGGTGGACCTGGACAGCCTCATCGACTGGTTCATCATCGAGGGCTACTCCGCCAACACGGACCTGCAGGGCAATGCCCGGGTCTTCCGCTCCCCCGAAAACGGGAACAAGTGGCAGTTTGCCGCCTATGACTTTGACTGGGCTTTCTGCTACAGCGGCTCAGATTTTTCCATCATCCTGCTGGAGATCGGCAACGCCGGCAACCAGATCCCGCCTTTGCTTAAAAATCTGCTGACGAACCCGGATTTCCGCACCCGCTTCCTCACCCGCTTTTCCGAGCTGAACCGGACCACTCTCTCCAACGAGCATGTGCTGGAGCTGATCGACCGGTTCCAGGCTCTGCTGGAGCCGGAGGTGGAGCGGGACTGGCAGCGCTGGGACATGGACCCTGCCGCCTGGTATAACCAGGTGGACGCGCTGCGCCGCTTTGTCACCGAGAACGACTGGGCCGCCCACAATGTGGACCAGCTGACCCGGCTGCTGTACCTCTCCGCCGACGAGCTTGAGACCTATTTCCCCGACTGACGCTCCGAAGAACCATTGAACCATAAGAAAGAAGGATGAAACCATGGAACTGACTGCGGCCGCCCAATGGCTCAACCGCTTTTTTGCCGGCTTTGACGGGGGCATCCTCCGCGTTCTCCACAGTCTGGCGGAGAGCGCGGGCACGGTCCTGACCCCGTTGATGAAGCTGATCACCCTGCTGGGTGAAAAGGGACTTTTGATGTTTCTGCTGGCCTTTGTGCTGCTGTGCTTTGCCCGCACCCGCCGCAGCGGCGTGTGCATTTTCGGGGCGGTGTGCTGCGGCGCGCTGATCACCAGCATCTTTCTGAAGGACGCGGTGGCCCGGCCCCGGCCCTTTGAGGCGCTGGAGCTGTACCGGAGCTGGTGGGCGGCCGTGGGCTCCCCGGCGGAGGACGGTTTTTCCTTCCCCTCCGGGCACGTGACGGCGCTCTCCGCCGGGATGCTGGCCCTGTCGCTGACCCGGGGAAAGAAATATCTGCTCCCGGCGGGCATCTCCGTGCTGCTGATGTGCCTGTCCCGGAACTACCTGATGGCCCACTACCCCTCAGATGTGCTCTTTGCCGCCCTGGTGGGGACCGCCTCCGCTTTCATCGCCTACGGCATCACCTGCCTGATCTACCGCGTTTTAGAGGACCACGAGGAGCTGCCCCTGTTCTCCTTCGTGCTCTATGAGGACCTGCGTCTGCCCAGCCGGGGGACTTTCCGGAACCTGGGCTACCGGGGCCGGCACGAGAAGTGAGCCATGGCTGAACCGATCCGCCTGGAGAGTCTGGACGCCCCGGAGCTGGCGCTGTTCGCCCATCTGACGGAGGCCCAGCTGCGCAATCGGCTGGAGCCAGAAAAAGGCGTCTTTATCGCGGAGAGCCCCAAGGTCATCCGCGTCGCCCTGGACGCGGGCTGCGCGCCCGTGGCTCTGCTGATGGAGCAGCGGCACATCCGGGGCCAGGGGGCCGCCCTTATCCGGCGCTGCGGGGAGATCCCGGTCTACACCGCCGAACGGCCGCTGCTGGCCCGGCTCACCGGCTACGAGCTGACCCGGGGCATTCTCTGCGCCATGCGCCGCCCCCGGCAGCCGGAGGTCCGGGCGCTGTGCGCCGGGGCCCGGCGGCTGGCGGTGCTGGAAGGGGTGGTGGACGCCACCAACATCGGGGCCATTTTCCGCTCCGCCGCCGCCTTGGGGGTGGACGCGGTGCTCCTCAGCCCCACCTGCTGCGACCCGCTGAACCGCCGGGCGGTCCGGGTCAGCATGGGGACGGTGCTGCAGGTCCCCTGGGCCGTGATCGGCCCGGCAGAGGGCGGCTGGCCCCAGGGCGGTCTGGCCCTGCTGCGTGAGCTGGGCTTTCAGACCGCCGCCATGGCCCTGACCGGGGACGCGCTTTTGATCGACGACCCCCGGCTGGAGACGCTGCCCCGGCTGGCCATCGTCTTAGGCGCGGAGGGGGACGGGCTCTCGCCGGGCACCGTCGCCCGCTGCGACTACACGGTGCGCATCCCCATGTCCCATGGGGTGGACTCGCTCAACGTGGCCGCCGCCAGCGCCGTGGCCTTCTGGCAGCTCCGCGCGCGATAAGCGGGCCGCATTTGAAGCGAGGCGCCAAAAGCGCCTCGCAGAAACAAAGGACCTCACGGTTGCCCGTGAGGTCCTTCGTTTTGGGAGAAAAGAGAGGATTTATAGGAGTAGAAAAGTATCAAATTAAATAGGGTTCAGCCCAGGCCCCGGCCCGTGGAATCGGGCAGCTCCTCGTCGAACACTACGTTCAGCGTCAAGCTGGCGCCGGACCGGTAGAGATCGATCTGGGCCGTATCTCCGGCGGAGTACTGGCGGATGGCGGAGCGGAGCTCACTGTAGCTGCTGACAGGCTCATCCCCCACCCGGGTGATCACATCCCCTGCCAGGATGCCCGCCTCTTCGGCGGCGCTGTCCGGCTCCACCGAGTACACATAGGCGCCCATGGGCATCCCGTAGTACTGGCTGTACATGGAATTGTACCGCTCGTCGATCCGCACGCCCATGCTGGCCTTCCCGGACACATAGCCCTGGGTGATCAGGTCGCTGGCGATGGAGCAGGCCTCGTTGGCAGGGATGGCGAACCCCAGCCCTTCCACGCCGGTGTCACTGTACTTGGCGGTGACCACTCCCACCAGCTCGCCCCGATCGTTGTACACGGGGCCGCCGGAATTGCCGTGGTTCACGGCGGCGTCGATCTGGAACATGTTGATAGGCTCCGCGTTGGAGTCGGTGGTGATGAGCCGGTCCAGGGCGCTGACGTGGCCGGTGGTCATAGAGAACTCCAGCTCACCCAGGGGGTTGCCCACCACATAGATGTCATCCCCTACCTGGAGGTTGTCGCTGTCCCCCAAGGTCACCGGGTCCAGGCCCGATGCGTCGATCTTCAGCACCGCCACGTCGCTCCCGTCATTCTCCACGCCCACGATCTCCGCCTCGTACTGGGAGCCGTCGTGGAGCATGACCTTCACATTCCGCCGGCTCTCATAGGCGCTCTCGATCACGTGGGAATTGGTGAGGATATACCCGTTTTCGGAAAGGATGAAGCCGGAGCCGCTGACGGCGCTGGAGCTGGTCATGCCGAAGATGTTGGTATAGGTCACTTCCGTGCTGATACCCACCACCTGCCGGCAGGCCTGTTCATAGATCTGCCCGGCGGTGATGCCGCCGCCGGCCGCCGCCATGGCGGAGGGCAGCATCGTAGGCGCCGAGCTGCTCACAGCCGGGGCGCTTGCCGCCTGCTGGAGCTCCTCCAGCCTGGCCTCCAGGCTGTCTACCCGGCCGCCCAGGCGGGCGCCCATGACCGCGGAACCCGCGGCCCCGCCCAGCCCGGCGCACACCAGGCAGGCTGCCAGGACCTTGAAAATCAGGCCGGAACGCTTTTTGGAGCGTTTCGGAGGCTTCGGCTCTTTCACCGGCTTCTCCGGCGGCGTATAGTACCGGGGAGGGGCCGTGTTCTCGTCCACAGGGACATAGTGGGCATCTGAGTAGATCTTCTGGGTATAGCCGTTTTTGTAATGATACTCGCCGTTGACCCGGTCGGTCTCCCCCGTGAAGTTGTACCCTCCGAAGGTCTCCCGGCGGGCGGCGCCCGTCTCATTTTGTTTCGGCTCGAAGCCCTCGGGCTCCACCATGCTGAAAACCTCTTTCGCCTTGATTTTCTATGTGCGTTTAATATACCTTATGTTTGTGACCTGGTCATGAACAAACTCCCAAAATTTTATAAACAAAGGGACAAGAATTTATGAACCCATTCAAATGCGGCCCGCGGTCCGCACAGCCCGCCCCTCTCGGGGCGGGCTGTGTGATCGCTTTATTTCATGTAATAGTGGGTGCCGTAGAAGTCCCAGGTGAGGTCCCGTTCGTCGGTGATCTGTTCCAGCGGGCGGATCTTCAGGTCCGTGTGCTCCCGCAGCCAGGCTATGCAGCGGGCGGAGTCCATCTGGAGAGAGTAACTGTACTCCCGCAGGTCCCGGTCCTCCCCCGGCAGGGTCTGCTCCTGGCAGACGCGGATCCGCCACTCGGTGCAGAGCGCATAGTAGCTCTCCGGCACCACGTACCAGTCCCGGTCCAGGGTCCCTTCCTCCATGTCCGGCAGAACGCAGTTTTCCACAAAGGCCAGGGCCTGGTCCTGGGGGATGTTGTAACGCTCCTCCTCGCCGTATTCGTTGTCCCGCTCCAGGCGGACGTAGACCAGGCTGCTCTCCGTCAGGGGGATCTCCTCCCCCAGCCTCCGCCGCCGCTCCAGGGCCTCGGGGGTGTTGAACAGGGCCTGGATGCGCATGGGGGCGGAGCCGTCATCCTCCAGCTCCTCCGGGTCATAGCTGAGATAGTAGCGGCGCTGAAGAATTTTGCCGTTTTTGAGCATATAGGTCAGGACCACATTGGAGTGCTGCTCCCCGCCGGCCTCGTTTTGGGCCTTTTCGGAGATGATCTGCCGGTGCAGGGAGGTGACGGCCTCCACATTCTCCGGCTCCGAGAAGGTAAAATCGGAGAAGCGGTTGAACTCCACGCTCTCGACCTGCTCCGGAGCGGGCACCCGGTCCTCAAAGCCGAACAGGTCCAGCTCCAGGGCGGCGGTGCCCGCCGCCAAGGCCAGGCACACCGCCAGGCAGCCCTTCCAGCCGCTTTTGAACACCTTCACCGTCTTCTGGAGCAGCATTTCAGCGGCAAACCAGCCCACAACGGCGCCCAGGACCAGCAGCCCGGCGATGGGCAGGACCGGGTCCCAGCCGCTCTCGTACCAGCGGTACCGCCACTCCATCACCGCCGCGGCCAGGACCAGGCCCGTGCCGATGGAGAGGCAGACCCGGAACAGGGGCTTGAGCACCGGGAAAGCCACCGTGTCCGAGGCCCGCTCCATCTCCCGGCGGCGGAACAGCAGCAGCGCCAGGGCAGACAGGGCCAGCCCCGCGGCGCAGGCCGCCGCTAAAGCGCCCCAGCCGCTCACCCAGGCCCGGACAAGGTTGTTCATGCTGTCCAGCTCCACCTGGACCTCCAGCTTCTCAAACAGATAGATCACCGGCGAGAGCCACAGCAGCTTCCAGTCCCCCCGGCAAAAGCCGTAGACGAACAGCTCCATCAGGTTCGCCACGCAGTTTTCCACCACGAAGGCGGCAAAGTGCAGCACCGTGTACACCACCGGCAGGATCACTAAGCTCCCGGTGAGCATGGCGCAGAACACCGCCGTGCCGTAGAAGCTCAGGTTGCCCAGGACCAGCAGCGCCAGCCAGGGCAGCAGATAGGCCGGGTCTATCCCCCGCAGCGGCAGCACCGGCGCCGCCAAGAGCGCCGCCGCCAGGTCCGCCCCCAGCAGAAGCAGCAGGCCCGTCAGATACGCGGTGGAAAAGACCGTCTCCCGCCGCAGGGGCAGGGAGCAGATCAGGCCGCTGCCCCGGCTGCTGTACAGAAACTGGAACATGCACAGGGCCGCCAGCCCGGCGGCAAAGAAGGACAGCAGGGTCCCGCAGGCGATGCCCGCCTCCAGCAGATCCCGGGAGGCGAATTTTCCCGGCTCCACACACAGCAGCACCAGCAGCAGCACCAGCAGATACCCGGCCCCTAAAGGCCAGAAGCGGCGCAGCAGGTTTCTGGCCAGGCCCTTATTATAGAAGGAAATCTTTGAGCGCATGCCCGGCACCTCCCAACTCGTAGATAAATATTTCCTCCAGGCTCAGGGGCAGCACGTCCATAAACAGGGGCGAGGCCGCCTGGACCCGGGCCGTCAGCTCCTCCACCCGGCCCCGGAGGATGATCTGCCGGACCCGGCCCACGTTGGCGCTGTGGAGGATCTGCAGATCCGGGGGCAGCTCTTTTCCCTCGGGCAGCACCAGCTGGATCTTCACGCTGTTCTCCTGGAGCTCGGCCAGGCTCCGCTCCAGCAGCATCTTCCCCTCGTTCATGATACCCACATGGTCGCACACGTCCTCCAGCTCCCGCAGGTTGTGGGAGGAGACCAGGACCGTGGTCCCCCGCTCGGCCACGTCGGCCAGGAGGGCGCTCCAGACCTGGCGGCGCATCACCGGGTCCAGGCCGTCCACCGGCTCATCCAGCACCAGCAGCTCCGGATCCAGGGACAGGGCCAGCCAGAAGGCCGCCTGCTTCTGCATCCCTCTGCTCAGCTTGCGCATGAGCCGCTTCTCGTCCAGCTCAAAGAGCCGCCCCCATTTTTGATAGCGCTCCCGGTCAAAGCGGGGATAGACGCTCTCGTAAAAGCGGGCCATGTCGGCCAGGGTGGCGGAGTTATAATAGAACACCTCGTCCGGGATATAGGCCATGCGGTTTTTGAACGCCGTGTTCTCGTATACCGGCTCCCCATCGGCCAGCAGCTCCCCCGCGTCCTGCCGGTAGATCCCGGCCAGGTGGCGGATAAAGGTGGACTTGCCCGCCCCGTTGGGCCCCACCAGACCGTAGACCGCCCCCTGGGGCACCCGGAGCTCCAGGCCGTCCAGGGCCCGGAAACCGTCAAAGCTCTTGCAGAGGCCCTTTGCCTCAATGTTCATCGTCTTCTCCTCCCTTCAAGGCCGCCTCCATCTCCTCCCGGGAGACGCCCAACAGCCTCAGCTCCTTTGCCAGCTCCCCCAACTGCCCCAGCAGCTCCTCCGCCCGGGCCCGCTGGGCCCTGGCCCCGGCGCAGACAAAGCTGCCCCGGCCGGGCACCGAGCAGATGTAGCCCTGGGCCTCCAGCTCCCGGTAGGCCCGCTGGATGGTGTTGGGGTTGATGGCCAGCCGGGCCGCCAGTTCCCGTACCGAGGGCAGCTTCTCATCCGGCGGCAGCACCCCGCTGAGGATCAGCTGGCGAAAGCCGTCCCGCACCTGCTCATAGATGGGCCGCGGGTCCCGGAAATCAACACGGATCAAGCAAGCACCTCCTCCGTCTTAACTGTATTGGTTGTCTTAGTACAGTTAATATACATCCTGCCCTGTCCTTTGTCAAGAGCTTTTTTATATTTTCCGCCGGTCCTCTTGTTTTTCCGGCCAAAAAGCATTATACTGGAGAAAATCAGACTGTGGGAGAAATATGGGTATGGATGCGAAAAAAGCGATCAAAAAATATGTCGGCCGGGCGGCCCGGACCTGTCTGATCTGGGGCGGGATCCTGGCGGCTTTGAGTCTGTTCTGCCTCTTTACGGCGGACGTCACGGCGGGGATCGTGATGCTGCTGGTCTTTGCGCTGCCCTGTTTTCTGTCCTGGTTTTTTATGGACCGGTCGGTGGACAAAGCCCTCCAGGTCCTGATAGACGCCGGGCAGATCGGCTACGCGGCCAACGAGTTGGAGGGGCCCAGCAAGCTGACTTTAGGCGGGAACAAGCTGACGCTGACTCAGCACTTCCTTTTCTCCACCGGCGGGGTCGTCCTCCGGTATACGGACGTGGCCCTGTGCTACAACCATTTGCAGCGGTACATGGGGATCCCCCTGAGCACCACCCTGGTGGCAGGCACCTTTCAGGGGAAGATGATGAACTTGCTCTCCGTCCGGGGAAAGGATAAAAAGCGGCAGACCATCCGGGTGATGGAGGAGATCGCCAGCCGGAACGCCCGGGTGATGGTGGGCTATACGGCGGAGAACCTGCAGACCTTCAACCAGATCAAAAAAGCGGCCAAAGCCGCCAAATAAGTGTCGTTATAGAAAACGCCCCTGGCCCGCGCGAATGCGCGGGCCAGGGGCGTTTTTGCATATATGCTTAGAGTACCGGCAGTCCGGTGAGATAGCGGCGCATCATGTCGTAGACATAGTTGCCGGCCATACGGCGCACAAAGCTCCGGGTCCGCCAGGCGCCCATATGGGTCTCCTTCACATAGGTCCGGCCCTCCACGGCCATGGAGATGAACACGGTGCCCACCTCGTGGACCCCGTCCCCGTCGGGACCGGCCAGGCCCGTGACGCCTACGCCGATGTCCGCCCCGGTGAGGGCCCGGACCCGCTCGGCCATGGCCTTGGCCACCTCATAGCTCACCGCGCCCTTTTCTTCGATCAGGGCCGGGTCGATGCCCAGGAGCCGGGCTTTGGCCTCGTTGGTATAGGTGACGGCCCCGCCCAGGAACACGGCGCTGGCCCCGGGTATATCGGTAAAGCGCCGGGCCACGTCGCCGCCGGTGCAGCTCTCGGCGGCGGCAAAGCTCATGCCCCGCTCCTTCAGCAGCGGCAGCACCGCCTCCTCGATGCAGGACACGTCGATCCCATAGACCAGATCCCCCAGCCGGGCGCGCACATGCTCCAGCACCGGGCGGATCATCTCCTCCGCCTCCGCCTCTGTCCGGGCCTTGGCGGTCACCTGCAGCAGGCAGTCGCACTCCTTGGCGTAGGGGGCCATGGTGGGGTTGACCATCGTGTTCATTTCCTCCCGGAACAGGTCGTCCACGGTGCTCTCCCCCATGCCGAAGATGTGTACCGAGTGGGAGACGATCTGCTCATCGGAGAGCTTGCGCAGATAGGGGATGGCGTACTTTTCAAACATGGGGCAGCATTCCTTGGGAGGCCCGGGCATCATGATCACGATTTTCCCGTCCTTCTCAAAGGCGCAGCCGGGGGCGGTGCCCCAGAGGTTGTGGAACACCGTGGCGCCCTCCGGCAGCAGGGCCTGGGTGAAGTTGTTGGGCGTCAGCTTCTTGCCGCCCTTGATATAGTCGTACATGGTGTCCAGCTCCGCCTGGACCGGCACCAGGGGCAGGCCAAAGGCCTCGGCCAGGATCTGCTTGGTCAGATCGTCGCAGGTGGGGCCCAGGCCCCCGGTGGTGATGAGGATATCCGCCCGGCCCTTGGCCACCTCCACGCACTGGCGCAGGCGCTGGGGATTGTCCCCCACCACGGTGTGGTATTTCACATTGACGCCGATCTTAGACAGCATCTCCGACACGTCCCGGGCGTCGGTATTGGTCACATGCCCCAGCAGCAGCTCGGTCCCTACGGAGAGGATCTCCGTATCATAATTCCTGTTCATCACGCACCACGATCCTTTCTATCCCCTGCAGGGCCTCTTCCACCAGGGCCTCCACGTCCAGCGCGCTCTCGGCGGCCTCCACTTCCTCCGGCTTGGGCCGGGTCCGGGGATGCTTGGGGGTGAAGACCGTGCAGCAGTCCTCATAGGGCAGGATGGAGGTGTCAAAGGTCCCGATCTTCCGGGCCAGGGAGACGATCTCCTCCTTGTCCATGCCCACCAGGGGCTGAAGCACCGGCAGATCCAGCACCGCCTGGGTGGCGGCCATGGCCTCCATGGTCTGGCTGGCCACCTGGCCCAGATTCTCCCCGGTGACGATGGCCCCGGCGCCGTTATCCAGGGCAATGCGCCGGGCAATGCGCATCATGAAGCGGCGCATGACCAGGGTGAAATACTCCTCCGGGCATTTGTCCCGGATCTCCTCCTGGATATGGGTAAACGGCACCACTTCCAGGGTCATTTTCCCGCAATATTCCGCCAGGATCCGCCCCAGCTCCACCACCTTCTCCTTGGCCTGCTGGGAGGTATAGGGGAAGGAGAAGAAGTGCACCGGGATCAGGCGCACCCCCCGCCGGGCGATCATCCAGGAGGAGACCGGGCTGTCGATGCCGCCGGAGAGCAGCGTCACCGCGGTGCCGTTGGAGCCCACGGGCATCCCCCCGGCCCCCTTGACCGGGCTGGCGTGGACATAGGCGGCCAGGTCCCGGATCTCGATGTGGATGGTCAGGTCCGGGTCGTGCACATCCACAGGCACCTGGGGGTACCGGTCGGACAGCTCCCCGCCCACATACTGGCTCAGCTGGATGCTGGTCATGGGAAAGCTCTTGTCGCTGCGCTTGGTCTCCACCTTGAAGCTCTTGGCGGCGGCCAGCTCCTCCCCTAAATACCGGTCCGCCAGGGCGACGATGGCGTCCTTGTCCTTCTCACAGGCGGCGGCCCGGTTGATCTTCACAAAGCCGAAGATCTTTTGGGCGGCCTCAAAGGCGGCGTCCATGTCCGCGCCGTCCTCCTCCGGCTCCACATAGATGGTGGACTGGGCGCTGTAGACCTTGAACCGGCCGATCCGGGCCAGGCGGCGGCGGAGGTTGCCCATCAGCCGCTGTTCAAAAATGCGGCGGTTGAGCCCTTTCAGGACGATCTCTCCCTGCTTGAGAAGCAAAATGTCGTTCATATGCAATCATTCCCCGTGAAAATCATAGGTTCGGTATTGGATGGCCTCGGCGATGTGGGCCGGGCCGATGTCCCCGCCCCCGTCCAGGTCCGCGATGGTGCGGGCCACCCGTAGGATCCGGTCATAGCTCCGGGCGGAGAGGCCCAGGGCGTCAAAGGCCTGCTTCAGCAGCGCCTCGCTCTCGCCGCTGAGGGCGCAGTATTCCCGCAGCTCTTTGGGGCCTAAATACGCGTTGGGCGTGCTGTCGCCGGTGCGGCGGCGCTGGATCTCCCGGGCGGCGTTGACCCGCTTTTTGATCTCCGCCGAGGACTCGGCAGGCCGCTTTCTGCGCAGCTCCTCATATTCCAGGGCCGGGACCTCCACGATCAGGTCGATCCGGTCCAGCAGCGGGCCGGAGATCCGGCTGTGATACCGGCGCACGTCCTGGGGCGTGCAGCGGCAGCGGCCCGAGGGGTGCCCGTACCAGCCGCAGCGGCAGGGGTTCATGGCGCAGACCAGCATGAAGCGGCTGGGAAAAGTGACCGAGCCGGAGACCCGGGAGACGGTGACCTCCCCGTCCTCCAGGGGCTGGCGCAGCACCTCCAGCACGTCGGCGCGAAATTCCGGCAGCTCGTCTAAAAACAGCACCCCGTTGTGGGCCAGGCTGATCTCCCCCGGCCGGGGGATGGTGCCGCCTCCGGCCAGGCCCGCGGCGGAGACGGTGTGGTGGGGGGAGCGGAAGGGCCGCTGGGCCACCACCGGGTTTTTCCGGCCGGTGAGCCCGGCCACCGAGTAGATCTCCGTGCAGCGGATGCTCTCCTCCCGGCTCATATCCGGCAGGATGCCGGGCAGGCGCTTGGCCATCATGGATTTGCCCGCGCCCGGCGGGCCCACGATCAGAATGTTGTGCCCGCCGGCGGCGGCGATCTCCAGGGCCCGCTTGACGTTTTCCTGGCCCTTCACGTCGGCAAAATCCGGCTGATGCCCGGCCAGGCTCTCCAAGGACGGGGCCTGGGCCGGCTCCAGGAGGCTCTCCTTTTTCAGGTGCCGCACCAGCTGGGCCACGTCCTCCACCGGGTAGACCTCTATTCCCTGGGCAAAGGCGGCCTCGGCGGCGTTGTCCGCCGGGACGAAGAAGCGCTTCACCCCGGCGCGGAGGGCGGCCAGGGCCATGGGCAGCGCCCCGCTGACCGGCCGGACCTGGCCGGTCAGGGACAGCTCCCCGATAAAGGCGCAGTCCGGCTCCGGCTGCTTCAGCTCCCCGGAGGCGGAGAGGATGCCGATGAGGATGGGCAGGTCGTAGACCGTGCCGGCCTTTTTGGTGTCCGCCGGGGCCAGGTTCACCGTCATGCGGCTGACCGGGAAGTCATAGCCGTTGTTCTTGATGGCGGCCCGGACCCTCTCCCGGGACTCCTTCACAGCTGCGTCCGGCAGGCCCACCACCTCAAAGGCCGGCAGGCCGTTGGAGATATACACCTCCACGGCCACCGGGTAGCCCCCGATGCCGCTGACGCCGAAGCTCCTGACGCTGGAAAACACTTTTTCTCACCCCGCAGTATGAGAGCCGCGCAAAGCGCGGCTCAATGACTGTTAAAAACAACGATTCAGCACTTAATCAACTGCCGCGAAGCAAATTTCAATCGTTTTTTGCGGCGGCATGTACGTCGCGAAAAACTCTTTGCGGCCCAAAAGTGTGCGAGATGACCGCTTTCAGCGGGCATCGAGTGCGCGCATTGGGCCGAGGGAATTGCTTGAAAAGGGCTTCGCCCTTTTCAAGCAGGGTCTGTGACCGCAATATGCAGCTCGTCCAGCTGCTTCTGGGTCACTTCGGAGGGGGCGCCCATCATGATATCCTGGGCGTTCTTGTTCATGGGGAAGGGAATGACCTCCCGGATGCTGTCCTCCCCGGCCAGGAGCATGACCATCCGGTCCACCCCCGGGGCGATGCCCGCGTGAGGGGGCGCGCCGTAGCAGAAGGCGTTGTACATGGCGGGGAACTTGCTCTTCACGTCCTCCTCCCCCAGACGGACCAGCTCAAAGGCCTTGATCATGATCTCCGGGTCGTGGTTCCGCACGGCGCCGGAAGAGAGCTCCACCCCGTTGCAGACCAGGTCATACTGGTCGGCGGTGATGGTCAGCGGATCGATCTCCCCCCGCTCCGCCTGCAGCAGCACCTCCAGCCCGCCGGCGGGCATGGAGAAGGGGTTGTGGCAGAACTCCAGCTCCCCGCTCTCCTCCCCGATCTCGTACATGGGGAAGTCCACGATCCAGCAGAACTCATACCGCTCCCTGTCCATATGGCCGGGCACGGCGGCGCCTAAAAGCTTGCGCATGACGCCGGCGGTCTTTAAAGCCTGGTCGCGCTTGCCGGCGGCCACGCCCACCAGGCAGCCGGGCGTCAGCCCCAGAGCCCGGACAACGGCCTCCTTCCGGCCGGCCAGGAACTTGGCGATGCCGCCCGTCAGCTCGCCCTGCTCGTCCAGCCGGAACCAGTAGGGCTTGGCGCCGGCCTGGACCTCGGTGTCGGCGCAGAGCTTGTCGATCTGCTTGCGGGTCAGGGCGCTGCCGGAGACCACGATGGCTTTCACGGTGTTTCCCTCGGCAAAGGGGGCAAAGTCCGTCCCCTGCACCAGGCCGGTCATGTCCTGGAGCACCAGGTCGATGCGCAGGTCCGGCTTGTCGGTGCCGTAGGTCTCCATGGACTCCACATAGCCGATGCGCCGGAAGGGGGCGCTGGAGGCGATGTCATACTTGCCGTATTTGGCAAAAATGGGGGGCAGCACGTCCTCCAAGACGGCAAACACGTCGTCCTGGGTGGCGAAGGCCATCTCCATATCCAGCTGGTAAAACTCGCCGGGGGACCGGTCGCCCCGGGCGTCCTCGTCCCGGAAGCAGGGGGCGATCTGGAAATACCGGTCAAAGCCGGAGGCCATCAGCAGCTGCTTGAACTGCTGGGGGGCCTGGGGCAGGGCATAGAACTTGCCCGGATGCTTGCGGGCGGGGACCAGATAGTCCCGGGCGCCCTCGGGCGAGGAGGCGGTGAGGATGGGGGTGGTGATCTCCAAAAAGCCGTGCTCGGTCATGGCCTGGCGCAGAGCGGCGACCACGTTGCAGCGGAGGATGATGTTCTTCTTCACCTCGGGGTTGCGCAGATCCAGGTAGCGGTACTTGAGCCGCTGGGTCTCGTCGGCCTCCCGGCTGCGGTTGATCTCAAAGGGCAGTTCGTTATAGCGGCACTTGCCTAAGACCTCGATCTTATCCGGGACCACCTCGATGTCGCCGGTGGCCTGCCGGGGGTTCTTGGAGGCCCGCTCCCGGACGGTGCCCTCCACGGAGATGGTGCTCTCCTTGTTCAGGGCCTTCACCGCGGCGAGCATCTCCCCGGTCTCCAGGACCACCTGGGTGGTGCCGTAAAAGTCCCGGAGGACCAGGAAGGCCAGGCTGGCCCCCACCTCCCGGACGTTCTCCATCCAGCCGGACAGCTTCACCTTCTGCCCCACATGCTCCAGCCGGAGCTCGTTGCAGGTATGGGTACGGGATTGAAACATACTTCTTCCTCCTATTTCTCTCGGATCACCGGGGCGGCGTTGCGCGCCGCCACGGCCTGCCGGATATGGGCGGCGGCCTCCTCCGGCAGCAGCTTCTGCTGCCGGCCGGTGGTCATATCCTTTACGGACAGGACGCCCTCCCGGATCTCATCCTCCCCGGCCAGGACCACAAAGGGGATCTTCAGCTTGTTGGCGTAGTTCATCTTGGCCTTGAACTTCTTCTGCTCCCCGTAGAGCTGGGTGCGGACCCCGGCGGCGCGCAGAGCGGTGGCGGCGGAGATGGCATAGCCCAGGTCCTCCGTCATGGGGATCACCAGGGCGTCGCAGGGGGCGTCCACATGGCTGTCGGACAGCAGGCCCTGCTCCCCCAGCACATAGAACAGCCGGGTCAGCCCGATGGAGATGCCCACGCCGGGCAGCTGCCGGTCGGTATAGTATTCGGCCAAGTTGTCATACCGGCCGCCGGAGCAGACGGAGCCGATCTCCGGGTGCTCTGTCATCTCCGTCTCATAGACGGTGCCGGTGTAGTAGTCCAGCCCCCGGGCGATGGTCAGGTCCAGGGCGAAGTTCTCCTCCGGCACGCCGAAATCGCCCAAATATTTCGTCACGGCGATCAGCTCATCCAGGCCCTGGTCAAAGGTCGCGTCCATGCCCCGGTAGTTCTCCAGCCGCTCCAGCACTTGGTCCACCGAGCCCTGGATGGCCATAAAGTCCATCACGTTCTCGGCCTTGCAGGGCAGCATTTTCACCTCGTCGATCAGCAGCCGGCGCACCTGCTCCGCGCCGATCTTGTCCAGCTTGTCCACGGTGCGCATGATCTCCCCGGCCTTTTCGGACATGCCGTTCATGGCGTAGAAGCCGTTGAGGAGCTTGCGGTTGTTCACCCTGATCCGGAACTTTTTCAGCCCCAAAGCGGTAAAGGTCCGGTAGATGATGGCAGGGATCTCCGCCTCGTTGAGCAGATCCAGCTTCCCGTCCCCGATCACGTCGATATCCGCCTGGTAAAACTCCCGGAAGCGGCCCCGCTGGGCCCGCTCGCCCCGGTAGACCTTGCCGATCTGATAGCGGCGGAAGGGAAAGGCCAGATCCCCGTAGTGGGCGGCCACATACTTGGCCAGGGGCACCGTCAGGTCAAAGCGCAGGGCCAGGTCGCCCCCCTCCCGGGGGATTGAATAGATCTGCTTCTCCGTCTCGCCGCCGCCCTTGGCCAGCAGCACCTCGGCGGACTCAATGACCGGGGTGTCCAGCGCCGTGAAGCCATAGGTGGCGTAGGTCCGGCGGAGGATCTCCATCATCCGCTCCATTTTGCTCTGCTGCTCCGGCAGCAGCTCCATGAAGCCGGACAGGGTCCTGGGGGATACTTTGGGCATAGTTTTGTCCTCTCATAACATGCCAAAGTCTCCCCTTTGTAAGGGGAGCCTTTGCATTTGATTTCGTTTTGAATGACCGCTTATCTCTTCTGGGGGTTGACGATGTTGCGCCAGTCCAGATCGCCCCGGCGCAGGCCCTGGACCAGCACCTCCGCCGTGGCGGCGTTGGTGGCAAAGGGGATCTGATACTGGTCGCACAGGCGCTCGATCTTATTGATATCGTCAAAGCCGTTGGGATTGGCCGGGTCGCAGAAAAAGAGCACCAGGTCGATCTCGTTGAAGGAGATCCGGGCCCCGATCTGCTGGGCGCCGCCCTGATCCGCGTGGAGGTACAGCGTGATGGGCAGACCGGTGGCCTCGGAGACCAGCTTCCCGGTCACATGGGTGGCGCAGAGGGAGTGCTCGGCCAGGATGCCGCAGTAGGCGATACAGAACTGGACCATCAGCTCCTTCTTGCGGTCGTGTGCCATCAGTGCAATGTTCATGCCTTTCCTCTCCATTCCTTTCTTTGGGCCATGCGGGGTCTATCCCCGCCCGGCAGGCAGTTGGCTTTTTTTGGGATGTTTTATTATACCCGCCCTTTTCCCGATTTTCAAGGACACTTTCCCGTTTTTTACGAACAAATTATTTCAGCAGCGCCATTTCACCCTCGGAGGTATCGGTATAGCTCTTGATGTTGATGTAGGCGTCCACGATGTCCCGGGCGATAGGGTTGTTCTGGGCACCGGCCATGCCTCGTTCCACCACGATGGCGATGGCGATCTCCGGGTCGTCATAGGGGGCGTAGCACATGAAAATAGAGTCGTTCTGGACGGTCTCGCCCTTCTGGGCGGTCCCGGTCTTGCCGGCCACCTTCCACTTGCAGTCCACCCAGTGCTCGGCGTTGGCGCTGTTGGCCGCCCAGTCGTTCAGCACCAAGTACATGCCCTCATGGACGGCGGCCCAGTTGTAGTCCGCGGATTCCACGGTGCTGAGGACCTCCGGCTCCCTCTCATAGACCTGCTCGCTGTAGTCAAAGCTGCGGACGGACTTGAGGATGGAGGCGGAGTGCCGGGTGCCGCCGTTGGCCACGGCGGCGCAGTATTCCGCCAGCTGCAGGGGGGAGAAAATGCTGTCCGACTGGCCGATGGCCGCCTGCAGCGTATCACCGATTCGCCACTCGGCACCGTTGGTGTAGTCCCCATGGTTGGCCCGGTTGGACATGTTGCCCCGGGTCTCCACCAGCTCGATGCCGGTGGACACGCCTAACCCGAAGTTGTGGGCGGTGTCGCCCATGTGGTCCACGCCCAGGGTGTCGCCGATGGTGTAGAAAAAGTAATTGCAGGAGTCCTTGATGGCGGCGGTCACGTTTTCCTCCCCGTGGGTCAGGTTCTCGCCCTCGATGGAGGTCCAGATCCAGCACTGGGGCGCGTAGCCGTTGGAGGCGTATTTGGTGAACACGCCCTGGCACTTATACTTGTCCTCGGTGTTGATGATGCCGTCGTTCAGCGCGGCAATGGCGGTGCAGGGCTTGAAGGTGGAACCGGGGGCGTAGGCGCCCATCAGCGCCCGGTTGAACAGAGGCGCGTTGGGGGTCTCCATCAGCTCCTGGTATTTCTCGATGATGGTGGAGGCTTCATAGGTGGGCCAGCTGGCGATGGCCAGGGGCTCCCCGGTCTTGACATCCACCACCACGGCGGCGGCGCCGGTGATCTCGTCCTTAAAGTTCTGGTCAAAGGTCCCCTGGGCCATTTCCTTGGCGTTGTCCTCTTCCACGGCGGAGATTCGGGCCGCCACGCCGTTGGCGAGGATCCGTTCCACCTGCTCCTGCAGGGCGATGTCGATGGTCAAATACACGTGGTTGCCGGGCTCCGGCTCCCGCTTATAGACGGTGCTCAGCACGGTGCCGGCGGCGTTTTTGGTCACCTCCGCCTCCCCGTCCCGGCCGTGGAGCTCATCCTCAAAGGCATACTCCACGCCGTCCTTGCCCACCATGGCGTTGTTGGCATAGTCCATCAGGGAGTATTTTTCAAACTCCTCCTGGGTCATCAGGCCCACATAGCCCAGCAGATGGGCGGCGTACTCGGTGTTGAAGTCCCGCACGTAGGCCCGCTCCACGTTGATGCCCACCAGCTTGTTCTCCATGATGGAGGTGATGAGCTTCATGCTGGCATCCTGGACAAAGACATAGTCCGAGGTGTTGATGGCGTAACGGACGTTGATGGAATAGCGCACGCCGGCGATCAGCCGGGCCTCCTGAGCGGTGTAGCTGTTGTCGATGTCATAGCGGGTGCGCATATAGCTCAAAAGCTCCACCGCCGTGGGGTCATCCGGCAGAGCGCTGCCCTTGTCCTTATAATAGGCCTCCAGCATGGTCCGCTCGATCTCCGTCATGTCCCGGAACTCGAAGGGGGGCGTGGCGGTGATGGGCAGGTCGTCGGTATAGCTGTCGCCAAAGCTCTGCACCATCTCCACCAGCTCCAGGATGACCGCGTTGGGGTCCTCGTTGGCAAAGAGCTTGTCCACGTCGATCTGGAGGTTGTAGCACTCCTTGTTGCTGACCAGGACCCGGCCATACCGGTCCAGGATGTTGCCCCGGGCGGCGGTGACGGTCTCGTTGGTGGTGTGGGTCTCGTTGCTCTGGTTGTAATACTCCTCGCCCTCGATGATCTGGCGCTTGTAGAGAAAGAACAGGTACAGCGCCATGATCAGGACGAACGCCAGCGCCATCACGGCCACCCGCCCGGGTTTGACTAATCGGTTGTTCATAGGTAGATCGCCTCTTTATTCTCCGGCGCGGCCCGGGAAGTTGTTTTCCCGCCGGCGCGCCGTCTCAGGGGCCCCAGGGCCCGTCGTTTTCGTCAGTGTCTGATCCACCGGATCAGCGGCGGATAGGCCAGGGCCGCCGGCGGCAGGGACCAGAGAGTCTGCAGCAGCACCGTGCGCAGCATGGCGCCGGACCAGCCGTCGGCCGCCATGGTGCCCACCATCTGCATCACGGCCGTGGCCAGCAGGGCCAGGGCCGCGGCACCCATATAGGCAAAGAAGCGCCGGTTGATGAAAAAGTGCGTCAGAAAGCCGGCGGCAAAGGCCAGGACCGGGAAGATCACCGTAAACAGGATGGTGGACTCCACATAGGCCATATCCGTGAAGACGCCCAAGATCAGGCCGAAAAAGGCCCCCCAGCTGCCGCCTTCCACCATGCCCACCGCCACGGCTACCGCCGGCAGGGCCATGGGGCAGACTCCTAAAATGCGAAATTCCGAAAACAGCATGGTCTGGCAGATCAGGGCCAGGAACATGTACAGCGCGTATTTCAGCAGGATCCGGAAGTCGATCCGGTCCAGCAGTTCTTTAAAAGGCGTGCCCATCCTTATTCCACCACTTCAAAGTCCTTGATGATGAAGACCTGCACCAGCGAGTCCAGATCCACCTGGGGCTGCACCACCCCGTATTCGATCTGGCCGCCCTCTTCGGTCTGCACGTTGGTGATGGTGCCGATGATCAGCCCCGCCGGGAAGGCCCCGCCGGAGCCGGAGGTGAGCACCTCATCCCCCATGAAGATCTGGGCCCCGTCGGCCAGGAAGGTGAGCTTGGCCAGCTTTTCCCGCATGAAGCCGAACTCGCCGATGACCATGCCGGAGCTGCCGGAGCTGCCCACATAGGCGCCCAGGCTCATGTCCACGTCGATGAGGGTGCTGACCGTGGCCCAGGTCTCGCCCACCTCGGTGACCTGGCCCACCACCGCGCCGTACTCGGTGATCACCGGGTCTCCGAACTCGATGCCGCTGCTGGCCCCTTTGCTGATGGTAAAGGCGCTGGCCCAGTTGGAGGAGGACCAGAGCACGATCTTGCTGCTCTCCAGCACATAGTCCGCGTGGGCCTCCCGCAGGTTCAGCAGCCGCCGCAGGCGCACATTCTCCTCGGAGGCCTCGATGCCGTCCCGGGCGGACTCCTGAGCGTCCGCCAGCTGGGTGCGGAGAGACTCGTTCTCCGCCACCAGGGAGTCATACTCAAAGATGAAGCCGTACATCGTGTCCATCCAGTTGACCACCGAGCCCAGCACCTTCTGCAGGGGGGCGCGGACAATGCCCGTCACGTTCTGGAACAGGCTGATCTCATCGGACCGGGCCACCCGGCCCAGGCCGATGAGCAGGGCCACGGCAAAGACCACGATGCCCATGCGTATTCCGTTTTTCTTCAGATATTCCTTCAAAGCACAACCACTCCCTGCTTTTTGAGCATCTGGCCCAGTCTGCACAGAGGCAGGCCCATCACGTTAAAGAAGTCCCCCTCTATGCTCTCCACGAACAGCGCGCCCCGGCCCTGGGCCCCGTAGGCCCCGGCCTTGTCCATGGGCTCGCCGGTGGCGATGTAGGCGGCGATCTCTTCCTCCGTCAGGGCCCGGAAGCGGACCCGGCTCTCCTCGCAGGCGCTCATGGCCCGCTCCCCCCGGAGCACGCACACCCCGGTAAATACCTGGTGCGTCCGGCCGGAGAGGGTCCGGAGCATGGCGGCGGCCTCCGCCTGGGAATGGGGCTTGCCGAAGATCCGGCCATCCACCCAGACCAGGGTGTCCGCCCCTACGACCACGTCCTCCGCCGGACAGCGGGCGGCCACTTCCCGGGCCTTGGCCGTGGCCAGGGCGATCACCGTCTCCTCCGGAGAGGCGCCCCGGGGAGGATGCTCCTCTCCCCGGGCGGGGATGATCTTCAAATTTTCAATGCCCAGCATCTCCATCAGCTCTTTCCGCCGGGGAGACGCCGAGGCCAGCACGATCTGCATATGTTTACTCCAAACGAACCCTTATTCTACCCCGCGGTAGTACAGGCCCCGGGTGAGTACGTTGGGCCGGTAGTCCGACAGGCCCAGCTGCCCTCTGGCCACCTCCACGCACTCCCGGGCGCTCTCGGTGCTGAACAGCAGCCGCAGCCCCCAGAGCCCGGTGGAGAACAGGTCTTCCCGCTTGTCGGCCAGGTAGAGCTTGTGGGCGTTATAGATCACATTCCGGCAGCCGAACTCCTTCACCACCGGGAACACGGAACCCATCCGGTCGGCCAGCTGGCCCGGGGTCTGGCAGGCGCAGCGCCCGGCGCTCTGGCGGATGATGCACTGGTCGGACACCATCAGCGGCAGGCGGCCGTAGACGATGATCTCCGTGTCCAGAGGCTTGCGCATGGCCTTGATCTGGCTCAGGCGCAGCTCAAAGGAGGCGGTGGCGGACAAAAAGCCCGCCTGGTTCAGCACCTCCAGGCTATACGAGTTAAACGCGTTGAGGCCGAAATCCCCCCGGACCTTCATGCCCACACCCTTGGCCATGAACACATGCCCCAGGTTGCCGGCCAGGGCCTCGTTGACCCCCAGGTCGAAGGCCCGGCCCAGAGCGGCGTAGACCTCCTTGGCCTGATCGTCGGTCACCACCCGGGGCAGAACGGCCACGGGCACCGTGCCGTTGTCCACAAAGGGCTGCACCAGGTCGAAGCGCTGGGCCAGCAGCTGGGCGGGTACATAGAGATAGTCCGGCTTCAGCTCCGCCAAGCCGGGACTCAGCTGGTCCTCGGTGAGGACCTGGAAGATCAGCTTGGGGTCGGCGATGGGGGGCCGGTTCTGGGGCGGGGCGGGCAGGCGGAAGCTGCGCCGTTTGGGGGGCGCGGCCCGCCGGTCCGACAGCTGGGACACCAATTTGCGCCGCAGCTCGTTGATCTCCGCGGCGGGCAGATACAGCCCCGGGTCCGCCTTGGCCCGGTTCTCCACGCAGTTATAGGGGGTGCCCCCGGTTTTGAACATCTGCTCGGTCAGATACCCGTCGGTAATGCCCTGGCGCTTGGCCCGCTCGGGCACCGGCCCGGCGGCCACCGCCCGGTTCCCGTCCTCGTCAAAGGCGATGGCCCGGATGTGCTCCCCTTTTTCCGCCACGGTATAGAAATGGATGGGCACCCGGCGCAGCTCCCCGTCGGCATAGGCCTTGCGGACCGTGGCAAAGACCTTCTCCGCGTCCTGGTCCGGCTCGGACCGGACGCCGAACATGTCCTTCTTGTCGCCGGTAAAATAGCCCTGGGTAAAGCCCTGCCGGGAGAACGCGGTCTCCAGCAGCTCCATCTCCTCTTTGGTAGGGACCCGGCGCTCCTTCAGGGCCTTGGAATAGATGCCGGTGACGATGGCCGTATATTCCGGCCGGCGCATCCGGCCCTCGATCTTCAGGCAGGCCACCCCGGCGTCCTCTAACCTGGCAAGCTGGTCCACCAGGCAGTTGTCTTTCAGGGACAGGGGATAATCGTCCATCCGGCCGCCTAAACTGTACTGCATCCGGCAGGGCTGGGCGCACATGCCCCGGTTGCCGCTGCGCCGGCCGATGAGGCTGGACATATAGCACTGGCCCGAGTGGCAGAAGCACAGGGCCCCGTGGACAAAGACCTCCGTCTCGATAGAGGCGTGGGCGCTGATGAACCGGATCTGCTCCAAGCTCAGCTCCCGGGCCAGCACCGCCCGGGTGACGCCCAGCTCCGCCGCGGCCTCCACCCCGGCCAGATTGTGCAGGCTCATCTGGGTGCTGGCGTGCAGGGGGATATCCGGCAGGGCCTGGCGCAGGACCTTTACCAGCCCCAGGTCCTGGACGATGAGCCCGTGGGCCCCCAAGTCCGAGGCCAGGCGGGCCGCAGCCAGGGCGTTCTCCATCTCCCGGTCGCCGATGAGGGTGTTCAGCGTCACATACACCTTGCAGCCCCGCACCCGGCAATAGCGCACGGCCTTCTCAAATTCTTCCGTTGTGAAGTTTTTCGCGCCCCGGCGGGCGTTGAAGCCCTCCAGACCCAGATATACCGCGTCCGCCCCATTCTGAACGGCGGCGATCACGGCTTCCGGGGATCCGGCCGGGGAGAGTAGCTCCATCATGCTTCGCGCTCCTCTTGCTCATTGCTCTGCCGCCGTCTTTCGACACGGCGGCAAGGATACAGGGTCATTATAACACAGTTGACCCCCTTGCGACAAGTTAATTTTGATGTTATAATAAGTTTCCCAGGAAATAAACTGTAAACTTTTCGGCAGAAGGCGGAACCGGACCATGGAGCAGGCAGGCAGGGACAATTTCATAGACGGTCAGGCGGCGGACAAGCTCATCGCCGCCCACGACGGGGACGTGGCCCTGCTGTATATCTACCTGGCCCGGTCCGGCGGGGAAGAGGATCTGGAGCAGGCGGCCCACGCCCTCTGCCGCACCTTGGGCGAGCTGACGGCGGCCCGGGAGAAGTTGGGGCGGATGGGGCTGCTGCCTCTGGGCGCCCGGCCGGCCTCCCCGGCCCCGGTCAGGACCGCCCCGGAGGCGCTCCGCGGGAGCGAGCCGCCGGAACCCCGGCTGCCGGAATACCGGGCGGAGGAGATCGCCCGCCGCTCCAAAGAGGACGGGGCCTTTTCCGTCATCCTCTCGGAGGCGGTCAAGGTGGTGGGGCACGCCCTCAGCGGCAGCGATATGAAGCTGCTGTTCGGGATCTATGACTATCTGGCCCTGCCGCCGGAGGTCATTTTGGAGCTTTTGAACTACTGCGCCGAGGTCTGCGCCGAGCGCTACGGGGACCGGCGCCGGCCCTCGGCCCGCTTTATCGAAAAAGAGGCCTATATCTGGGCCAACCGGGAGATCCTGACCCTGGAGCAGGCGGAGGACTATATCCGCCTGCAGAAGGACCGGCGGAGCCTGATGGGCCGGGTCAAGGCGGCTCTGGGCATCCGGGACCGGGCCCTCACCGCCACGGAGGAGCGCTATCTCTCCTCCTGGCTGGACATGGGCTACGGGGAGGAGGCCCTGGCCATCGCCTATGACCGGACGGTGACCAACACGGGCAGCCTCAAGTGGAGCTATATGAACAGGATCGTCTCCAGCTGGTATGATAAAAAGCTGTTCACCCCCCAGGAGATCGAGGCCGGGGACAGCCGGCGGCGCAAGGCCGCCGCCCCCGCCACCCGGGAGGGCGGGCAGCCGGTGAATTTGGAGGAAATGCGTTCCTTTTTGGGAAAATGACGAAAGGCGGCAGAGAGCATGGCCTATGACGGAAAGCTGCTGGCCCGGGCCCGGGCCCGGCTGGAGCAGCGGCGGGCGGACAACCAGGCCCAGTGGCAGCGGCGCATAGAGCAGGTCTACGGCAAGGTGCCGGAGATCGGCCAAATTGACGCCGCCCTGCGGGGCCAGATGGCCCGGCTGGTGCGGCTGACGGTGTCCAAGGCACCGGACCTGGAGCGGCAGCTGGCGGCGCTGAAAGAGGAAAATCTGGATCTGCAGGTCCGCCGGGCGGAGCTGCTGGTGGCCAACGGCTGGCCGGCGGACTATCTGGACGAGATCGTCTCCTGCCCGAAATGCCGGGACACGGGCGTATACCGGGGCGCGCCCTGCGCCTGCCTGGAGAAGCTCTATAACGAGGAGCTGACGAAGGAGCTGGGGGTGCTGATGCAGCGAGGGGACGAGAGCTTTGACCGCTTCGACCTGAGCCTGTACAGCGACCAGCCGGACCCCCAGCTGGGCCTCTCCCCCCGGCAGACCATGGGCATGGTCTATGACAGCTGCCGCAAATTCGCCGCGGACTTTCCCCAGGGCGCGCCGAACCTGCTGCTGCAAGGGGGCCCCGGCCTGGGCAAGACCTATCTGTCCGCCTGCATCGCCCGGGCGGTAGCGGCCAAGGGCTGTTCTGTCTGCTATGACAGCGCTTCCGCCGCCTTGGACGCCTTTGAGCGGCAGAAGTTCTCCCGGGACGGAGAGGAGGCGGAGGCCGCCTCGGCCCGGGTCCGGCGGATGCTGTCCTGCGATCTGATGATCCTGGACGATCTGGGCACGGAGATGACCACCCCCATGTCCGTCAGCGCCCTGTATACCCTGCTCAATGACCGGCTGTCCAACGGCCGTCGGACCGTTATCAGCACCAACCTGAGCGACGGGGAGCTGGCCAAGCGCTACACGCCCCAGATCTGCTCCCGCATCGCCGGGGAGTTTATCCATCTGCCCTTTGTAGGCCGGGATATCCGCCTGCTGAAGAAGGGGCTTTGACCCACAGGATCCCTCCGCCGGGAAGATTGCCCGGCACTCTGGAACATTCAGGCAGAAAATTTGCCGGAAAAGTGGAAAATTCCGGGAAAAACGGCTTCGAAATCGCGTCTGTTTTCAGGCGGCGGCGAATCTTTCCCTTGTAATCTGCGGAAAGAACAGGTATAATGTCTTTACTTAAAAAACCGGAACTATTCCGGCCGCAGAGGAGGGCCCTCCCATGAATGATTACAAACGCCGCTTCGGAGACCGGGCCGAAGGCCGCCTGATCCGTTCTTTGCCCGCTTTCAACAAATTTATCCCATACATCATGCCCACCCGCAACGACGCCAGCAACCAGTACGAGGAGCGCTTTGAGGTCTCCGTGCTGGACCGGGAGCTGCGCCGGCTCCGGGTAGAGGGCTACAAGGGCATCGGCATCCTGCATTTCCTGATCGCCGCCTATATCCGGGGCGTGTCCATGCTGCCGGGGATCAACCGCTTTGTGGTGGGCCGGCGGATCTTCGCCCGGCACGGGATCGAAGTGGTGATGACGGTGAAGCGCGCCCTGACCGTAGGGGCTTCGGAGACCACCATCAAGGTCAAATTTGAGCCGACGGACACGATTTTCGATGTGTACCGGAAGATGAATGATAAGATCGATGAGATCAAGGCCGACGACGGCAGCAACAACACCGAGGACGTGGCGGAGATCCTGTGCCGGCTCCCCCGGTTCCTGCTCCGCTTTGCCCTGGCGGTGCTGCGGGTGATGGACTATTTCGGCTGGATCCCCATGTCCCTGCTGGACGCCAGCCCCTTCCACGGCTCCCTGATCATCACCGACCTGGGCTCTCTGCGCATCGGGCCCGTGTATCACCATATCTATAACTTCGGCACCCTCCCCGTATTCATCGCCTTCGGCTCCAAGTATCACGCCTATGAGATCAACCGCCGGGGCCAGGTAGAGGACCGGAAGTATATCGACTGCAAAATGACCATGGACGAGCGCACGGTGGACGGGCACTATTATGCCCAGTTCCTCCAGGCCTACCGCTACATGTTCCAGCACCCGGAGATCCTGGAAGCCCCGCCCTCCAAGGTAGTGGAGGATATCTTCTGATAAAGAATTTGCACGGCGCTTCCCTGTACCTCCCCGGAACTTTCACCTGTAAGGAGTTTTATATGTCTGAAACACTCATTCATCCCCAGGAGCGAAACTGGGCGAAGGTGCATATCGTCTGCGTATTCCTGCTCTATTTCTTCCTGATGGCGTGGCCCATCAACATTTACCTGTGGAACCAGGTGTGGGAGACCTATTATGTGGCGGCCGTGCCGGTTTTAGCCGGTTTCGCCCTGTATTTTCGCCGCTCCAAAGATGTGGTGGAGCTGCGGCTTCTGGTCGCGTTCTGGCTCTGGTATATCCTCTCCCGGGCTCTCAACGGCGGCCAGGCCCTGTTTGACGATTTCAACGGCATCGTCAACTTCACCCTGTACTTTTCCTTCGCGCTGGTGGGCTTTCTTCTCAGCGGCCAGGGCCGTATCCGGTTTATGAAGCTGTTCGGGGCCCTACTGACGCTGTATTTTTCCGTTGTGGCGCTTATCAGCATTTATACCGCGATCTACCACGTGCGTCTTATCAACCCCATCACCGAGGCGGTCCTGTGTTCCTTCACAGGGTACGGTTTTACCCGACTCAATCTGTTTGATCTGAATCCGAACACCTCTGGCATGTGGTTCTTCATCGGCTTTGCCCCCACGCCCTTCCTGTTTTACAGCTGCAAGCGAAAGCTCTGGCGGATCCCCATCGCGCTGGGTGGGTTTCTCTGCTACGTGGGCCTGGCCCTGACCTACAGCCGCAACACCATGGCCGCCTTCTCCGGATGCGTGGGGATCTTAGCGGCGATGGAGCTGCTCCGCTGGCTCCGGTTCCGGAAGGTCTGGAAAAAGGTAGCCGCCGCCGTTTTGACTGCCGCGCTGGTCCTGGCGGCGGTCTATATGAGTTTTTCCTTCATCACGGGGGTCATGGGCAGGATCTCCTCCTGGGCGCTGACCGTCCAGGAGCAGGAGACCTGGTCCCCGCCCTCCGCCTCCACCTCCCCGGAGGAGCAGGCAGAACCCTCCCCTTCCGTGGACGCCTCGGTCTATTTTGATGACACCCGGGCTGTCAACATCAACATGTCCGGCCGGCTCTCTATTTTCAAGACCGCGTTTCTCACGGTGCTGGCGGAGCCGGAGCGCCTGCTCAAGGGCTGCCCGGCGGCGGACGTCATGTCCGTCTCAAACGAACTGCTGAAACCGAGAAGCTACCCCACCATGCACAACTCTTTCTTAGAGGCCATGGTGCTCACCGGCCTGCCCGGCCTGGCCATCGTGCTGCTGTTCACCGGGCTGCTGGCCTTTCACATGATCCGACTCTTTTTCTCGGAGGATCCCCGGGTCAGCCCGGCGGTCAAGAGCCTGACCGGCCCGCTGGCGGGCATCGTATCCTATAGCATGCTGGAGGCCCAGATCTTCTTTAACGCGGAGTTCACCTCCCTGTATTTCTATCTCACGGCCGGGATTCTCCTGGCCTACGCCTATGAGCTCTGTCCGCCGTCGGGCCGTCTCTTCCGCTGGGGAAGAAAATCGGAATGACCGCTTCACGCGGCGGGTATCATAACCGTGTCAGGAGGATGCATATGGATTCTTTATTCAATATTGCCCTGCAGGACTGCCCCTATTGCGGCGGTACCGGCTGCTTTGAGGAGGAGGGCGGCTGGTGCCTGTATATCCAGTGCCTGGAATGCGGCAGCCAGACGGCGGAATTTGCCTACCACAGCCCGGAAGAGCGCTCTGAGATGGCCGCCCAGGCGGCCCGGCTCTGGAACATCGGAAAGGTCATCAGCCCTCACCCCGGAGAGTAAAAGAACTCCCGCCTTGTGGCGGGAGTTCTTTTTGACTGTAAGTCGTTTTTCGCCTTCGCCGCAGAGCGGCGAAGAAAGGATTCAATCGTTTTTGAGGCAGCTTTGCCGCCTCAAAAACACTCTGAGCCGCATGTCGTCGGCAGAAGTTCCTCGCATTCGCTTCCCCGTAAACGGGAAAGCTCATTTGCTCCACTCTGCCTCCTCCCAAAACCAAAGCATATGCTTTGGTTTTGGGAAGGAAGAACAAGGCTGCCCGCCGATTTTGCCGTGCTTGCGCGGCAAAATGGCTTGGTTGCCTTGTTCTGACGCCGCGCCGACCAAACGGGGCAGAGTCCCGTGCGATAAGCGCGCATATCAAATGTGAGCCCAGCGTAGCGCCCGCAGGCGCATTTCGAAGGCCAACCGCCCGAAGGGCGGCTCTTAGGCCGGAGATAGCGGGTCACATTTAAAGCGTGTCGACAAAGTCGACATGCTAAAACATCGAGAAGAGCTGAGGTTTCGGTTTATATTTGACGCCGGAGACCAGCCCCATGGCGGCAAAGGTGGTCATCATCGAGGAGCCCCCGTAGCTGAAGAAGGGGAGCGTGATGCCGATGACCGGGGTGATGCCGATGCACATGCCGATGTTGATGAAGGTCTGGCAGGCCATGGAGGCAGCCACGCCGATGCACAGCAGCATATCGAAGGTCCGGCCCGCGTGGAGCCCCACCCGGACACAGTGGACGATGACGATGGTCAGCAGGATCATAATGGCGATGCAGCCCACCATCCCCAGGATCTCCCCGGTAGAAGAAAAGATAAAGTCCGTGTGCTTGCCGGTGAAGGTGGTGACCGTGTAATCCGCGTCCACGCCGGTGAGGCGGCCGGAGGCCAGGGTCTTCATGCTCTGCTTGGTCTGCCAGGTGATCCCGTCCCCGCTGGGGTCCACCACGTCCGGCGCGTAGGGGGCAATCAGCCGCTGCTTCTGGTAATCCTTGAGGAAATAGGTCCACAGCAGCGGGATCATGGCGGCCACCGCCGCGCCCCCGGCCGCGAACCAGTACAGCTTCAGCCCCAGGGCAAAGAGCATCACCACTAAAATGCCCAGGATGATGGCCGCGCTGCCCAGGTCCGCCGAGACCACCACGATGGCGCCGAACACGATCACCGCGTGGGCGGCCATCTGGGCCACGGACAGGAAGCTGTTGATATCCTTATATTCCTTCAGATAGGCCATCTGCTTGGCCGCCACGATGATATAGATGACCTTGATGACCTCCGAGGGCTGGATGCCGATGCCGGCGAAACGGATCCAGCTCTTGTTGCCGGTGCCGTCGTCCTGGCCGAAGATGTACAGCACCACCAACAGGGCCAGGTTCAGCGCGCACAGCAGCTTCCACTGGTTCGCCAGCAGGTCCGCGTCGATCACCGTGAGCAGCACGAAGGCCGCGATCCCCAGCAGCATGGAGAACACCTGCACCATCATCATCCGGGTAGGGGTGCTCTGGACCCAGTGGGCGGCGTACATATCCGGCAGGGTCTGGTGCACCATGGCCAGGCCGTACAGAGAACAGATCAGACACATGACAAACAGGAACATGTCCGCCCGTTTTAAAAACATCTTTACATAGGGCAAAATCTTTTTGATGATCCGCACCGCCCTTTCTCCGCAAACGTGCGCGTCCGTCAAAAAGGACGCGTTTTCGGTTTTTTTATTTTATCACAAGTTTGCTCTTTACGCAACGGACAGTTTGGTGTTATAATTGCGAAAGTGTAAATTTTGCTGTCCGGGGACGGAGCCTTGTTCCGGGCGGCAACGCAGCCATGGAGTGCAAAACATGTCCGTCTATCTCTCCAAAAGCGAACAGGAGACCGAGGAGCTGGGCCGCCGGCTGGCCCAGGGTCTGCCGGACGGGGCCGTGGTGGCCCTGTACGGGGATCTGGGCGCCGGGAAAACCGCCTTTGTCCGGGGAATGGCCCGGGGTCTGGGGCTCAGCTGCCGGGTCTCCAGCCCCACCTTCACCATCGTCAACGAGTATCTGGGCCGGCGGGAGCTGATCCATTTCGACATGTACCGTCTGGGCAGCGCGGAGGAGCTGTTTGACATCGGCTGGGAGGACTATCTCAGCCGGGGCGCTGTCTGCGCGGTGGAGTGGAGCGAGAACGTGCGGGAGGCCTTCACCGGCGAGGAGATCACGGTCTCCATCCGGCGGCTGGGAGCGTGTGAGCGGGAGATCACCGTAGAGGGGGCGGCCTTATGCTGATACTGGCTCTGGAATCTTCGGCCAAGGCGGCCTCGGCAGCCCTGGTGCGGGACGGGCGGCTGCTGGCCCAGGCGGGCCAGTGCAGCGGCCTGACCCACAGCCGGACCCTTTTGCCCATGGCGGAGGATATGCTGAAAAACGCGGAGCTGCGCCTGGGCGACGTGGACCTGTTCGCCGTGGCCCAGGGGCCCGGCTCCTTTACGGGGATCCGCATCGGGGTCTCCACGGTGAAGGGCCTGGCCTGGGCCTCCGGTAAGGGCTGCGTGGGCGTGTCCACTCTGGAGGCCATGGCCTGGCACGGTCTGGCCGCCGGGGGGCTGGTCTGCCCGGTGATGGACGCCCGGCGCGGCCAGGTTTACACCGCCCTGTTTGAGATCCGGGGCGGGCGGCCCTGCCGCCTCTGCCCGGACCGGCCCCTGGCTTTAGAGGAGCTGGCGTGGGAACTGCGGGCACAGAATCGTCCCCCCTTCCTGGTGGGAGACGGGGCGGAGCTGGCGGCCCGGTTTTTGGAGCGGGAGGGGCTCCCCTTCCGCCTGGCGCCGGACAACCTCCTGTGGCAGAGCGCCTGGGGCGTGGCCATGGCCGCCCAGGACAAGCCGCCCCAGACCGCGGCGGAGCTTCTGCCCGTGTATCTGCGCCTGTCCCAGGCAGAGCGGGAGCGGCAGGAGCGCCTGGCGCGTGAAAAGCAGGCAGATCAAATCTAAAACATAGAAGGAGATCGAAAACATGAGCAATGTACACGTATTTGACCATCCCCTGATCCAGCACAAGCTGTCCATCCTGCGGGACAAGAACACCAGCGTGAAAGAGTTCCGGGAGCTGATCTCCGAGATCGCCATGCTGATGTGCTTCGAGGCCACCCGGGATCTGCCTCTGAAAGAGGTGGAAGTGGAGACCCCTGTGGCGACGGCCAAATGCCGCCGGATCATGGGCAAGAAGCTGGCCGTGGTGCCCATTCTGCGGGCGGGCCTGGGCATGGTGGACGGCATGATGAGCCTGATCCCCAATGTCAAGATCGGCCACGTGGGCCTGTTCCGGGATCCGGTCACCTTAGAGCCGGTGAAGTACTACTTTAAAATGCCCCCCGATATCCAGGAGCGGGACGTGATCGTGGTGGACCCGATGCTGGCCACCGGCGGTTCCGCCTCCGCCGCCATCACCTTCATCAAGGAGACCGGCGCGCCTCACATCAAGCTTATGAGCATCATCGGCGCCCCGGAGGGCGTGGCCCGGATGCAGCAGGATCACCCGGATGTGGACATCTATGTGGCCGCGCTGGACGATCATCTCAACGACCACGGCTACATCGTCCCCGGTCTGGGCGACGCGGGTGACCGGATCTTCGGCACCAAATAAA
>CANRHH010000012.1 GCA_947630375.1 uncultured Oscillospiraceae bacterium | reverse complement strand
TAAGCTTCTTGCATTGTTCAATTTTCAAGGTACACCGCTAACCCCTCTCGGCGTCAGCCTGATTACTATACCACGGGTTTTTTCAAAAGTCAAGCAAAAATCTGGAATTTTCCGAAAAAATTTTTCGAGCACTTTCTTCCCTTTTTTCACCCGCTTTTTTGTTCCAATTCATAAATATTCCGCCTTTTTTTGGAGACAATAAGCGGCATGGAACAGAAAAAAGTTGGAAACCCCGGGCCCCATCCGGCGCGGATGCCGGCTTATGAGGGGCCCCTCACAGCCCAGCGGCTGGAGGAAATATTTGCCACCTGCGGCGACTACGAGTCCCGCCGGATCGACTTCGGCCTGGAGGGGCGGCTGTTCCCCACGGTCTGCTGGCTGGACGGCCTGATCTCCGGCGGGGACGTGGCGGAGCACGTGATCCGCCCGCTGACCCAGAGCGTCCGGGCGGAGGGCGTGCAGACGGAGAAGGACTGTCTGGAGCGGCTGCTGCGGGGCGGCGTCACCAGCTACTCGGTGAAATGCCGGGACGACCTGGACCAGCTGCTCTCGGACCTGACCCACGGCAGCTGCGCCGTGGTCTTCGACGGGCTCCAGGCGGCTTTGACCTTTGAGCTCCGCTCCGACAAGAGCCGCGGCATCTCCGAGCCCACCCTGGAAAAATCCCTCAAAGGGGCAAAGGACTCCTTTGTGGAGACTCTGCGCGTCAACACCGCCCTGGTGCGCCGCCGGATCTGCTCCCCCAAGCTGAAGTTGGTGGAGAACTGCGTGGGCCGCAAGACCCAGACCCGGGTGGCCGTGCTGTTTGTGGAGGGCATCGCCTCCCAGGATACGGTGCGGGAGCTGGCCCGGCGGCTGGACGCCCTGGACATCGACGCCCTGCTGGCCACCGGCGCCCTGGAGGAGTATATCGTGGACCGGCCCCTCTCCCCCTTCCCCCAGCTGATCCACACCGAGCGGCCGGACCGCTTCGCCATGTATCTGATGGATGGGCGGATCGGCCTGCTGGTGGACGGGCTGCCGGTGGGCCTGGTGCTGCCGGTGACTTTCGCGGAGTTTATGAAAGTCACCGGGGACAGCAACACCCATTTTCTCGTGGCCACGACCCTGACCCTGCTGCGCTATCTGGCCCTTATCCTGAGCCTGCTGCTGCCGGCGCTGTATGTGGCGGTGGCCATGTACCACCAGGAGATGATCCCCACCCGGCTGCTGCTGTCTATCATCGAGGCCAAGCAGGACGTGCCCTTTTCCACAGCCGTGGAAGTTTTGAGTATGCTCATCGCCTTCGGCCTGCTGCAGGAGGCGGGCCTGCGCCTGCCCAACCCCATCGGCGACACGGTATCCATCATCGGGGCGCTGATCGTGGGCCAGTCGGCGGTGGAGGCCCGGGTGGTCTCCCCCATCGCCATCATCGTGGTGGCCCTGTCAGGCATCGCCTGCTACACCCTGCCCAGTCAGGACCTGGGCTCCGCCGTGCGGCTGACCCGTTTTCTCCTGCTGCTGGCGGCCATCGGGGCGGGGCTTTTCGGCGTGGGCGTGGGCATCTGCCTGCTGCTGCTGCACCTGGCGGATATCGACAGCTTCGGCGTCAACTTCACGGCGCCCCTCAGCGGCGGGGAGCCCTGCGGCCTTCTGCGGCTGCTGCTCCGGGTGCCGAAACCGCTCAACAAATTCCGGGACCCGCTGTTAAAAACCGGGGACAGGAGGCGGCAGAAATGAAAAAACGGTTTTCTCTTCTTCTTTTATTATTATGCATGGTCCCCGCCCTCACCGGCTGCGGCAGCATCTATTCCAACTACCGGGAGGTGGAGCAGATCCTGGCCATCCAGACCATGGGGCTGGACGACCGGGACGGCGCTGTGCGTCTGACGCTGGCCGCCCCTTCCACCACCCGGACCGACGGCAGCCCGGTCTGCCTCAGCGGCACCGGCCAGAGCGTGACCACGGCCATCCAGCGCATCCGGAACTACTCCTCCGAGGAGGATCTGTTCTGCGCCCACGTCAACCACGTGGTATTGGGGGAGCCGGCGGCCCGGCAGGGCATTGCCGATATGCTGATCTATCTCTGCCGCTCGCCGGAGATGCGCATCGACACGCCCCTTTACGTGGTCCGGGAGCACACGGCGGAGGAGCTGATCTCCGGCGTGGTCCGGGGCGGCACCGGCATCTGCGAGGTGCTGGACTCGGTAAAGACCAGCGCCGACGAGCGGGGGGACAGCTATGTTTTCACCGCCTCCCAGGTGATGCGCTCCCTGGCCCGGCACGGCAGCGCCCTGATCTGCGCCCTGACCTACAGCGACTCTGACGAACTGACCGAGCAGAGCGCCCAAGGGCCGGGCGGACAAGGTCAGGAGGCGGAGTCCCGGAGCCCGGAGGAGCAGGAGGAGGAACGGGGAGAGCCCTCGCCGCCTCCGGAGGACGCCGCCCGGAACAGCGAAGAACCCGCGCCGGAGGACCAGGCGCAAAACGGCGGAGAGACCGGGCCGGAGGAGCCGGCCCAGTCCCCGGAGACGCCCGGCGGACAGCCCACCGGCAAAACCGCCGCCGTGACCGGCTATGCGGTGCTCAAAGGAGATAAGCTCTGCGGCTACATCGACCGGGAGGACGCCATCGGCGCCAATTTCCTGCTGAACTTGGTAGGCGTCAGCGACGTAGTGGTGCCGGGCCGGGACGGGGAGACGGTCACCTTGGAGATCTCCCAGGGCCACACGGAGCTGGTCCCCGTCTGGGACGAAAAGGACGGCAGCCTCACCGGGATCGACATCTATGCCCGGGTCAGCGCCTCGGTCCGGGAAGCGGGGGAGGACAGCGCCAGCCTGGAGGAGGCGGACTATATCACCGGGCAGCTGGAGGCCGCAATCTCCGAGCGGATCCGCTCTGTCCTGCGCAGCTCCAAGCGGCTCCAGGCGGATTTTCTGGGCCTGGGGGACCGGGTGGAGCTGGCGGATCCGGTCCGGTTCCGGCGGCTGGACGCCTCCTTTACAGAGCTGCTGCCCACGCTGACCTTCCGGCTCTCCGTCAGCGGGGATCTGAGCCATATCAACAACTTAAAGGACATTTAGGACGCCTATGAACACGACACACAGCTATAATGACCGGCAGCTGCTGGCGCTGGCGGTGGTGATTTTCCTGTCGCCCTCTCTGCGGCTCTTCCCCTCCACCTCGGCCCGGCTGGCCGGGCGGGCGGTCTGGCTCTCGGCCCTGGCCGCCGCGCCGGTGCTGCTGCTGTACATCCTCTTTTTATGCCGCTTTATGGGCTGCCGCCGGGAGGGAGAGGGCCTGCCGGAGCTGTTTTTGCGGGCCCTGGGGGAGAAAGCCGGGCGGGCGCTGCTGTTCGCGGTGCCCGTATGGCTGCTGCTGTACGCGGGCTTTGTGCTCCGCTCCGGGGCGGAC
This sequence comes from uncultured Oscillospiraceae bacterium, assembly GCA_947630375.1. Lineage (GTDB taxonomy): Bacteria > Bacillota > Clostridia > Oscillospirales > Oscillospiraceae > Limivicinus. The sequence continues at coordinate 57,781 of CANRHH010000012.1, read as the reverse complement.
CGGCTCATCACCACCATCTATCCCCTCAGTCCCCCCGCCTTTTTCACCCTGATCATGGGCATTCTCTGCCTGATCGCGGCCCTGGGCTCCCTCCGGTCCATCCTGCGGGTGGCCAAGCTCTGCCTGCCCCTGGTCTGCGCCATCCTGCTGCTGATCCTCGGGTTTGCCCTCTTCGGGATCGACAAGACCAACCTGCTGCCCGTCACCGGCCGGGACGCGGTGCCGGTGCTGCTGGGGGCTCTGCCGGTGATCAACGTGCTGTCGGTGGCGGTGTATCTGCCCTGCTTCGCAGCGGGCCCCGCCCCTAAGGGGGACCATTTCCGCTCTTACGCCGCCTGGCTGCTGGCGGTCTGCGTGCTGCTGACGCTGCTGTGCGCCTCCGTGGTGGGCAGCTTCGGGCCGGAGCTGACCGCCCGGCTCACCCGGCCCTTTTTCTCCCTGGTGCGGAATCTGGTGTTTTTCAACAGTCTGGAGCGGGTGGAAGCCCTGGTGGTGACCCTCTGGATCTTCCCGGATTTCCTGCTGGTGTCTCTGCTGCTGTTCGCGGCCCAGTTCTGCCTGCGTCTGGCCTTGGGGGAGAAACCCTCCTACCGGGCCGACCGGCGGCTGGACATGAGCGGCCGCCGCTGGCTCATCTGGTTTTGCGCCGCGGCCGCCGTGGCCTGCGGCCTGCTCATCGCCCCGGAGCCGGAGGGGATGGCCCTCTGGTCGGAGAAGATCATCCCGGCCCTGAATATGTGCTTTGCTTTTCTGGTCCTGCCCGCCGTCTGGGTCACCGGCAAACTGCGCAAAGTGTTTTAAATAGTTTTAGGACAGCCGCCCCGAAAAGCGGGGCGGCTGTCCTTTTTTACGCCGCTTTATCCTCCAGGCCCGCATCGTCCAGCATGTCCTGGATGCTGATGCCATAGCCCCGGCAGGGGTCGTTGACAAATACATGGGTGACCGCGCCCACCAATTTGCCGTCCTGCAAAATGGGGCTGCCGCTCATGCCCTGGACGATGCCGCCGGTCTGGGCGCGCAGCTCCGGGTCGGTGACGGTGAGCATCACATGCTCCCCGCCCGCGTCCTTATACAGCCGGTTGATCTCCACCTGGTATTCCCGGGTCTCCCGGCCGTTGACCGTGCAGACGATGCTGGCCTCGCCCGCGTGGATCTCCCCGGTCTCCACGGTCTCGCCGCCCAGGCTGGCATAGGCCCGGCCGTAGATCCCGTGCTCGGTGTTGCCCAGGACGTTGCCCAGCACCCTGTTCACATCGGCGCTGCCGTTGAGCTCACCGGGGGAGCCGATGGCCCCCTTGGTGACGCCCACGATCTCCGCCTCGGTGATGCTGCCCTCGCCCAGGGGCACGGTGATGCCGGTATCAAAATCGCTGATGCTGTGGCCCAGGGCCCCGTAAATGCCGGTGTCCGGGTCACAGAAGGTGACGGTCCCGATACCGGAGACCCCGTCCCGCAGCCACATCCCCAGCATCCACTGGTCCTGGCTGGACTTCACCGGCCGGATCTGGAGCCGCAGATTTTTGTCCCCCCGGACGACGGTCAGCTCCACGCTCTCGCCGGCTTTGGCGGTCACGCCTTCGATCAGCTCCCGGGCCGAGGTGATCTCCCGGCCGTCGATGCCGGTGATGAAGTCCCCCTCCTGGATGCCGGCGTCCCCGGCCGGGCTGGCCGCGCCCTGAGGCGTCTCCACCTCCGCCACGCCCGCCACTAAGACGCCCGCGGTGCTGATCTGGATCCCCACCACCTGGCCGCCCACCACCAGCTCCTGGGCATAGGCTATCGTGGGAAAAGCCGCCGTCAGAAGCAGGCTGAAAAGCGCCGTGATCCATGCTTTTTTCATGAAAAATCTCCCTCCCGCGCATGATCCGAACGCAAAAACGCTCATGAATCAGTATGTGCGGAGCGGGAGAAAATAAAGAAGGAACATTCAGGCTGTAAAAATTTGAATTTTTTCAACGGAAAACCGCCTGCCGGGCCGGTCACAGGCTGCCCAGATAGCCCTCCAAGATCAGGCTGGCCGCCACCGCGTCCACGGTTTTCCGGTGCTTTTTTTCTTTTTTGCCGTTGGCGCGCAAAATGGCGTGGGCCTCCACGCTGCTGCGCCGCTCATCCCAGAGGATCACCGGCAGGCCGCTGTCCTTTTCCAGCAGGGCCTGAAAGGCCCGGCTCTTTTCCGCCCGGGGGCCTTCGCTGCCGTCCATATTTTTGGGCAGGCCCAGCACCAGCCGCTCCGCGCCCCGGGCCCTGGCCTCGGCGCTGATCCGCCGGGAGGCCCGCTCCATGTCCCATTCCTCCAAGGTCCAGGCCTCGCCGCAGAGCAGCCCCAGCGCATCGGACACCGCCAGGCCGATCCGCCTGTCCCCATAATCTATCGCCATGATCCGCATAGCGCCCCTCCTATTTTGCGTTTTCCTACTATTATATATAATGCAACCATTTAAAGCGGGAAATCAAAAAGTCCGCAAGGTCGCTTTTATTTCGCGCCGAAGCAGGCCCGGACCCGCCCCGCCATATACAGGGAGCCCACCGCGCAGGCCATGCCCTCCGGCCCGGCGGCCTCCAGGGCGGCGGCCACGGCCTCCTCGATGCTGCCGCAGGCGCGGACCGGCTTCCCGTACTGCCGCAGATGCTCCGCCAGCGCCTGGGCGCCGAGGGCCCGGGGGCTGTCCGGCGTGGCGCAGACGAAGGCGTCCGCCACCGGGGCCAGGATGGCCGTCAGCGCGGCGTAATCCTTGTCCGCCAGCACCCCCAGCAGCAGCACCCGCCGCCGGTTTGGGAAATAGTGCAGCAGATTCTCCGCCACTGTCTCCGCGCACTGGGGGTTGTGCCCTCCGTCCACCACGAAGAAGGGCTCTTTTTGCAAAATTTCGAACCGGGCGGGCCAGACCGTCTCCGCCAGGCCCTGCCGGAGAGCCTGACGGGAGATGCGCCAGCCCCGCCGGTTTAAAACCGCCGCCGTCTCCAGCGCCACCGCCGCGTTTTGCAGCTGGTGCCGCCCTAACAGCGGCAGCCGGAACCGCTCCCCTTTGTAAGCAAATTCCTGGCCCTCGGGCCCGTCGGCCAGGCTCTCCAGGGCCTCCGGGCAGCTGACGGTCAGCTCCGCGCCCTGCCGGCGGCAGATCTCTCGCACCACGTTTTCCACACTCTCGCTCTGGCTGTAGAGGACGCAGGGGCAGCCGGGCTTGACGATCCCGGCCTTTTCCGCCGCGATCTGCTCCACCGTGTCCCCCAGGACCTCCGTGTGGTCCAGGCCGATGTTCATGATCACCGCGGCCTCCGGGGCGGCGATGACGTTGGTGGCGTCCAGGCGGCCGCCCAGCCCCACCTCCAGCACCACGATGTCGCAGCGCTCCTGCCTGAACCAGAGCAGGGCCGCGGCGGTGATCAGCTCAAACTCCGTGGGGTGGTCGGCCATGGCCTCGGCCAGAGGCCGGATCCGCTCCACCAGCCGGGCCAGGGCCTCGGGGGCGATCTCCCGGCCGTCGATCTGCATCCGTTCGCTGAAGCGCAGCAGATAGGGGGAGGTAAAGAGCCCGGTCTTATACCCGGCGGCCCGGAGGACAGAGGCGGTCATGGCCGCGCAGCTGCCCTTTCCGTTGGTACCCGCGATGTGGACAAATTTCAGTTCCTTTTGAGGGTCGCCCAGCTGGCGCAGCAGCTCCCCCACCCGTTCCAGCCCCGGCTTGGAGCCGAACCAGAGGGCGCTGTCCAGATAGGCCAGGGCCTCTTGTGCGTTCATAGCGTTCGCCTCTCTGCATAGTCTGGGCCAAATATACCACCGCCGGGCCGTTTTCGCAAGCGGCCGGAGAAAAAATCCCGGATATCCGCGAAAAAACGGTTGACCTGGCGGCCCGTGTGTGGTATAGTATGTTTTACCTGTCGGCAGAGAGGTTTCTTTTTGTGCGCTTTCAGGGCGCGCGACGGGGCCTGATTCGTGTCACACAGGGAGGCAATGCCCGCCCCGGCGGGTAAATAAGATTAGGAGGTGCCGAAAAATGGCTGTAGGCGCAAGAGTAAAGATCACACTCAGATGCGACGAATGCAAGCAGAGGAACTACAACACGGTCAAGAACAAGAAGAACACGTCTGACCGCTTGGAGCGCAGCAAATACTGCCCCTTCTGCCGCAAGCACACCAAGCACGTGGAAACCAAGTAAGGTCTGAAAGGAAAGGTGAACATGGCAGAAGAGAAGAAAAGCAAGGCCGCCCCTTCCAAGTCCGTCACCGCTGTGAAGAAAGACGACAGCAAGCCCGGTTTCTTCAAGCGCGTAGGCAAATGGTTCCGCGAGATGAAGAGCGAGTTGAAGAAGGTCATCTGGCCCACCCGTAAGACCCTGACGAACAACACCCTGATCTCCATCGGGGCGATCGTGGTCTCCGGCGTGGTGCTCTGGGGCCTGGACCTGATCGCCCAGGGCTTCATCAACATCATCTTCACCTGGGTGGGTTGAGCGGCATGGCTGAAGAAGCAAAATGGTACGTAGTGCATACGTACTCAGGGTATGAAAACGCGGTGGCCGCGGCGGTCATGAAGGCCGCGGAGAACCGCCGGATGACGGATCTGATCAAAGAGGTCAACATCCCCATGGAGACCGTCACCGAGTACACGGACGCGGGCGAGAAGACGGTGGACCGGAAGGTGTTCCCCGGCTATGTCCTGGTGAAGATGATCCTCACCGACGACAGCTGGCACCTGATCCACAATGTCCGCGGCGCCACAGGCTTTGTCGGGTCTGACGGAAAGGCCGTCCCCCTGACGGAGCAGGAGGTATACGATCTGGGCGTGGAACGCAAGGAGATCGTCGTCGGCTACGGGGTAGGCGACAGCGTGAAGGTCAATGACGGGCCTTTGAGCGGCTTTATCGGCGTGGTGGACGAGCTGGAGCCTGAAAAAGACAGGGTCCGGGTGGTGGTCTCCATGTTCGGCAGAGAGACTCCGGTAGATCTGGAGCTGGACCAGGTCGAAGCGATCACAGAATAATTGAAGAAAGAGGTGCTGTAAATGGCACAGAAAGTAGTAGGATACGTTAGATTCCAAGTTCCCGCCGGCAAGGCGACCCCGGCCCCTCCCGTAGGCCCGGCTCTGGGTCAGTACGGCGTCAATATCGGTCAGTTTACCAAGGATTTCAATGAGCGCACCAAGGGCGACATGGGCCTGATGATCCCCGTGGTCATCACCGTGTATTCTGACCGCAGCTTTACCTTCATCACCAAGACTCCTCCGGCCGCGCTGCTGATCAAGAAGGCCTGCGGCATCGAGACCGCCTCCGGCGTGCCTCAGCGGGACAAGGTGGCCACCATCAGCAAGGAAGACGTGCGCAAGATCGCCGAGCAGAAGATGCCCGACCTGAACTGCACGGACATTGATTCCGCCATCAGCATGATAGCCGGCACCTGCCGCTCCATGGGCGTCGTTGTCGGAGACTGAGCGGGAAAACGCGTTCCGCTCCCGGCGGGCTCCGGATGTCCGCCAACGTGGGAGGATTGAAAAACATCCGCCTCAACCACATGATTAGGAGGAAACAACATTGTTTAGAGGTAAAAATTATAAAGAGAGCGCGAAGCTCATAGACAAGCAGACCCTTTATGATCCCATGGACGCGCTGAACCTGGTCATCCAGGCCAGCAAGGCCAAGTTTGACGAGACCGTCGAGCTGCACGTGAAGCTGGGCGTGGACGGCCGTCACGCGGACCAGCAGGTCCGCGGCGCCATCGTGCTGCCCAACGGCACGGGCAAGTCCGTGCGCGTGCTGGCCTTCTGCAAGCCCGAGCGGGTGGACGAGGCTCTGGCGGCGGGCGCCGACTATGCCGGCGGACAGGATCTGGTAGAGCGGATCCAGAAGGAGAACTGGTTTGAGTTTGACACCGTGGTGGCCAGCCCGGACATGATGGGCGTTGTGGGCCGTCTCGGTAAGCTGCTGGGCCCCAAGGGCTTGATGCCCTCTCCCAAGGCCGGCACTGTCACACCCAACATCGCCCAGGCCATCAAGGAGGCCAAGGCCGGCAAGGTGGAGTACCGTCTGGACAAGACCAACATCATCCACTGCCCCATCGGCAAGGTCAGCTTCGGCGCGGAGAAGCTGTATGAGAACTATGTGGCCCTCATCGGCGCCATCAACCGGGCCAAGCCCGCGGCTGCCAAAGGGCAGTACATCCGCTCCTGCGTCACCGCTTCCACCATGGGCCCCGGCGTGAAGATCAACGCCCAGCGCCAGCTGTAAGCGCCTGCTCAAAACCGCGCCCCGGTAACTTCGGGGCGCGGCTTTTTCATCCCGTTATTTATTAAGTATTTTTAAGATTTCATTTTATGGACTTTTCCCGCCGCCTGCGGTATACTGGAGGCAGCCTGGATCTTTACTTTCCCTTGAGAGGAGTTCTTGCAAATGAGAGGCAGAGCAGCCGTGGTGCTTTTTGTCATTGTGTTTTTGTTGGTGGCCGGTGTGGTAGGCACGTTCCTGACCGGCCGGGACGCGGCCCCGGAGGTCACCGCCCCGCCGGCGGGCGATCCGGCAGGCAGCGCCGGCGTGGTGGTCCAGGAGGAGACGCCGCTGCCCACGGCCACCTATAAGATCCCCGTGGTGACCACGCCTCCCGGCGGCACCGTGCCGGGCGTTCAGACGCCGGTCTCTACCGCGCCGGCCGCCACGCCCAAGCCCACGGAGGACATCGTGGTGGTCATTCCCTCGCCGCCGGCCACCCCCCAGCCGGTCTATGGGGACGCGCTGGGTTCCGGGAGCTTCTCGTCCGATACCGGCGTGGGTCTGAACCTCCAGGCGGATTGGAGCGCCCGGACCGTCAGCTCCAGCCAGGTGGAGGTGACGGTGTCCGTCTCCATCAACTCTTACTCGCTGCATTTAGCGGCCATGCCCGGCGCGGTGAACCTGAGCCTGGGCGGGCAGTACGTGTCTCTGGACGGGCCCTCCGTGGATTATGACGGCTCCGGCCTGATCAACAGCTCCGCCGGCAGCCGGACCTTTACCCTGGACCTGGCCGAGGGGGAGAGCGAGGCCTTCCATCTGGATGTGGCCTGGAACTTCGGCGGCAGCTATCAGGATGTGGTACTGCCCTCCATCGAGTGCGGCGGCGACATCTACCTGTCCCGCTGACAGCGATCTCTTATCGTACCGAAAGGCCCGCGGCGTTTGCCGCGGGCCTTTTTCGCCGCCGCGCGGCCATGTTTATCATCGGAAAATCAAAAATTACCCTTTTTTCTTCCGATTTTAGATTGTTTTTTAGACTGTCCCTCTGTTATACTGTAATTGGCTCTATAGCTGACGGGAGTCCCGTCCCCTGCCTGCGCGAACGGGACGCGCATCCGTTCATCTGGAAAATTTTTCTTATCTTCTCCCTATTAACGGTTGACAGTTATGTTAATTTCCGTGTATAATAGGGGCGCTTTACAGGACATATCCTCCGCGCGGTATTTTCTCACAAAGCGAAGGTTGCTTTTTCCCCGTTGACCCAATATAGTATAGTGTAAAAAGAAAGATAGGAAGCACCCACTTTTTTCATGGAGGTACTTTATGAAGAATCGCAAAATGCTCGCATTCCTGCTGTGCGCGGCTCTTCTGTGCACCGTGGCCGGTTTCGCTTTGGGGACCGGCGCCGATGTGCACGATCACGAGCATGACCACGGCAACGAGGCGCTCCAGCTTGTGCTGGCCTCGCCCCTGATCGAGAACCTGAGCGCTGAACCTGTCCCCCTGGCCGACGGGCCGGATGAGGAGCAGAGTCAGAACAGCGACCCTGCCCCGGTCGAGCCGGCCCCTCAGTCTGACCCTGTGGAGGCTCCTCCCACCACGCCATCCGAGCCGGAGCCCAAAGGCGAGCCCTCCACGCCCCCTGCTACGGAGCCCCCGACGAACCCCGATCCCACCACGCCTCCAGCCACACAGCCCCCCGCCACGCAGCCTCCCGCTACGCAGACGGAGACCCCGCCTGCAAGCACCACTGTCCCTCCCCATGACCATCAGTGGAAAACCTATCGGTCCGAGCAGACCGGTTTCAACTGTGAACTGGGCGAATCCTGGATCGCATACGACCGCTGCACCATCTGCGGCATAGAGCAGCAGCGGGCTTTCCGGCAGGCTGGCACCGGGGGCGGCGGCTCTCATCAGTGGGTAGACGTGGCCACCTATGCGGGCGTCTGCCCCAGCAAGACGGTCGTTGACCAAAAGTGCTCCAGGTGCGGTCAGACTCAGACCCTGATCAACGGGAGCGTAGGCGGCAGCACCGGCCACCAGTGGGGGCCCTGGAGCTCGGTCACCGGGGACGCCTGCACCGGCACCCACCAGGAGCGGAGCTGCCAGCTTTGCGGAGAGAAAGAGACCAAGGGCTCTACCGGCAGCCATCTCTGGGTCCACCATGTGACCGCCGCCACCTGCACGACAGGCGGCATGTCCTGGGATGAGTGCTCCCGCTGCGGCGCCAAGACGAACCAACAGACCCTCGACGTCCGCGCCCACAAGTGGGAGGCTGACGACGGCGACTGCACCACTCCCATCAAGTGCTCTATCTGCGGCGCCGTGGTGCAGAAGGCCATGAGCCACCGGGCGGCTTCCTCCTGGAGCAGCGACAACGTGAACCACTGGAAAGCCTGCGCCAACCCCGGCTGCACCGCCCGTCTGGAGGTCAGCGCCCACTCGGGGACTACCTCCAACGACTGCACCCGTCTTTCCAACTGCTCTGTCTGCGGTCTGGCCGGCGGCGCCTCCGGCAAGCAGCACAACTTTGACGGCAGCGGCGGCTACATCATCGCCTCTCTCGGCGGGCACCAGATCCGCTGCTCCAACCCGGGCTGCACTCAGGTTTCCGGCATCATTCCCCACGACAAGCCCAGCGCCACGGCGACCAGCTGCACCGAAGGCCAGGACTGCGTCTGCGGTTATAACATTGTGAGTGCCAAGGGCAACCACGCTTTCGGCCCCTGGACTTCTACCTCCGCCGGCCACAGCCGGACCTGCACGAAGTGCGGCTATGTAGAGAGCGCCACCCATACCGGGCGCAGCTCCGGCAACGGCGGCTGCACCAACTCCGTGGTCTGCTCCACCTGCGGCTACGTGCTGAGCCAGGGCTACAGCAGCCACTCCTTCGGCGTCTGGATGTCTAACGGCAGCACCCATTTCCGGACCTGCACGCATCCCGGCTGCACCGCCACCCAGAGCTCGTCTCATACCGGCGGAAAGGGCACCTGCTCCTCCGGGCCCGTCTGCGCTGTCTGCGGCGCGTCCTACGGCAGCAAGGCGGCCAGCAACCATGTGGGCGGCACCGAGCTTCGCAACGTCAAGCCTGCCGAGGTAGGCAAGGCCGGCTATACCGGCGATACCTACTGCCTGGGCTGCGGCAAGAAGATCAGCACCGGCACCACCATCAAGGCCCTGGAAAAGAACCATGAGCACAACTTTACCGGCGGCTGGAAGAGCGACAGCTCCGGCCATTGGCAGGTCTGCTCCTGCGGAGACCGGGGGTCCCTGTCCTCCCACAGCTTCGCAAACGGCAAGTGCACCGTCTGCGGCGCGGCGGATCCCAGCTATAAGACCTGCTCCGGCGGCAACCATGTGGGCGGCACCGAGCTTCGCAACGCCAAGCCCGCCGAGGTAGGCAAGGCCGGCTATACCGGCGATCTGTACTGCACCACCTGCGGCACCAAGATCAGCACCGGCACCGCCATCAAGGCCCTGGCGAAGAACCACGAGCATGACTTCTCCATTGCCTGGCGCTCCGACGGCGCGCACCACTGGAAAGACTGCTCCTGCGGAGAGACCACCCGCATGGCGGCCCACAGCTTCGTAAACGGCGTCTGCTCCGTCTGCGGCGCGACAGACCCCAACGCCGAGACGGTCCATACCCATACCTTCGGCGATTATCACACCAACGGCCAGTACCACTGGCGCGAGTGCACCTCCTGCGGGTTCCAGGCTGAAAAAGCCTCCCACGTGATGCTCAACGGCGCCTGCATGTCCTGCGGCTATGAGATGCCCGTCATGGAAAAGGTGAAGGACGTCTCCACCAAGGACTGGTACTATGACAACGTCAAGCAGGTGCTGGAGGCCGGCCTCCTCAGCGGCGGCAAGAGCGCCAGCGAAAACACCAGCTTCAACCCCAAGGAGAAGGTCGTCCTCTCCGAAGTGGCCGACGCTCTCTACCGCCTGGCCGGCAGCCCGGCCGCCGCGTCGGAGAACAAGTTCACGGATGTGAAGGTGGATGACTACTATGCCTCCGCCGCCTCCTGGGTAACGGCCAACAACATCGTGGATATCTACGGGGAGAGCTTCGATGGCAGCAAGGTCACCACGCTCCAGGAGATGGTCACCTTCCTGTGGCGCTTTGCCAAGACCGCCGGCTGGAATGTGGATGCCAGCGGCGCGGCGGACCTTCCCAATGCCGATGAGATCGACGAGTGGGCCGAAGAGGCCATGGCCTGGGCCAGCGAAGTGGGCCTGACCGACGGCATCGATGAGAGCGCGGCCGAGACGATGTCCCCGGCCGGCGTGGTCACCAGAGCGGAAGCGGCCGCGATCCTGGCCAACTTCATGAGCCTGATCGAGACAAACGGCCTGTCCCAGATCGAAAACGGCGTCGAGGAAGTCGCCATTTAAACGCAGATCCCCTATATTCCCCCTGCCGGGGCCCGGTGATCCGGGCCCCGGTTTTTCTCTGTCTGTCCTGTCCGGCTTTTTTGACGCATGAAGCAAAGTCTTGACGAAAAGCGGGTTTTGGATTTATAATATGTCTGTTCTGGAAATATCCGACAGGAGGCGAGCCGCCCGTGCGTACACAGGAACAGGTAAATGAGATCGTCCGGCTGCTGCTGGCGGAATATCCCCAGGCGGACTGTACCCTGGACTGGCGGAAGGACTATGAGCTGCTGTTCTCCGTGCGTTTAGCCGCCCAGTGCACCGATGAGCGGGTCAACCAGATCACCCCGGCCCTCTTTGCCCGGTTCCCCAGTCTGGAGGCCTTTGCCCAGGCGGACGTGGCCGAGGTAGAGCAGTATGTGCACTCCTGCGGCTTTTACCGGGCCAAGGCCCGGGATATCGTGGCCTGCGCCCAGGTGCTGCTGACCCGGTACAACGGCCAGCTGCCCCGCACCATGGAGGAGCTGACCGCTCTGCCCGGCGTGGGCCGCAAGACCGCCAACCTGATCTTAGGGGACGTGTTCAAGGTCCCCGGCTCCACCGTGGTGGACACCCACTGTATCCGGATCAGCAACCGGCTGGGCCTGGTGGACGACCTGAAGGACCCGGCCAAGATCGAAGCGGAGCTTCGCAAGATCCTCCCGCCGGAGCACTCCTCTGCTTTCTGCCACTGCATCGTGCTCCACGGACGGGCTGTCTGTGACGCCCGCAGGCCCAATTGCGCCGCCTGCTGTGTACGGCACTTATGCCAGACCTATTCCGGTTAATCCCTCCCTTTTCCGGCTATAATAGAGACAACTCATCACTGCCGAACAGGAGTTACCATTATGTTCCTTTTTAAACATCCGCCGGAGGCCGTCCCTTCGGACGACCCCTTTTCCGTTCCGTCCGCAAACGGGTCCAGGCCCCGGCATTTCAGCCGCTCCCAGCTGCGGCCCTACTCTCCGGAAGAGATCCTCACCCTGGTGCAGCTCAACGAGATCACCAACATTGAGATCGCCAACCGCCGCAAGACCGCCCGCATCGGGGCCTGTACCGGCACAGACTCGCTCTCCGGCGCCCACGGCGCGAAGCAGTACTACGTGGAGGACCGCCGGTACAGCGACCTGTCCCTTTTCCGCCGGGCTTTGGATCCCTATATCAAAGACGGCGTGGTCTCGGTGCTGTCTGTAGACGGCGTCATGGCCGCCAAGCTGAAATAAATAAAGCAAGACCTCCGGCTGGGCCGGAGGTCTTGCTTTATTTTACGACTACGTTGTTCTCTCCCAGCATCTCCCGGAGCTCCAGGATCAGCCCCGGGTGAATCAGGCACTTGGCGCCGATCCGCTTTTTTTCTCTCTCGCACCAGATGATCATCTCCTCCGTGCCCGGGAACATGGTGAGGATCAGCTCGATGCGCTTAAGCGCCGGGTCGTCCCGCCCCGGGAGCCGGACCCAAAGCTTTTTCTCCGCCGGCGGCGCGGCGGCGGTGCCCAACTCGTTCAGATCCGTCAGCGGGCGGATGCTGTCCACCATCAGCTGGGGCTCCTTCTCGTCCCGGACGGAGATCCGGCCCCGGACCAGGATGGCAGCATTGTCCTTCACATAGGCCCCGCCGCTGTCCAGAGCCTTCTGGAAGGCGATCAGCTCCATGGCGCCGGTGTCGTCCTCTAAGGTGATATAGCTCATCAGGGAGTTGTTTTTGGTGGCCCGGGTCCTGGAGGAGGAGACCACCCCCGCCAGGGTCACAAATTGGTTGTCGGCATAGCGGCTGGGCCCGCCCTCGGCGGCAAAATCGGCCATGACCGCGCCGATCGGAGCCGCGCCGATCTTCCGGGCCGCCTCCCGGTACTCGTCCATCGGGTGCCCGGTCAGGTATAGGCCGGTCACTTCCTTTTCCAGGGCCATCCGCTCCCGGGGGCTGTACTCCTCGGTCTGCGGAATGGGGATCGCCTCGGGGACCGGCCGGTCCTCGTCTCCGCCGCCAAACAGGTCCATCTGGCCGGAGATGTTGTCCCGCTCCGCCCGGCTGACGCTCTCCATGACCGCCCCGGCCACCATGCCCAGGCCCTTCCGCTTGTAGCCCATGCTGTCAAAGGCCCCGGCTTTGATCAGATTCTCCACCGCCCGGCGGTTCAGGTCCTTGCCGGCGGTGCGGCGGCAGAAATCCTCAAAGCTCTGGAAGGGGCCGTTGGCCTCCCGTTCGGCCACCATGCCCTCCACGGCGGTACGGCCGATGCTCTTGATGGCGGCCAGGCCGAAGCGGATGTTCTCCCCGGCCACCGTAAAGTCCGCGCCGGATTCGTTCACGTCCGGGGGCAGCAGGCGGATGCCCATCTCCCGGCAGGAGGCGATATACTCGGCCACCTTGAGGCTGTTGTCCAGCACCGAGGTCAGCAGCGCCGCCATATACTCCCGCGGCCAGTGGCGCTTCATGTACGCCGTCCGATAGGCGACGATGGCATAGCAGACGGCATGGGCCTTGTTGAAGGCATAGCTGGCAAAATCCAGGATCTCGTCATAGATGCTGTTGGCCACGTCCTCCGGCACGCCGTTGGCGATGCAGCCGGGGATGTTCCGGCTGGGGTCGCCGTGGACAAAGGCCGTCCGCTCCGCGTCGATGACGGCGTGCTTTTTCTTGCTCATGGCCCGGCGGATCATGTCCGCCTGGCCCAGGGAGAAGCCGGCCAGCCGCTGGAAGATGTTGATGACCTGCTCCTGATAGACGATGCAGCCGTAGGTCACGTCCAGGATGGGCCGCAGCAGCGGATGCTTGTAGGTGATCCGCTCCGGGTGGACCGCGCAGTCTAAAAAGCGGGGGATCGAATCCATCGGGCCGGGCCGGTACAGGGCGATGATGGCGGTGATGTCCTCGATGCTCCGGGGCTTCAGCCCCACGCAGACCCCGGTCATGCCCGCCGACTCCAGCTGGAACACGCCGCTGGTGCGGCCCTGGGAGAGCATCTCGAACACCGCCGGGTCGTCCTCCGGCGCGTCCTCCACGCGAAAGCCCGGCTGCTTGCGGCGGACCAGCTTGGCCGCGTCCTCCAACACCGTCAGGTTCCGCAGGCCCAGAAAGTCCATCTTCAGCAGCCCCAGCTCCTCTAAGGTGGTCATGGGGAACTGGCAGACCACGGACTCGTCGTTTTTCGCCAGGGGCACGTACTCATACACGGGCCTTTCCGTGATGACCACCCCGGCGGCGTGGGTGGAAGCGTGGCGGGGCATACCCTCCAGGGCCTTGGCCACGTCGATGAGCCGGCGGAGCGTGTCGTTGGACTCGTACATCTCCTTCAGAGGCTTTGAGAGCTGCAGCGCCTCGTCGATGGTCATGTTCAGGGCCACAGGCACCTGCTTGGCCACCGCGTCCGTGTCAGCGTAGTTCACGTCCAGGACCCGGCCCACGTCCCGGATGGCGGCCCGGGCCGCCATAGTGCCGAAGGTGACGATCTGGGCCACATGGTCCGAGCCGTAGAGCCGGTTCACGTAGTCGATGACCTCGCCCCGGCGGTTGACGCAGAAATCCATGTCGATATCGGGCATGGTGACCCGCGCCGGGTTCAGAAAGCGCTCGAAGAACAGGCCGTATTTGATGGGGTCCACGTCGGTGATGTGCAGGCAGTAGGCCACCACGCTCCCCGCCGCGCTGCCCCGGCCGGGGCCCACGGGGATGCCCTGCCCCTTGGCAAAGGCGATGAAATCCCAGACGATGAGGAAGTAATCCACAAAGCCCATCTGCCGGATGACGCCCAGCTCGTAGTCCAGCCGGTCGCTGAGCTCCTTGCCATAGCCCGGGTAGCGCTGGGCCAGGCCCTCATAGCAGAGCCGCTTCAGGTACGCGAAGGCGTCTGTCTCCCCCGGGGGGAGCTTGAACTGGGGCAGATGATAGTGGCCGAACTCGAAGTCAAACTGGCAGCGCTGGGCGATCCTGGCGGTGTTGTCCGCCGCCTCGGGCAGATCGGGGTACAGCGCGCGCATCTCCTCTTCGCTTTTCAGGTACAGCTCCTGGGACTCAAAGCGCATCCGGCCGGGGTCGTCCACGGTCTTGCCCATCTGGATGCACATGAGCACATCCTGATAATAGGCGTCCTTCTTCTCGATATAATGGGCGTCGTTGGTGAGGACCAGGGGGATCCCCGTCTCCCGGTGGATCCGGAGGATACCCTGGGCGGCCTGCTGTTCCTCCCGCAGGCCGTGGTCCTGGATCTCCAGGTAAAAGCGCTCCGGCCCGAACAGGGCGCTCAGCTCCAGCGCCTTGGCCTTGGCCCCCTCATAGTCCCCCTTCAGGATCCGCTGGGGGATGGCCCCGGCCACGCAGCCGGACAGGCAGATCAGCCCCTCCGCGTGCTCGTGGAGCAGGGGCCAGTCGATCCGGGGGCGGATGTAAAAGCCCTCGGTGAAGCCGGCGCTGACCATATAGCACAGGTTCCGGTAACCGGTCTCGTTCTCGCACAGGAGGATCAGATGGCTGTAGTCGTTGTCCAGGCCGTGCTCCTTGTCCGCCATGCGCCGGGGGGCCACGTAGACCTCGCAGCCGATGATAGGCTGGATCCCCGCGGCCTTGCAGGCCTTGTAAAAGGCCACCGCGCCGTACATCACCCCGTGGTCGGTGACGGCCAGGGCCGTCTGCCCCAGGGCCTTGGCCCGCTGCGCCACCTGGTCGATGCGGCAGGCCCCGTCCAGCAGGGAGTACTCGGTATGCACATGCAGATGGACAAAGCTCATGTCTTCTTCCTCATAGAAACCAAACCAAATACCCAAAAACGGGTATTTGGTTTGTGTCTCGGTTCAAATCGGTCCTAAGAGCGCGCCTTTTTTATCCCACGATAACGCCGTCCAGGTAGGGATCGTCGGTCGCCGGGGGCTGGGTGGTCGTGGTGGTGCCGCCGCTGCTGGGCTCGTCATAGCTGACATAGTTGGCGCTCATATAGCCGGTGATGCCGTCCACGGTCACATAGGCCCAGCCGTTGGAGATGCTGTGGATGGTGATCCGGGTGCCTCTGGCAAAGCTGTCCAGCACTTCGCTGTTGGTGGAGGCGCTGGCGCGCAGGTTGACGCCCTCGCCGGTCACATAGCCGGTGGAGCCGCCGCTGGGCGCGGTGTTGCCGTTGACATAGGGGTCATTGACGGCGGTGGGGGTGGGGGTCGCCGTGGGGGCGGCGGTGGGCCGGGTGTAGCTGACCAGGTTGGAGGCGATATAGCCGGTCTGGCCGTTGGCGGTCACCTGGGCCCAGCCGTTGGAGATGCTGTAAATGGTGATCTGTTCACCCCAGCCCAGCACGTCGATGACCTCGTTGTTGGTGCCGGCGCCCTTGCGGAAGTTGGCCCCGTCCACGATCACATAGCCGGTCCGGCCGGTGCCGGAGGGGCTGGGATTGGCGCTGGCCGTGGGATTGGCGCTGGCCGTGGGATTGGCGCTGGCGCCGGGGGCCGTGCTGGCGCCCGTAGTCCCGGTGCCGCCGGAGGTGGTGCCGGTGCCGGTGCCGGTCCCGGTGCTGGGATTCATGGGGCTGCCGCTGCTGATGGGCAGCGCGGTGCCGGAGACCACGGCGCTCACGTCCATGGTCACGTCATAGCGGGCCCCCTCAATGGTGGGGGAGCTGAAGGTCAGCTTGGCCGTGCCGGCGGTCTTCAGGGCCACCGTCACGCTGACGCTGTCGCTGCCCAGGCCCATGGTGTACACAGAGTTCTGGGGCTCGGCCACCGTGGTGTCGCTGGAGCTGACGTTGATCTCCTTGCAGGTGGCCGTGGCGGGCGCGATGGTCACGTTCAGCTCGATATTCACCGGCTGAATGGCGCCGCCGGCCCCTGTGGGCAGCTGCACCGGGAAGGAGATGCTCTCGCCGCCGGTCAGGGTCAGGCCGGTGATGGGGACATATTCGGAGGTGTTCTCCGCCGCTACCAGCAGCTGGTTCTTGTCGTTGACGATGTTGCCGTTTTTGTCCACCAGGTAATTGGCGTCTACCCGGTTATACCGGTCCACCACGGAGGTGCCGCTTATGTATCTGCCGACGGTTTCGCTGGTCTCCTCGGACAAGGTCTCCGGTTTGCCGCAGGCCGCCAGGGTAAAGACCATGGCCGCCGCCAGCAGCAGGGCGAGCAGTTTTTGCATGTTTTTCATAGCTTGGATCTCCTTTGGCTCATTTCTTTATTTCCTTCTGTTTTTATATAAGGATCCTGCACGGGATCATTATAATCTGTAAAATGGGACGTTTTTTCCGGCAAAAGGTTTCACTCTTCCAGCTTTTCAGCCAGGGCCATGATTTTTTTCAGCCGGTGGGACAGGCAGCTCTTGGTCACCGGCGGGCAGGACAGCACCGCCAGGTCGGCGAGGCTCGCCGCCGGGTTGGTGATCCGCAGCAGGGCCGCGTCCTTCAGCGGCTCGGGCAGGGCGTCCAGGCCCCAGGCCCGGGCCAGGCGGCGGATGGCCTCCAGCTGCTCCTGGGCCGCAGCCACGGTTTTGTCCGCGTTGGCCGAGTCACAGTTGATCTGGCGGGTGACGGTGTTGCGCATCTCCTTGTCCACCTTGGCGGTCATGATGTGCATAGCCGTCACCGGCGCACCGATGCTGGTGAAGAAATCCGCAATGGTGTCGCCCTTTTTGAAATACAGCAGAGCGTTGCCGCCGCGCTGGCTGCTCTTCGGCTCAAAGCCCATGTCCAGCAGCAGGGAGGCCGTCTCCCGGCTGACGCTGTGGTGGGGCGTGGCCAGCTCCAGATGGTAGCGCTTTTCCGGGTCCGTGACGCTGCCCCCCGCCAGGAAGGCGCCCCGCACGAACGAGGCCCGGCAGCAGTCCTCCTCCAAAACGCCGAAATTCACGTGGTGGGAGACCGTGCTGTCGATCTCCGCGCCGAAGGCCTCGAAGATCTGGCGGAGCTTCTCCCGGTCCGTGACGGCGAAGCTCTTTTTCCCGGCCCCCTCCGCCGGGGGGAGCATATCAAAGCTCAGGCCGAAGGCCCGCTTGAACAGCCGGGGCAGCCGCTCGGCAAAGGCCGGGCTGGCGGTGATGATCCGGATCTCCCGGGGAGAAAAGCTGTGGCAGTACAGCAGCACCCCATAGCTCTCGGCCAGGGCGCAGCATTTTTTGTCCGGCCGGGCCTGGCACAGCTCCGCTTTGGCCTGGGACGCAAAGGACACCGCACTCCCTCCTTTCTCTCCGGATCGCCCGGCAGAGGGCGAACCGCGTCTCGCGCTCCGCTATTTGTCGATATCCCGGTTCACGTTCACCGAATGGACGTTCCTGGCCAGCAGATGCTCGTGGAGGGCGGCGGCGATGGCCACGCTCCGGTGCCGGCCGCCGGTGCAGCCGATGGCCACCGTCAGGCCCATTTTGCCCTCTTCGATATACAGCGGCAGCAGGAAGTCGATCAGCTCCTCCACCTTCTCCATAAAGGTGCGGGTCTGCTGGTAGGAAAACACATACTCGGCCACGGGCCTGTCCAGGCCGGACAGGGGCCGCAGCTGCTCCACATAGTAGGGGTTGGGCAGAAAGCGGGCGTCGAACACCAGGTCCGCCTCCATGGGCAGCCCGTGTTTATAGCCAAAAGACATCACGGTCACGTCCAGCTCCCGCTCCCGGCCCTCCTCGGCAAAGAGGGAGAACAGCCGGCTCTGGAGCATACCCAGCGTCATGCTGGAGCTGTTGAGCACATAGTCCGCCCGCTCCCGGATGGGCCGGAGCAGCTCCTGCTCTTTCTCCACCGCCTGCTCCACCGAGCCCCCCGGCACGGCCAGCGGGTGGGGGCGGCGGCTCTCCTTATAGCGGCGCACCAGGGTGCGCAAGTCCGCGTCCATGTACAAAATACGCACGGTGCAGTCCATACCGGCCAGCTCATCCAGCGTGTCCAGCAGCTGGCCAAAGCCGTCCCGCTCCCGCACATCGGTCACCAGGGCCACCCGCTCGTAGCGGCCCCGGGTGGCCAGGCACAGCTCCGCGAAGCGGGGCATCAGCGCCACCGGCATGTTGTCCACACAGTAGTAGTCCAGATCTTCCAGCACATCCGCCGCCCGGCTCTTGCCCGCGCCGGAGAGCCCCGTGATGATCAGAAACTCCATGGCCCCGCCCCCTTTCTGTCTCTTGGCTGTCCCTTTATTCTGTCTCCGGGCCGCTGACCCGGTGCCCCGGCGCCGCCGGGCCGTGGTCCTCCAACCTGTAATCCGGCGGCAGGAGGATCACTTCCGGCTCCAGCTTGGCCCCGGTCTTCTCATACACCGTTTTCCGGATATGCACCATCAGCTCATACACGTCGTGGGACGTGGCGCCGCCGGTGTTCACCACAAAGCCCGCGTGCTTTTCCGACACCTGGGCCCCGCCGACGGCATAGCCCTTCAGCCCCGCCTGCTCGATAAGAGCGGCGGCGTACTGCCCCTCCGGGCGCTTGAACGCGCTGCCCGCCGAGGGCAGATCCAGGGGCTGCTTCTCCCGGCGCCGCCGGTTCAGCTCCTTCATTTTTTCGGCGATTTCCTCGCCGTCGCCCTTCTCCAGGCGCAGCACCGCGCTGAGGATCACGCATCCGCCCAGGTTCTGAAACAGGCTGCTCCGATACCCAAAGCGGCACTGCTCCTTCGTCAGCTCATAGAGCCGCTGCTCGGGCAGATAGTAGCACACCACGCTCTCGATGGCGTCCTTCAGCTCGCCGCCGTAGGCCCCCGCGTTCATGACGCAGCCCCCGCCCAGGGAGCCGGGGATCCCGGAGGCAAACTCCAGCCCGGTCAGGCCGTTTTGCTGGGCAAAGCCGGCCAGCTTTGCCAGGGAGACCCCCGCCTCGGCGTAGACAGCCCCGTCCGGCAGCAAAAACAGCTTGGTGAGCCGCTCGGTGCTGATGATGAAGAGCTCTGGCAGCCCCTCGTCGGGAAAGAGGATATTGGTGCCGTTTCCCAGCAGGAAGGGGGCCAGCTCATGCTCCTTCAGGATGGCGCAGAGCTTGGTCAGCCCCATCACGTCCGAGGGGATGGCCAGGGCCCGGACCGGCCCGCCGATCCGAAAGGAGCTGTGCTCCGCCATAGGTTCGTTTTCCTTCAGCCGCAGGCCCGGCATCCGCGCCTTTATCTCCGCGATGGCTTTTTCCAGGTTCTCCATAACGCTCCTTAAAATGTTCCGTTGTCGATAGCCAGATCGTGGGCCTCGGCCAGGGCCTGGGCCGCGTTGTAGCCCATTTTCTTCTGCCGGTTGTTCATGGCGGCCAGCTCTAAGATCACCGCCAAGTTCCGGCCCGGCGTCACCGGGATGGTCACCAGAGGGACCTTGACCCCCAGGATCTCTTCCGTCTCGTCCACCAGGCCCAGCCGGTCATAGATCTTGCCCTCTTCCCAGGCCTCCATCCGGACCACCACATCGATCCCGGTCTCGGGCTTTACCGCGCCCACGCCGTAGATGTGGCGCACATTGATGACGCCGATGCCCCGCAGCTCCATGTAATAGCGGATCATCTCCGGGGCGGTGCCCAGCAGAGTGTCCTTGCTGA
This sequence comes from uncultured Oscillospiraceae bacterium, assembly GCA_947630375.1. GTDB lineage: Bacteria > Bacillota > Clostridia > Oscillospirales > Oscillospiraceae > Limivicinus. The sequence goes on along the minus strand of CANRHH010000012.1, from coordinate 37,701 downwards.
CCTGCTTGACCTCCACCGCGTCGTCCGCCACCAGGCGGTGCCCCCGCTTGATGAGCTCCAGGGCCGTCTCGCTCTTGCCGATGCCGCTCTCGCCCACCAGCAGCACACCCTCGCCGTAGACCTCCACCAGCACCCCGTGGACCGTGGTCCGGGGGGCCAGGTAGTTGTGGAGGGAGCGGATCACGTCCGCCTGGAAGTCCGAGGTGTCCTGGTCGGTGATGAACAGGTTCCGGTCGTATTTCTGGGCCATCTCCAGGCAGGCGCTGGAGGGCCGGACCCCGTGGCAGATGACCAGGGCGGCGATATCATAGGCCATGAAGCGCTCGTAGGCCTCCCGCCGCTGCTCATGGGTCAGGGTGTCCAGATACGTGGCCTCCACCCGGCCGATGATCTGCAGGCGCTTGGGGTCGAAGTAATTGTAAAACCCGGTCAGCTGCATGGCGGGGCGGTTCACGTCCGCCGTCGTCAGCACCGCCGATTCATAGTCTTTGGAGGTGTGCAGGATCTTCAGCTTATGCTCCTCCACGATTTTGCTAAGTTTGACCGTGTGCCTGCTTGCCATGCCCGGGCCTCCCTGCGTCGATTTTTTCTCTATTATATATATTAATCATTTTCTCTCGATTTGGCAATAACTTTCCCTCTTAAAACTTCTTAAATCGTAAGTTTGCCGGGAGTTTTTTTGGTTTTTCCGGTTTTCATAAAAAATTTTACTTGCAATTGCGGCAGCGGTCTGTTATTATAATAAAGCTGTCCGTTTGTACAGCGTCAACTCAAGCAAGGAGGTGCTTCAACTTATGGCAAAGTGTCAGTTTTGTGACAAGGGCATGACCTTTGGTATTCAGGTCAGCCATTCCCACCGGCGTTCCAATCGGTCTTGGAAGCCCAATGTGAAGCGCGTCAAGGCGATCGTAGACGGCTCTCCCAAGCATGTTTACGTGTGCACCCGCTGCCTGCGCAGCGGCAAGGTAGTGCGCGCCGTGTAAAGCACGATCACAAAATTACCCGAAACAAAGCCTGTCGTGAAAACGACGGGCTTTTTTCGGAAGAACAACGCTGTCAAGCCGCATGGGGCGCAAGCGCCGCCATGCCGGCGGGCAGCGTTGTTCTTCCTCCTCCCCAGAAAAGGGCGCCGCCCTTTCCTGGGGCCCCATTAGCCAGGATGCGAATGGTGCGCAGGGTAATGCCGTATTTCGCTCTTGCGGCTTTTTGTCCGGCGTATTATAATAGGCCCACCAAAGAGAAAGGGGAACCAGGTATGGAGCTTTTGGAACAGCGCATTTTGAAGGACGGGGTGCTGCGCCCAGGCGGGATTCTCAAGGTAGACAGCTTCCTCAACCACCAGATCGACCCGGCCCTGCTGCACGAAATGGCCCTGGAGCTGAAGCGGCTGTACCGGGACAGCGGCGTCAACAAGGTGCTCACCATCGAGGCCTCCGGCATCGCCCTGGCCTGCATGACGGCCTATGAGCTGGGCTGCCCTCTGGTTTTCGCCAAAAAGAGCAAAAGCCGCAACATCTCTGACGACATATATTCGGTGGAGATCCCCTCTTTTACCCACGGCAATGTGAACACCGTGGTGGTCTCCAAGGAGTATCTGCACCCGTCGGACCGGGTCCTGCTGGTGGATGATTTTCTGGCCACCGGCGCGGCCCTGCTTGGGCTCAAGGCCCTGGTGGAGCAGGCGGGGGCCCAGGTCGTGGGCGCCGGGATCGCCATCGAAAAGGTCTTCCAGGGCGGCGGGAACACGCTGCGCGCCCAGGGCCTGCGGGTGGAGTCTCTGGCCCGGATCCGGGAGATCCGGGACGACGGAGCCCTCTCTTTCTGTTGATTTTCCGGAAATATTTCTCCTCTTTGCACAAAAACTGCGCAAAAAAATCGTCAAATTCGCTGATTTTTCGGCTTGACTTTTTACGTTCTATCTGATAGTCTATGCCCATCAAGCCCCATACCGTTTCGATATATCTCAAATGATACGGATTTGAAGTCTCTACCTGGGCGCCGTAAATGCCCGGACTATCGGAAAAGCAAGCTGGGGCGGGCTTTTTGTCCGCTGGCCGCCGCGCCGGAGAGACTTTGTTCTTCTCCGGCGCTTTTTGTTTTCTGGCAGTTTGCGCCGGGCCTTTCTTTTGTATCATCTCCGCCGCTTCGCGGTCTTGATAAATTTACACTTACATTGAGGAGAACACAGAATGAAAAAGATCACTGCTCTGCTTCTGGCTCTGGTAATGGTATGCGCGCTGGCCGCCTGCGGCGGAAATTCCGCCCCCGCCGCCTCCGAAGCTCCTGCCGCCGAAGGCGAAGCGCCCGCTGCCGAGACTCCTGCCGCCGCTGAAGTCAAGGTTGGCTTCATCCTGCTGCACGACGAGAACTCCACCTACGACAAGAATTTCCTGGAAGCTGCCGTAGCCAGCTGCGAGAAACTGGGTGTGGAGTATGTTGTGAAGTCCAACATCCCCGAAGGCCAGGAGTGCTATGACGCCGCCGCCGAGCTGGTGGATGCCGGCTGCAACATCGTCTTTGCCGATTCCTTCGGCCACGAGTCCTACATGATCCAGGCCGCCAAGGAGTTCCCTGAGGTCCAGTTCTGCCACGCCACCGGCACCAAGGCCCACACCGAGAACCTGGCCAACTACCACAACGCCTTCGCCTCCATCTATGAGGGCCGCTTCCTGGCCGGTGTCGCCGCCGGTATGAAGCTCAATGAGATGATCGAGGCCGGCGAGTTCACCGCCGACGAGGCCAAGATCGGCTACGTGGGCGCGTACCCCTATGCCGAGGTGAAGTCCGGTTATACCTCCTTCTTCCTGGGCGCCCGTTCCGTCTGCCCCACCGCCACCATGGAAGTGACCTTCACCAACTCCTGGTATGACGAGGCCCTGGAGAAGGAAGGCGCCACCCGCCTGATCAACAACGGCTGCAAGCTGATCAGCCAGCATGCCGACTCCATGGGTGCTCCCACCGCCTGCGAGGACGCCGGCGTGCCCGACGTGTCCTACAACGGCAGCACCCTGGCCGCCTGCCCCAACACCTTCATCGTCTCCTCCCGCATCGACTGGAGCCCCTATTACGAGTACATGATCACCTGCGTCCAGAACGGCGAAGCCATTGACACCGATTGGTGCGGCACCATCGAGACCGGCTCCGTGGTCCTGACCGAGGTGAACACCGCTGCCGCCGCCGAAGGCACCCAGGAGGCCATTGATCAGGTCAAGGCCCAGTTGGTCGCCGGTGAGCTGCACGTGTTTGACACCGCCACCTGGACCGTGAACGGCGAGACCCTCACCGAGTACCTGGCCGACGTGGACGACATGGGCGATTACCAGCCCGAGACCAACGTCATTGCCGACGGGTATTTCCACGAGTCCGAGTTCCGTTCCGCCCCCTATTTTGACATCGACATCGACGGCATCACCAACATCGACGCCTGAGAAAGAACATCGGCAAGCTCCGGTCTCCGGAGCTTGCCGATCCTGCCAGACCGCAAAGGGCAGCGCAGTGACCGTTTTCCGCCGCGCTGCCCTTTGCGATTTGCATCATTCCGATCACGATGAAAGAGAGGAGTCCCCGTGGACAATAAGACAGCCGCAGTAAAAATGCGGAACATCACCAAGACCTTCGGCCCGGTGGTGGCCAATGACAAGGTCTGGCTGGATATCTACCGGGGGGAGATCCTGGCCCTGCTGGGCGAGAACGGCAGCGGCAAGACGACCCTGATGAACATGCTCTCCGGGATCTATTTTCCCGACGAGGGGGAGATCACCATTGACGGGAAAGAGGTGGTCATCCGCTCCCCCAAGGACGCCTTTGATCTGGGGATCGGCATGATCCACCAGCATTTCAAGCTGGTGGACGTGCTCACCGCGGCGGAAAACATCGTCCTGGGCCTGGAGGGCAAGCTGGACCTGAAGGCCGCCGCCGAAAAGATCCGGAGCATCTGCGACGCCTACGGCTTTGAGGTGGACCCCAACCAGAAGATCTACGACATGTCGGTGTCCCAGAAGCAGACCGTGGAGATCGTGAAGGTCCTCTACCGGGGGGCGGATATCCTGATCCTGGACGAGCCCACGGCGGTGCTCACCCCCCAGGAGACAGACAAGCTCTTTGCCGTGCTGCGCAACATGCGGGACGACGGCAAGGCCATCGTCATCATCACCCACAAGATGCACGAGGTGGAGGAGCTGTCCGACCGGGTGGCCATTTTGCGCCACGGCCAATTTATCGGGGACATGCCCACCAAAAAGACCAACGCCCAGGAAATGACCAACATGATGGTGGGCCACGCGGTGACCTTGAACATCGACCGGCCCGAGCCCAAGGACGCCAGGCCCCGCATCGAGGTCAAAAACCTGACTGTGCGCAGCATCGACGGCATCCTCAAACTGGACGGCGTGAGCTTTACCGCCAACAGCGGCGAGATCTTGGGCATCGCGGGCATCTCCGGCTGCGGCCAGAAGGAGCTGCTGGAATCCATCGCGGGCCTGCAGCCGGTGGAGAGCGGCAGCATCGAGTATATCGAAGACGACGGCCGCCGGGAGCAGCTCATCGGCAAAGATCCCCTGAGCATCGCCCAGATGGGCGTGGCCCTGTCCTTCGTGCCGGAGGACCGGCTGGGCATGGGCCTGGTGGCCAATATGGACCTGGCAGACAACATGATGCTCCGGTCCTACCGCCGGGGCAAGAGCTTCTTCACCGACCGGAAGAGCCCGAAGCAGCTGGCGGAGGACGTGGTGCGGCGGCTGGATGTGAACACCCCCGGCATCTCCACGCCGGTGCGCCGCCTGTCCGGCGGCAACGTGCAGAAGGTGCTGGTGGGCCGGGAGATCTCCTCCGCCCCCACCGTCCTGCTGACGGCCTATGCCGTCCGGGGCCTGGATATCCATTCCTCTTATACGATCTATGACCTGATCAACAAGCAGAAGGCGGCCGGCGTGGCCGTGCTCTTCGTGGGCGAGGACCTGGATGTGCTGCTGGAGCTGTCGGACCGGATCCTGGTCCTGTGCGGCGGCAAGGTCAGCGGCATCGTCCCCGGCCGGGGCGCCAAAAAGAGAGACGTGGGCATGATGATGACAAAGCTGGGAGGTGACAGGCAGCATGCGTGAAACGGTACACAACCCCCTGTTCCATGTGGTGCGCCGGGGCGTGATCCCTGCCTGGCGGGCCTGGCTGATCCGGGGCGGGGCGATCCTGCTGTCCCTGGTGGCCTGCGGCCTGGTGACCACCGCCGTCACCGGGGAAAATCCCCTGGCGGTCTATGTTACGGTGTTCAACGGCTCCTTCGGCACCTCCCGGAAATTCTGGACCCTGCTTCAGAACGTGGCCATGCTGCTCTGCATCGCCCTGGCCGTGACGCCCGCCTTTAAAATGCGCTTCTGGAACATCGGCGGCGAGGGACAGGTGCTGATGGGGGGCCTGGCGGCCGCCGCCTGCATGATCTGCTTCCGGAACAGCCTGCCCAACGGGGCCATCATCGCCCTGATGGTGGTCAGCAGCATCCTGGCCGGCGCGGTCTGGGGCGGGATCCCCGGCTTTTTCAAAGCCAAGTGGAACACCAACGAGACGCTGTTCACCCTGATGATGAACTATGTGGCGACCCAGCTGGTGGCCTACTTCTGCGTGGTCTGGGAGTCCCCCAAGGGCTCCGGCCAGATCGGCGTCATCAACCAGAGCACCGAGCTGGGCTGGCTGCCGGTGATCGGCGGGCAGCGCTATCTGCTGAACGTGCTGGTGGTGCTGGCCGTGCTGGCCTTCGTATATATCTACCTGAACTATACCAAGCACGGATATGAGATCTCCGTGGTGGGCGAGAGCGAACGCACCGCCCGCTATGTGGGCATCAAGGTGGAAAAGGTCATTATCCGCACCATGCTCCTCTCCGGCGCCATCTGCGGTCTGGCGGGCCTGCTGCTGGTGGGAAGCACCAACCACACCCTGACCACCACCATCGCCGCCGGCCGGGGCTTCACTGCGGTCATGGTGTCCTGGCTGGCCAAGTTCAACCCCATCTGGATGGTGGCCACCAGCTTCCTGCTGGTCTTTTTGGAGCGGGGCGCCGGGGAGATCTCCACCAACTTCGGCCTGAACCAGTCCTTCTCCGATATCCTCACCGGTGTGATCCTGTTCTTCATCATTGGCAGCGAGTTCTTTATCAACTATCGGATCTGCTTCCGCAGATCCACAGAAAGGGAGGGCTGAGCCGTGTTTGATATCCTCTCCTTTATCCCCCGGGCGATCGTGCAGGGGGTCCCCCTGCTGCTGGGCAGCACCGGCGAGACCCTGACTGAAAAGTCCGGCAACCTGAACCTGGGCATCCCCGGCGTCATGTACGTGGGCGCCATCGGGGGTGTCATCGGGGCCTTCTTCTATGAACAGTCCCTCCCCTCCCCGGAGGCCATCGTCCCCGCCCTGGCGGTGCTGATCCCCTTGCTCTGCTCCCTGCTGGGCTCCCTGCTCATGGGCCTGCTGTACTGCTTCCTCACCGTCACCCTCCGGGCCAACCAGAATGTGACCGGCCTGGCGCTGACCACCTTCGGCGTCGGCATCGGCAACTTCTTCGGCGGCTCCCTGATCAAGCTGGCCGGGGCGGACGTGCCCTCCCTGGCCCTCTCCGCCACCAGCGGCTATTTCAGCAAGTCCCTGCCCGTGTCCAGCGCTTTCGGCAAGCTCTTCCTCTCTTACGGCTTCCTGGCCTACCTGGCGGTGATTATCGCTCTGGCGGCCTCCTATATTCTCAACCACACCCGGACGGGCCTGCATCTGCGGGCCGTGGGCGAGAGCCCCAGCACCGCCGACGCGGCGGGCATCAACGTCAACCGTTACAAATACGTGGCCACCTGCACCGGCAGCATGATCGCCGGCCTGGGCGGGCTGTACTACGTGATGGACTACGCCTCCGGCGTCTGGTCCAACAACGGCTTCGGCGACCGGGGGTGGCTGGCCATCGCCCTGGTGATCTTCACCATCTGGCGGCCCAACGTGGGCGTGCTGTCTTCCTTCCTCTTCGGCGGCCTGTACATCCTGCATATGTACATCCCCTCCGGGATGAACCTGGCGGTGAAGGAGCTGTATAAAATGATCCCCTATGTGGTGACCATCGTGGTGCTCATCATCACCAGTATGCGCAACAAGCGGGAAAACCAGCCTCCCGCCGCTCTGGGCCTGGCCTACTTCCGGGAAGAGCGATAACAGACTGTAAAATTCCGTCCTTTTTCACAAAAAAGGGGCGGAATTTTTGTCCGGATTGCCAATTGTCTAACATTTCACTTTTTTGTATAATGCCAGCGGGGAAATGAAAAAACCCAAATTTGACTGCGTGCGCAGCTCTCCATATATTACATAGCTGTGCATAGCTTTTAAGAAGGAGGAATCGTGCATTCCCTGGGACTCGGGGTGCGGCAGTGTGGAGACCTGTCGTAATACGGCGCGCTGTATACCGGCGGCCGTGAGGGCACAGGCGCGGAGGCCCTGTGTTCGGAGTCGAGAAGTATGGCATCTGTCACTCTGAAAAACATCAAGAAGGTGTATCCGTTCATCAGCGGGGAGACCAAGAAGAAGAAAAAGAAAAAGGATGAACCCGTCGAGGAGAAGAAGGTCAATCTTCAGATCACCGACGAGGGCGTCGTAGCGGTGCAGGAGTTCAGCCTGGACATCGCGGACCGTGAGTTCATCGTTCTGGTCGGCCCCTCCGGCTGCGGCAAATCCACCACCCTGCGTATGGTGGCCGGCCTGGAGGAGATCTCCGGCGGCGAGCTGTACATCAACGGCAAGCTCATGAACGACGTGGCCCCCAAAGACCGCGATATCGCCATGGTCTTCCAGAACTACGCTCTGTATCCCCACATGACCGTGTATGACAACATCGCCTTCTCTCTGAAGCTGCGCAAGGAGAACAAGGACGTGATCGACAAGAAGGTCCGTGAGGCGGCGGAGATCCTGGACATCACCCAGTACCTGGACCGGAAGCCCAAGGCTCTGTCCGGCGGCCAGCGGCAGCGTGTGGCCATCGGCCGCGCCATTGTCCGTGACCCTGCGGTGCTGCTGATGGATGAGCCTCTGTCCAACCTGGACGCCAAGCTCCGTAACCAGATGCGCGCCGAGATCATCAAGCTCCGCGAGCGGATCAACACCACCTTTATATATGTTACCCACGACCAGACCGAGGCTATGACCCTGGGCGACCGGATCGTCATCATGCGTGACGGTTACATCCAGCAGATCGGCACGCCTCAGGAAGTCTTCGATCATCCCCGGAATCTGTTTGTCGCCGGCTTCATCGGCACGCCTCAGATGAACTTCTTCGACGCTCAGCTGGTCAAGGACGGCGGCAAGTACGCTGTCGAGGTCGGCGGCATCAAGGTCGTTCTGGATGAGGAGAAGCAGGCCCGTCTGGCCGCCAAGAACGTGGCGCCTCAGGAAGTGACCCTGGGTGTCCGTCCCGATCACACCGACCTGGGCGAGACCGGCATCCCCGCCACCGTGGACGTGTCCGAAATGATGGGCTCCTCCGTACACCTGCACGTGTCCGCCGAGGGCCGGGACGTGATCATCATTGTCCCCACCATCGAGATGAAGGGGCACTACTCCATTGGCGATCAGGTGCACTTCACCTTTGGCGGCAACGTGGCCCATGTGTTCAGCAAGGAGACCGACCTGAACCTGGAGTATTGATCTCCATTCCAAAAACCTTTCACCCAGCCGGGAGCTTTGCTCCCGGCTGGGCTTTTGTTCGAGCGGGTCTTTCCCGGCTCTTGTGTTTGCATAGACAAAAAATTTTTTCTGCCTCCCGCCTTTTTTATGCAAGGGGCTGAAATGCAAAAAAGGGCTTGCAATTTGCCCTTTCCTGGGGTACAATCGGCGAAGATAAGCTGATGGTAAATCAGTGCAAAACAAGAAGATTTTCTCGCTTTGGTACACAGTGACCGGCAAAATCGGTTATATCCGCGGAGAGGAGTATTTCTTCCGGGCCTTTTCGGGTCTTGCCGGCAGGCAAGGCTTTTTCTTTTGGCATAGGGTGGTTCATTCTCGGGGCGCGCCCCGATGATGATAAAAATGAAAGAGAGGTACACACGAAATGGGAAAAGAAAAGAAAGCCGTGCTGGACGGGCCTATTTATGACGCCCGTACCCTGGGCACGCCCAAGATGCTTATTTTGGGCTTGCAGCACATGTTTGCCATGTTTGGCGCCACCGTTCTTGTCCCGGCCTTGACCGGCCTGGATGTGGCCACCGCCCTGCTGTTCGCGGGTCTGGGCACGCTGCTGTTCCACTTCATCACCGGGCGCAAGGTCCCCGCTTTCCTGGGCAGCTCCTTCGCCTTCATCGGCGGGTACAATGCCATCCGCACCGTAGGCGCCGCGGCGGACGGTTCCGCCATGTTTGACAACAGCCTCCTGCCCTACGCCTGCTTCGGCGTGGCCATCGCGGGGCTGATGTATCTGATCCTCTCCATCCTGTTCAAGGTCTTCGGCATGAAGAAGGTCATGCGCTTCTTCCCGCCCATCGTCACCGGCCCCATCATCATTGCCATCGGCCTGACCCTCTCCTCCTCCGCCATTGACAACGCCCGGACCAACTGGCTGATCGCTGTGGTGGCCATCGCCATCGTCATCGGCTTCAACATGTGGGGCAAGGGCATGACCAAGATCATCCCCATCCTGCTGGGCGTCCTGGGCTCCTATGTCTTCGCCCTGATCGTGGACCCCGCTTCCCGGGCCAACGTGGTCTCCGCCGTGGCCCAGGCCAAGTGGTTCGGCCTGCCCATCCATTTTGAAAACACCATCTTCGGCCTGTTCTCCGGCCCGGTGGACTCCTCCCTGCTGGTCTCCGCGGTGTTCACCATCGTGCCTCTGTCCCTGGCCACCATGGTGGAGCATATCGGCGATATCTGCGCCATCTCCTCCACCTGCGGCGTCAACTACATGGAGGACCCGGGCTTCCACCGCACCCTGCTGGGCGACGGCCTGGCCACCACCCTGGCCTCCCTCTTCGGCGGCCCCGCCAACACCACCTACGGGGAGAATACCGGCGTGCTGGCCCTGTCCAAGGTCTATGACCCCCGGGTCATCCGCATCGCCGCCTGCTTCGCCATTCTGGTCTCCTTCTGCCCCAAGTTCGCAGCCCTGGTCTCCGCCATGCCCACCGCCACCATCGGCGGCGTGTCCATGATCCTCTATGGCATGATCTCCGCCGTAGGCGTGCGCAACGTGGTGGAAAACCGGGTGGACTTCACCAACACCCGCAACGTGGTCATTGCCGCTGTGATCTTAGTGCTGGCCATCGGCATCAACTACTCCGGCAGCATCCAGATCGGCATCGTGAGCCTCTCCGGCCTGGCTGTGGCCTCCATCGTGGGCATCGCCCTCAACGCCATCCTGCCCGGCAAGGATTACGAGTTCGTGCAGGAGCACGAGGGCTCCACCTCCGTCAACTTCAAGGTCTGATCCTTGGCAATTAAAAAATCCCTGGTCTGTTCCGGTTGACAGACCAGGGATTTTTTTATTTCTTCGCCGGCCGGATGTCCACCATTTTCACCATGGCGCCGGGGCTGAGGCAGCGGGAATAGAAATCCCGGATGATCCGGTGGGCCACAGGGGCGATCTCCCAGGTACCCTTCAGGGGTTTGACCATCAAAAAGACCTCGGCCCCGCCCAGGCGGTAGTCGCAGGGGACCTGCACATAGCCGAAGCGGGCAAAGAATTTTTTCAGCCGCCGCAGATAGGCCCCGTCCTCATCCTCAAAGGCGGTCAGCTCCGCTAAAATGCCCTGCCGGTCCGCATAGCGCTTGTTGAGCGCCCGCATGGCCTCCACGCCCTGCCCCCGGTCCCGGCACCAGGGCATCACCGCAAAGTATTTCAGCAGCACATAGCCGTACAGCCCTTTGCAGCAGACCAGGGCATAGGCCGTGTCGGTGGGCTCGTTCTCCTCCTTCAGGAGCAGCAGCTCCATAGCGCCGCTGAGCATGGCCCGGTGGATGGCCGCCTTGCTCAGCAGCTCTTTTTTGTCAAAGTCCAGCTCCATGAGGCTGTAATACCTCTCCAGGTCCATATGGCCGCCTTTTCTGATCGTCAGCATGCTCTGTCTCCTTTCCCGTTTTTGCCGGTATCCTCCAGCATCTGCGCCCGCCAGAGCCCGGCGTAGATGCCGTTTTTGTCCATAAGCTCCTTATGGCTGCCCATCTCGGCCACATGCTCCTCCTCGATCACCGCGATGCAGTCGGCATGGCGGACGGTGGAGAGCCGGTGGGCAATGATGATGGTGGTGCGCCCCTGGCTCAGCTTGTCCAGGGCGGCCTGTATGCGCTGCTCGGTGACGGTGTCCAGGGCGGAGGTGGCCTCGTCCAGGATCAGCACCTTGGGGTTTTTCAAAAACACCCGGGCGATGGCGATGCGCTGCTTCTGCCCGCCGGAGAGCATGACGCCCCGCTCCCCGATATAGCTGTCGTAGCCGTCGGGCATGTCCATGATCTCCTGGTGGATCTCCGCCCGGATGGCGGCCTGGACGATCTCCTCATCGCTGGCATCCGGCCGGCCGTAGCGGATGTTCTCCCGGATGGTCCCGGCAAACATGAACACATCCTGCTGCAGCAGCCCGATATTCCGCCGGAGGCTGCTCTGGGTGACGCTGCGCACGTCCTGCCCGTCCACGGTGACGCTGCCGCCGCACACGTCGTAAAAGCGGGGGATCAGCTGGCAGAGCGTGGTCTTGCCGCCGCCGGAGGCCCCCACCACGGCAAAGCACTGGCCCGGCCGGATGTGCAGATCCACATGGCTCAGCACCGGCACGCCGTTGTCATAGGCAAAGCTCACGTCGTTCAGGTCCACCCGGCCCTCGATCTTGCCCAGCTCTTTGGCGCCGGGCGCGTCGGTGACGGCGGGCCGGGTGCGCATGATCTCCAAAAAGCGGCTGAAGCCGGCGGTGCCCTGCATGTACATCTCGGCAAACTGGGTGAGCTTGCGCACCGGGGACACAAAGGTGGACACGTACAGCGAGAAGGTCACCAGGTCTATGTAATCCATCTGCCCGCGCATGATCAGCAGCCCGCCCACGGTGATGACCAGCACCTGCATGATGCCGGTGGTAAACTCCATGCCGCTCATGTACAGGCCCATGCTCTTGTAATATTCCGCCTTGGCGCCCCGGAACAGGGCGTTGGCCGCGTCGAATTTGCGGCTCTCCTGCTCCTCGTTGGCAAAGGCTTTGGCCGTGCGCACGCCGGAGATGCTGCTCTCGATGGCGGCGTAGATCTCGGCGGTCTTCCGCTTGACCTCCACATTAGCCTTTTTCATCCGGCCCCGCTGGGAGATGGTGAACCACAGGCACAGGGGCAGCACCACCGCCAGCACCAGGGCCAGGCGCCACTCCAGAAACGCCATCATGCCCAGGGCGCCTACGATGGTCAGGGTGCAGATCAGGAAGTTCTCCGGCCCGTGATGGGCCAGCTCCGTCACCTCAAACAGGTCGCTGGTGATCCGGCTCATGAGAACGCCGGTCCGGTTCTGGTCATAAAAGCTGCAGGACAGGTCCTGCATATGGGTGAAGATGTCCTTGCGCATGTCCGACTCCACCAGCACGCCCATCCGGTGCCCCACCACGGTGATCACATAGTACAGGGCCGAGCGGAACACATAGGCCAGCACCATGATCCCCATGACGCTGAAAAAGGCCGCGAACAGCCGGTCCGGCAGCAGCCGGGTCATGGACTGGCGGGACACATAGGGAAAGATCAGATCGATCAGAGATACGACCACCGCACAGAGCATGTCGATGCAAAAGAGCTTTTTGTGCCCGGCGATATAGGAGAGAAAGATCTTCAGCGGCCTGTCGTCATAGTTTTTCTTCATCCTTCTCCCCCTCTCTGTCCGGCATATTTTTCCCGCTCCCGGACAGCCAGCGCGTCGCAGCGGTTGTTGCGGGGGTCGTCCGCGTGGCCCTTGACCCAGTGGCAGTGGAGCTCGTGCTGTCGGGCCAGGTCCAGCAGTCTCTCCCACAGATCCGGGTTCAGCGCGGGCTTCTTATCGCTCTTGATCCAGCCTTTTTTGCGCCAGGAGGCCGCCCAGCCCTTTTCCAGCGCGTCCACCACATACTTGGAGTCTGAATACAGCTCCACCCGGCAGGGCTCTTTCAGGGCTTCTAAGGCGGCAATGACGCCTTTCAGCTCCATGCGGTTGTTGGTGGTCCGCGCCTCGCCGCCGGACAGCTCTTTCTCCCGGCCCATATAGCAGAGGATGGCCCCCCAGCCGCCGGGGCCCGGGTTGCCGCTGCAGGCTCCGTCGGTATAGATCTCAACTGTTTTCATAGTGTTTCCGCAGTTTCAAATACTCCTCTTTTTCCAGGAGCCCGTTCTTATAAAAGCCCTTCAGCTGCTCCAGGCGCCGCTGCCGGTCCCTGCTGGCCGCGTCCTCCCGGAGGTTTTCGTCATAGACCGCCGGAGAAAAGCTTCTCGCCGTGGCGGTGGGCAAGGGCCTGTCCCCGCCCATACGGTACGTCCTGCCGGCGGCGGTCCGGGCCCACCGGCGGGCAGACCGCTCCGCCGGCTGTTGCTTCTTCGAAAGGACCGCGCGCAGCCACAGAAAGAGGCCGGCGCAGATGATGATCACGCTTATCAGCGCGATGAAAAAGGCCAGCGTGTCCTGGACAAACTCCGGCAGCAGGTATACGATCCCCACAATCAGGTTCAGCGCGACCAGGATGGCGACCAGCGCGCCTCTTTTTCCTTTTTCCCCTTTCATGCCTCCGCCTCCCTTTTTCTTTTGGGCCGCGCCGCGCACCCCTGTGACGGCCCCTATGCCGGTGAAAAGGACCCCGGCTATGGCCAGGGCCGCGAACGCCTCCCCCGGGACCGCGCCCTCCGGGATCAGCAGGACGCATAAAAAGCAGCCTGCGGCCAGCAGGAGCCAAAAACCGGTCCTGTTTCCGCTCTTTTGCCTGTCTCTGTCCACCTTTTTCGCCTCCTTCGGTCTCCCGCCGGGCCGCCTGAAAAGGCTCACTCCCCGACGGTCAGCGGGACCAGGGTGTACTGGTCCGGGTCCAGCGGCGGCCCCTCTTCCAGGGCCCAGGAGAAAACGCCCTTGGAGAAGGCCAGACGTGTCATCTCGTTGTGGTCCTCGTTGGCGCAGTATACGGCGGTGACCCGGTTCCCACTGGCGGCCAGGTCGTAAATGGCCTCGATGTTCAGGCCGTCGGCGGCCTGCTCGAAGAGATAAAAATCGGTCCCCGCCCGGGCGGTGGTCAGCCGTTCCCCGGAGGAGAGGTTGATGGGCGAAGCCCAGTCCGCCCCCGTGTCCAGGGTGAGCACCGTCCGGGCCGCCAGACAGTCCTGGCTGTAAAAGGCCGCGGCGGCGTGCAGGGCCGTATAGCAGCCGTTGCTGGACCCGGCCAGCACTAAGTCGTGGATACCGATGCCGCACTCGGCGGCGGTCTGCTCCGCCACCGCGATGGCCTGGGCGCAGGTGCCCGGGATATCCGTCACGCCGGAGCTCTCCCAGAAGAGCAGCACCGATTTCGGCTCATAGGTCCACAGGTACTCGTACATGCTGTCCATATAGAGCATCGGTTCCCCGGTGCCCCCGGCGAAATAGACCAGAAACCGGGTCTCCGCGTCCAGCCGGCCGGGGACATAGATATAGGCAGGCGGGCAGTAATAGAGGCTGCTCTGGCCGAAAGTCCCGATCAGCCTCTCCCCGGTGACGATCCCCTCCGGGACGGCGTTTTCCTCCCGCGCCAGGCGCAGCCGGCAGTATTTTTCATGATCTGCGCTCTCTTCGGGCCGGGCCGCGTCCTCAAAATAGGCCAGAGCCTCCTCAAAGCGCCGGGTATGCATACATGTGAGCGCCAAGTCATACGCGGCGGCCCGGCAGTCCCCGATCCGGGACGGGCTGTCTTCAAAAGCGCCCAGCTCCTGAAAGGAGCGGATGCCCTGCCGGGTCTCGCCCCGGGCCAGGGCGGCGGAGGCCAGAAGATACGCCTCCGCCGCGGCCAGTTCCTCCCGGCTCTGCTCCGTGTCCAGGCTGTCCGCCAGCCTTTTCACCGTCTGCGGCCCGGTGCCTCCGCCGGTCCAGGCGGCCAAATAGGCGCAGGCGGCGGTGCGAAGGGGCGCCGCCCGATAGTCTCCCAGGCTCTCATAGAGGTCCTGGGCGGCGGCATAGGCGCCGGTATGGAACAGGCCCTGGGCCAGGCGGTACCCGCATTCGGCGGCCTTTTCGGCCGCGTCCCGATAGGAGCCCAGGCCCGCGAAGTCCTGCCCGGCCTGGGCATAGCTGCCGTTTAAAAACTGCCGCTCCGCCTGCCGGTATCGAAAGGCCCGGCTCACAGCGGGCGTCAGGACCAGGCAGAGGGCCGCCGCGGCGCACAGGAGGACCGGCCAGCGGTCAAAAAAGCTCTTCATGTCGTCTCCGGCCCGGGCTCCTTCTCCCTCAAACGTTCAAATCGCACAGCGTGTACTCATTCTGGTTCAGCGTATCATACTCCCCGATGGCCCAGGAGAAAACGCCCTCCGAATAGGCCAGGCGGGAGATCATATCATGGTCTGTGTGAAAACACTGCACCGCCACCACCTTGCAGCCGCCGGCCGCCAGGTCGTAGATGGCGGGGACATCCAGCCCGGTCCAGGGCTGTTCAAACAGGTACAGCACCGCCCCCGATTCGGCCATCTGGCTGATCTCCTCCGGACTCAGGCCCAGACCGGGCGCCTCCCACTCCTGGCCGGTATCCAGCGTGAGCAGGCAGGTGGGCGCCACGTTATACAGGGCATAGTAGGCCGCCGTGGCGTGGAGGGCCGTGTAGCAGCCGTTGCTGGACCCGGCCACCACCAGATCGTGGACACAGATGCCCAGCTCCGCCGCCACCTGGTTGGCGATTTCCATCATCATTTTGCAGGCCCCCGGGATATCCGGGGTGCCGGAATTTTCGTCAAACAGCAGGATCGCGTTGGGCCAGTATTTGCGTATGTACTGGAAAAGCCCGTCCACATAGAGCAGGGGCTCCCCGGTGCCGCCGGCGAAGTAGCTGATGAACTTGGTGTCCTCGCTGACGTTTTCCGGCACGTAGACAAACACGCGCTTGTAGATATACATGGCGCCCCGCTTGACGCCCTCATGGTTGACGTCTTTGTACAGATACTTCCAACTGAGGATCCCTTCCGGCTCCTTCATGTCGTTCCCGTCCAGCCGGTCTTGGCAGTAGCGCTCATAGACGGCGCTCTCCTCCGGCAGCTGGGCCCGGCCGAAATCCTCCAGGGCCTCTTCAAACTGCCGCACCTTCATCTCATGGACGGCCCGGCTGAAATAGAAGTTCTGGCAAAAGGCCAGCCGCTCTCGGCTGTCGGCGTAGTCGCCTAAGTTCCGGTAGGCCTCTATGGCCGGGAAATAGTCCTCCGCCTCATAGAGGAGCCCGGCCAGCACATAGTTGTAGCTCTTCTCCTGTTCCTCTACGGACAGGCTCTCGTCCATGGCGGCCAGAAGCGCCTCCCGGGCGTCCTCGTGCTCTGTCAGGAACCGGCAGCTCAAAGCCCGCTGCGGGCTGTTTTCATAAGCCCCCAGCGCTTCATACAGCGTCTGCGCCTGGACATAGTCCCCGGCGTTGAAGCGCTCCTCGGCCTGCCGGTAGATACACAGCTCGGCCTTTTCCGCCGCGTCCCGGTAGTTCAGGTCCTGATAAAGCTCCTGCGCCTGCTGATAAGCGCCTTCCGCCAGGAGATCCTCCGCTCTGCGATAGACGGCCGGTTTCCACAACAGGCCCGCCAACAGCAGCACCGCCGCCAGCAGGCATACCGCCAGAATCCACGTCCTTTTTTTCTTCAGGTTTTTATCCACGGTTTCTTTCCTCGGCGTTACACACGCGGCTCCTCTCTTTTAATTGCCGGCCGGTTCCCCGCTGTCACTGTTTTCCTCGGGCTCCCGCCCGATCTTCTCCAGGGAGATGACCCGGTTCCCGCCGCTCAGGCGCATGACGCGCACGCCCTGGGTGGCCCGGCCCAACAGGGAGATGCCCCCCGCCGCCATACGGATGATGGTGCCGTCGTCGGTGATGACCAGAATGTCGTCCTCCTCGTCCACCATCTTCACCGCGGCGATCTTGCCGGTCTTTTCGGTGACGTTATAGTTCTTGATGCCGATGCCGCCCCGGCCGTGGACGCTGTATTCCTCCACGCGGGTGCGCTTGCCGTAGCCCTGCTCGGTGATGGTGAGCATGGCGGCGCCGCCGCCGGTGCTGCCGGCGCCTACCACATAGTCCCCGCCCCGCAGGCGGATGCCCCGCACGCCCACGGCGATACGGCCCATGGGCCGCATGTCGCTCTCTTTGAAGCAGACGCACATGCCCTCATGGGTGGCGATCAGGATGTTCTCCTCCCCGGTGGTGGGCAGGACGGAGATCAGCTCATCCCCCTCGTCCAGCACCAGGGCCCGGATCCCGTTGGAGCGGATGTTCCGCAGGGCGGCCTGGCTCATGCGCTTGACGGTGCCGTTGCGGGTGACAAAGACCAGGAAGCTCTCCTCGTCCAGCCCCCGGCCCCGGATCATGGCGCTGACCTTCTCCGCGTTGGGGTCGATCTGGAGGATGTTGACGATATTGGTGCCCCGGGCGGCCCGGCCGGCCTCGGGGATGTTGTAACCCTTCTTGATAAAGACCCGGCCCGCGTTGGTAAAGAAGAGGATGTTATCATGGGTGGAGGCGGTGAACACCGTCTGCACATAGTCCTCATCCTTGGTGGCCATAGCCCGGATGCCCTTGCCGCCCCGGCCTTGGGCCCGGTATTCGCTGACGGGCAGGCGCTTGATATAGCCGCCGTGGGTCAGGGTGTAGACACAGTTCTCCTCCTCGATCAGGTCCTCCACGTCGATCTCGTCGGCCACGTCCTGGATCTCGGTCAGGCGCTTGTCGCCGTATTTGTCCCGCAGGGCCAGAAGCTCGTCCTTCAAAACGCCCTTGATCTTCTCCGGGTCCGCCAGCAGGGACTGGTAATAGGCTATTTTTTCTTCCAGCTCTTTATACTCCTGTTCCAGCTTTTCCCGGTTCAGGCCCTGGAGCTGGATCAGGCGCATGTCGCAGATGGCCTGGGCCTGGACCTCGGACAGATGGAAGCGCTCCATCAGGTTCTGCCTGGCGTTGTCATAGCTGCTGCGGATGATGCGGATGACCTCGTCGATGTTGTCCTGGGCAATGAGCAGGCCCTCCAACAGATGGGCCCGCTCCTGGGCCTTTTTCAGGTCGTACTTCGTCCGCCGGACCAGTACCTCCTCCTGGAAGGCAAGGTACTCGTCCAGAATGTGCCGCAGGGAGAGGATCTTGGGCTGGGTCTGGTTGTTCACCAGGGCCAGCATATTGATGGAGAAGCTGGACTGGAGCGCCGTCTGGGCAAAGAGGCGGTTCAGCACCACCTGGGGATTGGCGTCCCGCTTCAGCTCGATCACCACGCGCATACCGTTGCGGTCCGTCTCGTCCCGCAGGTCGGAGATCCCCTCCAGCCGCTTCTCCCGGACCTGGTCGGCGATGTTCTTGATCAGCTGCCGCTTGTTCACCTGATAGGGCAGCTCCGTGACGATGATGCGGGTCCGGTTCTGGCCGTACTCCTCAAATTCCGTCCTGGCCCGGACCACGATCCGGCCCCGGCCGGTGGCATAGGCCTGGCGGATGCCGCTGCGGCCCATGATGATGCCCCGGGTGGGGAAATCCGGCCCGGAGATGTGCTGCATCAGGTCCGACAAAGTGGCCTCCGGGTTCTCCAGCACGCAGACGCAGGCGTTGATGACTTCTGTCAGATTGTGAGGCGGGATGTTGGTGGCCATGCCCACGGCGATGCCGCTGGAGCCGTTGACCAGCAGGTTGGGAAAGCGGCTGGGCAGGACCCGGGGCTCCTTGCGGCTCTCGTCAAAGTTGGGGTCCCAGTCCACGGTGTCCTTGTCGATATCCCGCAGCATCTCGTTGGAGATCTTGGAGAGCCGGGCTTCGGTATACCGGTAGGCAGCCGGGGGATCCCCATCCACAGAGCCGAAGTTGCCGTGGCCGTCCACCAGCATATAGCGCATGGAGAAGTCCTGGGCCAGGCGGACCATGGCGTCATAGACGCTGGCGTCCCCGTGGGGGTGGTAGTGGCCCAGCACGTCGCCCACGCAGGTGGCGGACTTTTTAAAGGGCTTGTCGTTGGTCAGACCGCCCTCATACATGGTGTAGAGGATCCGGCGGTGCACCGGCTTCAGCCCGTCCCGCACGTCGGGCAGGGCCCGGCCCACAATAACGGACATGGCATAGTCGATGTAGCTGGTCTGCATCTCGCTGATCAGCTCCGACTCGGTGATGACCTGGTTGGGGAAACGTATATCCTCGGGGGAATAATCTCTCTTATGTGCCATTTTGTCTCAAAACTCCATTTATATATCCAGATTGACCACGTATTTGGCGTTCTGCTCGATCCACTCCCGGCGGGGTTCCACCTCTTCGCCCATGAGCACGGTAAACACCTGGTCCGCCCGGATGGCGTCGTTGAGGGTAATGCGGCGCAGGGAGCGCTTCTCCGGGTCCATGGTGGTCTCCCAGAGCTCGTGGGGGTCCATTTCGCCCAGGCCCTTGAAGCGGGAGATGTCCACCTTGGCGTTGGGGTTGCCCTCCCGCAGCTCGGCGCTGATCCGGTCCCGCTCCGGCTCGGAGTAGGCCACCCGCTGGGTCTTGCCTCGGGTCAGCTTGAACAGCGGCGGCACCGCGGAGTACACATAGCCTTTCTCGATGAGCGGGCGCATGTACCGGAAGAAGAAGGTCAGCAGCAGGGTGCGGATATGGGAGCCGTCCACATCCGCATCGGCCATGATAATGATCTTGTGATAGCGGAGTTTGTCTATGTTGAACTCGTCCCCGATGCCGGCCCCTAAGGCCACGATCAGAGGATAGAGCTTGTCGTTGCCGTAAATTTTGTCCGCCCGGGCCTTTTCCACGTTCAGCATCTTGCCCCACATGGCCAAAATGGCCTGAAAGCGGCTGTCCCGCCCCTGGATGGCGGAGCCGGCGGCGGAGTCGCCCTCCACGATGTAGATCTCACACAGGGAGGGGTCCCGCTCGTTGCAGTCCTGGAGCTTGTCGGGCATCTGGCCGCCCTCCAGGCCGGTTTTCCGCCGGACAGACTCCCGGGCCTTCCGGGCGGCTTCCCGGGCCCTGTTGGCCATCATGGCCTTTTCCAACACCGCTTTGGCCGCCTGGGGGTGCTCCTCAAAGTATTCGCTCAGCTGCTCGCTGACCAGGCTGTCCACCAAGGTGCGGATATAGGCGTTGCCCAGCTTCTGCTTGGTCTGGCCCTCAAACTGGGCCTCCGGCAGCTTCACGGAGATGACCGCGGAAATGCCCTCCCGCACGTCCTCGCCGGAGACCTTGTCATCCCCTTTGATCAGGTTTGCTTTGGTGCCGTAGGCGTTGATGACCCGGGTCAGGGCCGTCTTGAAGCCGGTCTCGTGCATGCCGCCCTCCGGGGTGTGGATATCGTTGGCGAAGGAGACCAGTGTCTCATTATAGCCGTCGTTATACTGCAGGGCGATCTCGGCCATGGCGTCGCCCTTGGTGCCGCTGATATAGATCACATCCTCGTGGATGGGCGTCTTGTGCTTGTTCAGGAAGCGGACAAACTCCCGGATGCCCCCCTCGTAGCACATGGTTTCCTCCCGCTCTCTCCCGGCGCGCAGGTCGGCGATGGAGATGGCCAGGCCGCCGTTCAAAAACGCCTGTTCCCGCATCCGGGTATGGAGGATATCATAGTCATAGACTGTGTCGTCAAACATCTCCGGGTCGGGCTTGAAGCGGACGGTGGTGCCGGTCCGGTCTGTGCTGCCCACCACATGGATGGACTCCACGATATCTCCCCGGGAGAAACGCATCTGATAAATTTTCCCTTCCTTGTGGACCTGGACCTCCAGCCATTCGGACAGGGCGTTGACCACCGAGGCGCCCACGCCGTGGAGGCCGCCGGAGACCTTATAGCCCCCTCCGCCGAACTTGCCGCCGGCGTGAAGCACCGTAAAGACCACCTCTAAAGCGGATTTCCCCGTCTGCTCCTGAATGTCCACCGGGATGCCCCGGCCGTTGTCGGAGACACGGATGATATCTCCCTCCTCGATGGCCACGTCGATCCGGGTGCAGAAGCCGGCCAGGGCCTCGTCGATGGAGTTGTCCACGATCTCATAGACCAAATGGTGCAGGCCCGAGGAAGAGGTGGAGCCGATGTACATGCCCGGCCGTTTCCGGACCGCCTCCAGCCCCTCCAAAACCTGGATCTGGGACGCGTCATATTCCTGTATTTCTTTTTCCATGCTTTCAATGCGATCGGACATATTTTCCTCCAAGCAGAGCAAATATTGGGATTGGACCGGCGTCTCCTTAAAGATCGCCGTTTTCCGCCCGGCGCAGCAGCGTCGCGGCGGACATCTGGCTCAAATATACGGCAGAAAGTTCCCTGTCCTGATAGACCACAAAGGATTTCGGAATATCCTCCGCCGCGTTGATCACCCGGCCCGCCTTTTCGGCCAGGGTCAGAAATTTTCTTGTCAAATGGGATTGGGAGCAGATATCCAGATCAAAGACGCCTACCACGCCTTTTTCATCCACCACAGTCCCTTTTCCCAGGTGCAGATACATCTCAGTGGATCCTGCCTTTCTCCACAAACAGCACCTTGCCGCCGGTGCGGCGGGAAATGCCCTCGTCCTCGCAGCAGGTGATCAGGGTCTGCCCGCCGCCGATCCGGTTCAGGACAAAAGCCTGCCGCTTCTCGTCCAGCTCGGAGAGCACATCGTCCAGCAGAAGGACCGGCGTCTCCCCGGTCTCCTCCAGCATGATCTCCCGCTCCGCTAATTTGAGGGACAGGGCCGCGGTCCTGGTCTGGCCCTGGGAAGCAAAGCTCCGGGCCGGGCGGCCGTTTATAAAGATCTCCAGATCGTCCTTATGGGCGCCGGTGAGGCACTGGCCGCTGTCCAGCTCCGCCTGCCGGTGCTTTTCGTGGTGCTCACAGATGTCGTAATAGATCTCTTTGGCGGGGCCAAAGGGATCCCGCACCGTGCTGACGGTGGCATAGCGGATCTCCAGCTCCTCCCCATCTCCGGAAAACTCCCGGTGAATGGGCGGGGCGGACCGGTCCAGCCGGGCTGCATAGGAGGCCCGGTAGCGGATCAGCTGGGCGGATACCCTGTACATCCCGTCGGAAAAATCCTCCAGGGTGTCCAGCAGGGAGAGCTTTTCCCGCCAGTCCTTTAAGATCCTCATCTTGTGCTCATACAGCCGGTTGAACTCCGTCAGCAGCTCGGCATACCGGGGCCGGATCTGGCTGATGGCGTTGTCCAGCAGGCGGCGGCGGATAGCGGCCCCTTCTTTGATCAGGTCCAGATCGTCTGGGCAGAAGAGCACTGTGTTCAAGGTCTCGGACAGCTGAGAGGCGGTCTTTTTCACGCTGTTGACCAGGATCTTTTTCCCTTGGCCCTGGCGCAGCTGGATGTCTATGTCCTGCTCCCGGCCCCGGCTCTCCACTTGGGCCAGGATCTGGGCCCCGGAAAATCCAAAGCCGATGAGCTCACGGTCAAAGCGGGTGCGAAAGCTCCGGCCGGTGGAGAGCATGTACACGCTCTCCAGCAGATTGGTCTTGCCCTGGGCGTTCCGGCCGGAGATCACATTGGTCCCGCCGTCCAGCTCCACGGTCTCGAACGCGTAGTTTCGAAAGCCGTTCAGGGCGATCTTTTTGATCCTCATACGCCTGTGATTTCCACGGTTTTTCCGCCGAAGGATACCCGGTCCCCCGGGCGGAGCTTTTTCCCCCGCTGGGTACAGGCCTGGCCGTTCACCGAGACCAGCCCCTCCTGGACGGCGGCCTTGGCCTCGCCGCCGGAGCTTACGAGAGCCGCGTACTTCAGCAGCGCGTCCAATTTGATAAATTCCGTCTCAATGCTTATTTTTTCCATGTTTCCCTTTTTTCAGTCCCCGGAGCGGAGGCGGACCGGCAGGATCATATAGGTGAAGGCCTCGCTGCCGTCGGCGGCCTTGATGATACAGGGGGAGGAGGCGGTGTTCAGGCAGACCAGCAGCTTTTCCTTTCCGGCGGCCTTCAGGGCGTCGGTGAGATAGCGGTCGTTAAAGCCGATCTCCAGACCATCGCCGCTGCCTTCGCAGGTGCATACGTCCTCCGCTTTGCCGATGGGGGTGACGCAGACGCAGTCGATGCTGCCGTCCCCAAAGTTCATGCGCACGGGGCTGCTGTTCTTCTCACTGACGATCAGGGACACCCGGTCGATGGTGGACATGAGCTCCGCCCGGTCCACCTGGACCAGGACGCGGAAGTTCTCGGGGATCGACTTGCGGTAGTTGAGAAATTCCCCTTCCAGGCGGCGGGAGATCACCACCGTCTTCCCAATGGAAAAGGAGATGTGCTTAGCGCCTACGGAGATCCCCACCTCATCGTCGTTGTCGCCGCAGATTCGCTCGATATCCGACAGGGCGGAGCCGGGGACTACAAAGCTGCAATTTTCCAGCTTGGAGCTGTCCAGCTTTTCGCTGCGCTTGGCAAGCCGGTATCCGTCCACGGAGACCAGGGTCAGATCCTCGCCGTTGATCTCAAAAAGCGTGCCGGTGTAGATGGGGCGGATGTCGTTGTCCGACACGGCAAAAATAGTCTGGTTGATCATGCTCTTGAGGATCTTTTCCGGCAGGGAGATGCCGTTGAGCCGGTCCACCACGGGCATTTCCGGATAGTCCTCCGCGCTGATGCCCATAAAGTTAAACTCGCTCTTGCCGCACTGCACGTGCACATTCAGATTGATATCCGCCTCCACGGTGACGATCCCGTCCGGCATGCGGCGCATCATCTCCCCGAACAGCCGGGCGCCTACCACAATGGAGCCGGCCTCAAACACATCGGCCTCCAAGCTGGTGAAAATGCCCTCTTTCAGGTCATACCCTGTCAGCCGGACGCGCTCTCCCGCCTCGATCAGAATGCCCTCCAGCGCCGGAATGGGACTTTTGGCGGCAGTGGCTCTGGAGGCGATGGAACAGGCCGCCTGGAGCAGGTGCTTCTCACAAGAAAACTTCATATTTTACCCTCCCTGGATAAATCTCTTTTTTTATCCTCTATCAGTTTTATATTTTTTAGTCGGATTAGTAGTAGAACAAAGAATTGTGGAAAACCGGGGAAAAGCCGCGGCGGCGCGGGGAATTTTGTGTTTGCGCAAATGTTTAAAATTTTGCGCTTTTCCACAGGGGAGCCGCCGGAAAAAGCTTTCCACACCGGCCGGAGAATTATCAACGTGGAAAAGTGGAAAATCAGACGGCGTTGATATTGGAGGTGATGTCCCGCACGGTGGAGGCCATGGCCGGGTCGGTCTTTAAAAGCTCCTCCACCTTGCGAATGGAGCTGAGGACCGTGGTGTGGTTCCGGGCCTCGTACTGGGCGCCGATATCCTTCAGAGAGAGATTGGTCAGCGAGCGCATCAGGTACATGGACACCTGCCGGGCCATTGCCGTGTTTTTGGAGCGGTTCTGCCCCCGCAGATCTTCCTCCTTCAGCGAGTAGTACCGGGCGGTCTCCCGGATGATGCTGTCCGGCGTGGGAATATAGGTCCCCGTGCGGATCACGTCTTTGATGGCCCGTTTCACCGAGTCAATGGTGATTACGTCATCTAAAATTTCCTTGTAGGCCGTCAGCCGCTTGATGACCCCCTCCAACTGCCGGATGTTGGCGGTGATGTTCTCGGCGATGTGTTCCACCGCCTCGTCGGAGAGGAGCAGGCCCAGCTGGGCGGCCTTGTTGCGTATGATGGCCATGCGGGTCTCTAAATCGGGAGGCTGGATATCCGCCATGAGCCCGCCTTCAAAGCGGGTGCGGAGCCGGTCGTCCAGCAGGGACATCTCCAAGGGCGTCCGGTCCGAGGTGATGACGATCTGGTGCCCGGCCTCGTAGATGTTGTTGAAGGTGTGGAAAAATTCGTTCTGGGTCTGCTGTTTACCGGCGATGAACTGGATATCGTCCACCAAAAACAGGTCCACATTCCGGTATTTTGTGCGAAACTCCTCCGCCGTGCCGTCCTTGATGGATTTGACCATCTGGTTTGTGAACTCGTCCCCTTTGATGTAAGCGATCTTTTTGGTGGGCTCCCGCTCGTGGATGGACTGGCCGATGGCCAGCAGCAGGTGGGTCTTTCCCAGGCCGGAGTTGCCGTAGATAAAGAGGGGATTGTAGTTTTTTCCCGGGTTCTCCGCCACGGCCACCGCCGCCGCGTGGGCGAACTTGTTGGAGTTGCCCACGATGAACCGGTCAAAGGTATAGCCGGCCATCTCCGGCAGGGCGTTGTCCTCCTCTTTTTTGGAGGAGGAATAGTCGTTGATCTCGTCCCCGGCCAAGACCGTCAGCTCAAAGTCGCAGGAGAAGAGCTCATAAAGGGCGTTCTTGATGTTGTCCGCGAAGCGGGAGAGAATGATCCGGCGTTTAAAATCCGTGCTGGTGTGCAGCACCAGTTGGCAGTCCTCCACCTCCACCGGCTCACAGTCGGCAAACCAGGTGTTGATGGCCGTGGGCGTCAGCTGGCCGGAGAGGATCTTCAGGATCTCGTCCCAGATGTCTTTGAGAGAATTCATCGGTAGAAAGCCTCCCAAGGCAAATTTTTTCTAACTAAAACATTATAACAAATTCCCCGATATATTGCAAGGAAAAAGAAGATATAAATATAATATAGAAAGAACAGGCGGGCCTGCCGCCTGTTCTTTCAGATGCTTATTCGTTTGGGATCGCGCTGGCGAAGTAGATCACGTCGCTGATCTGCTTCTCCCAGCCAAATTGGACGGGGTTGATCAGCTGCCCGTGAAAGACCGTGGTGGCGGTCTGCCCTCCGTCCAGGGCATAGGCTTTGACGCAGCCCTTGGCAATGGCCGCGTCGGCGGCCTGCCGGAGGGTCACCAGATAGTAGTGGTCCGGCATCTGGCAGTTGATGTTGATGGTCAGGTAATGCTTTTCCCCCAACATGCCCAGAACGCTGCGGGCGTAGTTGCTGTTGATCTCGCCCCAGGGGTAATTGTCCGGGGTCATGTCCTGGCCGTCGTCGATGAGCACCGGACCAAAGCACAGGGAGAAAAGCACATCGTTTTCCTCCACAAAGCGCTGGGCCTGCTCCTGGTTTTCAAAGGCGCCCCGGTAGGAGAACAGCATGTCCCCCTGGGAGGTGATGTAACAGCAGTCGCAGGTGTAGGGCTCGAAGCGGTAAATGCCCCTCTGATACACGACTACGCCGCAGGAGCGGCCGTGGTGGTAGAAGTCTCCGCCCAGGGCCAGCACCGCGTTGGTTTTGGCCGCGAACGCGGAGGTGGTCTCAAACTCAAAGTTTTCGAACGCGTCCCCGGCGATCCGGCGCCGCAGCTGGGAGCCGTCGGCGATGAATACCTCCGAATAGGTGCCCACAGCCAGGGAGGTCTCCTCCTGCCAGACCAGCACCAGCAGGCTCTCGTCCAGATAGGCGTAGAGGCTGCTGCCGGGCAGAAAGGCGATACCGGGGTTCCAGGCCAGGCTCTGGTCCCCGATGAGGGCCCGGGCCTTGGGCGTCTCCAGCAGGGCCTGGATCTCCGCCGGGTCCTGGGTCTCTAAAAAGCCGCTTTCCGCCGGGACAGGCCCGGCCAGGGCGTTCTCCTCAATTTTATAGTGGATGGGGACATAGGCGGTCCCCTCCACGGCCGCGGTATAGAGCGTCTGGGTGAAGGTGTCCCAGTCGCCGGCGCAGGAGAGAAAGAGGGCTTCCAGCTCCTCCCGGTTGTCCAAAACCCAGGCATCCCCGTCAAAAGAAAAGCGCAGCGTCATGCTCTGGCTGGAGAGACAGTCCTCCGCCGCCTCCAGCCGGGCCGCCAGCGCCTGCTCAAAAGCGGCGGCGCTGAGCTCCTCCTTGAAAGAGAGGGTGTCGGTATAGACCTCGTCCGGCCGCATGGCAGACAGCGCCGCCTGGGTCAGCTGCTGGGAGACCTGGTCCCCGATCCCCTGGGACAGCTTCTCCCCGTCCAGATAGCTCAGCTCTAAGGGCAGAGAACAGGCCCAAAGCCCGTCCTCCTCCAATGTGCCGGCGCGCAGGGAGCGCAGCTCCTCCGCCTTTTCATAGACCATCTGCCCCCAGGCCGTCTCTGCCGCCGGGGCGGACAGCGTCTCCGCCGCGGCGGAAAAAACCGCCTCCGGCGAGGGGGCGCTGCTGCGCCGGTGGAGCTTCAGCCCATACAGGCCGCCCGCCGCCGCGACGGCTAAAAGGAGCAGCAGCAACAGGACGAGTAAAAAAATCAGGAACGGATTTTTCTTTTTCTTTTTCGCGTGCATAACATCCCCCGCGTTTACTGAAAAAGGGCCTGAAAGGCCCTTTTTCGGTTTCTCAAAAATCCGCGTTGCCGGTGGTCCGGGGGTGCAGCTCCACATCCCGGATATTGGATACGCCGGTCAGGTACATCACCAGCCGCTCAAAGCCCAGGCCGAAGCCCGCGTGGCGGCAGCTGCCGTACCGGCGCAGATCCAGATACCACCAGTAATCCTCTTCTTTGAGGCCCAGTTCCTTCATCCGCGCCTGCAGCAGCTCCAGCCGCTCCTCGCGCTGGCTGCCGCCGATGATCTCTCCGATGCCGGGGACCAGACAGTCCGCTGCGGCCACGGTCTTCCCGTCGTCGTTGAGGCGCATGTAAAAAGCCTTGATCTCCTTGGGGTAGTCGGTGACGAAGATGGGCTTTTTGAAGACCTCCTCGGTGAGATAGCGCTCGTGCTCGGTCTGCAGATCCACGCCCCACCGAACCGGGTAGTCAAACTTCCTGCCGCTCTTCTGGAGAATGTCGATGGCTTCGGTGTAGCTGACCCGGTCAAACTCGCTGCCGGCCACATGCCGCAGCCGCTCGATCAGGCCCTTGTCCACGAAGCTGTTGAAAAACTCCATCTCCTGGGGGCACCGGTCAAACACCGCGTTGATGACGTATTTCACCATGGCCTCGGCCAGCTCCATGTCGTCCTCTAAGTCGGCAAAGGCGATCTCCGGCTCGATCATCCAGAATTCCGCCGCGTGCCGCTGGGTATAGGACACCTCCGCCCGGAACGTGGGGCCAAAGGTGTACACATCCCCGAAGGCCATGGCGAAGTTTTCACAGTTGAGCTGGCCGGAGACGGTCAGGCTGGTGGCCTTGCCGAAGAAATCCTTGCTGTCGTCCACGGTCCCGTCCTCTTTCCGGGGCGGATCGTTCAGATCCAGGGTGGTGACCCGGAACATCTCCCCGGCGCCCTCGCAGTCGGACCCGGTGATGATGGGCGTGTGCACATATACAAAGCCCCGGCCCTGAAAAAACTCGTGGATGGCCTGGGCGGCCACGCTGCGCACCCGGAACACCGCGGAGAACAGGTTGGTCCTGGGCCGCAGATGCTGGATGGTCCGCAGAAATTCCACGCTGTGGCGCTTTTTCTGCAGGGGATAGTCCGGCGTGGACAGGCCCTCGATTTGGATATCCTCCGCCTTCAGCTCAAAGGGCTGCTTGGCCTGAGGGGTCAGCACCAGCTCGCCCCGGACGACCAGCGCCGCGCCCACGTTGAGCCGGGCGATCTCGTCATAATTGGGCAGGGTCTCCCGGGAGAAGACCACCTGCAGGGACTTGAAACAGCTGCCGTCGTTGAGTTCGATAAAGCCGAAGTTTTTCATGTCCCGCACCGTGCGGACCCAGCCGCACACGGTCATCATCTGGCCGCCTAAGGCCTCCGGCCCGGCAAAAATGCCGGAAATTCTCTGTCGTTTCATCACAGTTTCCTCTCTCGTCAGAAAATGAAGTTGACGGCCGCCTGATAGTTGCACAGGCTGATGTCCTGCACCTCGCCGCCGGCCTCCCCGTCCCGGGTCCAGGCCACGGGCTTGTCGAAAAGAAAGCGTGCCTTTTTCGTGTGCAGCACCAGCAGACCGCCGCTGTCATACCGCTGGGTGAGCACGCTGGCGGCGATATCGCCTAAATCCTCGATGTTCACGGGATTTTTCACCAGCACCAGCTCAGACATGCCGTCTCCCAGGCCCACCAGCTCCTCCGGCAGATGGAGGATCCCGGCCACCGAGGTGGAGTTGGACATGCTGCCGTACAGATAGTCCCCCTCAATGACCCCGTCGTCATATTCCACCCGGGCGTGGACCTTCTCGATTTTGGACAGCTGGGCCGCCCCCTGGAGCACATAGGCCAGATGGCCCAGGGCCTTCTTCTGGTTCTGGGGCGTGGCGTAGCTGACCTCGGTAAAAGCGCCGAAGGCGGCGATATAGGCAAAATATTGGCTGTCCCCGAAACCGCCTATGTCAAAGGGGTGCGGGGAGCCGTAGACGATGCGCCGGGCGGCGCCGGCCGTATCGTTCTTGGGCAGGCCTAAAGTCGTGGCCACGTCGTTGGTGGTGCCCATGGGGAAGTAGCCCACCGGCGGCGGATTCTTGATCTGCATCAGGCCGGAGATCACCTCGCTCAAAGTCCCGTCCCCGCCTACGCAGGCTACCGTGTCGTACTCCCCGGCGTGCTCCCGGGCAAAACGGGTGGCGTCCTCCCGGCCGGAGGTAAAAAACAGGGTGGTCCGAAAGCCGCCCTTGTCCAGCACGTGGAGCGCTTCGCCGAAATTCAGCTTATAACTGCCCCGGCCGGCCGCCGGGTTGACGATCAGCATCAGCTTTTTTTCCATGTTCCCGCCTCCTGTACAGAATCAGAACAATATGTTATTATACCCTTTCTGCTCTCCGTAGTCAAGAAGCGGGAGGCCCCACAAAAATGCCAAAGGGACGCGAATCCGCGTCCCTTGTCTGCTTTATGCCAGCTTGTTGAGTTTGACTGCCATCGTGGACTTCTTGTGCGCCGCATTGTTCTTATGCAGCAGGCCCTTGCCGGCAGCGCGGTCAACTGTCTTAACAGCAACTTTATAGGCACTGACGGCTGCCTCGCGGTCGCCCTCGGCGACAGCAGCGTCAAATTTCTTTATCATGGTCTTAAGCTCGGTCTTGTTGGCGCGGTTCTTGGCTCTGAGCTCTTTGGACTTGAGATCCCTCTTGGCGGAAGACTTGATGTTGGCCATGCTTCTTGCCACCTCCTCCTATAAAATTGAGTCTACAGTGACTCGCATTTTGTGATTATAGCAAAGGAAAGGCCAAAAATCAAGCGTTTTTTTCAGAAAAAGGCCCGCTTTTTTCTGAAAATTTTCCGCCTTGTTATGGAAGCCCCTTTTGGCGGGAAAAATATACAACATCTTGAAGAGCGCGGAGGGAAAAGCCAAAATATGGTAATAACTGGAAGAACTGACCTGGCCAGCGAGGCGCTGGGCGGCGGACAGGAGAAGAAAAAAGAACTGCCCGGCGTCCGGGCCTGGGAGGAGCGGCTGGAGGGCCTGCCGGTGACCGGGGTGGAGATCCTGAACCGGGAGGGGGCCGCGGCCCTGGGCAAGCCGGTGGGGCGCTATTTCACCTTAGAGCTGGCTGACCGCTTCGACCGGGGCACGGAGGACTTCCCCCGGGCGGCGGAGGCGGTGGCGGAGCTGATCCGCCGCTGCGCCTGTATGCAGGAGGTCTCTCTGGCCTTTGTCGCGGCCCTGGGCAACCCGGACATCACCCCGGACGCCGTCGGCCCCCTGGCCGCCTCCAACATCCTGGTGACCCGGCATCTGAAGCGGAGCGACCCGGAGACCTTCGCGGGCTTTCGCTCCACGGTCCTGTGCCGGACGGGGGTCCTGGGGACCACGGGCCTGGAGAGCGCCCGGCAGGTGCGGACCCTGTGCCGGGAGCTGCGGCCCCAACTGGTGCTGGCCATCGACGCCCTGGCCGGGGCCCAGGTCTCCCGTCTGTGCCGGACGGTCCAGGTGTGCAGCAGCGGGATCTCCCCCGGCTCCGGCGTGGGCAACGACCGGCAGGCCCTGAACCGGGAGACCTTGGGGGTGCCGGTGGTGGCCATCGGCGTCCCCACGGTGATCGACGCGGCCAACCTCTCCGACCGGCCGGAGCTGTCCTCCATGTTCGTGACGCCCCGGAACATAGACAGCGCCGTCCGGGCCGCCGGGAAGCTCATCGGCTACGGGGTGAACCTGGCCCTCCACGAGGGCCTCACCGTGGCGGACATCGACATGCTGGTGGGATAACGGCCGAAAATTGTTTCACGTGAAACGGCGCTCTGCGCCGTTTCACGTGAAACATCGAAAACTCCCCATTGAAAAGAGCGAAGCAAGCTGATATAATACGCTGTGTCCGGAAAAAGGACGGAGCGGAGGGACAAAATGGCAAGGATCATCGCGGTGGCAAACCAAAAAGGCGGCGTAGGGAAGACCACCACCTGCGTCAATCTCTGCGCGGCGCTGCATCTGTCCGGCCGGCGGATCCTGCTGCTGGACGGAGATCCCCAGGGAAACGCCAGCTCCGGCATAGGCGTGCCGAAAACCCGGCGGCCCAACGCCTATGACATGATGATCAACGGGGCCCAGGCGGTGGACTGTGTGGTACATACCCGGTACGGGGACCTGATCCCCACCGGTAAGGAACTGGCCGCGGCCTCCGTGGAGCTCATCGGCGTGGAGGGCCGGGAGTACGTGATGAAAAACGCCCTGCTGCCCCTCTACAGCGACTATGACTATATTCTGATCGACTGTCCGCCCTCCTTAGAGCTGCTGACCGTCAACGCCCTGGTGGCGGCGGACAGCGTGCTGGTGCCCATGCAGTGCGAGTATTATGCCCTGGAGGGGATCGCGGACCTGATGACCAGCATCAAAATGTGCAGCCGGCGGCTGAACCGGCGGCTCCAGGTGGAGGGCATCGTCCTCACCATGTACGACGCCCGGGCCAATCTGACCACCCAGGTGGCCGGCGAGCTGCGCCGGGTCCTGGGCAGCAAGGTCTATGAGACGGTGATCCCCCGGAGCGTGCGGCTTTCCGAGGCGCCCAGCCACGGCCTGCCCGGCGTGGTGTACGACCGGGGCAACAAGGGCAGCAGGGCCTATATGGCGCTGGCGGCCGAGTTCGCGGCCCGGTGCGAGCAATAAGGAGGAAAATATGGCGGCAAAGGAAAAAAAGGGCCTGGGCCTGGGCCTGGACGCCCTGTTCGGGGCCGGCGGCCTGGAGGAGGAACAGGACGAGGAGCTGCTGACCCTGCCTATCGGCAAGGTGGAGCCCCGAAAAGACCAGCCCCGGGAGCGCTTTGACGAGACGGCTCTTCAGGAGCTGGCGGAATCCATCGCCCAATATGGGTTGATCCAGCCGGTGGTGGTCCGCAGGCTGGACAGCGGCTATTATCAGATCATCGCCGGCGAGCGGCGCTGGCGGGCCTCCCGTTTGGCGGGCCTGCGGGAGATCCCCGTCCGGGTGATCCAGGCGGACGACCGGCGCACGGCGGAGCTGGCCTTGGTGGAAAATCTCCAGAGGGAGGATCTGAACCCCATCGAGGAGGCCAGAGGCTACAAGACCCTCATAGAGGACTATGGCCTGACTCAGGAGGAGGCGGCCCGGAGCGTGGGCCGCTCCCGCCCGGCGGTGAGCAACGCCCTGCGGCTTTTGAGCCTGAGCCCGGCGGTGCTGCGTTTGGTGGAGGACGGCAGTCTCTCTGCGGGGCACGCCCGGGCCTTAGTGCCCCTGACCGAGGAACGGATCCAGCTGGCGGCGGCCCGGCAGGTAGTGGAAAAGAACCTCTCTGTGCGCCGGACGGAGCTGCTGGCGGCCCGGCTCCAAAAGGAGCAGGCGGAGCCCCAGGCAGAGCCCGGCGTCCGGGTGGATTACGCCAAGGAGGTCTCCGAGGAGCTGACCCGGCTTTTGGGCCGGAAAGTCCGCCTGACGGACGGCCGCCGCACGGGGAAGATCGAGCTGGAATTTTACGGCGCCGACGACCGGGAGGTCCTGATCGGCATGCTGAGGACGCTGAAAGGCGAAGAATAAGGAGGAAAAACCCATGCTGGATATGAAATTTGTCCGGGAGAACCCGGATCTGGTCCGGGAGAACATCAAAAAGAAGTTCCAGGACAAGCGCCTGCCCTTAGTGGACGAGGCCCTGCGCCTGGACGCGGCCTACCGGGCGGCCCTCACCGAGGCGGACGGCCTGCGGGCGGAGCGGAACAAGCTCTCCAAGCAGATCGGCATGCTGATGGGCCAGGCCAAGAAGGACCCCTCCAAGGCCGCCGAGGCTGAGGCCGTCAAGGCCCAGGTCACGGCCAAGGCGGAGCGGATGGCGGAGCTGGAGAAATTAGAGGACGAGTATGCCCGGCAGCTCCACGCCGTGATGCTCCAGATCCCCAACATCATCGACCCCTCGGTGCCCATCGGGCCGGACGACAGCGCCAATGTGGAGGTCCAGCGCTTTGGAGAGCCGGCGGTGCCGGACTTTGAGATCCCCTATCACACGGACATTATGGCCAGCTTCGGCGGCATCGACATGGACGCGGCGGGCCGGGTCTCCGGCAACGGGTTTTACTATCTGCTGGGGGATGTGGCCCGGCTGCACTCGGCGGTGCTGGCCTATGCCCGGGACTTTATGATCAACAAGGGATTTACCTACTGCATTCCCCCCTTCATGATCCATGGCAACGTGGTGGAGGGCGTCATGAGCCAGACGGACATGGACGCCATGATGTACAAGATCGAAGGGGAGGACCTGTACCTGATCGGCACCTCGGAGCACTCCATGATCGGCCGTTTCATCGATCAGATGCTCCCGGAGGAGAGTCTGCCCCTGACCCTCACCAGCTATTCCCCCTGCTTCCGCAAGGAAAAAGGCGCCCACGGCATCGAGGAGCGGGGCGTTTACCGGATCCACCAGTTTGAAAAGCAGGAGATGATCGTGGTCTGCAGGCCGGAGGACTCCATGGCCTGGTATGAGAAGATGTGGCGCTACTCGGTGGAGCTGTTCCGGAGCATGGAGATCCCCGTGCGGCAGCTGGAGTGCTGCTCCGGCGACCTGGCGGACCTGAAGGTCAAGTCCTGCGACATTGAGGCCTGGTCCCCCCGGCAGAAGAAATATTTCGAGGTCTGCTCCTGCTCCAACCTGGGCGACGCCCAGGCCCGGCGGCTGCGGATGCGGGTCAAGGGCGCGGACGGCAAGCGCTATCTGCCCCACACCCTCAATAACACCGTGGCGGCCCCGCCCCGGATGCTCATCGCCTTCCTGGAAAATCATCTCCAGGCCGATGGCAGCGTCACCATCCCCCCGGTGCTCCGGCCCTATATGGGCGGAACGGAGCGGCTGATCCCGAAAAAATAAGAGAGAGAAGGAGAAAACCATGAAAAAGAACGGTTTTATCGAGGAATTTAAAACCTTCGTCATGCGCGGGAACGTGCTGGATATGGCCATCGGCGTCATCATCGGCGGCGCCTTCGGCAAGATCAGCACCTCTCTGGTCAACGACCTGCTCATGCCCTTTATCAGCTGGATCTGCGGCAGCCGGGATATGAGCGTACTGAATGTAGTGGTCCGGCCGGAGACCTTAGCCCCGGACGGCACGGTGGCCACAGAGGCCATCGTCCTGGGCTTCGGCACCTTTCTCGGCACCATCATCGACTTTCTGCTGATCGCCCTGGTGGTGTTCCTGCTCATCAAGGGCATCAACAAGGCCCACAACCTGCTGGAGCGGAAAGCGGAAGAAGAGGCGGCCGCCGAGGCCGCGGAGGAGGTCCCCCCGGCGCCCACCGCCGAAGAGCTGCTCACCCAGATTTTGGAAGAGCTGAAAAAACAGGAAAAGCAATCATAAAAAAGCACTTGCCGCCGGGCATATGTCCGGCGGCGATTTTTATGTCAGCAGCATCCCCAGGGTCAAAATCCCCCGGTTGCGCTCGTAGATCAGATCGAAGTCCGTCAAAGGCAGTGGGTTTTGCCCCAGCCCCACCTCCACTGTGTAGCCCGGCCGGTCAAAATCCTGGATAAACCAGTCTTTATACCCGGCGAAACCCGAGGCGAAGGGCGTCTCCTCCAGCGCGTAGCCGGAGGCCTGGGCAAAGGCCTCCCCGATATCCCGGCTCTTAGGCGGCATAAAATCCAGAAATTTCCAATACAGGACCTCTCCCTGACTGTGATAGGCCAGCGTCAGCGCCGGGTCGAAGGCCAGGGTAAAGGCATAGAGGGCCCGGCTCTCCGGGGCGGACAGGGGGCCGAAGCCGGGGAAATCCGCCGGGGCCGGGGAGTCGATCCCCGCCG
Source organism: uncultured Oscillospiraceae bacterium (assembly GCA_947630375.1). Lineage (GTDB taxonomy): Bacteria > Bacillota > Clostridia > Oscillospirales > Oscillospiraceae > Limivicinus. The sequence goes on along the minus strand of CANRHH010000012.1, from coordinate 2,586 downwards.
TCCTCTTGTTTTCCCGGGCCTGCTCCCACAGGGCCGGGTATTGCAGGTTCAGGTCTATGCCCCGGATGTTGGCCTTCCAGCCGGAGGGGAAGGGAAACTGGGGGTGATCCGCGGCTATGGCCCGGGCGGCGGCCAGGGCCTCCCGGTCCTCTAAGGCCCCGGTGACCAGGTCCATGCCGTCCGGGTTTACCGCCGGGATCAGGCAGAGGGTGGTGTAGTCCAGGATCTCCCGGGCGTTGACGCCGAACAGCTCCCGTCCGCCGGCGCAGGCCTGGGCCAGCTCCTCGGCGAAGTGCAGCAGCAGCGGCACGGTGATCCACTCATTGGCGTGGTGGCCGCCGTTGTAGGCCACCCGGTTGTCCCCGCTGCCCAGGGTGAGGGACCAGAGGGGCCGGCCCAGGACGCTTCTGCCAATCTCTCCGGCCCGGAGAAAGGGGTAGCGGGCCGCCAGGCCCCGGACACAGAAGGCCGTCAGTTCGGAGCAGTACGCGATGTTTGTGGGCACCACCGGAAAGCCCAGGGGCACGGTGATCCTGGCCCCAAAGGGCAGCTCCCGGGGCGAAAGCCAGGGGTTGGCGGTCAGGACGGCCGCCTCCGAGCTGCCAAAGCGCCCGGATACGGACCGGAGGCTGTCCCCATGCCGGAGCCGGACGGCGGCATAGCCCGTATACCAGGGCAGCAGGGCCCGGTGGGTCTCCCGCCCGGCGGCGCCGTCCGGGCGCAGGCCCAGCGCCCGCTGGAAGCGGAGCAGCGCCCGCTCCGTCCCCTGGCCGAAAACTCCGTCCAGCGCCAGCGGGCCGTAGCCCGCCCGGTTCAGAGCCAATTGCAGAAGCTGTACCGGCGGCCCCTGGCCGCCCCGTTTCAAGAGCCGCATCTGTCTTCCCTCCTCAGTCTGTGCCAGTATATGCGCCGGGGAGGAGAAATAGACGACAAAAAGCGGGCCCCGCCTCACACGCTGCGGGACCCGCTTTTTAAACGATTTTATTCTGCCAGCGGCGGGACGAACACCGTGTCGTCCCCGTACAGGAGCAGGAACTCCTCCAGGCAGAGATCGTTCTCCATGATATAGGTGGCGGCGTCCACCCCCACATAGCGGAAATGCCCGTCCTGGCAGGGGGCGCCGTAATAGGCCTCCTTGCCCTCCGGATAGCGGAGGATAAAGCCGTACTCCGCACAGTGCTCCAGAGCCCAGGCATAGGTGTCCGAGGACAGGATCGAGGAATTGTCAAAGGCGTAGTAGTTGCAGGAATACTGCTGCTGGTCGGTGATATCCACCGCCAAACCGGTCTGGTGCTCGGTGATGCCGGGGGCGTGGAACACCGTCTTCGCCTCGGCGGCGCCCACCGCGCCCAGCGCGGCCACCTGCTCGGCAAAGTGGTTCAGGTTGTATTCATAGTTCCGGTAGGCCACGGCGGCCCAGATGGGGTAACCCGCCTCCCGGCCGGCGTAGATAAACGCGGTCAGCGCGTCCTGGGCCCGGACATCAAAGCCCTGGCCCTCAAAACCGCCGTAGGGGATCTCATACTCGGCGATGCTGTTGTAGCTGTTGGCGACCAGAAATTCCCAGCTGGTCACGTCCACGTCCGGGGGCTCCGGCAGGCCCTTGGCCGCCGCCCGGGCGGCCGGGGTGTCCGGCTCCGGGGTCGGCTCCGGCGTAGGTTCCGGCGTGGGCTCCGGCGTGGAGCTGGGCGCCGCGGCCGGGGTGGGGCTGGGCGCCGGTTGGTCCTGCGCCCGCTGGGCGCAGCCGGCCAGCAGGGCCAGCGCCAGCAGCAGAGCCAGGCAGAAAACGAATCTCCGTTTCATCTGTGTTTGTCTCCCATCTATCGTGCATGCATTGGTAAAATTCAGTATAGCACAAAGCGGCGGCGGAAGGAAGGATTATTTTCCGTCTTTTTTTAATACCAGCGGCCGGGCCGCTTATAGGAGGAGCCGTATTCCATCCGGTCCCGGATAAAGAGGTGGGCAAAAAGGGCGGCGGCCCCTGCCGCCAGCAGGCCGAGGCATTTTCTGAGCTGCTTTTTCATAGGGGATCCTCCTTGTTCGACGATTACGGATACTATCAGTATAACACAGACTCGTTCTTCTGCAACTGTTTTTCTTGAACAGAGGCCGCAGATGTGATAAAATGGAAATACCCAAAAAAATACAGGAGGTGCCCCATGAATTTCAGAAGCCTTACCGTCAAAGAGTGCTTCAACAACCCCCAGGCAGTGGCTATCATCAAGCAGTACGCCCCCAACATCATGAAGTACCCCATCAAGCTCTTCAACAGCAAGTCCTGCGGCGAGATCTTTGACCTGGTGGTCAGCAAGAAGATCGTCCCCGAGGACGTGGCCAAAAAGATCGAGACCGAGATCAACAAGATCCTGTAATCAGGATCGAAAAACCCGCCATCCGGCGGGTTTTTCGATTAGGCAGCAGACAAACAGAAGAACCATGCAGCAACATGCAGGGGGAGAGCGCAGAGAGGGGGCGGGAGCCCCCTTTCGGCGTTCAATCTATTCTTGTCCAAGGGGCTGTAGCAAAACGGCCCAGAAAAAACAACACCGAGGACTGCAAGAAACAGTACCCCGGTGTTGTTTTTTG
>CANRHH010000011.1 GCA_947630375.1 uncultured Oscillospiraceae bacterium | reverse complement strand
CTTCATCAGATAGCGCAGGGCTTCCACCTCGTAGCCCTCGGACAGATAGTCCGAATAGCCGGTGATGAAGACGATCTGAGCCGTCTGGTTGCCCCGCCGCAGCTCTCTGGCCAGGCTGACCCCATCCATGGCAGGGCCCAGCTCGATATCCAGCAGGAGAATGTCGAAGCTCTCCTCGCCGCTTTGAAAGAGAAGCTGCTCGGCGTTGGAAAAGGAGCGGAGAAGGAGGCCGTGCCCCGCGTCGGCCGCCCAGCGGCGGACCAGGCGCTCCAGCAGCGCCCGGTCGGCCTGGGAATCGTCGCAGATAGCGATATGCAGTTCCATGCTCTCAGCCCCCTTTGCGCCCGGGCCGGGCGGAGGACCTTTCCCGGACCAGCTCCGTCACGGCCTCCAAATGCCCGGTGAAGGGGAACATGTCTACCGGCTGGATGCGGCGGATCCGGTAGCCCCCGGCCTGCAGGACAGACAGATCCCGTTTCAGGGTCTCCGGATCGCAGGAGATGTACACCACCCGCGCCGGCGCGGCCCTGAGCAGGGAGGAGAGAAAACGCGCGTCGCTGCCGGCGCGGGGCGGGTCCATAAACACCAGGTCCGTCCGGTGGCCCTCGGCGGCCAGCCGCTCCATGGCCTCGCCCGCGTCCCCGGCGGTAAACCAGAGGTTTTTCAACCCGTTCAGCCGGGCATTGGCGATGGCGTTCTGCACCGCGTCCCGGTTCAGCTCTATCCCCAGCACCTGTTTGGCGTGGGGTGCGGCGGTAATGCCGATGCTGCCCACGCCGCAGTAGGCGTCCAGCACCGTTTCTTCCCCGGTGAGGGAGGCAAAGTCCAGGGCCGCGGCGTAGAGCTTTTCCGTCTGGACCGGATTGACCTGGAAGAAGGCGCGGGCGGAGATGAGAAAGCGCAGGCCGCCCACCTGCTCTTCGATGGTCCCGGGGCCGTACAGAAGCTTTTCCCGGCTGCCCAGGATCACAGGGCCAAAGCGGTCGTTGATGTTCAGGAGTACGGTGGAGATCTCCGGGTGGAGCCGGAGAAGCTTTTGCAGAAAAGGCTTTTGGGCTTTGAAAAGGGGAGAAGCGGCAACCAGCACCAGCAGCACCTGGCCGGTGGCAAAGCTCCGCCGCAGCAGCAGATGGCGCAGAAAACCGACGCCGCTGCGCTCGTCATAGACGGGGATCTTAAAGGCCGGCAGCATCGAAAAGATGTCCCGGGCGATGGCGGCGCAGACAGGGTCCTCCAGCAGACAGCCCTCCACCGGCACCAGCACGTGGCTCCCCGGCCGGTAAATGCCGCAGACCGGCCGCCGCTTTTTGTCCAGCCCGAAAGAGCGCACCAGCTTGCTGCGGTAGTGCAGAGGCTGCTCCATGCCTAAAATGGGCAAGACCGGCCCAAAGCCGCCCAGCAGGGCCTCCGCCCGCCGCTGCTTTTCCTCTAACTGCCGGGGGTAGGGCAGCTCCAGCAGCTGGCAGCCGCCGCAGGTATGAAAATAGGGACAATGGAAAGCCTGGTCCATCTTGACTCACCTCATTGGCATCATAGCACAGTTTTTTCTGTTTGCAAAGCGGGAAAAGCTGTGCTATAATAACAAAAAGTATATTTCTCATAACGGGCTGGATTGAAATAATTAAAAGAATAACTATTAACGAATTTTAAAATAAAAGGAAAAGCCCTTGAAAGGGATCAGCAGGTGCTTTATAATCAACAAATAAGGGAATAATAGGTAATCATGGAGCAGCATGGAGCCTGCCGGGCCGGCCGGGGAGTATGAAGGATGGAAACTTTACAATTTTTAGCGATCATCGTGGTGGGATATCTGTTGGGTTCCATCAGCTTCTCCATTGGCATGTCCCGCTCCATGGGCTGTGATGTGCGCAAGAAGGGCAGCGGCAACGCCGGGGCCACCAATATGGCCCGGATCTTCGGCTTCAAGGCCGGGATCCTGACCCTGTTAGGGGACATGTTCAAGGCCGTGCTGGCCATGGTGCTGGGCGCGGTCCTGATGGGGGACCTGGGGATCGCGGCCGCGGGCCTGGCGGTGCTGGTGGGGCACTGTTTCCCAGTGTTTCACCATTTTCACGGCGGAAAAGGCGTCTCGGTGGGGGCGGCGATCGCCGCGGCGGTGGACTGGCGGGTGCTGGTGGCGGTGGTGTGCGCCTTCTTTGCCGGCGCGCTGCTGACCAAGAAGGTCTCGGTGGGCTCCGTGTGCGCGGCCGTGGGGATCACGGTGGCGGCTTTAGCTTTCGGGATCACCGGGCCGAAGCTGGTGCTGTGTGTGTGCGGCATGTGCCTGGTGGTATATCAGCACAGGGAGAATCTGCGCCGCCTGGTCCGGGGGGAAGAGCCGGACTTCAAAATGGCCAAGAACCTGCCCTCTATCCGAAAGGGCAAGAAAAAAGACATCCAGGCGTAAGGTTTATAAGACGTAAAAAAGCACCCATCGGGTGCTTTTTTGCGTTTATTTTGCCGGGCGCTTTTTCTTCCGGGCGTGGCCCCGGCCCCGGCGGCGGGACTGGGTGGTTTTGGCCTTATAGAAGTCCTGCATGGCCTCGTCCGCCTCATAGACCAGCTTGTTGGCCTGCCAGGTGTTGGTGTCCGTGTTTTTGCGGAACCGGGCCCGGACCAGATAGGCCCCGTGCTCAGGGCAGGTAAACAGGTTCATATAGCGCTGGTCCCCTTGGTTGACCCATTTGACGCCGGGCAGCTCCTCCCCGCAGACCGGGCAGCGCAGCCCCGCCACCCGGGGGTCTGTAAAGGCGACGGCCTTGCTCTCGAAATCCTCAAAGCTGTCATGGGCCACCGGCTCCGGCCCGTCGCTGGCGGTGTGCTCCTTGTGGTTGGGCATCCGGGCGGCCAGGATGCGCCCTGCCTCCGGATACAGCCGCAGGCCCTCGTCCATATCCAGCTTGGTGCAGACCAGGGCGGTATTGTAGGCATCCCCCAAGGCGTCATGGGCCATGCGGGTCTGCTCGATCTCAAAGTGCTCCATGGCGCTGGCCAGAGACTTCTGGTTCTTGTCCCCGCCGGTCTGAAGATTGTAGATCAGCTGGAGGTTGATCCAGCCCGCGATCCAGTCCCAATCCAGGTCATGGATGATGATGTTCTGCTCTAAGATCCCCTGGTCATCACAACCCCAGGTGATGAAAGTCACATCATCCCCACACCAGGCGTGAAACTGCTCCAGCGCGTCGGTAAAAGAGACGCCGTGGGCCAGCCGCTCCTTGTCAAAGCCGGTGATCTTCTTGACTTTATAGTGCATCCGCCGGAAATACACCGGCTTGACGTCGATGGTAAATTCCTCGCCGGGACTCATGTCCTCCTTGAGCTTGACGGCCCCGATCTCGATGATCTCACCCCGGAGATGGATGGGCAGCTTGTTGAATACGGAGGATTTGGAGCTCATCGCCTGGTTCCACTCTAAATCCACCACTACATAGTTCATATCGTCCGTTCCTTTGCTTATGATTTTGCAAAACAAAATTATTATAGCACACAGTTTGGCCGGTTGCAATCAAAAAAGTGAAGAAGTTCCGGACCGGCGGAACAGGGCCTTGGTCCCTTCGCGTTGACTTTTGCCGGGAGGGATAGTACAATAAAAGAAAGGATCATCCGTCTGTGGGCGGGCGTATCGGATACGGAGGAGAGGAAATGAAGAAAAGCAGACTTTTGACGGCGGTGCTGCTCCTGGCGGTGCTGGCGTCCGCGTTCGGGCTGTCCGCCGGCGCTTTTTCCGGCCGCGGCTCGTCCTGGACCCAGGTGACCCAGGTCCTGGCCGGCCCGGGCTTCACCGCGGGGCTGCGGAAGGACGGCACCGTGCTGTATGCAGGGAAGAACAGCGATTCTGCCCGGCTCAGGGCCCTGAAGGACTGGAAGGACGTGGCCCGGCTGGAGCTGGACAGCCAAGCGGGCTATCTGATCGGATACACGGACCGGGGGCAGGTCCTGCTGGCCCAGGTGGAGGACTATTTTCCGTGGACCCAGGCGGATGTCTCCGGTTGGACGGATATCCAGAAGGTCCTGCTCCAATATGACGCGGTGGCGGGCCTGCGGGCAGACGGCACCGTGGTGCTGAAAGCCCAGGACCCGGGCGCGTACCGGGTGTCGGACTGGAAGAATATCAAGGATTTCTGCTTTTTCAGCGACGCGCTGGTAGGCCTGAAAACGGACGGCAGCATGGTGGCCACGAAGTATGATTGGCTGGAGGGGAGCGGAACGACCCGCTCGGACTGGAAGGATCTTGTCCAGCTGATCCCCTATTACGGCATGATGGGCCTGCGGGCAGATGGACAGGTGATCGGCCAGGACAATCTGGGGGAGATGCGCGGGAGCCGGACCGGCGTCCGGGAGGTCTATTCGGCGTCAGACTCCATCTTTTATCTGCGCAGCGACGGGACGGTGGCAGCAAATCTGGGCTATCCGGAGCTTCCCGCTGTCCGGGAGATCGAATCCTGGCGCAACATCGTGGCGCTGGGCTTTGACGACGGGGATTATATGCGCTATCTCCCGGTGGGCCTCTGCGCGGACGGCACCGTCAAGGCGGTGACGAAGAATGAGGCCGGCGAGCCCTACGGCCAGTGGGACGTGGCGGGCTGGACCAATGTAAAGCAGATCTACAGTGGGGCCGACTATACGGTTGGCCTGTGCTATGACGGGACCCTGCTGGTCACCGGCGGGGAGTTCGGCACCGCGGACTTCGTGTCCCGGATAGGCGGGTGGAAGGACATAGCGGCCCTCTCCTTTGATGCCGGATACGGCGACGGGCATGTGGTCGGCCTCCGGAAGGACGGGACCGTCTTAGCGGCCGGAAACAACGAATTTGGTCAGTGCGATCTAAACTAAGCCATACAAAAATGAAATAGAAATGGCAGCAACTCCCGGGCCTGTGCCCGGGAGTTGTTCACAAAAAATTCATTTTATCTATACATTTTCTATACAAGAATGATACCGTTCCGATACAAGGGCGTGATAAACTACGGGGGTAAACTGGAAAATAGGGAGGAAAAACCTATGAAACGTATCTTTTGCCTGCTGCTGGCCCTGGCGATGCTGCCGGGCCTGGCGGCCTGCGGAAAGAAGGACGGGGGCGGGGCGGCTCCGGCGGAGGGCGGCGGGGGCAAGGCCCCAGCGGTGGTCATCCCGGAGCCCCAGGCCGCCACGGAGACCGTGGACGGCTGGATCAGCACGGAGATCGAGAGCCCGGACTGGGCAAAGAGCCTCTCCGGCTGGGTGACCTTAGGGGACACGATCTTTCTGAAGGCGGAGACCGTGGACGGCGGCCCGGCGGTCGCCGCCTATGACACCCTCTCCGGCCAGTGGTCCCGGACGGACCTGGAAACGGCCGACGCCCATGTCCCCGGCATTGACGAGCTGGCCGTCACCGAGGAGGCCATCTGGGCCCTGCTCCGGGAGGGCCATACCGACGAGGAGATGCGAAGCGGCGCCTTTATCAACATCCCCTGCGACTATTACCTGGTCCATGTGGACCGGGCCACCGGGGAGCAGAGCTGCCGGAAGCTGGACTTCTGGCAGGAGGGGAAGAACGGCTATTTCTACGGCATAGTCGGCTTAAGCGGAGAGCGGGTGCTGCTGGGCGGCGGCGAAGGAGAGGCGGCCTGGCTCCTGGACGCGGCGGGGAACCTGGTGGACCGGCCGAAGTTCCCCACGATCTGGCTGGTCTCCCCCCTCTGGATCGGGGACAGGATGTATCTGGACAGCGAGGAGGGGCTGGTCCCCTTTGACCGGGAGACCATGCAGACGGCGGGCGAACCCATGCCGGAACTCCAGAACCATATGCTCTACGCCAGCTGCCTGGGGAATTTCCTCTATGTGGACCACGAGAATTTTTGCCGCTATGACCCGGCCACCGGGGAGGAGACGGTACTGTTCAGCTGGCTGGACGTGGCCCTCAGCTTCCGGAACATGCACGGCTATGAGGGACTGGAAAACTCCCGGGGGGACATCTATCACTTCACCAACAAGCTCATCAAGATCAGCCGGGGCCAGGTGCCGGTGAAAAAGACCATGACCATGATCGCTTTCCGGCAGGCGGACGATTCCCGGGGCTACCGCACCTGGACCTCCTGCCCGGAGTCGGTGATGGACGCCATCATCCGCTTCAACAACGCGGACCCGGAGTACCGGGTGGTGCTGGACAACCGGGTCTACGCCGACGAGGCGGAGAAGACCCGGATGCTCATCGAGCTGGGCACCGGCAGCGGCGCGGATCTGATCGACACCAGCCGCCTGCCCTCCGGGGCGGTGGACGCCCAGCTGCTGGTGGACCTGCTGCCCTATATCGAGGCGGACGGGACCGTGAGCCGGGAGGACTTCCTGCCCAATATGTTCGATTCTCTGCTGAAAAAGGGCGGGCTCTATGAGTTTGTGGACAAGATGACCATGCTGTCCATCGCCGTGCCCGAGACCATGTACGACGGGCAAGACTGGACGGGGGAGGCGATGGCGGAGCTGATCGCCCGCAACCCCCAGCTGCGCCTGCCGGCTCTGGAATCCACCAGCGCATGGAACCTGGGCGGCCTGGGCGGCTTCGCCGCCGCGGCCACGGCGGAGTTCATGGACTGGGAGAACATGACCTGCGATTTTGACAACCCGGTCTTTGCCTCCTGGCTGGAGCTGTTGGAGTGGTTCCCGGCCCAGACCGAGACCAGCCGGGACCCCTACCTGTTTTACCTTGCCCAGGACCTGTGCGGGACTATGGGGTATCAGATGCGCAGTTTCACAGGGGGAGACTATGCCCTGCCGGGCTTCCCCGGCTCCCGGGCCAGCGGCAGCTATTTTATGCGTCTGGAGGGGGAGGACAGCGTCGGGGGCCACATGACCTCGGGTAAGAACGCCAGCCTGGGCATTTTAGCCTCCGGGCCCAACCGGGACGGGGCCTGGCGCTTCATGCGCACCTTCATGCAGGGGGAGGAGGAGCCCTATATCTACGCCGGCATCCCTCTGCGCAAGGACACCTTTGAAAAGGCCCTGGCCAACGAGGTGGCCCGGGAACGGGACCCCGGCCTGGATTATGAGAGCTTCAACCAGGCCGACGCGGAGGCCCTGCGGCGGCTGGTGGAGAACAGCAGGGGTCTGGTGCTGACCGACGAGGCGGTGATCACCGTGCTCACCACCGCCATGCAGGAGGTCCTGAACGGGCAGAGCACCGCCGAGGATGCCGCCGCCCAGGTCCAGAGCCGCCTGAGCCTGTACATGGCGGAAAGAAGTTGACGTAAATGAATTTACATAATTATATTCGCTGCCGGAGGAGGGGAGAGACCGTGAAGAAATGCCTGTGCCTGCTGCTGACCGCCGCGCTGCTGCTGACCGGCTGCGGCCGGGAGAAGCCCGGCGCCGCGCCGGACCCGGCGGAGGAGCGGGACCTGGCTGTCGATCAGGACACCGGGGAATGGAACGGCCAGGGCGGCAGCTACGCCCTGGAGGACCTGGACGCGCCGGAGGGCAGTTTAGCGGCGGTGCTCTGCCGGGGGGAGCTCTGCACGCTGACCCAGGAGCTGGGCGAAAATTTCATGGGTTATTCCATATGGCGGGGCGGGGAAAAGGTATACAGCACCACGGCCATCGTCACCGGCGGGGCCCCCTCGGAGGAGGGGATCTGGCTGTGCGAATACGCGGCGGTGGACGGGGCGTACAAGCATATCCTGTCCCTGATCTCCCCTGCCGGGGAAGAGCTGCGGACCGTGGACCTGGGCGCCCTGTATCCGGCGGAGAGCTACGGCTCTCTCTGCCAGGCCGGCGGGCAGCTGTTTATCCCCTGCGGCGGGGAGGCGCTGCTGGTGCTGAGCGAGGCGGGGGAGAGCGTCTGCACGCTTGCGCTCCCGGAGGCGTCCTGTTACCCGGTGGCCTCGGAGGGCGGCCAGGTGTACGCGGTGGAGGAGACGGAGCAGGGGAACCGGCTGTATCTGGCCGACCTGGCCTCCGAAAACCTCTGCCCTGCCTTTTCCTGCGGCCCGGGCACGGTTTTTGACGGCGGCGAAGGAAATTTCCTGCTCCTTGGCAGCGGCGAGGGCCTGTACGCGCTGACGGCCGAGGGGGAGCAGACGCCCCTCGTGCTGTGGCGGGAGTGCGCCCTGCCGGTCAACGGCCTGGCCGGCGCACTCCCTTTGGAGGACGGCCGTTTCCTGCTCCAGCTCTCCACCGGCCTGCGCGTTCTGACGCCGGTGGACCCGGCGGCGCTCCACCCCAAGACCCGGCTGACCCTGGCCGGTCTCCACGGCGGGGACGGCCTGGAGCGGGATATCGCCGCCTTTAACAGCGCCAGCCCGGACTATTACGTCGAAGTGCTGGACTATTCCGATGGAGGCACCTATAGCGAGGATGCCGCCCTCACCCGGTTGAACACGGAGATCCTGAGCGGAAAAGCGCCGGACATGCTGAGCTTTCGCTTTCTGTCCCCGATGGCCTATATCGGCAAGGGACTGCTGACGGATCTGACGCCGTTTTTCGGCCGGGACGGCGGGCCCGGCCTGGAGGATATCGCCATATCCCGGGCCTTGTCCGTGGGCGGGGGGATCTATTTCATCGGCAGCGCCTTTTCCGTACCCACCGTTTTGGCCCGGTACGCGGACTTTGGGGACCGGACCGGCTGGACCGTGGACGAGTATCTGGCGCTGGACGCCGCCCGGGGCCCGGGGGAAGGCACCCTGTACAACCTGACCCGGGAGAGCTTTCTGGAGGAGATGGCGGCCCGCTGGCTCCCCGCGGCCATGGACTGGGAGACCATGACCTGCTCCTTTGACAGCCCGGCCTTCACGGCGCTGCTGGAGGCGGCGCTGCGCGTCCGGGAGACGCCGGAGGACCCCAACAACATGGATTACACCCCCGGCCCGGTGAAGGTAGCCAACGGCAGTTTGGTAGGCGCGGCGGTCCTGCTGGACAACGTGACGGCCCTGGCCCAGGCGGAGGCCCAGGCCGGATGCCGGCTCAGTGCCATCGGCTGGCCCACCCCGGACGGCAGCTGCGGCTCCCAGATCGAGCTGAAAAACCCGGTGGGGATCCTGGCCCAGAGTCCCCATCAGGAGGGGTGCTGGGCGTTTATCCGGTTCATGCTGGAAAATGCGGACCCGAACGACGGCTTCAGCCTGCCAGCCGCACTGCCCGCTTTAAGAGAAAAGATCAGCCTGGCCCAGGCGGAGGAGGCGGCGCCGGTCCATTTGACGCAGGAGGACGGGGAGCGTCTGCTGGCCCTGATCGCCGGCATCGACAGCACCAGGCTCCCGGACGAGACCGTTATGCAGATTATCCGGGAGGAGACAGCCGCCATGCTGGCGGGAGACAAGACGCCGGAGGACGCCGCCCGGCTGATCCAGTCCCGGGCGGGTGTGTATATGGCGGAGCAAGGTTAACATAAATTAAGTTACATAACAAAAAACAGGCCCTCATTGCAATTTTTTGCGATCAGGGCCTGTTTTGCATACAATATCTTGCATTCGGAGGGAGAATACGATATAATGTGAAACCGTGTTTTAGCGGCCGGCCGGCCGCTGAGGAGGATTGCGGGAACATGCAAAAGAAAAAGAGGCTCCGCTTTGGCTTGCTCTTGGTGACCATCGGCATCGTGTACGGCGATATCGGCACCTCTCCCATGTACGTGATGAAGTCCATCTTAGAGGGCAACGGGGGCATCGGGCAAGTCGATGAAGCTTTCATCATTGGCGCCCTGTCTCTGGTGATCTGGACCATCACGCTGCTGACCACGGTCAAATATGTCCTGATCGCCCTGAAGGCGGACAACCACGGAGAGGGCGGCATCTTTTCCCTGTACTCCCTGGTGCGCAGCTGCGGCAAGTGGCTCATTTTCCCCACCATGCTGGGGGGCGCGGCCCTGCTGGCCGACGGGGTGCTGACCCCGGCGGTGACCGTGACCACCGCGGTGGAGGGCCTGCGGAGCATCCCGTCCATGGACCGGCTTTTAGGCAGCGGCCAGTGGAGAGTGGTTTTGATCACGCTGGCCATTATCACCGCCCTGTTTTTTGTGCAGCGGGCGGGCACCAGCAAGATCGGCAAGGCTTTCGGACCGGTGATGCTGGTCTGGTTCCTGTTTTTAGGCGCTGCCGGGCTGCTGCATATTTTCGCTATGCCTGCCGTTCTCCGGGCTTTCAACCCGGTGTATGCCGTGCGGGTCCTGCTGAGCCCCGCCAATAAAGCCGGGCTTATGATCTTGGGCAGCGTCTTTCTGGCTACTACCGGCGCCGAGGCGCTGTATTCCGATATGGGCCACGTGGGCCGGGGGAATATCTATGCCAGCTGGCCGCTGGTGAAAAGCTGCCTGCTGCTCAACTATCTGGGCCAGGGGGCCTGGATCATCCGGAACCGGGGCAGCGCCGCCCTGCTTGCTTTGGAGGAGCTGAACCCCTTCTTCCAGATGCTGCCGGAGATCCTGCGGCCTCTGGCGGTGGTCCTGGGCGCGCTGGCGGCCATCATCGCCTCCCAGGCCCTGATCACCGGCTCGTACACCCTGGTGTCCGAGGCCATTTTGCTGGATCTGCTGCCCCATCTGGAGATTCGCTATCCGGCGGATACCAAGGGCCAGCTGTATATCCCGGCGGTCAACAGCATTTTGTGGATCGGGTGCAGCCTGGTGGTGCTGTATTTCCGGTCTGGGGCCCGGATGGAGTCCGCCTACGGCCTGGCCATCACCGTCACCATGCTGATGACGACGCTGCTGATCTCCGTCTATCTCCGGAAGATCCGAAAACAGACGGTCCTCTCCGGCTTCGTGTTCCTGGTATTTGGCCTGGTGGAGGCGGTGTTCTTCCTGTCCAGCCTGGGGAAATTCACCCACGGCGGCTATGTGACGGTGTTCTTGACCCTGATTTTGCTGCTGCTCATGGTCGTCTGGTACCGGGGGACCCAGTTGGAGCACAAGTACAGCACCCGGCTGCATTTTGAGGACTATATTCCCAATCTGCGCAGCCTCCACGGGGACCTGGAGCAGCCGCTCCTGGCTCACAACCTGGTCTATCTGAGCGGAAGCCGGCGGGACGACACCATCGACCGGGACATTCTCTATTCGATCCTGGACAAGGACCCCAAGCGGGCCCAGGCCTATTGGTTCGTCAGCGTCAACGTGCTCAACAAGCCGGACGCGATGAACTACCAGGTGGAGACCTATGGGACGGACTTTATTTTCCGTATCCGGCTGAATTTGGGCTTTCGGTGCAGCCCTAAGGTCAATGTGTACCTGCGGCAGATCGTGCAGGACCTGCAGGAGAGCGGCGAGCTGCCGAAGCAGGAGAAGAAATATTCCATCTACGGCAAGTCCGATGTGGGCACCTTCAAATTCTGCATCATCCATAAATCCGTCCCCACCAAGTCGGAGCTCTCCGGCCTGGATGAGCTGATCCTGCGTACCAAGTACGCCATCCGCCGGGTGGCCGGCTCAAAGGTGGAGTGGTACGGGCTGGATACCTCCTCCCTGATCTTAGAGCAGGTGCCGCTCATTACCGGCGGAGAGAGCGGCGGCCGGCGGATCCGACGCCTGAAATAAGGCACAGTGAGTGCCTTTTTGCATAAGTATAAAAGTGAGTAAATCCCGCACAGGGAGGCAAAAAGCATGTTTGATATGACAATTGCCCGGGCAGCCGGGGCCTGCGGCGGCCGGATCCTGGGCTCGGACGGCCGGGAGGCGCTGCGCCGCGTGGTGATCGACAGCCGGGATGCCCGGCCGGGGGATCTGTTCGTGGCCTACGAGGGCGAACGGGTGGACGGGCATGATTACATTGCCGCCGCCCTGGCCAAGGGCGCGGCCTGCTGCCTGGCCCGGCGGGTGCCGGAGGGCGTGGAGGGCCCGCTGCTCTTGGTGGAGGATGTGCAGGAGGCGCTGGAGGCCATTTTCCGGGACTTCCGGCAGAGCATCCGCGTCCCGGTGGTGGGCATCACCGGCAGTGTGGGCAAGACCTCCGCCAAGGAGATGGTGGCCGCCGTGCTGGGCAGCCGGTTCCCGGTGCTGAAAACCGATGGAAATTTGAACAATCAGATCGGCGTGCCCCTGACTCTGTCCCGCCTGGAGCGGGAGCACCGGGCGGCGGTGGTGGAGATGGGCATCTCCGACTTTGGGGATATGCGCCGCCTGGCCCTGATGGCCCGGCCGGATATCGCCGTCTATACCGTTATCGGCCACGCCCATCTGGAATTTCTCCACGATCTGGACGGGGTCCTGCGGGCCAAGACCGAGATGCTGGACATCATGCCGGAGGACGGTTTGGTCCTGGTCAACGGGGACGATGAGAAGCTGCAAAGCCTCTCCTGCCGCCAGCGGCTGCTCCGCTTCGGCCTGGGGGAGAACTGCCAGATCCGGGCAGAGCACATCCGCCCGGCGGGCCTGACGGGCACCGACTGTGAGCTGGTGTTTGAGCGGCGGCGCGTGCCGGTCCATATCCCCGCCTTCGGGCGGCACATGGTCTACGCGGCCCTGGAGGGGGCCGCCGTGGGCTTTGCCCTGGGGCTGACGGATGAGGAGATCGCCCGGGGCGTGGCCGCCTATGAGACGGTGGGCCGCCGCTCCGCCGTGACGGACACGGGCTTTCTCGCCCTGGTGGACGACAGCTACAACGCCAACCCCGACTCCATGCGCTGTGGCATCGAGTCCCTCTCCGCCCTGCCGGGCCGGAAGGTCTGCATTTTAGGGGATATGCTGGAGATGGGCCCCGGGGCCGGGCAGATGCACTGGGACCTGGGGAAAGAGGCGGTGGCGTTAGGGGCGGCGCTGGTGCTCTGCTGCGGCCCCCTGGCGGAGGAGACCGCCAAGGCCGCCGGGGACAGGGGCCGGTATTTCGCCTCCCGGGAGGCGCTGATCGCCGCCCTGCCGGAGCTGATGCAAAAAGGGGACGCGGTGCTGGTGAAGGCCTCCCGGGCCATGCGCTTTGAGGAGATCGCCGAGGCTTTGAAGCAGTTACGATAAGGAGAGAGCTATGCCGCAAGGAAGCACAAGACCCACCGTCCTGCTGGACGTGGACGACACCCTGCTGGACTTTCACAAGGCGGAGGCAGCCGCCCTGGCCAAGACCCTTACCGCCTTGGACATCGAGCCCCGGCCGGAGACCCTCCGGCGCTACAGCCAGATCAACGCCCGCCAGTGGGAGCTGCTGGAGGAGGGCCGGATCAGCCGGGAACAGGTGCTGACCCGGCGCTTCGGGATCCTGTTTGAGGAATTAGGCGTCTCTCGCTCCGAGACGGAGGCCCGGGACAGCTATGAGAGCAACCTGGCCATCGGGCACTACTTCATGCCCGGCGCGCCGGAGCTGCTGGAGGCTCTCTACGGCCGCTATGCCCTGTATATCGTCTCCAACGGCACCGCCGCTGTCCAGGAGGGGCGGATCGCCAGCGCGGGCATCGCCAAATATTTCGAGGAGATCTTTATTTCCGAGGAGATCGGCTTTGACAAGCCCAGCCGGGCCTTCTTTGAGGCCTGCTTCGCCCGGATGCCAGGCTTTGACCGGGAGCGGGCCCTGATCGTGGGGGACAGCCTCACCTCCGATATCCGGGGCGGGATCCATGCCGGGATCCGGACCTGCTGGTTCAACCCCCGGGGCAAGGCCCCCCGGGCGGATATCCGGCCGGACTTTGAGATCCGGACCCTGGATCAGCTGCCGCCGCTGCTGGAGAATATTTTCCGGCCTGTTTAATCTCACAAAAATTTCCTATAAAAATTTGTGATAATTACTAATTGTATTGAGCGGAAAATCTGCTATAATGACAAAAAGGCACAAAGGTGGACCGGAACGCCAGTAGCATGGCGTTTCCGGTTTTTTAGGAGAAAACGATATGGATGAGTTGTTAAACTACTTAAGAGAACTGAATATGACATCCATGATCCTGCGCATCCTGCTGGCCATGCTCATGGGCGGCGTGATCGGCCTGGAGCGGGAGAAAAAACGGCAGCCGGCCGGGTTTCGCACCTATATGCTGGTGGCTATGGGCGCGGCCCTTACGCTGATCCTGAGCCAGTACCTGGATCTGATGCTCTCCACCGCCTGGGGGGACGCCTATGAGATCGTGGGCCGGCGCACAGACGTGGTCCGTTTGGCGGCCCGGGTGATCAGCGGCATCGGCTTTATCGGCACGGGCACCATCATGATCACGGCCCACAGCGAGGTCAAGGGCCTGACCACCGCCTCCTGCCTCTGGGCCTCAGCCTGCATGGGCCTGGCTGTGGGCGCGGGTTTCTATGAGTGCGTGATGGTGAGCTTTGTGCTGATCCTGCTGTGCATGACCTTCCTGCCCATGGTGGAGAAGGCCATCCTGTCCAATGCCCGGAATATGAATATTTACATCGAGATGGACAGCATCGAGAACGTGGCCAACATCGTCAACCGGATGAAGGCCAAGGACATCAGCCTCTATGATGTGGAGCTCAACCGGGAGAAAAACGAGCTGAACTCCACGACGATCAGCGCGGTGTTTATGATCCGCCTGCCGCGCCGGATGCACCATGCGGACGTGCTGGCCCGGCTGTCCACGCTGGACGGCATTGTGGCCATTGAGGAGACCTGAGGGGGGGAGAAAAGATGCTGCACATATTTGATTTTGCCCGGGAAATGGACCTGCTGGCCGTGACGGTGCGTCTGGTGGCCGCCGTGTTCTGCGGCGGGCTCATCGGCATCGAGCGGGAGTTCAAGCGCCGCCCCGCCGGCTTTAGGACCCATATCCTGATCTGCCTGGGCGCCGCCATCGCCATTCTGACCAACCTGTACCTGTATCAGGTGATGCACCTGTATACCGATATCTCCCGTTTAGGGGCCCAGGTCATCGCCGGCATCGGCTTTATCGGCGCGGGGACCATCATGGTCACCCGCCGCAAGCGGGTCCGGGGACTGACCACCGCCGCCGGGCTCTGGACGGCGGCCATCATCGGCCTGGTCTGCGGCGCAGGCTATCTGGAGTGCGCCTTTTTCGCCACGGCCATGGTGCTGGTGGCGGAGCTGCTGCTTATCAAGTTAGAATACCGGCTGGCCCTGAAGGCCAAGGACATCAACCTGTATGTGGAATACTGGCACTCCGTCTGCATCGAGTCCATTGTCCGCACGGTGAAGGAGCACGGGGCCACGGTGGGCGGGATCGAGATCTCCCGGGTGGCCGGCGCCGAGGGCCAGCCCCACCACTACTGCGCGGTGATGAACATCCAGGCGGGGCATGAGCCTTTGGACAACCAGTTTATCAACGCTTTGGCCTCCTTAGAGGACGTGACCACCGTGGAGGAGATGTAAGGGCAGGCAAAAAGCCGCCGCTTTGGCTGGCGGGAGTTGGACCGGCACGGTTCGGCTCCCGCCGGCTATTTTTTTCGGGGCGGCATACGGACCGGCTGTGCCGGAATAGGATGAAACGGGGTGAGAAAATGTTGGAAACCGCGTTTTATCTGCTGATGAACAGCCTGCTTTTGATGCTGCGCCTGTCGCCGGGGGACTCCTTCCCGAAGCCGCTGACCCGGCAGGAGGAGGCGGACTGTCTGGCGCGCTGGGCGGAGGGGGATCTGGAGGCCAGGAACACCCTGGTGGAACACAACCTCCGCCTGGTGGCCCATATCATGAAGAAGTATTTTACCCAGGCGGAGGATGTGGATGATCTGATCTCCATCGGCACCATCGGTCTCATCAAGGGGATCAACACCTATAAGGCGGAGAAAGGGGTCCGCCTGGCCACCTATGCCAGCCGCTGCATTGAAAATGAGATCCTCATGTATTTCCGGGGCCAGAAAAAGACGGCGGGGGATCTGAGCCTGTCCGACGCGCTGGACGTGGACGGGGACGGAAACGGCCTGTCCGTGATGGATGTGGTGGCCCAGGAGGACGATCTGGCGGAGCGGATCGGCAGCCAGGAGATCTGCGGCAGCCTGCGCCGGGTGATGGACACGGCGCTCAGTGAGCGGGAGAAGCGCATTCTCTCCCTGCGCTACGGGTTGGCCGGCGGCGTGCCCAAGACCCAGCGGGAGGTGGCCCAGCTGTGCGGGATCAGCCGCTCTTACGTGTCCCGAATCGAAAAAAAGGCCCTGGAGAAGCTGCGCTGTACCCTGGGAGACGAGGCCCGGCCTCTGTAAAGGCGGCGGGGGCTTGAATTGACAAGGAAACTATGCTATAATATCAGCCAAAGATTACAGACAAGAGGAGGGGTACAGGGCGTGAGAGGAAAGAAAACAGCCTGGATCATCTGTATGGCGGGCCTGTGCCTTGTGCTGTATACCATTGTCGCCTCCCGGATGGACCGGATGGAGAACGTGATTTTGGGCGGGGTCGATGGGGCCTTTGTCAACAGCGACGGGGTCTCTTTCGCGGATCTGGACGCGGAGGCCACACCGGAGCCCACCGAGGATATCTGGCCCAAGATCGACATTACCATGCCGCAGTATTATATCGTCAACAACGACAACCCCGCTTCCTCCGCCTTTGCGCCGGATGTGGAGAAGATCCCCACCACCAATTACATGATGTTCAGCGTGCTGGCTATGCCCTACCTGGAGGACCTGATCCAGGCCATGGAGGACGCGGGTTTCAGCGTGTATATCGCGGGGGCCTACCGATCCTACTCCTGGCAGGAGACGCTGTTTAACGGCAAGGCCAGCCAGATCGCCGCGGGGATGGGCGTCTACGATTATCTGGACCCCAAATATCAGGAGGCGGTGGACGAGGCCAGGACCATTACCGCCTTTCCCGGGTGCAGCGAGCACCAGCTGGGTCTGGCGGTGGACCTGATGGATAAGCCTTACGACAAGCTGGTCTACAGCAACATGAACCAGGACTTTTTCACCTATCTGGACTCGATCTGTGCCGATTACGGCTTTATCAAGCGCTATCCCACCCGAAAGCTCCTGCTGACCGGCTGGGATGAGCCGTGGCACTACCGCTATGTGGGGGTGGAGGCCGCCAAGTTCATCATGGAAAACGGCTATTGCTACGAGGAGTTCTACGCCCACTACGTGCCGGATTTTGAATATTGAACAAAAGGAGCCGGGGAAAACAGCCCTGGCTCCTTCCTCTCCGGGCAAAACGCAAAATATATGGAGCTTTTTTCAAAAAAAGCTTGCAAAGCATACCAGATGGTGTTATTATCTTAAGGTAAGGATTGGATTGAAGTGAGAGTGGGTTGCAGCCCACTCTTTTTTGTGAAGCTTTTTGCCCGGGCATTTTTGAAACCGGGGCAAGAGCGCTTGGCCGAAGAAAGGGGCAGGAAGCAATGAGCAAGATCACCGAACAGGTAGCCGCGCTGGCCGGGCCGGTGGTGCAGGAAGAGGGATGCAGCCTCTGGGACGTGGAATACGTCAAGGAGGCCGGGACCCGGTATCTGCGCGTCTATATCGATAAAGAGGGCGGCGTCTCTATCGACGACTGCGAGCGGATCAGCCGCCGGCTGGATCCGATGCTGGACGAGGCGGACCCGATCCCCGAGAGCTACGTGTTTGAGGTGGGCTCCGCCGGGGCGGAGCGGGAGCTGAAGCGCCCCTCGGATTTTGCCCGGTTCATGGGCAGCCAGGTGGAGCTGCGGCTGTATCAGCCGGTAAACGGCCGCAAGGCGCTGGTGGGCACCTTGTGCGGCTACGGAGAGGACGGGACGGTGACCGTCAGCAGCGACAGCGGCACGGAGAGCTTTGCCAAAGGGCAGGTGGCCCGGGTCAGGCTCCACGTTTCCATATAAATCAATCATCATACGATACGGAGAGAATGGAGAAACAAAATGAACGCAGAATTTTTTGAGGCAGTCGCGGACATCGAAAAGGAAAAGGGCATCCCCCGTTCCTACATGTATGATAAGATCCGGCAGGCCATGCTGGCCGCGTTCCGGCGGGATAACCCGGAGTGCGAGGACAATGTGGAGATCCTGCTGGACGAGGATAAAAAGCAGATCGACATGGTGGTCAACAAGCTGGTGGTGGAGCAGGTGGAGGACCCCTCCCACGAGATCAACCTGGAGGCCGCCAAGAAGATCAGCCGCAAGGCAAAGCTGGGGGAGACCGTGGCCATCCCGGTGGAGACCAAGAAGTTCGGCCGCATTGCCGCCCAGTCCGCCAAGCAGGTGATCATCCAGGGCATCCGGGAAGCGGAGCGGGGGATCATCTATGAGGAGTTCACCTCCAAGGAGCATGAGATCCTCACAGGCGTGGTGTCCCACGTGGAGCCCAGAAACGGCAGCG
The DNA here is from genome assembly GCA_947630375.1 of uncultured Oscillospiraceae bacterium. Taxonomy (GTDB): domain Bacteria; phylum Bacillota; class Clostridia; order Oscillospirales; family Oscillospiraceae; genus Limivicinus. Next base: position 51,496 of record CANRHH010000011.1, on the reverse strand, counting down.
TCTCCATCCGCATCTCCTCCAACAGCGAGTTTACCGAGGCCATGCTGGCCGCCAACGAGCGCATCAAGACCGAGGTCCTCAACGAGGGGGACCGGATCAAGGTCTATGTGGTGGAGGTACGCAATTCCACCCGGGGGCCCCAGGTCCTCATCAGCCGGACCCATCCGGGCCTGGTCAAGCGCCTGTTCGAGTTAGAGGTGCCCGAGATCTTTGACGGCACGGTGGAGATCAAGTCCATCGCCCGGGAGGCGGGCAGCCGGACCAAGATGGCCGTCTGGTCCGCAGACCCCAATGTGGATCCCATCGGCGCCTGCGTGGGCCCCGGCGGCAGCCGGGTGACCAGCATCGTCAACGAGCTGGGTGGTGAGAAGATCGACGTGGTCCATTATAAGGAGGACCCGGAGGCGTACATCGCCGAGGCCCTGTCCCCCTCGGAAGTGGTCAGCGTCACCATGCTGGAGGACGGCAAGAGCTGCCGGGTCATCGTCCCGGATTCCCAGCTGTCCCTGGCTATCGGCAAAGAGGGGCAGAACGCCCGGCTGGCGGCAAAGCTCACCGGCTATAAGATCGACATCAAGCCCGCGTCAGAGGCTTAAGAGAGGAGGCGGCGGCAGGTGCAGAAGAAAATCCCCATGCGGCAGTGCCTTGGCTGCCGCCAGATGAAGCCCAAGAAAGAGCTGATCCGGGTGGTGCGCTCCCCGGAGGGGGAGATCAGCCTGGATTTCAAAGGCAAGGCCAACGGCCGGGGCGCTTATCTCTGCCGCGACGGCGCTTGCCTGACCAAAGCCATGAAGGCCAGGGCGCTGGAGCGGGCCTTTTCCGCCCAGATCCCCCGGGAGGTCTATGACCGGCTGATGGCGGAAGTGGAGGACGGCGGATGAGGGAGAGAGCGCTTCAACTCCTGGGCCTGATGCGCCGGGCCGGCGCCATCGCCATCGGAGAGACCCATACCGGCACCGCGGTGAAAGGCGGCCGGGCAAAGCTGCTGCTCGTCGCGGCGGACGCGTCGGACAACGCCCGGAAGCGGGCGGCCGGGTTCGCGGCGGGGCGGCGCGTGCTGACGGTGCCTCTGCCCTTTACCAAAGAGGAGCTGTCCGCCCATTTAGGGGTGTACGGCTGCTCCATGGCGGCGGTACTGGACGCGGGTTTTGCCGGTGCTTTCATGCAGCTGCTGGCCCAGCAGTGGCCGGAGACCTATGGAGAGACGGCCCGGGAGGCCCAACGGCGCAGCGAGAGGACCCGGCAGCGGCAGCAGGCCGCAGCCCAGGAGAGAAACAAGAGGATCGGTAAAAGGAGGAGTAGCGTATGAGCATGATTAAGTACAGAATCCACGAGGTAGCCAAGGATTTCAACGTGACATCGAAGGTGATCTCCCAGATACTCACGGATTATGTGGCCGCTCCGAAGAACCATATGCAGGTTCTGGAGAATCATGAGCTGGACGTTATTTTTGAGTATATGACCCAGCACAACCAGGTGGAGAGCCTGGAAGAGGTCTTCAAGGTGAAGCCCAAGCCCGCCCCGGCTCCGGCCCCGGACCAGGATAAGAAGCCGGGCAAGCCAGCCCCCGGGCCCAACAATGCGCCCCAAGGCGGCAAGGTCCCGCCCAGGCAGCCGGAGCGGCCCCAGAACGCCGCCCCCGCCGCCGAGGCGCCCAGGCCGGCGAAGAAGGATAAGCCCCATGTGCCCCGCCAGGTGGCGGAGAAGCGGGTGGTGGACACCCGGGGCGGCGCGGCCGTCAATATCGAGAAGTACAACGAGCGCTTCGAGGATATGGCGGGCAACAAGGCCAACAACAGTATGCGCCGGGGCAATAAGGAGAAGATCAACAGCAAGTCCAAGCAGCGGCCCAATTCCCAGGCGGCCTCTGCCAAGCGCCGCCAGGAGGAGCGGGACAAGATGAACCGGCTCCAGCTGGAGATCGCCAAGAAGCAGCAGCTGAAGGTGGAGATCCCCGACGAGATCAGCGTGGGCGAGCTGGCCTCCCGCATGAAGAAGACCGCTTCCGAGGTCATCAAGCAGCTGTTCAAGATGGGCGTGTTCGCGTCCGTTTCGGAGATCATAGACTATGACACGGCGGCTCTGGTGGCCATGGAGCTGGGCTGCAAGGTGGAGAAGAAGGTCGTGGTGACGGTGGAAGAGCGCCTCATCGACGACAGCGAGGACAAGGAAGAGGATCTGCGTCCCCGGGCCCCCGTGGTGGTGGTCATGGGTCACGTGGACCACGGCAAGACCTCCCTGCTGGACTATATCCGCCATGCCAACGTGGTCTCCGGCGAGGCCGGCGGCATCACCCAGCACATCGGCGCCTACACCGTGGAGATCAACGGCAGCCCCATCACCTTCCTGGATACGCCGGGCCACGAGGCCTTTACTTCCATGCGCGCCCGGGGCGCCATGGTGACGGATATCGCCATCTTAGTGGTGGCCGCGGACGACGGCATCATGCCCCAGACGGTAGAGAGCATCAACCACGCCAAGGCCGCCGGGATCCCGGTGGTGGTGGCCATCAATAAGATGGATACGGTGGGCGCCAACCCGGACCGTATCAAGCAGCAGCTGACAGAATATGACCTGGTCAGCGAGGAGTGGGGCGGCGACACGATCATCTGCCCCATCTCCGCCAAGACCGGCATGGGCATCGAGAACCTGCTGGAGAATCTGGTGGTCCTGGCCGAGGTGCAGGAGCTGAAGGCCAATCCCAACCGGGCTGCCAAGGGCACCGTGATCGAGGCCCGGCTGGACAAGGGCCGCGGCCCCATCATGACCGTCCTGGTCCAGAACGGCACGCTGAAGACCGGGGACATCATCATTGCCGGCACCGCGGTGGGCCGTGTGCGGACCATGATCAACGACAAGGGCCAGCGGGTCAGCGAGGCGGGCCCCTCCACGCCGGTGGAGATCTCCGGTCTGGACCAGGTGCCCAGCGCCGGCGACACCTTCAACGCCGTGGCCGACGAGCGCATGGCCCGGGAGCTGGCCGAGGAGCGCCGCATCCAAATGAGCAGCAGCACCGCCGGCGCGGTGAAGAAGGTCAGTTTGGAGGACCTGTTCAACCAGATCCAGGCCGGCGAGATGAAGACCCTCAACATCATCGTCAAGGCCGATGTGCAGGGCTCCGCCGAGGCGGTCAAGAGCTCGCTGGAGAAGATCTCCAACGACGAGGTGCGGGTGAAGGTGATCCACAGCGCGGTGGGCGCCATCAACGAGTCCGATGTGATGCTGGCCGCCACCTCGGGGGCCATCATCGTGGGCTTCAACGTGCGGCCGGACGCCGCCGCCCAGAGCAACGCCTCCCGCAGCAAGGTGGATATCCGTATGTACCGGGTCATCTACGACTGCATCAACGAGATCGAGGCGGCCATGAAGGGGATGCTGGCCCCCAAGTTCAAGGAGAACGTCATCGGGCACGCCGAGGTGCGGGAGACCTACAAGGTCTCCAAGGTGGGCACCGTCTGCGGTTGCTACTGCACTGATGGCAAGATCCAGCGGGGCTGCGAGGTCCGTGTCCTGCGGGACAACATTGTGATCCACGAGGGCAGTCTGGCCTCCCTGCGCCGCTTCAAAGACGATGTGCGCGAGGTCGCCAGCGGCTACGAATGCGGGATGCAGGTGGAGAAATTCAACGATATCAAGGTGGGCGATGTGATCGAGTGCTTCGTGATGGAGCAGATCAACGCCTGAAACGGTGTGGCGGGCGCTCATAAAATGGGCGCCCGTAACCCGGCTGTGTGAAGGAGACAATTATGGCGTCAAATAAACTGACCAGGACCAACGACGATATCCAGCGGGTGCTCTCGGCCCTGCTCCGGGAGGTCAAGGACCCCCGGGTGCAGCAGGGGATGATCAGCGTGACCCGGGTGGAGACCACCGGGGACCTGCGCTATGCCAAGGTCTGGCTGTCGGTTTTGGGGCTGGAGAGCGAGAAGGAGTTTAAAAAAGGGCTGAAATCCGCCTCCGGCTGGCTCCGGCGGGAGCTGGGCAGTTCTCTAAATCTGCGCTATACGCCGGAACTGGTGTTTGAGCTGGACCACAGCATTGAATACGGGGCGAAGATCAGCCGGATGATCCAGGATCTGAATATCTCCGGAGATGAGGATGAGGGACAATGAGCCAGATCATGAAATACACCGAGTGCGCCAAGCTCCTGCTGGAGCATGAGGCGATCCTGCTGGTGACCCACAAGAATCCGGACGGGGACACCATGGGCAGCGCCGCCGCCCTGTGCAGCGCCCTGCGCAGCAAGGGAAAGGTCGCCTATCTGTACGCCAATCCCCAGACCAGCGCCCTTCTGCGGCCCTATGCGGAGCCCTTTTTTGCCCCGGTGGGCAGCGAGGAGATGTTCGATTTCTATGTGGCGGTGGATGTGGCGTCCGAGAGCCAGTTTCCCAAGGGCTTTGAGCTGGGGATCGATTTGTGCATCGACCATCATGAGATCAATACCCACTTTGCCCCCCGGGAGCTGATCCGCCCGGAGCGCTCCTCCTGCGGGGAGATCGTGCTGGAGATCGTCAAGGCCCTCAACGGCGCGCCCACGCCCCAGGAGGCGACGCTGCTGTACATAGCGGTGTCAACAGACACGGGCTGCTTCCAATATCTCAACACCAATGCCAGGACCCTGCACACCGCCGCGGAGCTGATCGGCTACGGGGCGGACAGCGGCAAGGTCAGCACGGACTTTTTCCGCAAGGTCTCCGCCGCCCGGCTGCGGCTGGAGGGGGCCATCTATTCCAATTTGAGCTTCCACCGGGACGACAGGGTGGTGGTGGCTACGGTCACCAGGCGGATGCTGGAGGAGGCCGGGGCTACCGCGGACGATCTGGACGATCTGGCGGGGCTGGCCGGGCGCCTTCGGGGCAGCCTGGTGAGCGTCACCATCCGGGAGCAGGACAACGGCGAGAGCCGGGTGTCCGTCCGGTCCGGGCCGGAGGTGAGCAGCAGCGAGATCTGCGCCGTTTTCGGCGGCGGCGGCCACGCCATGGCCGCCGGCTGTACCATTCCGGCGCCACCCCAGCGGGCCAAGACCATGCTGCTGGCCGTGATCGACGAGATCATGTCATGACCGGCATTCTGCTGATAGACAAGCCCGCCGGCTGGACCAGCAGCGATGTGGTGGCCAAGCTCCGGGGCGTGCTGCACGAGCGGCGCATCGGCCACTCCGGCACCCTGGATCCGATGGCCACCGGGCTGCTGGTCCTCTTTTTGGGCCGGGCCACCCGGGCGGTGGAGTTTGCCGAGAGCCACGACAAGCGCTATTTAGCGGGGCTCCGCCTGGGCCTGGAGACGGACACTCAGGACATCACCGGCCGGGTACTGGCCCGGACGGCCCCGGAGATCTCTCCGGAGCAGTTGGAGGAGGCTTTAGGGCCGTTTCGCGGGGAGATCCTCCAGGTCCCGCCCATGTACTCCGCCATCAAGGTCCGGGGCCGGAAGCTCTATGAGATCGCCCGGCGGGGCGGCAGCGTAGAGCGGCAGGCCCGGCCTGTCACCGTGCACAGCCTGGAGCTGGCCGGCCGGGCGGGGGAGGATGTTCTGCTGGATATCCGCTGCTCCAAGGGCACCTATGTGCGCACCCTGTGCCACGATATCGGCCGGGCTCTGGGCTGCGGCGGCTGCATGAGCTCCCTGCGGCGGCTGGAGGCGGGCGCTTATACCCTGGCCGGGGCCTATACGCTGGAGCAGGTCCAGGAGGCGGCGGACCGGGGGGAGGCGGAGAAGCTGCTGCTCCCGCTGGACAGCCTCTTTGCCGGGGTCCCCCCGGTGACCGTCAGCGCGGCGGGGGAGCGGTCCGTCCGAAACGGCGGCGGGGCCGATGCCCCGGCCGGGGCGGACGGGCTCTGCCGGGTCTACGGTCCGGCGGGGGATCTCCTGGCCTTAGGCCGGGCGGAGAATGGCCGGATCCAAATACGCAAAAGCTTTTTCGAGGTATAGTTTTTCATGTCAGAGATACAGAGAGCCATAGCCCTGGGTTTTTTTGACGGGGTCCATCTGGGCCACGGGGCGCTTTTGGAGCGGACCCGGCAGCGGGCGGAGGAACAGGGGCTGGTGCCCTCGGTCCTCAGCTTCGATATCCATCCGGACAACTTGGTGTACGGCGGGGAAGTGCCCCTCATCAACAGCGCCGCCGGGCGGGAGGAGCTGATCCGCCGCCTGTTTGGCATCGACAACGTGGTGTTCATGCACTTCAGCCGGTCGGTCATGTGTATGCCCTGGCGGGAGTTTATCGACTCCATCGTCCGGGAAATGGATATCCGCTGGATCGTCATTGGCCACGATTTCAGCTGCGGCTACCGGGGCGAGGGCAAGGCGGGAAACATCGCGGCCTACTGCCGGGAGCTGGGCGTCGGCTGTGACGTGATCCCGCCGGTGACGTTGGACGGGCGGGTGGTCAGCTCCACATACATCCGTCAGCTGATCCTGGACGGAGAGATGGAACAGGCCAGGCGCTATCTGGGCCATCCCCACACCCTGGCGGACACGGTCCGCTCCGGCTACCATTTGGGGACCCGGATGGGGATGCCCACCATCAATATGCGCTTTCCCGAGGGGGTGCTGGTGCCCCGGCACGGGGTCTATGCCGCCCGGGTCTTTTTTGAGGACGGCGGCAGCCATATCGCCGTGACCAATGTGGGCGTGCGGCCCACGGTCAGCGAGGGGGACCGGGTCACGGTGGAGAGCCATCTGCTGGACTATTCCGGCAATCTCTACGGGCGTCAGCTCCGGCTGGAGTTCTATTCCTTCCTCCGGGATGAGCGCAAGTTTGCCTCCAGCGAAGAGCTTTTTGCCCAGATCCGCCGGGACGCGGCGTCGGCCCGGGCCTATTTTGAAAAGAGAGGGGAGTAGAGCATGGGGCGCGTGTTTCGGCTTTTGTTTCTGGGACTGCTCCCGCTGGCGGTGGGCTACCTGATGAACTTTGTGATGATGCTGCTCCCGGCTCCGCTGCTTTTCGGCAGCATCCTTCCCCTAATGGTTTGGGCCTGGCTGTGCGGCCGCTTTGCGGACGGGCGGCGCTCGGTTCCCGGCCAGGCGGCGCTGATGAACGCGCCCGGGCTGGTGATGCTGGCGCTGGTGCTGATCCAGGAGATCGGCCTGGGGGCCTATTGGCAGAATACCTTGGGCCTCTTTTCCCAGCTGTATTTTCTTACCGGGCTGCCCCTGGCCGCCACGCTGCTGCGCTTTTTGCCGACAGAGCGGATCTGGCCCTATTATATCGCCGTCTGGCTGATGCTCTTCGGCCTGAGCCTGTTGGGCTGCTGGCAGAAAAGACGGCAGGAGATCAAAAAAAGCTGAAGGTCGATGACCTTCAGCTTTTTTGGTCGTATTGGATGTAAATGCTTAGGCTTTTTTGCCGGAGCGGACGATCTTGATGCCCCGCTTGGCGGCATAGGGCAGGATGGCCTTCAGCTTGTCCTCGGCCTTGTACATGGTGCTGGCTTCAGGCAGGTCACGCTGCAGATGGATGGCGTCAAACTCGCACTTGGTGGTGCACAGGCCGCAGCCGATGCACTGGTTCTCGTCCACCTCGGTGGCGCCGCAGCCCAGGCAGCGGGCCGCCTCCTTCTTGACCTGCTCCTCGGTGAAGGGCAGCCGGTCGTTGGAGAAGGTCTTGGCCTTGGCGGGGTCGTGGGCGGGCACCTGGCGCTGGGCATTGTCGAAGCTGTCCACCGGGATGGCCAGATCGTCTTTATTCAGCTCGATAAAGTGCCGGAGGTTCCGAGCCAGGGTCAGGCTCTGACCGGGGTGCACGAAACGGTGCATGGAGGTGGCGGCCTCCCGGCCGGCGGCAATGGCGTCGATGGCGAACTTGGGGCCGGTGTACACGTCGCCGCAGGTGAAGATGTCGCTCTGGGCGGTCTGATAGGTGACCGGGTCCGCCTGGGCCAGGCCCTTGGCGTCGGTCTTCAGCTCGCCCACGTCCAGGCTGCCCCACTCGACCTGCTGGCCGATGGCGGAGAGGACGGAGTCCACTTCGATGACTTCAAACTGGCCGGTGCCCACGGGCTTGCGGCGGCCCTTGGCGTCAGGCTCGCCCAGCTCCATGAGCTCCACCTTGAGCCCGGTGACCTTGCCATCGGCACCCAGGACCTCGGCGGGGCCGCAGAGGAACTTAAACTGCACGCCCTCTTCCATGGCCTCGGCCACTTCGTCCTTATCGGCGGGCATCTCTTCCTGGCTGCGGCGGTAGACCACATAGGTGTTCTCCGCGCCTACGCGCAGGGCCGTGCGGCACACGTCCATGGCCACGTTGCCGCCGCCGATAACGGCGCAGCGCTTGCCGATGGCGGGGGCCTGGCCCAGGTTCACCTGGCGCAGGAACTCCACGCCGCCCATCACGCCCTCCAACTCCTGGCCGGGAATGCCAAGGGGAGAGGACTTCTGGGCGCCGATGGCCAGGCAGAAGCTCTTATAGCCCTCGTCCCGCAGCTGCTGGATGGTCACGTCCTTGCCGACCTCTACGCCGCACTTGAACTCCACGCCCATCTGGCGCAGCACGTCGATCTCGGCATTGACCACGTCCCGCTCCAGGCGGAAGCTGGGGATGCCTAAGGTGAGCATACCGCCGGGGACGGCATTTTTATCGAACACCGTAACGGGGTAGCCCATGTTGGCCAGATAGTAGGCGCAGCTCATGCCCGCGGGGCCCGCGCCGATCACGGCCATCTTCTCGGTAAAGGGAGAAAGGTCCGACTTGAAGTTCTTCAGAGGCGGGATGTACCGGTTCTCCTCCTTCAGCTCCTGCTCGGCGACGAAACGCTTGATCTCGTCAATGGCCACGGCCCGGTCGATCTTGCCGCGGGTGCAGGCGTCCTCGCAGCGGCGGTTGCAGATGCTGCCGCAGACGGCGGGGAAAGGGTTATCCTGCTTGATGAGCTTCAGGGCGTCCAGATAGCGGCCCTGAGCGGCCATCTTGATGTAGCCCTGGACGGCAATATGGGCGGGACAGTTGGTCTTGCAGGGGGAAGTGCCCGTGTCATAGCAGTTGATCTGGTTGTCGTTCTTGTAATTGGGGCTCCATTTCTCCTTGCCCCACTTGGCGCCGTCGGGCAGCTCCCGCTTGGGATAGGTCACGGGGCCGTGGGTGGTGCAGAGCTTCTGGCCCAGCTTGGCAGCGCCGGCGGGGCAGACCTCCACGCACTTGCCGCAGGCCACGCACTTCTCCTTGTCCACATGGGCCCGGTAGGCGCTGCGGGACAGGTTGGGGGTGTTGAAATACTGGGAGGTACGCAGAGCGTAGCATACGCCGGGGGCGCAGTTGCAGATGGCGAAGATCTTGTTCTCCCCGTCGATGTTGGTGATCTGGTGCACATAGCCCAGATCCTCGGCCCGCTGGAGGATCGCCATGGCCTCGTCATATGTAATGGGCCGGCTGGTGCCTACCTCGGTGGTGTAGTCGGCAAATTCGCCTACGCCCATGCACCAGTCGCACTGCACGTCGCCGGAGCCCTCGCCCCGGACGGACTGGGACCGGCGGCAGGAGCAGGGGGCGATGGCCAGATGGCCCTCATATTTCTTGAGCCAGTGGGAGATATGCTCGATGCTGACAGACTGAGACTCCGCCGGGATGGCTTTCTCCACGGGGATCACGTGCATACCGATGCCGGCGCCTCCGGGAGGCACCATGGGGGTCACCTTCTCCAGGGGCAGGAAGGACATGCGCTCGAAGAAGTCCGTCACCTCCGGGTGCTCGGCAATGACCTTGTTGTTCATGTTGAACAGCTCCGCGATGCCGGGGACGAACAGAGGCAGGATATAGCGCTTGTTTTCCCGGGTGTGGGGCAGGCCCTTGTCGCCCCAGTTGTACTCCAGCAGGCCCACGGTGGCCATCTCCTGGAGCTTCGCCTCTAAATAGGCCTCGTCCTTGCCGGTGAGCTTGACCATCTCCGCCAGGGAGGTGGGGGTCCGCTGCTTCATCTTCAGGGCGATCTCCACCATCTCATCGTCCAGCACGTTGACCATGCCCCAAAATTCCGGGTCATTCTCCGTCAGGGCCTCCAGGCCCAGCATCTGGGGGATCCGGTCGGTGATCTTCTTGCCTAATTTCAGCAGATTTTCTTTATTTGTTACCATATACGCTCTCCTTCATTTAAAGATTTTCATGGGGAGAAGTTCTCTGTGTTAAGGATATCACAGATCGGTAAAAATGTCACGAAAAATTCTTGCTTTGGGCCAAAATTGTACACTTTCTGTAGAATGTATAAAGAAGCAGCCCTGGTCTGTAGACAGGGATTTTGCCTGAAACAAATACGTTTCATGCGCTACAATGGCCTCAAGGGGTCAACCCATGGAGGAGGCGCGTATGAAAGAAACAAGCGGACGGCAGGGCGCCGTCTACGGCTATGCCCGGGTCAGCGCCCGGGATCAAAACACGGACCGGCAGCTGATCGCTCTCCGGGAGAAGGGGGTCCGGGAGAAGGACATTTTTACAGACAAGCAGAGCGGTAAGGACTTCTCCCGGCCGCAGTACCGGCGGCTGCTCCGGAAACTAAAAAAAGACGACCTGCTCTATATCAAGAGCATCGACCGTCTGGGGAGGAATTATAAGGAAATTTTAGAACAGTGGCGGCTACTGACCAAGGAGAAAGGGGCAGACATCGTGGTCCTGGACATGCCCCTGCTGGACACCCGGCGGGGGAAAGACCTGATGGGAACCTTTCTCAGCGACATTGTGCTCCAGGTGCTGTCCTTCGTGGCGGAGAACGAGCGGGCCAATATCCGCCAGAGGCAGGCGGAGGGCATTGCGGCGGCGAAGGCCCGAGGCGTGCGCTTTGGGCGGCCGCCCAGCCCCTTGCCGGAGAACTTCCCGGCCGTCTACCAGCGCTGGAAAGCCAGGCAGATCACCGGCGTGGCGGCGGCCAAGGCCTGCGGCATGCCCTTGTCCAGCTTCCGCTACCGGGCGGCGGCCTACGAAAACGCCGGGCCGCCGTAAGGGATTTACAAAAAAGTGTACTTTCCTGCAAGGCGCTTTTTTTCGTGCAAGCTCTTTTATTATAACAGTTTTCCCCTCGAATGCAACCGTTTTTTCTCAGATTCTCTGTTTCATTTTGTTGTAAAAAAGTACACATTTTGGAAAGAGGAGCGGAAATATGAGAACAAAGCGGGTCCTTTGGAGCTTGGGGAAGGTTTTTGCCGCGGGCTGCACCGCCCTGGCGGTTTTGACAGGCATTTGCCTTTTCTATTATAACATACCAACCCACTTTCCCAGCCCCGACGGAGCGACCGATTACCGCTGGGAGCCGGATACCTTTTACAGCCGGGGGACCGAGGGGTTCGCCTGGGGCAAAACGAATAATGAGGGTTATGTAAACCTTGTCGACTACAGGCCGGGGATGCCGGTCCAGGTGCTGGTGATGGGTTCCTCCCATATGGAGGCCTATCATGTGCCGCCGGAGGAGAGCACCGCCTCCCGGCTCAACGCCCGGCTGGGCGGAGAGAGCGTCTACAGCATCGGCGTTTCCGGGCACACGCTCCCCACCTGCCTCTGCAACTTAGCCGCCGCCGTGGAGAAGTACCGGCCCTCTGCCTATGTGGTGCTTGAGACGGGCACGCTGTTTTTCAGCGAGGCGAATTTGGAAGCCGCTTTGAACGGCAGCTTGGCGGAGATTCCCTCCCATGCCGGAGGCCTTGTGGGCCTTCTGCAGCAGAATCAGTTTCTCCGCCTGTGTTACGCCCAGCTGAAGGGCTTTCTGGGCCAAGGCGGCCAGGACAGCGAAGCCGAGGCCTCTCCCGACTCTGCCCCGGCCGCAAGCGCACGCACGGCGGATCTGTTGGACGCGCTTCTCGGACGCGCCGCCGAAACGGCCGCCTCCTCCGGTGCGAAAATCATTCTCCTCTACCAGCCCTCCACCCAACTCAGCCCGGAGGGGCAACTGCTGACCCCGGAGGACGGGGAACAGCGGGCGCTTTTCTCCTCCCTGTGCGAGAAAAACGGCCTGCTCTTCCTGGATATGACCAAGCGGTTTCACGAGGAGTATGAAAGCCGCCACATCCTGCCCCACGGCTTTATCAACAGCTCCGTGGGCAGCGGGCATCTGAACAGCGCGGGGCACGCCATGATCGCCGAAGAGCTGTACAAACTGATAGAGGAGGGCGCCTGATGTCTTTCGCTTCCATTGAATTTATTCTGTTTTTCACCGTCTGCCTGGCGGTTGCCGGGCTCCTGCAGCGCTTGGGCCGGAGCCGGGCCCGGGCCTGCTTCCTGCTGCTGGCCAGCTATTTTTTCTACGGCTACTGGGACTGGCGCTTCTGCTTCCTGCTGCTCTTTGTGAGCCTGGCGGCCTATCTCTCCGCCCTGGCGGCCCGGAACAAGGCGGCCTTCCTGGCCGGGGTGACTGTGCCCCTGGCGGCCTTGGCTTTCTTCAAATATTTTAACTTCTTTTTGGATTCCGCCTCCGCTCTCCTGGGCGTCCCCCTGGGAAGCCTGCGGATCATCCTGCCCGTGGGCATCTCCTTTTATACCTTCCAGGCCCTCAGCTATGTGATCGACGTGTGCCGGGGCAAGCTGGAGCCGGAGCGGGATTTTATCCGCCTGGCCCTGTATATCAGCTTCTTCCCCCAGCTGGTGGCCGGGCCCATCGTCCGGGCGGTGGATTTCCTGCCCCAGCTGAAGGAGGACCGGCGCATCACCGCTGCCCGCCTGAAAACCGGGCTCCAGCTGATGGCCTTCGGCCTGTTCAAAAAAATCGTCCTGGCGGACCACATCTCCGTGTTTGTGGACGATGTGTTTTATGCTCCCTCCGCTTACCACTGGGCCATCCTGCTGCTGGGCGTGCTGTCCTACTCGGCGCAGATTTACTTTGACTTTTCCGGCTATTCGGATATCGCCATCGGCTGCGCCAAATGCTTCGGCTATGACTTCCTGCCCAACTTTGACCTGCCCTATCTGTCCCAAAACGTCACCGTGTTCTGGCGCCGCTGGCATATCAGCCTCTCCACCTGGCTAAGGGAGTACCTGTACATCCCCCTGGGCGGCAACCGGCGCGGAAAGCCCCGGCAGTATCTGAACCTGATGATCACCATGCTGTTGGGCGGCCTCTGGCACGGGGCCAACTGGACTTTTCTGTTCTGGGGCGGGCTCCACGGCCTGGCCCTCTGCCTGGACAAACTCCGGCCCAAACGGGAGAATCCCGGCCCGGCCGCCAGGCTCCTGGGGGTGCTGGGAACCTATCTCTTCGTCTGCTTCGCCTGGATTTTCTTCCGGGCGGACAGCTTCGGCCTGGCCTGGCAGGTGATAAAGGGCATCGGGAGCTTCCAGCAGGGGATTGTGCAGCCCTTCTTCTGGTCCTTCGTAGGGCTGGCCGCCCTGGCCGCCGCCTCTTTGGCGGCCGTGCTGCGGGCCCGGAAAAACGGGGAGGAGACGGTGCGGGGCTTTTACCCGCTGGTCAACCTGGACCGCTTCTGGGGCCTGACCGCCTTCTTCATCGCCTGGGGCCTGATCTTCGGCCTGGCCTTCACCGGCGAAGCGCCCTTCGTCTATTTCCAGTTCTAGCCAGTTTCTCCAAAAATGGGCAAGGCTCGCGGGAGCCTTGCCCATTTTTAGGTAAAATGTAAGAGTGAAGAGTGAAGAAGTGGGGTGTCCGCTTCGCGGACAATTTAAACGACAGGTTTACCGGGGCTGTTTGCGGCGGTAGAGCTGATACAGGCAGGGCGGGAGGGCCAGGCAGAGGACGCCGTAAAAAACCATGAGCACAGGCAGCATGGGCCAGACGGCCGATCCCAGCTGGAGAAAGCCCGCTTCAAAGCTCAGTTCGTCCCGGAGGAGGAACAGGCCCTCCGGCAGCCAGTACAGCAGGCGGTTCAGAACGCTCAGAGAAGAGGCGCTGATAAAAACCGTGAGGAGCATCGGCAAAAAGGCTGTGGCGGCGGCCAGGGGCGTGGAGTCAAAGGCGGCGGAGACCAGCATGGTCAAGAGGGCCAGAAACAGCACCCCGATCATGCCGCAGGCCAGATGGAGCAGCCAGGCCTCAAAGAAGCTCAGGTTATACAGGCCGCTTCGCCAGGAGAAGAGATTGGCCTGCACGGAGCAGCCGCCGCCCTCGGTCCCCAGCAGGGAGAGCACCAGGACCGCCCAGGTCAGCTCCAGGAGCAGATACAGGCCGGAGACGGTCAGCAGCCCCGCCTTGACCTTGGCGGCCACCGCCTTTTTTCGGCCGTGGCGGCTGGAGAAGAAAAGCGCGTCAGCGCGCAGAGCGCGCTCCTGGGAAAAGAGCCCCGAGACCAGATAGGCCAGCACCGGCGAGGCCAGGATCAGCATGAGCCCGGAGCCCTGGATCAGCGTGTCCCAGCCTTTGGTGTAGCCCACGGCGGCGGGCGCCTTTAGAGCCCCCATTCGCCGGAGGATGTAAGCCGCCTCCGACCGGCTGTAGAGGGCCGCGCCTGCCCCCGTCTGCAGATAGTCCCGGATCAGCGCCACCCGGCGCTCATACAGCCCGGCGGCCTCCCCGGGGCTGAGGCGGTCGATAACGGAATAGTCGAAATCCCGGTAAGCGGGGACAAAGGTCCAGCTCATCAGATCCCGCACCGGGGCAAAGGCGGTCTTATACCACATGGCATTGTCCCCATAGAGGGCGTTCAGCCGGGCGTTCTCCTCCACGGCCCGCCGCAGCATGGCCTCGTCCATAAGGCCGGTGTAGTCCTGCTGGACCTGCCGCATAAAGGCGGCCGCCTCCAGGCCCTGGAGCATATCGCCCTCCGGGCCGGGGCAGGACATGTCGTGTATCATAGAAAAGGCGGTATACAGAAGGATCGCCAGCAGGAGCAGCAGGGCAAGCTTGCTCCCGGCGGTGGAGAAGAGCTTTTTGATCTCATATCTTGTCATGATCCTTGCCTCCCTCTCCTCCAAAGGTGTATAAAAACAGATCCTCCAGCGTGGGCGGCTCCGGCTCAGCGCCGGAAACCGGCGCTCTCTCCGCCAGGATACGCAGCTCCGTGCCCTCCGCGGCGGCCCGGATATTGGCCACCTTATAGCGCCGCAGCAGCTCCTCCGCCTGCCGGTGGGGGACCACGCAGCGCCAGACGCCCAGGGGCATCCGGCTCGTCAGCCCCTCCACCGTGCCTGAGGCGGCGATGCGCCCGTCCTTCATCAGCAGGATCTGCCCGGCGATATACTCCACGTCGGAGACGATGTGGGTGGACAGCAGCACCAGCCGGTCCCGGGCGATCTCGCTGAGCAGGTTGCGAAAGCGGATCCGCTCTCCCGGGTCCAGGCCCGCCGTGGGCTCGTCCAGAATGAGGATCTCCGGGTCGTTGAGCAGGGCCTGGGTGATGCCCACCCGGCGCTTCATGCCGCCGGAGAGCCGCTTCATCTTCCGTCCGGCGGCCTTTTGCAGGCCCGTCAGCTCCATCAGCTCCCCGCTCCGCTGCCGGGCGGTGGCCGGGCGCAGGCCCTTGATGGAGGAGATATACAGCAGATAGTCCCGGACCGTGAGGTCGGGGTAGAACCCAAAATCCTGGGGCAGGTAGCCCAGCCTGGCCCGGTAAGCCCCACCCAGGGAGAAAATATCCTGCCCGTCCAGCTCAATGGAGCCGGCGCTGGGCCGCAGCAGGGTACAGAGCATCCGCATCAGAGTGGTTTTCCCGGCCCCGTTGACCCCCAGCAGGCCGTACACCCCCGGGCCGAAGGTACAGCTGACCCGGTCCACGGCGGTGAGGCCTTTGAAGTTCTTGGTCACGTTTGAAAGGTTCAGTTCCATAGAGAGACCTCCAGATCTTTTTCGCATACGCGCAGGCTCCGGCCGGTGCAATAGGCCAGCCACAGCAGGGACAGGCCCAGCATCGCCAGCCAGGCGGGGCCGGACAAATAGGCATACAGCCGCCGGTCCCCGGCAGCCAGGCCCCAGGCCAGGGTATAGACAAGGCACAGCAGGATGCCCCGGAGCTCCGAGCCCTCCCGCCGGGAGCAGAGGGCCCGGAACAGGAGGCAGCAGGCCACGTTGAAGGGGACCAGGAACTGCGTCAGCAGCTCCGGCGCCTGCAGCCGGACGGACAGAGCGGCCGCCGGGAAAAAGACGCTCAACAGCAAGAGATCTGCCAGGGCAAAGCAGAGGAGCCGGGCGGCATAGATCTGCCGCAGGGAGAAGAGCGCGGCGCACTCGATCTCCACAGACCGGTTCAGGCGGTTTTTCAGCAGCTCCGGCGCGGCCAGCACCGCGAACAGGGGAGCGCCCGCGCCGATGCAGCGCCGGACGGCCGGTTCCGTTTGGGCGGCGGCCAGGAGCAGCCACAGGGCCAGGAGCAGCAGGGCCTGGAACAGCCACCAGCGCCGGTCAATAAAGCGGCTCTGCCGGTACAAAAACTCGGCCCAGCTCAAAGACCGGGCGGCCTCATGCTCCCGGAGAGCCAGCCTGGCCCGGCGGACCGTCTCCACCACCGCGGCCTCCTCCGGTTCGATCTCCGGTTCGGGGAACAGACGGTGGGCTAATGCGCGGTCTGATCTTCTCATGTTTGCTCCTCCTCTCCGAGCCGGGCGCGCAGCAGCTCCCGGGCCCGCTTGATCCGATATTTCACCAAGGGCAGGCCGATGCCTAAGATCCGGGCGATGTCCCGCTGCTTCAGCTGCCGGGCAAAGTACAAAACAGCCACCTCCCGCAGCTCCTCCGGCAGGGCGGAGAGAGCCTGGCCCACACTCAGGCGCAGTTCCAGCGCTCCGGTGGGGTCATAGCCCGGCTCCGGCCGGCCCTCCAGCGGCAGCTCCTTCCGCCGGCGGAGCTGGTCCCGGCAGGCGTTGGCGGCGATGGTGTATAAAAGGTTCCCCGCCTTGCCCTGATGCCGGTAGCTCTCTAAATGGCGGAAAAAGCGCTCGAAGGTCTCCTGAGTCAGGTCCTCCGCCAGGTCCCGGTCCCCTATGCGCAGGGCGCAGAACCGGAGGATGGGGGTATAATAGCGGCTGACAAAGGCCTCGACGGCGTCCTCGTCGTCCGCCAGCATTTTTTGGATCAGCAGGAAATCAGCGTCCATGCCGGTTCTCCCTGTTTTGTGTGTTTCAATCAGTATAACGGGGTGCAGGGGAAAAAAGATAGCGGGCGGCAAAAATTTATGCTAAGATCTTTGCAACGTTTAGGTAAGCTGAATTGTTTCTATAGTGAAAGGCAGGGGATGCGGATGAAAAGGGAACCGCCCCTCAGCGACCGGGAGATCGAAGCGGCCTACAGCCGGAATATCGACGCGGTGTACCGGGTCTGCTTCTCCTTTATGAAGAACCGGGCCGACGCGGAGGATCTGGCCCAGGAGGCGTTTTTGAAGCTTATCGACCGCCGGATGCGTTTTGACACGCCGGAGCACGAGAAAGCCTGGCTCATCGTCACGGCCGCCAACCTGTGCAAAAACGCCCTGAGGCACTGGTGGCGGAAAAACGAGGACCTGGACAGCCTCTCCCATGTCCCCCAAAGCTATGACGAGGAGACGGGAGAGGTCCTGCGGGCGGTGCTGGCCCTGCCGAAGGACTATAAGGTCCTGGTATATCTGTACTACTATGAGGGCTACAGCACGCCGGAGATCGCCCGCTTCACCGGCGCGCCCCAGGCCACGGTGCGCAGCCGGCTGCACCGGGCCCGGAAGCTGCTGAAAAATATCTTAGGAGGTGACGAGGATGAGCCGCAGCGAACTGAAAAAAGCCTATGACTGCCTGACCCCCAGCCCGGGGGCCAAGGCCCGGATGTACAACGGCCTGCTGGAAAAGGCGGACCGCCGCTGTACAGGCGGTTGCTGGGGGCCCGGCAGCCTGCGGCGGTTGGCCCTGGCGGCGGCCTTCAACTGCCTTGCGGTGGCCCTGGGCGTGGCGGCGGCGCTGGCCCTGCGGCCGGACCCGGCGGAGCCGCCCCCGAGCCCGCCGGTGTTGGCGGAGCCCGCCCCCACGGCGGCGCCGGAGCAGGGGCTGGAAGAGCTCTCCCTGGGCCTGTGGGAGCTGGGCATGGGCGGCAAGACGGCCCAGGCAGAGATGATCAGCCTCCAGGGCTTCCGGGGCAGTCCGGAATACGAGGCGGCGCTGGAGTGGCAGCGTTTCCTGACGGATTACGACCCGGACGGCTCCATCCTGGCCCAAAGCGGCAACGGCTGGACCGCCTACGATGAGAAATACAGCGCGTACAACTGTTACACCCGGGAGATGACCGGCCAGGTGGACGCCCTCTGCGAGAGATACGGCCTGGTGCCGCTGACCGGCATGAAGGTCTTTGATACGCCGGAGGAGCTGTTCGATCAAGCCAGGACCGGAGCCTTCTTCAGCCGGGAGGGACCGGGCTGGGAAAATGAGCCGGACATGTGGTACGGGTACGGGGACGGCAGCTTTTTCCTGGAGGGAGAGCTGTCCTTCACCGGCCAAGCGCCAATCTGGCCGCTGCCCCTGTCCTACCAGCTCACCTGCTGCGCCAAGGGGAGTTTCTCCACCGTCTGCCTCAACATTGGCAGCGCGGCGGCCTATGACCAGTGGCACTATATGTCCAAATCCGGCGCGGAGCTTCTGCTGGCCCGGCGCGGCGGATCGGCCCTGGTGGTGGCCGACCGGCCGGAGTCCTTCGTGGTGCTGCATGTGCTGGACCCGGTGACCCTGGGCGAAGCCGTCCAGAGAGAACAGAGCCTGGACCGGGAGACCCTGGAGGCCATCGCGGACTGCTTTGACTTTTCCCAGATCCCATAAGACCCAAAAGATAAGCCCCACGGCACGGTTGCCGCGGGGCCTGAGTCTGGGATGTTTATTATTTTCCGAAGCTGTCCTTCAGGGCCACAGCCCGGTTGAACACCAGGTGGCCGGGGGCCGCGTCCCGGTTGTCCAGGCAGAAATAGCCCTGGCGCATGAACTGGTACCCGGTGGAGTTCTTGCCCTTCTCCGGCATGGGGACACCGGCCAGGCCGGCCTCCACTTTATACCATAAAGCCTGTGACGTTTTAAAACAGTTTCATGGATCGGCGGGCATATACCACCTGGCCCACGGCCCAGATCAGGCAGACCGTGAAGACCGGCAGGATCCCCGTGCCCAAGAACAGAGCGGTGATCGTGAGGATACACCACAGGGCCAGGCACAGGCTGTTGATCGCCGAGAAAGCCCGGTAAGCGCAGTCCCCGATCATGGCCTTTTCCGCCTCGTCGCAGTCGTCCAGCCATTTCTTCCGAAAACGGGGGTCCAGAGCGGAGGCCCTCTTCTCCGGGTAGAGCCGCTTGGTCAGATTCACGGTCCGGGTCTGGAACAGTACCGTAATTGCCAAGTGGGCGATAAAAGCTCCGAGGCCGAACAGCTTCCAGCCTGTAAACTGCTGGTCCGCATAGAGGGCGGTCAACAACAGGAAGGACAGAATGTTCAGCAGAGCGCTGACAGTCAGTTCCCACTCCAGCAGCCGCTCCGCCCGGGCGGACATGTTCTCCGCCTCGCCGTCCCAGCTTTCAATCAGCTTTTTGGCCCGGCCGCAGAGGACCAGCCCCATGGTCAGCTGCGCTGCGGCGCAGAGAAGCAGCAGCCAGGGCGCGGCCAGCGACAACAGCCCGGACGCCTCCGCCATGCCGCCGATGAGCCGTTCCATGCCTTGTTCGCCCAACAAAAATGTGGCTGCAAAACCCACTGCGAAGCCGATCAGAGTCCCGGCCAGCACAAACAGCAAAAATCGGGGCAGCGCTTTCCGGTCTGCCCGCCGGATCTCTTCCTGCTCTCTCATGTCTCATCCTCCTCTAAAACAAAGATGTCCTCCACTGTCACCCCGCAGATCTTCGCCAGGGTGAGGGCAAGCGTTACGGAAGGGGAGTAGTCCCCCCGCTCGATCAGGCTGATGGTCTGCCGGGAGACGCCCGCCATTCTTCCCAGCTCCTGCTGGTTCACGCCCAGGGCGGCCCGCCGCTCCTTCAGCCGGTTGCGCAGACCCATAACACGCCTCCTTGCTGACAAATTACCTTGTCAGAATGACAACTATATTTGTCATTTTTAAAATACCACGGAGTTCCTCACCTGTCAAGAGGCAAAATAAAAATCCCGGAGCGAAAACGCTCCGGGATAGGAGAGAAACGATTTTATTTTCCGAAGCTGTCCTTCAGGGCCACAGCCCGGTTGAACACCAGGTGGCCGGGGGCAGCGTCCCGGTTGTCCAGGCAGAAGTAGCCCTGGCGCATGAACTGGTATCCGGTGGAGTTCTTGCCTTTCTCCGGCATGGGGACACCGGCCAGGCTGGCCTCCACCTTGCAGCCGGTGAGGACCTGGAGACTGTCCGGGTTCAGGCATTCCATAAAGTCCTTGTCCGGGCCGTCGGGCTCCGGGTCAGAGAACAGGCCGCTGTAGAGCCGGACCTCGGCATCCGCGCAGTTGGCGGCGTCCACCCAGTGGAGCGTGGCGCCCTTGACCTTGCGGCCGTCCGCCGGGTCCCCGCCCCGGCTGGCCGGGTCATACTCGCAGAGGACCTCGGTCACGTTCCCGGCCTCGTCCTTGACGCAGCCGGTGCAGGTGACCAGGTACGCGCCCTTCAGGCGCACCTCATAGCCCGGGTGCATCCGCTTGTACTTGGGCACGGGGACCTCCATAAAGTCCTCCGCCTCGATATACAGATGCCGGGAGAAGCTGACCTGTCGGCTGCCGTCCTCCGGCCTGAGGGGGTTGTTCTCCACGGTGAGCAGCTCGCTCTGGCCCTCGGGGTAGTTGGTGACGGTGAGCTTTACCGGGTGCAGCACCGCCATGACCCGCCGGGCGTTCTGGTTCAGATCGTCCCGCAGGCAGCTCTCCAGCAGGGCCATGTCCACCGTGGAGTCCACCTTGGCCACGCCGATGCGCTCACAGAAGACCCGGATGGAGGCGGAGGTGTAGCCCCGGCGGCGCAGGCCGCAGAGGGTGGGCATCCGGGGGTCGTCCCAGCCGGAGACGGTGCCCTCCTCCACCAGGCGGCGGAGCTTCCGCTTGGACATGACGGTATAGTTGATGCCCAGGCGGGCAAACTCGATCTGGCGGGGCTTGTCCCCGGGGATGGACACGTTGGAGACCACCCAGTCGTACAGGGGCCGGTGGGCCTCATACTCCAGAGAGCACAGGGAGTGGGTGATGCCCTCCAGGGCGTCCTGAATGGGGTGGGCAAAGTCGTACATGGGGAAGATGCACCATTTGGTGCCCTGCCGGTGGTGCTCGATATAGCGGATGCGGTAAAGCACCGGGTCGCGCATGTTGAAGTTGCCGCTGGCCAGGTCGATCTTGGCCCGGAGGGTGTATTTGCCCTCGGGAAATTCGCCGTTTCTCATCCGCTGGAACAGGTCCAGATTCTCCTCGATGGGCCGGTCCCGCCAGGGGCTGACGGCGGGGTGGGTCGTGTCCCCCCGGTACTCCTTGAACTGCTCCGGGGTCAGCTCACAGACGTAGGCCAAGCCCTTGCGGATCAGCTCCAGGGCGTACTGATAGGTCTGCTCAAAATAATCCGAGCCGTAGAAAAACCGGTCCCCCCAGTCAAAGCCCAGCCAGTGGATATCCTCCATGATGGCCTCCACGAACTCGGTATCCTCTTTGGCGGGGTTGGTGTCGTCCATACGCAGGTTGCAGATGCCCCCAAAGCGCTCGGCGGTGCCGAAGTCGATGGTGAGGGCCTTGCAGTGGCCGATGTGCAGATAGCCGTTGGGCTCCGGCGGGAACCGGGTGTGCACCTGCCGGCCGGCAAAGCGGCCGCCCTCGGCGATGTCCTCCTGTACAAAGGCGTCAATAAAATTTCTGGCGTTGTCTTCCATTGTCTCTCAACCTTTCTGCCTGAAAAATACGCCAACATTATAAACGATTTGTGTGGCAATTACAACCAAAAAGTGTTAGACTGAAAAGAGAAAAGGAGCGTGGCAACATGGCGGGAAACTATGACATTTTCATCATCGGCGGCGGCGCGGCGGGGACCTCGGCGGCGTTGACCTGCCTGAACCGGGGGAAAACGGTGGCCGTGGCGGCCAATCCGCCGGAGACGGAGAGCCTGTATAAGGCTGAGGCTGTCACCAATTATCCGGGGCTGCCCTCTCTCACGGGGAAGGAACTCTCTCTGCTCTTCCGGCGGCAGCTGGAGGAGAGCGGCGCTGAGCTGATCTCCGGCCGGGCCCTGTCGGTGCTGCCCATGGGAGGCAGCTTCGGCGTGGCCGTGGAGAACGATTTTTACACCGCCAGGGCCGTCATTCTCGCGGCGGGCATTACCCGGGAAAAGCTCTACCTAGGCGAGGCGGAGCTGCTGGGAAAGGGCGTCAGCTATTGCGCCACCTGCGACGGGATGCTCTACCGGGGCAAAACCGTGGCCGTGGTGGGCGGCGGAGAAGAGGCCCGGCGGGACGGGGATTTTCTGGAGAGCATCGGCTGCAAGGTCCTGCGCTTTGAAGAAAACGGCCCCTATGAGATCTTAGGAGAGGCCCGGGCCCGGGCTTTGGTATACAAGGGAGAAGAGCATCCGGTGGACGGGGTGTTCATCATCAAGGACACGGTGTCCGTCTCCCGGCTGGTGCCGGGGCTGGCCTATGAAAACGGCGGTATCGTCACCGACCGGCGCATGGCCACCCCGGTGCCCGGGGTCTTTGCCGCCGGGGACTGCACCGGCAAACCCTATCAGCTGGCAAAAGCGGTAGGGGAAGGGAACATGGCCGCCCTTTCCGCCGTCAAATATTTGGACCAATTGGGAAAGAAAGGGTAGAGGTGAAAAGAATGAAAAAACAGCATATTTTGGCACTGTTTCTGGCGGCGGCGCTGCTCTCCGGCTGCGGCGGACCGGGCGGAGAGCCGGAGGAGACGCCGGAGGCCGGGGTGATCGTGGTCGGCGGCGGGACATCCGGGGAGGAAAACGCCCCGGCGGAAGAACCTGCGGCGGAGCCGGAATTTGACTTTGCCCAGTTAGAGGGCTGGGACTTTATCTTTTCCAGCGGCGCCGGCGGCTGGTTCACCGAGCTGCACATCCACGCCGGCGGCAGCTTTGACGGCCGTTTTCAGGACAGCGAAATGGGGGACATCACCGAGGAGCACCCCAGCGGCGTGCTGATCACCAGCGACTTTGAGGGCCATTTCACCCAGCCGGAGCAGGTCAACGACTATACCTTCTCCTTCCGGATCGCGGACATCAGCTACCCACAGGGGGACCGGCAGGAGATCATTGCCGGCACTCTCTATGAATACACGCCCTCCGCCTACGGACTGGACGGGGCGGAGGAACTGCTGCTCTACCTCCCCGGCGCGCCGGTAGCGGAGCTGCCGGAGATGTATCTCAACTGGGTGCGCAGTGCCTACGGTCTGTATGAGGAGGAAATCACGGAACTGCCCGGCTACGGGCTTTATAACGTGCAGGAGGAGAACGGCTTTTCCAGCTACCGGGAAGACGCCATTGAGCCGGCGCCCACCGAGGCCGCCTTTGACCCGGCCCTGGCGCTGGAGCTGGTGATCGACGAGGCGGCGGCGGAGGCTGTCCCCTTCGAGGAGCAGCTGGCCCAGGCGGCGACCCAGGCGGACATGAACGAGGCCGGGCAGGCGCTCTATCAGGTCTGGGACGGGGCGCTGAACCGGTTCTGGCAGACGCTGAAGGAGCATCTGCCCCGGGAGGAAATGGAGACGCTGACCCGGGAGCAGCTGGACTGGATCCGGGAAAAGGAGGCGGCCGTTCAGGCCGAGACCGGTGCGCTGGAGGGCGGCAGCCTGGCGGGCCTGGCCGGGTCCACGGTGGCGACAGAGTACACGAAGGACCGGCTCAATGAGCTGCTGGACTATTTCCAAAGCCGCTGACGCGGCCGGCATCCGGCGCTGAGCGCAGGATGCGGATCTGCTTGAAAAAGAACTTGCCGCCGGTGGATCAGAAATGGACCGGGGACGCGAGAGCGGGAAAGGAGCCGTTATGGGTCTCTTCACAGGACATAAGAAGAAGCAGCCGGTTTTCCCGGCGGCCTCTCTGGAGGAGTACGAGCCGGTGCTGCGCGTGAGCATCTGCACCGGAGAGCAGACCGCCTGTCTGCGCCATCGGGCCACGGGCCGCCTGCGGGAGGTGGAGCTGATCCGGGACCGGGCGGAGCTGGAGGCCTTCTGCCGGGCCTACGGCGTGAAACCGGAGGAGCTGAAAAAGGTCTACTGACCGGCAAATCTGAAGTTTTCTTAAGATTTTCTTTAAGAAAAAACAAAGTTTTCCGGGGACTTTTCCTGTATACTGGGAAAAAGGGGAGTGCTGTGTATGGAAAACAAGATCCTGGTCGTAGACGACGAAAAAGAGATCGCCGATCTGTTGGAGCTGTCGCTCCAGGCAGAGGGATTCGGCGTCCTGAAGGGCTACAGCGCCGAGGAGGCGCTGGCGCTGCTGGCCGGGGAGGAGCCGAACCTGGCTATCCTGGACGTGATGCTGCCGGAGATGGACGGCTTTTCTCTCTGCCGGAAACTCCGGGAGAAGTATACCTTTCCCATCATCCTGCTGACCTCCCGCATCGCCTCCATCGACAAGATCAACGGCCTGGCCTTGGGAGCGGACGACTATGTGACCAAGCCCTTTGACCCGGTGGAGCTGGTGGCCCGGGTGAAGGCCCAGCTTCGGCGATATACAAAGTATAACAGCTCACCGGAGAGTGACCGGCTGCTCACCGCGGCGGGCCTGTGTCTGGACCTGACCTCCCACCGCTGCTATTTAGAGGACCGGCCCCTGGAGCTGACGCCTACGGAGTTTGCCATTCTCCGGGTGCTCTGCCAGCGGCATGGCGGCGCCGTAAGCGCCGAAGAGCTGTTCCACGAGATCTGGAACGAGGCGTACTATAACAAAAAGACTAACCCTATCCCTGTCCATATCCGGCATCTGAGGGAAAAGATGGGGGACAGCCTGGAAAAGCCCAGGATCATCAAAACGGTCTGGGGGGTGGGGTATAAAATTGAGAGCTAAGAGCGAAAAGCGCCGCAGTTACGCGGGACTGTGGGTCAAGATCCTGCTGAAGCTGGCTGGGATCGCGCTGGCCGCCTTTCTCACGGTATTGCTGGCCAGAAACCTCACCCGGGGCAGTTTGGCGGATTCCATCACGCACTACATCGGTTCCGTCCTGCGCCTGGATGACTACGGGTCTATGATGGCCTATCAGTATCTGGTCCGCAACAACATAGAGACTTTGTTTGCCCTGGCGGTACTGGCGCTGTTTCTGGCCTTTTTCTTTGTGGTGATGAAGTCCCTGACCCGGTATTTTGACCAGATCGCGGACGCCATCGACCGGCTGGCGGTGGACAGCCACGCCGAGCCCAGGCTGCCGCCGGAGCTGGAATATGTGGAGAACCGGATGCTGAAGCTCCAGCAGCGCCTGGAGCGAAAAGCGGGGGAGGAAAAGCAGGCGGAGCGGCGGAAAAACGATCTGCTCATCTATTCCGCCCACGATATCAAGACCCCGCTGACCTCTGTGCTGGGCTATCTGACTCTGCTGGACGGAAATCCGGAGCTCTCGGCCCCGGAGCGGGAGAAATATACCCGGATCGCCCTGGCCAAGACCCGGGAGCTGGATGGGATGATCAACGAGATGTTCGAGATCACCCGCTACAACATGCGGGAGATCGAGCTGAACAAAGGCTGGATCGACCTGTATGGGATGCTCCAGGAGCTGCGGGAGGAGCATTATCCCCTGCTGCGGCAAGGGGAAAAACAGGTCCTCATCGAGATGGACGAGGATCTGCGGGTCTGGGGCGACGCGGAGAAGCTGGCCCGCGTGTTCAACAATCTGCTGAAAAACGCCCTGTTCTATAGCGAAGCGGGCAGCGCCATCCGTGTCTCGGCCCGCACGGCAGGGGACACGGTGGAGCTGCGCTTTGCCAACACCTGCAAGCCCATCCCGCAGACCAGGCTGGACCGGCTCTTTGAGCAGTTCTACCGGGGCGAGGGCGCCGGCGCGGCCAACGAGGGCGGCGCGGGCCTGGGCCTGGCCATTGCCCGGGAGATCGTCCTGCTCCACGGCGGGACCATCGGCGCGGAGAATACGGACAGCGGCATCTGCTTCCTGGTCAGCCTGCCCGCTGGTCAGCCGTGAGATCGATTTTAAATATGCCCCAGCGGTCCTTGGCGGACCGCCGGGGTTTTTCTATGGGCGGTATTTACTGATGTAAAAAATTATTTGACAACTTTGAAAACAAGACGAAGGGCAGCGGCATAGACTGGTATGTGCAGAGAGAGGAAGAATGGTGTGATGGCTATGAAAAAGCGTTTTTGCAGGACCCTGCTCGCGTTTCTTGCCGCGATCACGATTTGCACGAGTTTCCCCGCTCCCCGGGCCGCCGCATCCGGCGCGCTGGATCTGACGGAGGAGGAACGGACCTATTTGGAGACCGCGGCTGTGCTGCGGGTAGGCTATGTTCAGGACCGGGTCCCCGTCTCGTTTACCGATGAGAACGGGGAGCTGGCCGGGGTTTCCCGCTATATCTTTGACAGGATCCAAAGGTTAAGCGGTCTGCATTTTCAATATATACCGCTGTCAAGCGGCCTTGGCACAGAAGAGAGCCGGCTGAACGGGAAGGTAGATCTTGTCGCCGGCGCGGAATACAGCGAGGAGGACCTGAAAGCCGGCGGCATGTTGCGGACCGAGCCCTATTTTGTCAGCTGCAAGGTGGCAGTGGCCCGGCAGGATTTCAGCTATGTGCCCGGCGCGGCGCTGTCGGTGGCCGTTCCCGGCGATTCCCGGAGCGCCAAAAAGGCCCTGGCGGAAAAGCTTCCCAACGGTTCGGTGCTGGACTATGACACGGTCGAGGACTGTATCTCCGCTGTGGACCGGGGCGAAGCGGACCTGATGTTCTTCAACCAGTATGTGGTGGAGTACTGGCTGCACCGGCCTGCCTATGAGGACCTGAAGGTGATTCCCCTGCCGGGG
Source organism: uncultured Oscillospiraceae bacterium (assembly GCA_947630375.1). Lineage (GTDB taxonomy): Bacteria > Bacillota > Clostridia > Oscillospirales > Oscillospiraceae > Limivicinus. Next base: position 24,723 of record CANRHH010000011.1, on the reverse strand, counting down.
CTGGATGAAGAGCTCTGCTTTTCCGTCCTCGTCCCCCCGGACCGGGAGAAGGGAGAACTGCTGGTCTCCATTCTGAATAAGGCTATTTCCCGGCTGGAGGAAGCGGAACTGGACAGCTTCACCATCCAGGCCACCATGGAAAACCGCTATGTGTTCACCGCGGTGGATTTTCTCTACCGGTACCGGATTTATTTGCCCCTTTTCACCCTGACCGGCGCTCTGGTCGCAACGCTGCTGGTGCTGCTGCTCCGGCAGAGGCTCCAGTCTGTGGAGGCCCAGGCGGACGCCCGGGCCAAGAGCCGGTTTTTGTCCACCATGAGCCACGAGGTGCGCACGCCTCTGAATGGGCTGATCGGGCTGAACTATCTGATGTCCCGTAAGTTAGACGACCGGGAGCAGCTGGCGCTCTATCTGGAGCAGTCAACCACCACCGCTCGTTATCTGCTCGCCCTGGTGAGCGATATTCTGGAGCTGTCACAGCTCCAGAACGGGGAGATCGTCCTGGAGCGGAAGCCGGTGGATCTGGACGCGCTGCTGCGCACGGTGGAGGCCATTGTCCAGAGCGGCATGGCCGAAAAGAAGATCCGCTTTCAGACGGAGCTCTGCCTGCCCTGCCCCGTGGTGGCCGGGGACGGGGTCCGGATCCAGCAGATCCTGTTGAATCTGCTGGACAACGCCCGGAAATTCACGCAGGAGGGCGGCCGGGTCACGGTCAGCGCCCGCCAGACCCTTGCAGAGGATGGCCAGGTCCGCACCCGGGTCGACGTCAGCGACACCGGCAAGGGGATGAGCGAGGCCTTCCAGAAAAAGATCTTTGACGCCTTTGTCCAGGAGCGGGACACGGTCTCCAAGGGGGACCGGGGCGTAGGGCTGGGGCTGTCCATCTGCCACAGGCTTGCCAGGCTGATGCAGGGGGAGCTGAGCTTTACCAGCCAGCTGGGGCAGGGCAGCGTCTTTAGCTTCTCCTTTACGGCGCCTCCGGCCAGCCTGCCGGGGGAGGACAAAGCCCCGGCACTGCCAGCGCCGGGCGGCGGCCGCCGGATCTTAGTGGCCGAGGACAACGAACTCAATGGCCAGATCCTGCTGGAGCTGCTGGAGGAGAACGGGTTTCGGGCGGAGCTGGAGCCCGACGGACGAGCGGCGCTGGAAGCCTTTGCCCGCTCCGGGCCGGGGGAGTTCAGCGTGATCCTGATGGATCTGCTCATGCCCCGGATGGACGGCTTCGCGGCTGCGGCGGCCATCCGAGCCCTGGACCGGGAGGACGCCAAAACCGTCCGGATCCTGGCATGCAGCGCCAACTGCACGCCGGCAGACCGGGACCGGGCTCTGGCCGGCGGCATGGACGATTTCCTCTGCAAGCCTATAGACATGGAGCTCCTGCTGCAAAAGCTCGGCGGCTGAAGCAAGCATACATTCTGATAACTTCACCCCCTGTTCCGATACGCGGAACAGGGGGTGAAAACCTGTTTCAATTCCAATATCTCTGCTGGAGCCGGTCCATGTGGGCCTTCATGATGGTATAGGCGTCCTGGGCCCGGCTGTCCATAATGGCCTGGGCAATCTGCAGATGCTCCTGATAGTTTGCCTGCCGGTACCTGTCGGAGGCGACGGTGCGCCGGAGGATCAGATCCCACATCTTCTGCTCCATGGCTTTCCAGAGCAGATCATAGATCAGCATGTACATCTGGTTCCCGCTGGCGCGGGCAATGCACATGTGAAAATCCCGGTCGGTCTCGTCGGAATAGGCGTCCGCCTCCGCCTCGGACCGGAAAACGGCCACGATCTCGTTCAGGCGGAGCTTTTCCGCCGGGCCGATGTTCTGGGCCGCTGCCCGGGCCACCTCCGGCTCCAGCACCATGCGGACCTGGATGATATCCTGCGGGTCCATCTCCTGGGGCAGAAGGTCCGGCGCGGGGCCCGCCTCTTTCACATAGACCCCCGCCCCCTGGTTGGAGGTCACCAGACCGTTGAGCTCCAGCGCACAGAGGGCCTCCCGGACGGGGACCCGGCTCACGTTGAACATCTGGCAAAATTCTTTTTCGCTGGGCAGCTTGTCCCCGGGCTTATACAGGCCGGTGGTGATCGCGTCCCGGATCTGGTTGTAGATCTGGATATACAGCTTATTGCTGGTAACAGGGCTGAAGGCCATAGTCATAACCTCATCATACAAGTTTAGAACATACTTATCATACTACTTAGAGGGCGCTTTGTCAAACAGAAAAAGCCGGGCGCTGAAAACAGCGCCCGGCTTGAATGAAATGGATTATCCCACAAAAAGCAGGGAAATCTGGGGGACATAGGTGACCAGCAGCAGGACAGCCAGCTCGCCGATCAGGAAGGGAACAATGCCTTTGGAGATATCCTCGATCTTAATCTCTCCAATGCCGCAGGCCACATACAGGTTCACGCCTACCGGCGGGGTGAACAGGCCGATGGCCAGGTTCACGATCATCACCACGCCCAGGTGGATGGGGTCAATGCCCAGGGCGGCGGAGACCGGCGCGAACAGGGGCGTGAAGATGTACAGGGCGGAAGTGGAGTCCAGGAAGCAGCCGGCGATCAGCAGCACGATGTTCACGATCAGGAAGAACACGACCCAGCTGCCGCCGGTGACGGTGAGCATGAAGTCCCGGATCATCAGGTCCAGCCGGGCCCGGGTCAGCACGTAGGCAAAGAGGGTAGCGCCCATGGTGATGAACATGACGGTGGCGGTGGTGCTGCAGGAGTCGATCAGAATGGCGATGAATTTCTTTATATCGATCTCCCGGTAGATCACCACGCCCACGAACAGCCCGTAGAACACGGACACAGCCGCCGCTTCGGTGGGGGTGAAGATGCCGCCGTAGATGCCGCCCAGGATGATGACGGGCATCATCAGGCCGAAGAAGGCCTGCTTGAAGGCCACCCAGCGCTCTTTCCAAGAGGCTCTGGGCATCAGCTTCAGGTCCATTTTACGCCCCAGGATCAGGGACACCACGATCAGCCCCGCGCCCATCAGCAGCCCGGGCACCAGGCCGGCCTTGAACAGGCTGGTAATGGAGGCGTCGGCGATGGAGCCGAAGACCACAAAGGTGATGGAGGGCGGGATGACCACACCGATGGCGCCGCCGGCGGCCATCAGGGCGCAGGCGTAGTGGGCGGGGTAACCGGCCTTCACCAAGGCGGGGATCATGATCAGGCCCAGGGCGGCCACGGTGGCCGGGCCGGAGCCGGAGATGGCGGCAAAGAAGCAGGAGACCACCACGCAGATGATGGCCATGCCGCCCCGGATGTGCCCCAGGCACTTCTCCGCCAGGTTGATGAGCCGGCCGGAGATGCCGGCTTTCTCCATCACGTTGCCGGAGAGGATGAAGAAGGGGATGGCCAGAAGGACAAATTTGCTGCTGGCCGAAGAGCAGAGCCGGGGCAGCACGCTCATGATGGCGTCAATGGGCTTGCCCGCGCCCTGGACCAGGATGGCCGCCACACTGGACATGCCTAAGCACACGGCGATGGGGGTGCCGACGATCAGCAGAAGGACGAAAACGCCTAACAATACCAGACCGACCATTTATTTGTCCTCCTTTCCGGTAATCAGCTGCTTGGCCTGTTCATAGATGCCCTGGATAAAGGCCAGCGTGGCAAAGGCCGCGCCGATGGGGACAAAGGAGCCGTAGATCCACTCGGGCCACTGCATGGCGGCGGACTCCTGGCCCAGCTGATACTGGCTGACGACCATCTGCACACCGAAAATGACGATCAGCAGGCAGAACAGCGCGGAGATGCCATAGGTAAACATGCTGATGCAGATCCGGGCTTTGGGGCTGACCCGGTCCGTGAGGATGGACAGGCCCAGGTGGGCGCCCCGGCGGGCGGCGATGGCGGTGCCCATGAAGCTCATGAGCACGAACAGATAGGTGGAGATCTCATCGGAAAAGGCCAGGGAATTGTTGAACACAAAGCGGGCGATCACGTTGATAAAGACCAGGACCGACATGACGATCACGCAGATGCAGGAGACGATCTTCTCCAGAACGCTGAAGATTTTATCGATTTTTGCGAACATTTCTCGGCCTCCTCTCTTATTCAATGCCGAACGCGGCGCAGGCGTCCGGCCCGTAGCTGGCTTTCAGCTGGTCGAGCACGCCGGACACGGCCTCTTTGAAGGGCGCCAGCTGCTCCTCGGTCAGCACATCCACCTGCATGCCCACGTCCCGGAAGCCCTGGATCAGGGCCTGTTCGTCGGCCTCTAAGCTGTCCCGGCCCCACTCGCAGGCCTCCAGGGCGCACTCCTGGAGAAGAGTCTGGGTCTCCGGGTCCAGGCTGTCCCAGATCTTTTTGTTCGCCACAAACAGGTCCGTCTCATAGCTGTAATTCCAGATGGTCATGTAGGGCTGGATCTCATCCATTTTGGCGGATTTGGTGATGGAGCAGCCGTTTTCCTGGCCGTCGATGGTGCCCTGCTGGATGGCGGTGAACACCTCGCTCCAGCTCATGGCGGTGGGGTTGGCGCCCAGGGCGTCAAAGAAATTCATGTAGACGGCCGAGCCGGGCACCCGGATCTTCAGTCCCTTCAGATCCTCCGGCTTGGTGACGGGCCGGACGCTGTTGGTCAGCTGCCGGAAGCCGTTGTGGAAGGAGCCCAGATAGGTGATGCCCTTGGGCTCCAAAAGCTGGGCGTAATAGGCCCCGCCGGTGCTGTCGATCACCTGGCGGGCCTCCTCATAGGAAGAGATGGCCCAGGGAATGGTGGCGACCGAGATCTTCGGCTCCAGGCCGGCCAGGACCGAAGTGGCGTAGGCCCCTAAGTCCGAGCCGCCGGTGGCGATGTACTCGATGCCCTTGGTGCTGTTGCCGCCGGCCAGGGTATCGTTGGGGAATACGTTGATGACCACGCTGCCGCCGGAGCGCTCCTCTACCAGCTCCGCGAAATGATAGGCGACCAGCGAGTCGATCTGGGTATCTGTGCCATTGACTGCCATGGACAGATCCCACTTTACATCTACATCGCTGCCTGCGCCGCCGCAGCCTGCCAGGGTCAGGGCCACGAACAGCATTGACAGCAGAAGTGCCGGGATCCTTGCTTTGAGTTTCACCTGCGTTCCTCCTTTTGGACTGGCCGGGAAAGACGGTCGTCCTGTTTTCTTATTTCAGAAGCGTTTCCGCCTGAAGCACGATGTTGTCGGCGGTGATGCCGTTGAGGGCCAGCAGCCGCTCATAGGGGGCGGACTGGCCAAACTGGTCCTGCACGCCGATCTTCCGCAGCCGCGCGCCGCCGTGTTCCGCCACCAGGTCCGCTACCGCGCTGCCCAGGCCGTTGAGGATGTTGTGGTCCTCCACGGTGACGATGCGGCCGGTCTCCCGGATGCAGGCCTCCACGGCCTCCTTGTCCAGGGGCTTGACGGTGTGCATATCCAGCACCCGGGCCCGGATCCCCTTGGCGGCCAGCTTTTCGGCGGCCTCCAGGGCGATACAGACCGTGTCCCCGTTGGCGATGATGGATACGTCATGGCCCTCCTGGAGCAGCTTGGCCCTGCCGATTTCAAAGGCTTCGCCCTCCTCGTAGACCTGGGGCACCGCGTCCCGGGTGAAGCGGAGATACACCGGCCCGTCATAGGCGGCGGCCGCCTTCACCAGGGCTTTGGCGGAGACATAGTCCGCCGGCATGACCACGGTCATATTGGGCAGGGTGCGCAGAATGCCCAGGTCCTCGATGCACTGGTGGCTGGCCCCGTCGTTGGCGGGGGTGAGCCCGCCGTGGGAGCAGGCGATCTTTACATTCAGATGGGGGTAGCAGATCTCCTGGCGGATCATCTCGCAGATGCGCATAGAGCCGAAAGCGGCATAGGTCACCACGAAGGGAATCTTGCCGCAGGTGGCCAGACCCGCCGCGATGCCCGCGCCGTTCTGCTCGGCAATGCCCACGTTCAGATACTGCTCCGGCAGCTCTTTGCGGAAGGCCCCGGTCTTGCAGGATTTGCCGATGTCGATGTCCACCACTAAGATGTCCTTGTTCTCCCGGCCCAGCTCCAGAATGGCCTCGCCGAAACCGTCCCGGGTGGCGATCTTCTTCTTTTCCATGTTCAGGCCTCCTCTTTGATCATGAGAGCATTCAGCTCGTCCATTGCCTGCTTGTACTGCGCGTCGTTGGGGGCTGTGCCGTGCCAGCCGCACTGATCCTCCATAAAGGACACACCCTTGCCCTTGACGGTGTTGCCGAAGATACATTTGGGCCGGCCGTTTTTTACCACCCGGGCCAGCTCGATGGCCGCCACCACCTGCTCCATGTCGTTGCCGTCGATCTCATAGCAGTCGAAGCCGAAAGCCTCAAACTTTTTGCCCAGATGGATGTTGGGCATGACCTCGTCGGTGGTGCCGTCCAGCTGCAGGCGGTTGTTGTCCACAAAGACGATCAAATTGTCCAGCTTGTACTTGTGAGCGGTCTGGGCAGCCTCCCAGATCTCGCCCTCCTGGCACTCCCCGTCGCCTACGGCGGAATAGACATAATAGCTCTTTCCATCCAGCTTGGCGGCAATGGCCATGCCCACGGCCCCGGCCAGGCCCTGGCCCAGGGAACCGGTGGAGATATCAATGCCCGGGCATTTCTTCATATCCGGATGGCCCTGGAGAATGGAGCCCTCCTTGCGCAGGGTGTCCAGCTGCTCCAGGCTGAAGAAGCCCTTCATCGCCAGCGCCGCGTACTGGGCGGGGCAGGCGTGGCCCTTGGAGAGGACAAACCGGTCCCGGCCCGGCCATTTGGGGTCGGACGGGTCCACGGCCATGAATTTAAAGTAGCAGGCGGTGACAAAGTCCGCCACGGACAGGGCGCCGCCCGGATGCCCGGACTGGGCTTTCCAGATCATGTCCACCGCCCGGATGCGCAGCTCGGTGGCCTTGTTTTTCAGGGTGATGAGTTCCTGGCTGTTCATAAGCTTCCCTTCCTTTAAAGTATGATTTCCTTGTGCTCTCTGGAGGATTCCAGCGCCTTCAGAGAGAGCTTGAGTACCTTGATGCCCTCATCCAGAGGGGTGCAGATGGGCGTGCCGTTTTGCAGACAGTCCTGGAAATGCTGGTGGATGGGGAAGATGACCCCGTCCTGGTTAAATTTATAGGAGTCGTTGTAGGTGATGGTCACCGGATGGTCCATGTCCTCGGTCTTATAGGTCAGCTGGTCGAACTCAAACATGTCCTTCCCGCTCAGAAAAGCGGTGCCCTTGGTGCCGATGTAGCCCTTCAGGTTGCTGCCCAGGTCGGAGCTCCAGCTGGCGGTGATGGAGGCGATGCCGCCCTTTTTGATCTTCATGGTGGCGGTAAAGTTGGTGTCATACTGGGGGAGGCTGTCGATGGTGCACCAGATATTGGCCGCCATGGTCTCAAACTCCCCGCAGAGGGCCGTCAGCAGATTCCACTCGTGGGAGATAGACTCCACCGTGAACCCGCAGGCCAGCTTGGGGTCCGTCCGCCAGGAGGCGGAGAAGGGGCTGCCCCGGAAGCCGAAGCCGGGCCCCACCCGGTGGTCAAACACGTTCACCGGATCCCCCAAAGCCCCGGAGGAGACCAGCTCATAGAGCTTCTGGAAGGCGGGACGGTAGCGGTGGGCAAAGCCCACGATGATCTTGCCGCTGTATTTCTGCTCCATCTCCTTAAGCCTGGCCGCGTCCTCCAGCGTGACGGCTACGGGCTTTTCCATGTACAGCGGCACATGGGCCGAAAGTACCTTCTCTACATAGTCCAGCCGCTTGGTGGGCGGGGTGCAGACGACCACATAGTCGGATCGGGCGATGTACTCGTCCAGCTGCTCGTACGTAAGCGCCGCGCAGCCGAACTCTGCGCAGTAGCGCTCCAACCCCGGCTTATACACATCATAGGCGCCGATCACCCGGCCACCCAACTTGACCACGGCCCGGCCGTGAGAGTAGGCGATATCGCCCGCGCCGATCATTGTAACGTTCATAAGATGCCCTCACTTTGATAATCATAATATTGTAAGGTTGTAATACAAGTATATAAGCAGATAAACCGTTCGTCAACAAAAATTTGAGCAGATTTTCATTTTCAGAATTTTAGCTAAAGAAAAGGGCCATTTCTTGTGAAAAAGTGCCAGGATTCGTTATTTTCTTGACAATTTTGCGACCAAGACGCGCCGTATGGAAGCGCATGTGGGCCGGCAGAGCCGAGGATGCGCGGTCCCGCCGGTTTAAGGCTTTTCTTTTGCGCAAATTTACGGTATACTGATACTCTCCACGTTTTTTCACGGAGGACGGACTACATGCTGATCTATTTACAGATGATAGGATCCGAGGAGGAACGGGCTTTTTTTGAGCGGCTGTACCTGGAGTACAGGCAGCTGATGTTCTATGTGGCCCGGCGGCTGCTCCCCAGCGATGCGGACGCGGAGGACGCTGTGCACCAGGCCTTTCTCTCCATCATCGAAAACCTGAAAAATTTTTCTGATATCAAGTGTCCGGAAACCAAGGCCTTCTGCGTACTTGTTACTGAGAACAAGGCCATCGACATCCTCCGCAGCCGGAAGCATCTGGCCTGGGCGGCGTTGGAGGAGGCCGCGGCCGGGATCGAGGTCCCGCTGCCCGGGGACGGCGGCCTGGCCGACGCCATGACCCGGCTCCCGGCCCGGTACCGGCAGGCGCTGCTGCTGCGCTTCTACATGGGGTACAGCGTCCGGGAGATGGCGTCCATACTGGGCATGAGCCAGGGGGCGGTGCAGAAGCTCCTGTGGCGCTCGAAGGAAGCTCTGCGCCGGGCATTGGAAAAGGAGGGGAGCGCACTGTGAAAAAAGAAGAGAATTTCTCCTTCAGCGACCAGGAGCTGGAGGAGGCCGCGGAGCGCGTGGGCCAGGCGCTGCTGGGCGCGCTGCCGGAGGAAGCGGAGCCGCCCCATACCTTTTCCCGGGAATTTGAAGAGAAAATGGACCGCCTGCTCCGGCAGGAGGAGCGCCGCCGGGGCCGGCTGATCCGGTTGCGGAACGTGGCCGCCGTGTTTGCCGCGGTGCTGATCTTAGCGGGGACCTGGCTTGCCACCGACGAGAGCGCCCAGGCGGGCTTCCGGCGCTGGTTCCGGCTGGATTCCAGCTACGAGAGCGTATATCAGGACTATGGCCCGGAGCAGGAGGGGGAGCTGCCCGCCTATGCGCCCGGCTGGATGCCGGAGGGCTATGAGCTCCGGTACACCGTCCGGGAGGAGGACATGGTGAGCCTGATCTATGTGAGCCAAATCAACGGGGCCATCCTGCATTTGGGCTACGGCTACAGCGCCGATATTACGGTGACCGGCGGTTTTGAGAGGGACGGCGAAAGCGTCTCCGTCGCGGGGCAGAAGGGGGACTTCTATCCCGGCGAGGGCGGCGGCAGCAGCGTGCTGGTCTGGACCGACGGGGAGACGGGGATGCTTTTCGCCCTCCAGGCCAATCTGGACCGGGGATCCATGCTGAAGATCGCCGGGAGCGTGGAGCCTGTCCCGGAATTTACAAATAATTCATAAATCTGTGTGTCTGAAAACGCCCTCTTTCTCCGTACTATTGGATGAAAGGGGGCGTTTCCCGCCCTTTTTCGATCGCTTTTGAGAAGAAAGGAAACAGACAGATATGAAAAGAACGCTGTGTATCCTCCTGGCGCTGGCGCTGCTGCTCTCCCTGGCCGCCTGCGGGCAGAAGGAAGAGCCGGGCCGGGAGAGCCCATACATCCTCACAAAGTATACGCCCCTGCCGGAGAGCGTCACCGCCGTGCTCCGCTGCGCCTTAGATGGGGAGCGGCTGCTCCTGTGCTGCTGGGAGGAGGGCGAAAACGGCACCGGCAGCTACGCGGCCGCGCTGGAGATGGACGGAAGCGGCTTTACAGAGCTCCCTCTGCCTCTGGGGGAGGACCGGCTGCTGGACCTGCAGCCCGACGGACAGGGCGGGCTCTGGTGCCTCTGCGGCAGGGAAAACGGGGAGGAAGAGCGGGCAAGTGTCACGCTGCGCCGCTTTGACGCCGCCGGGGATTTAAAAACGGAGAGCTCCCTGGACGCCCTGCTGGACGAGCTGGATGCCCGGGCCTATTCCCTAAGCTATACCCCCTATTATCCCAGCTATCAGTTGGCCATCGACGGGGAGGGAGAGCTGTGCCTCTGCTCCCGGGCCAACGCCACGACGAGCTGCTTCCTGTTCGACCGGGAGGGGCAGTTCCTCTTCTCCCTCCGGGATGAGGCCCAGCCCAAGGACCTGCTCACCACCGCAGAAGGGCAGTTCGCGGTCTGCACCTCCACCGACGGGGACTGGACCTATTCTGTCCGGCCGATCGACATGAAAAAACAGACCCTGGAAGAGGGCGTGAACATCGGCCCCCTGAAGCTGGCAGCCGACGGCGGGGAAGGGGCGGACTATTATATCTTCGATTCCGGGGACCTTTACCGGGGCAGCCTGGAGACCGGGCTGGGGGATGAGATCTTTCCCTGGTCCAACTTAGGGCTTTCCGGCGGGGATGCCCATGTGTGCCCCCTGTCTGAGGGCAAATTTGCCGTGGTGGCCGGGACCGGCCGCCAGACCGGGGACCTGGCCTATGACTTCTGTTTCGTGGAGCCGGGGGAGGACACCCGCACGGTCCTGACCATGCTGAGCGTCCAGCCGGACAGCGCTCTGCTGGAGGCGGTGGCCCAGTTCAACAAGCGCAGCAGGGAATACCGGGTGGAGCTGGATACCGCCTTTGCCCCCAACGAGGACCCGGACGCCCAGACCTGGGACGCGGCCCTCACCCGCATCAACACCCGGCTGATCTCCGGGGACATCCCGGACCTGATGGACCTGGAATATCTGCCGGCAGACGCCTACTCCCGCCGGGGGATCTTAGAGGACCTGTACCCCTGGATCGCCTCGGACGGGCAGCTGCGGATGCAGGACTATTTCACCAATGTCTTTACCGCCCTGGAGATCGACGGCAGCCTCCCCTATGTGACCAGCGGCGTGCGGCTGTACACGGTGCTGGCCGCGCCGGGGGCGGCCGGGGACCGGCGGGGCTGGACCTTAGAGGAATACCGCGCCCTGCTGGACAGCGGGGCGGTGGTCATCGAGGATGGCGGCGGGTACAGCCCCCTGTGGGTCCTGCTGAATTTAGAGATCATCGACGAGCGCTTTGTGGACTGGGAAAAGGGCACCTGCAGCTATGACAGCCAGGCCTTTGTGGACTATTTGGAGTCCTGCCGGGAGACCATGGTGAGCGAGGGAAACAGCATGGCGGCGGTCCTGGCGGGGGAGCGCACCCCCAACTGCCGGAACGTCGCTCTGGGGAATATCCTGTTCACCTCCATGGCCAACCAACCGTTCGGCGGAAAGGCGGTCCCCATCGGCTATCCCAGCAGCGGCGGCGAGGCCAAGCATATTTTGGAGCCGATCAATAAAATCGGCTTTTCCACCGCCTGTGAGCACAAGGACGGGGCCTGGGCCTTTGTGCGCAGCTTTCTGGAGCCAGAGCTCCAGGAGAGCAGCGGACAGGCTTTTCCCTATCTGAAAAGCTCCTTTGAACAGACCTGCGCCGGGCTGATGGCCAAAGGTGAGTTCTGGTACGGCATCGGCAATGTCCGGGTGACCAAGGCGGACGTGGACCTGGCCCGGGAGGTCCTGAGCCGCGCCAATTGCTGCCTGACCGGCGATACGGAGCTGGTGGCCCTGGTCCAGGGCCAGGCCTCCGATTACTTCGCCAGCGGCCAGGGGGCCTGGGAGGCCGCCGCCGAGGCCCAGAGCCGGGCCACCATGTACCTGGGGGAGCGGTTTTAACGATGCGCGGAAGAAAAGGGACCGAGGAGACCGGGACGGTGCTCCTGCTGGCCCTGATGGTATGCGCGGTGCTGGGCGCGCTGGCTGTTCCCCGCCCGGCGGCATACCCGGCGGACGATCTGGCGGTGGGGCTGTACGCCGGGCCGGCGGGGATGGAGCCGGAGGAGACGGAGCCCCCGGCCGTGGCCCCGGAGACCGAAGCGCCGCTGCCGGGGACTCTGCTGGAGAGCGGGACCGGCCTGAATGAAAACTTCTATGGCCGGATGGACACCGAAACCTGCCGCGCCGTCCATGTGACAGAGTCCAGCTTTGACCTGGAGCCCGCCGCGCTGGGTACGGACCAGCAGACGCTGACCGTCCACTATGGCCCGGACACGGCGGTGCGCATCGGCAAGGCCTGGTACCGGGAGGACCGGTATGAGGTCTACGCGGGGACCTTAGAGGATTTCTACAGCCTGGTGGAGGAGGGGTACAACGCGGATGTGGTCTTTGAGGACCCGGCCGCGCCGGAGCTCTGGGCCAAAGAGATCTGGGTCCATACCATGGATATAGGATAGACCCCAGGGGCCGTATACAAAATTTCCCTTTGTATACGGCCCTTTTCGGGCGTATTTGTCTTTTTTTCACTGTAAAAAAGCCGGATCGTGCTATTTAAGCAGGAGGTAGGGAGAAAATGGGATTGACAAAAACATGACTGTGTACTATACTATTGGTGAACATAGCACCACATCACAAACAGAGGAAGAACAAAAAAACCGGTGGTGAAACAATTGGGCTTTGAGAAGATCTCCGTACCCTCTGTGCGGGAGCAGTTCGTGCAAAAACTTGAGAATACCATCCTGTCCGGGGAACTGCAGATCGGGGATAAGCTGCCCCCCTCCAGAGAGCTCTGCTCTCTGATGGGCGTGAGCCTGACCACGGTGAATGCCGGGATCGCGGAGCTGTGCAGCAAGGGCTTTTTAGAGGTCAAGCCCCGGCACGGGACCTATGTGGCGGATTATATCAAAAAAGGCACGTCAGAGACCCTGCTTAGCCTTTTCCGCTATAACGGGGGCCATCTGAACCCCCGGGAGATCCGCTCTCTTACGGAGTGCCGCATGGCGCTGGACCCCTATGTGCTGCAATTGGTCGTACAGCGGGCCAGCGGGGAGCAGCTGCGGGCTTTGGCGGAGGATGTCCGGCAGATCAAAGCCTGCCAGGACGCGGAGGGGGCCTGCGTGCTGGTGACGGAGTTTTTCCGCAAGCTCTACGAGCTCAGCGACAACATCGCTTTTTCCCTGATATACAGGACCTCGATCGATGTGCAGAAGGGCATATATGCCCTGTCTTTCCGGAAAAACGGTTTAAGTTCTCTGAAAGCCTCTACGGAGAAACTGTATGAGGCCCTGCTGGCGCGGGACGAGGAGGCGGCCGGCGCCGTGGCGACAGCGTGGTTAAAGCGCGTCCTCGGCGGCCCCAGCTCCCTCGTGTAGAGGGAAAAGCCCAGGGAATATGACGGTGATGTTTTCAGAACAAAAAGACCGGGAGAACAGCGCCGTTTTACAAGAGTTTTCTTTTAGCCAATATCCAATATATATTTGAGGAGGTACAGCTTTTATGGCAAAGAACCTGTCCCGCGACGAGAAGATCATCAAGCTTGCCCGGGAGATCACCGACCGGGTAAAGGCCTTGGTGGGTCTGGAGACTCTGGACATCAACTCCCCCGAGTATTGGGGCATCAACTCCGCGCTGAAGTTCACCGAAGCCAAGTATGACCCCAAGATGGCGGACGATATCCTGGATATCGCGCTGACCCTGAAAAAGCGTGTCCCCGAGACCTTTGAGCAGATCGCCGCCAAGAATCCCCAGTTTGACGCGGCCTACCTGGAGAAGGCCCTCCAGGCCCTCAGCGAGAGCGGCCTGGTGGAGTTCCACTGGGAGAATCTGGACGGAAAGAACCCCGAGCACAAGAAACGCTGGGTGCTGGATATGTTCGTGCCCGGCAGCGCCGAGATCATGATGATCCACCCGGAGCATGCCGACATGTTCCCCGAGACGGCGGACTTCTTTGAGCGCATGGCCTATATGCCTCTGGCCGGCATCACCGAGCTGGTGCCCCCCGGCGGCGCGGGCATCGGCATGCACGTGATCCCCGTGGAGAAAGCCATCCCCGCCGACAGCAAGTCCATCCCCATCGAGCATCTGTCCCACTGGCTGAAGAAGTATGAGGGCCAGATCGGCGTCTCCGTCTGCTCCTGCCGCAAGCAGCAGCGCATCCGCGGCGAGGGCGACGGCGAGATCGAGGCCGACTGGTGCATCGGCGTGGGCGACTTTGCCGACTACTGCCGGGAGACCGGCCACGGCCGCGACATCACCTATGAAGAGGCCATGGAGATCCTCCAGAAGGCCGAGGACCGGGGCTACGTCCACGAGATCACCAACATCGACGGCGAGAACAAGATCTTCGGCATCTGCAACTGCGCCGTAGGCGTCTGCAACGCCCTGCGCACCTCCCAGCTCTTCAACACGCCCAACCTGTCCGCCTCTGCCTACACCGCCGAGAGCGACCCGGCCAAATGCGTGGCCTGCGGTAAGTGCGTGGAGACCTGCCCCGCCGGCGCCGTGCGCCTGGGCCAGAAGCTCTGCACCAAGGAAGGCCCCATTGAGTATCCCAAGCATGAGCTGCCCGACGACACCGCCTGGGGCGAGAGCCACTGGAACAAGAACTACCGCAACGACAACGGCTCCATTCAGACCTGGCCCACCGGCACCGCCCCCTGCAAGGTGGCATGTCCCGCCCATATCGCCATCCAGGGCTACATAAAGATGGCCGGCGACGGCCGCTATCAGGACGCTCTGAAGCTCATCAAGAAGGATAACCCGTTCCCGGCGGTCTGCGGCTCCATCTGCCGCAAGTACTGCGAGGACGCCTGCACCCGCGCCACCGTGGATGAGGCGCTGAGCATCGACGAGATCAAGAAGTTCATCGCCGAGCAGGACATGAAGGCCGAGCACCGCTATGTCCCGCCCATGAACTCCTGCACACGGGCCAAGTTTGACCAGAAGGTGGCCATCATCGGCGCCGGCCCCGCGGGCATGAGCTGTGCCTACTTCCTGGCCATCGAGGGCTACAGCCCCGTGGTCTTTGAGAAGGAGCCGGTCCCTGGCGGTATGCTGGTCAACGGCATCCCCAGCTTCCGCGTAGACAAGGCCGTGGTCAACTCCGAGATCGACGTTCTCAAGGAGATGGGCGTGGAATTTCGCTGCGGTGTGGAAGTGGGCAAGGATGTCACCATCCAGCAGCTGCGGGACGAGGGCTTTAAGGCCTTCTATGTGGCCGTGGGTCTGCAGAAGGCCGCCAAGCTGAACATCGAGGGCGAGGACCTGGCCGGCGTGATCGGCGGTCTGGACTTCCTGCGGGAGGTCAACAAGGGCGGTCTCACCGCCCTGGAGGGCGACACCGTGGTCATCGGCGGCGGCAACGCGGCCATCGACGTGGCCCGCGCCGCCCGGCGTCTGGGCCCCGGCGCTGTGAACATCTACTGCCTGGAGAAGGACGAGGAGATGCCCACTGTGCCCGACGAGAAGAACAGCGGCCTGGCCGACGGCGTGCTCATCAACAACAGCTGGGCGCCCAAGCGGATTTTAGGCGAGGACGGCAAAGTCACCGGCATCGAGCTGATGCGCTGTGTCTCCGTGCGGGATGCCAACGGGAAGTTTGCCCCCAAGTATGACGAGAGCGAGACCGTCACCGTGCCCTGCGCCAACGTCCTGGTGGCCATCGGCCAGCGCTCCGACTACGGCGCAGTCCTGGCCGGCACCAAGGCCGAGACCCCGGACGGCCAGCTGGTCAAGTGTGACAAGGTCACCTTCCAGACCGACGAGCCCGACATCTTCGTGGGCGGCGATATTGCCACCGGCCCCATGTACACCATCGACGCCATTGCCACCGGCCGTGAGGGCGCGGTGTCCATCCACCGCTTCGTGAACGTGGGCCAGTCCCTGACCATCCATCGGAACCTGCGCCAGTTCAAGGAGCTGGATAAGAAGAATCTGGTCATTGAGCCCGAGAAGCTCCGCAAGCCCGCCCGTACCCACGTGGCCATCGACCCGAACAAGGTCCTGACCATGCAGGACGACCGGGTGACCTTCACCGAGGAGCAGATCAAGGCCGAGGCCTCACGCTGCCTGAGCTGCGGCCGGAGCGTGGTGGACCCGAACAAGTGCATCGGCTGCGGCATCTGCACCACCCGCTGCGAGTTTGACGCCATCCACCTGGTCCGCAACCGGCCTCAGAACAGCAAGATGGTCCCGGCAGAGGATAAATTCAAGTGCATCATCCCCTATGCCGCCAAGCGTGAGATCAAGATCGTCAAGAAGAGCCTCTCCGCGAAGAAATAAACCAGCGTATGGCGCGGGGTGAAAACCCCGCGCCATACTGAAAGGAACGCTATGCACGAACTGGGAATCGTCAACTATGTGGTCAAGCAGGTGCAGCAGGTGGCCGAGGAGAACCAGCTGACCAAGGTCAACTCCGTCACCTTGGAGTTCGGCGAGGTGTCCGGGATCATTCCGGAGTACCTGCTGGACTACTGGGATTGGTATACCAAGAAGTTCCCGCTGTTTGAGGGGGCCAAGCTCCAGTATGAGACTATCCCGGCTGTTACCTGGTGCAATGCCTGCAAAAAAACCTATCCGACCATGCAATATGGGAAGACCTGTCCCTACTGCGGCAGCGGGGAGACCTGGCTGCAGCAGGGGCGAGAAATGAATATCAAAGAGATCGAGGCGTGTTGAACATGGAACCATTCAAGGTATATGAGATCAAGCAGAGTGTGTTTGCCAACAACGACCGGGAAGCGGACAAGGTCCGGGAGGAGCTGAAGGCCCGGAAAACCTTCCTGCTGAATCTGATGTCTTCCCCCGGCTCCGGCAAGACCAGCACCCTGAAGCGCACCATCGCCGCGCTGAAGGACGAGATGCGCATCGGCATTATGGAGGCGGATATCGACTCGGACGTGGACGCCGAGGCCATCTCCAAGACCGGCGTGAAGGTCATCCAGCTGCACACCGGCGGCATGTGCCACCTGGACGCGGATATGACCCGCCAGGGGCTCAATGAGCTGGGCACCGAAGGGCTGGACTTAGTAGTGCTGGAGAACGTGGGGAACTTGGTGTGCCCGGCGGAGTTTGACACCGGCGCTGTCAAGAACGCCATGATCCTCTCTGTCCCCGAAGGGCACGACAAGCCCCTGAAATACCCCCTGATCTTCCAGGTCTGTGATGCGCTGATCATCAACAAGATAGACGTGCTGCCCTATTTCGATTTCGACCTGGAGAAGGTGGTGGAGTACGCCCATATGCGCAACCCCAAGCTGAAGATCTTCCCCATCAGCGCCAAGACCGGCGAGGGCGTGGACGCCTGGTGCGATTGGCTCCGGGAGCAGGTCGGCGCCTGGAACAACTGATTGCGCGCCGGGGATAAACAGAATATGCAAACAAAAGGACATGCGGTGTGCCGCATGTCCTTACCGGTTTCCGCGGGGATCCTACGAAAAACAGTTGCATTTGAGGAAGCTTCTGTTTTATACTGATCGTATAGGAAAATTTTTTCGCAAAGGAGGCGCGCTATGGCGGCAGGAGCAGTGATCGTGGCGGCGGGCTTGTCTTCCAGAATGGGAGATTTTAAGCCTATGCTGAATATCGGGTCGATCTCGATCGCCCAGCGGGTCGTGACCACTTTTCAGCAGGCCGGCGTGGAACACATCGTTGTGGTCACCGGGCACAACGCCTCCGTGCTGGAGAAGCACCTGGCCGGAAACGGGATCGTCTTTCTGCGAAACCCGGCCTATGCGAGCACGCAGATGTTTGAATCGGCCAAGATCGGGCTTCGGTATCTGAAGGATAAGTGCGGCACGCTGCTGTTTACGCCGATCGACATCCCCCTTTTTACGTGCGGGACCGTGGAGACGCTGCTGCAAAGCGGGGCAAAGCTGGCCTGCCCGGTCTGCGAGGGGAAGACCGGCCATCCGATCCTGATCGCGGCAGAGCTGGTGGATGAGATCCTGGCCTATTCCGGGGAACAGGGGCTGCGCGGGGCCTGCGCCCAGTGCTCGGCAGAGATGCGGCAGATCCCGGTCACGGACCGGGGGACCCTGTATGACGCGGATACGCCGGAGGATTATTCCTCCCTGTTGAAGTATCACAACTCCCAGCTTTGCCACCCGGAGCTCAGCGTCTCGCTGAATAAGGAAAAGACCTTCCTGGACGACCGGGTGGCCCTGCTTCTGGTGCTGATCGACGAGACTCAGTCTGTCCGGGAAGCCTGTGAGCGGATGCAGATCTCCTATTCTACCGGCTGGAACATCATCCACACCCTGGAGGCCCAGGTGGGGGGCTCCGTCGTCCTGCGCAGCCAGGGCGGACTGGGGGGCAGTACCAGTGAACTGACCGAGAGCGGCCGGCGGCTGCTTTCCCGGTTCCAGGCGTACAAAAAAGACGTCCAGGCCTACGCCCGTTCCCGGTATCCCCAGTATTTTGAGGACATTTTCTCGTAAAACGAGGAGGTATAGATAGGGGGTGCGTGCTATGACAGAACTTTACACGAACATTCTTCAGACCTTGACAGAGAACCGGCCTGTCTGCCTGGAGACGGTGATCCGGGGAGAGAGCGGGGAGATCCGCGACGGCCTGCGCCGGAGGCTCACAGAGGTGCGCCCGGTGGAGGACGCCCGCGGCCGGCGCTTCGCCCGGGTGACCGCGGAGGAGGAAGAGGGAACCATCACGGTCCGGGAGCCCATGCTGCCCCGGGAGCGGCTGATCGTTTTGGGCGGGGGACATATCGCCCTGCCGGTGTGCGAATTTGCCGCCAAGTGCGGCTTCTCCGTCACGGTGGCGGATGACCGGCCGGATTTTGCCAACCGCAGCCGATTCCCGCTGGCCGAAGAGGTGCTCTGCGACAGCTTTGAAAACGCGATCCGCCGCCTGAAGATCACCCCCTATGACTATGTGGTGATCATCACCCGGGGGCACGTTCACGACGCGGACTGTCTGCGGGTGATCCTCCCCGGCGAACAGCCGGCCTATCTGGGGCTCATCGGCAGCCGACGCCGGGTCCGGGGATTGATGGAGATGCTCTCTGAGGAGGGCTATTCCCGGGAAAAGATGGACCGGATCTGCACGCCCATCGGCCTGAGCATCGGGGCGGTGACGCCGGAGGAGATCGCCGTGTCCATTTTAGCGGAGGTCATCGCGTACAAGCGCCTGCCGGAGCACGGCGGGCCGGACCGGTACTGCAACGACTCGGACGTGGAACCGGAGATCCTCTGCTATCTGGCCGAAAACCGGGAGCCCAAAGCTGTGGTCACGGTCATTGAGACCAAGGGCTCCACGCCCCGGGGCGCCGGGGCCAAGATGGCCGTCAGCCCTCTGGGGAAGGTCACCGGCAGCATCGGCGGCGGATGCAGCGAGGCCGCTGTTATCAAGGACGCGGTGCGCCTCATCGGCACCGGGCGCTATAAGCTCATGGACATCGACCTGACCGGCGACGTGGCCGCGAGCGAGGGCATGGTCTGCGGCGGCACCATGAAGGTGCTGGTTGAGGATTATACGGACAGATGATGGAAGTCTCCCGCTGTCCGCTCAGAAAATACGCGCCATAAGATTTTAACCAATTGAAAGCAGCTGTGGGTTCTCTGCCCACAGCTGCTTTTTAACGATTCTTACCCCAGATCCCGCAGACGGTCGATGAGGCTTTGCCCGCGGAGAAGATGGACATAGCAGATCAGAGGGACGGCTGCCGCCACCGCGGCCAGGGGAGGCGCGGACAGCAGCACGGGGAGCAGCGTGAAGCGATAGCGGAAGGCCCACATGCCCTCCGTTATGGAGCGCAGCACAGTGACATTTGTAACGGAGGACAGCAGCAGGGCAAAGGCCAGGCCCAGCAGCATGTAGCCCAGGCCCTCAAAGATCAGCATGTGCCGGACCTGGCGCCCGGTCATGCCCACGGCCTGGAGCATGGCGATCTCCCGGCGGCGGGTGAGGACCGAGGTGGCCATGGAGTTTACAAAGTTCAAAATCCCGATGAGGGCCAGCAGGGCGCACAGGGCCCCGCCCACCAGGGTGAACATGCGGATGAGGCCCCGGTATTCCTCCTCCAGAGACAGCCGGGAGCGATAGTCCATGGAGGGGTCTACATTTTCGGTGTAGTTTTTCACGAAGGCCTCCGCCTGAGCCATGTGCTCGTCGTCCACGTCAAAGACGGTCAGCATGGGGAGACGGGCGCCCTCGTTCACATAGTGCAGATACTCTGTCTCCGGCAGAATGATGCGCGTACCGCTGCCCATGCTCACGCCGCTGCCATAGGCGCTGGGCAGCTCCACCACCGCCAGCACCTGGTATGTTTTGACGGTGCGGGCCGCTGACTCGTCCCAATAGTTATACGCGGCGCCGTCCAGCATTTCCGTCAGGTCCACGGACATCATATCCCCTGGATGATAGAGGCAGTATTTCCCGCCCCAGAGCACGGCGGGCGTGATGAACACGCCCTCGCCGGCGCGCCACCGGTCCCAGTCCAGCTCCCCCTCCAGGACCGTGAGCTTTTGAGCGGCGTAATCGTCCAGACCGTAGACAGCGTAGTTCATATTGCCACGGGTGGCCTCTGTCCCGTCCATCTCGCCCACGGCGTTTTGATACATGAGGGATCGGGCCACTTCCTCATGCTGCCCCGCGTCCCGGATGATGGCGGCCAGCTCATCGGTGATGGGCTGATCGGCAAAGCAGCTGTACACGCTGCCCATGCCCTCCAGGCCCTCCAGGGCGGCGATGTTGGTCTGGAGCGCGGCGTCCACAGCGGAGCGCCGGGCGTTGCGGGCCATGTTGTTGAGGAGTCCTGCGTCCGCCACGGCGAAATCGTTGACCAGGGAATCGGAGATGAAGGTCTCAAAATCAAAGCCTCCCACAAGCGAAGCGGCGCTGTTGAAGATCACCAGGCTTAAAGCCAGGCTTAGGACCACCACGGCCACTTTTTTCTTGCTGCGGCTCAGGTTCTGCCGGGCCAGGCGGCCGGAGGTTACGGGCTTGGCGGCCCGGCGGGTCTTCTTAGAGGCCACTTCCGCCTCGTTATAGCGCAGCGCCTCCATGGGGGAGACCTTTCCGGCGATCTTCGCGGGTTTGCGGCAGCTGATGAACACCGTCAGCAGGGCGAAGAGGGCCCCAAAGAGGAAAATAAACGGGTGGGCGCTGTGCACGGAGACTTTTTCGGAGATGGGCATGCTCCCCAGAATGGCCGGGGACAGGGCCGTGCCCAGGGCCCAGCCCAGAGCCAGGCCCAGAGGGATGCCGACGGCGGACAGCCGCAGGGCTTTTCGATAGATCAGGCTCCGCAGCTGCCTGCCGGTAGCCCCTAAGGTCTTGAGCATCCCGTAAAAACGGATGTCCTGGGCGATGGAGATGTAAAAAATATTGTAGATCAGCAGATAGCCCGCCGCCAGCACCAGCAGCGCCAGGGCCAGCACAGGGAGCGCGTCCGTCAGCTTAAAGCTGGACATGGCGTAGGCGGCGTTAAAATGAAATTCATCGGCCAGACCGTGATCGCTGAAGATCTGATAGGCCCGGTCCTCCAGCCGCCAGGAGCTGGGCAGCATGAAGGAGGCGTAGACCGTGCCGCTGTATTCACCCACGGGCACCCCGGCAGGGCTGCCATGGCGCACCGGGGCGATCTGATCCGTGTAGCTCCGGGAGAGCCAGAGCATCTGGGCCCCCGCCGCCGGGTCCCCGTCCCAGACGCCGCAGAGGGTGAAGGTGCCGGTGACGGTCTCCGTGTCCGTCTCGATGCGGACAGGCACCTCGGTCCCCAGCTTATCGGACACGCCTAAAGCCTTCAGCACCAGGCGGCTGGTGGCAAGTTCCTTCTCCGCTTCCGGCATATGCCCCTCGGCAGGCCGGCAGAAGGCTTCCTCCGCGTAAAAATCATCCGCCCAGCGGACCTCGGTGTTGAGTTTGGCAAAGGCGCTGCCCACGGCTTTGCCGATAAAGACGGAGTACCCGCTGCCGGCCCAGCGCTCGTCGGCAGCCAGCTCCTCATAGGTCTCCAGGGTGACCTGCTTCAGCCCCGCGTGGGCATGACCGCCCATGACGCGCATATGGTTCTGCTCATAGGCCGACACCAAGTTTATGACCACGGTGAAAAGGCCGGTGAACAGCAGGGCAGAGAGCAGGATCGCCAGGATGGCCACTGTGTTTTTCCGGGCTTTCAGGCTCCGCCGGGCCAGGTTTTTCACCGCGGCGGAGGTGTTGTTTTCAAAGGGGAAGGTCATGGGCTCACCCCCCTATGCGACGATTCGGCCGTCCTCGATGCGGACGATCCGGCCGGCCAGCTGGGCAAGCTCGTTGTTGTGGGTGATCATGACAACAGTCTGGTCCAGCTCCCGGCTGCACCGCTGCAAAAGACCCAGCACGTCGGCGCTGGTCCGGGAATCCAGGTTCCCGGTGGGCTCGTCCGCCAGCACGATGGCGGGCTTGGTGATCAGCGCCCGGGCGATGGCCACCCGCTGCTGCTGGCCGCCGGAGAGCTGGTTGGGCATGCTGTTCAGCTTGTCCTGCAGGGCCAGCATCCCCACGATCTCCTCCAAAAAGGCCCGGTCCGCCCGGTCCCCGTCCAGCTCTACGGGCAGGACGATGTTTTCCAATACGTTTAAGATAGGGACCAGGTTGTAGCTCTGGAACACGAAGCCGATGTTCCGGCGGCGGAAGATGGTCAGCTCCTCCTCGCTTTTCTTCGCCAGCTCCTGGCCCCGGACCAGGACGCTGCCGGAGGTGGGGGTGTCCAGGCCGCCCATCATGTGCAGCAGGGTGGATTTGCCGCTGCCGGAGGTCCCTACCACGGCCACAAATTCCCCTTCCTCTACCGAGAGGCTGACCCCGTCCAGGGCCTTGGTCACATTGGGCTTTTTGCCGTAATACTTTTTCAGATCAACAGTTTGCAGAATGGTCATAAAAACGCTCCTTTCCGGACTTTCCGTCCAAGCTGATCATAAGGGCAGATGGTCACAGAAACGTCCGGAGGCTGAAAAAAAGAGGGATAAAAAGGTCGCAGAAAGCGGAGCATCGGAAGAAAGATCAACGCCGGGGCAGAAAGACGGAGAAGGTGGAGCCCCGGCCAGGCTCGGAGGCCAGGGCTATGTAGCCGCCCTGGCGGGTGACGATCTCCCGGGCCAGATACAGGCCGATGCCTACGCCGGGCTCCCCGTGGACCTCCTCTTCCCGGTAAAAGCGCCGGAATACCGCCGCCTGGTTCCGCTCCGGGATCCCTTTGCCGGTGTCGCGGATGTCCAGCTTGCCGTACATCTCCCAGGACTCCGCCGTGACACGGATACTGCCGCCGGGAGGGGTGTATTTCACCGCGTTGTCCAGCAGATTGAACAGGGCCTCGGCGGTCCACTTCTTGTCGTGGGGGAGGGCCAGGTCCTCCGGGCAGTCCACGGAGACGGAGATGTTCTTGCTCTCCGCCGCGTAGACGATGCCGCTCAGGGCCTGGGCCAGCGTATCAAACAGGGGAGAGCAGGTCTTTTCCAGCTGGATGGTCCCGGTCTCCAGGCGGGAGCATTTCACAAGGGCCTGGAGAAGAAAGTCCAGCTTCTCAATCTGGGTCCGGAGGCCCTGGAGAAAGTCTGCCCGCTCCCGGTCTGAGATCGGCTTTGTAAGAAGCGTGTCGGAGACCATTTTCAGGTTGCTTAAGGGCGTTTTTACCTGGTGGGCAATGTCCGAGACCAAGGCCTGCAGCGCCTGCTGTTCTCGCTCCACCTGCCGGCGGTTTTCCCGGAGCACGCCGTACAGCCGGGTGAGCCGGTGGCGGATCCGGGCAAAGAGCGTCTCCGTGTCGTCCGCCTGCTCCGGCACCGGCCGGCCGCTGATCATGTCATCCAGAGTCCGGCACAGCTCCCCGGTAAAGAGGGACAGGCGGCGGGCAAAGAGCCGGCAGAGCAGAAGCAGCCACAGCAGAGCGCAGACGGTCAGCAGAGCGCCTGAAAGGAGCAAGAGCCGGTCCCCGGTGAGCAGGGCCAGCGCGCCGGTGAGGGCCAGCATGGAGAGCAGGGCTCCGGCCCCCAGCCACAGGCAGAGGGCTTTGACAGAGAGAGGGTTTCGGCTCATTTCTGTTCGCCTCCTGTCCACTGATAGCCCATGCCGTAGATCGTTTTGATATATGCGCTGCCCTCCGCTTCCAACTTGCCCCGGATCCGGCTGATGGTGGAGGTCAGGGTGTGCTCCTCCACAAAGTTTTCCTCCGCGTCCCAGAGCGCCTCCAGGAGCTGGCGGCGGGTGAGCACCTGCCGGGGGTGCCTGCAGAACAGGCGCAGGACCTTCCACTCCATGGGAGAGAAGAAAAGAGGCTCTCCGTTCAGGCTGGCCCGCTGTTCGGAAAAGTCAAGAAACAGCCGCCCGTCGTCATACAGATCCCGGCCCGGCTCGTGATGTTCCAGCAGGGCGAACATGGCCCGGATCTTCCGCTGGAGGGCGCCGACAGAAAAGGGCTTGGTGATATAGTCCACCGCGCCGGCCTCATAGCCCCGGAGCAGGTCGCTCTCCTGGTCGTTGACGGTCAGGAAAATGACCACTGTGCCAGGCTGGGCCGGCTTTATCAGCCGGCAGAGGTCATAGCCGCTGCCATCCGGCAAATTGACATCCAGCAGCGTTAAGTCAAAGGGGCGCTTCTTCAGCTCCGCCGCGGCGGTGCGGAAGTTCAGCGCCGTGGTCACCCCATAGCCCTCCGAGATCAGATTGTAGGCCAGGGTCCTGTTTAAGAGGACGTCGTCCTCCACGATCAAAATTTGCCTCATATCGCCGCTCCTGTCCGTTTAAATAACATGACTTCATATATTATAGCAGAAAAATGTCCGCAGAAAGTCACAAAAAGGAAAAAATGCCGGGGCTGTAGCAAAACGGCCCAGAAAAAACAACACCGAGGACTGCAAGAAACAGTACCCCGGTGTTGTTTTTTGTGG
>CANRHH010000010.1 GCA_947630375.1 uncultured Oscillospiraceae bacterium | reverse complement strand
TCCGGGTCGCTGGTGCTCTTCTTAATATGCTTCTCTTTCTTCTGCCGGGCCTGTTTCTTCTTCGATGTGTTGGGATTTGGCTGCCCTTTTCCACACTTCGAGGCTTTTGGATCATCACCTTTGGATTGCTCATCCTCTGCTTTCTCTTCTTTCAGCGGCTTCTTTCCGTGGGCCTCCCTGTCCTTGTTGATCTCCTCCAGCAGTTCCTTCTCATACCATTGGGCCTGTTCTTCTACCACTGCGTCTTCATATTTCTTGCCGTTCGCTCTGGCCTTTACGTGGGTCGAGTCTACAAATACCACGCTTTCATCTACCAGCCCGGCCTCCATGCATTCCTTCAGGATCTTTTGGAATATACGCTCGAACAGATCGGTGTCCTTGAACCTGCGCATATAATTCTTCCCAAAGGTGCTGAAATGTGGTGGCACATCGTGCAGTCCCAATCCCAGAAACCACCGGTAGGCTGTGTTCACTTTGATCTCCTGGATCGTTTGCCTCATGCTCCGTATCCCAAACATATACTGTATGATCGGCAGCTTTATGAGTATGACTGGGTCAAGGCTCGGTCTCCCGTTATCCTCGCAATAGCTGTCTTCCACCATCTCGTAGATGAAGCTCCAGTCTATAGCGTTCTCCAGTTTCCTCACCAGATGATCTTCCGGCACCAGGTCGTCCAGACTCGTCATCTCTATCTGGTCTCTGCTTCTGCCTCCACCCCGCGTCATCATTCGCCTCGCCCCCTGTCCTTCCCATTATACCATAACAAAGTACTCATGAATAGTGCCTTCCACTCTATCCATGGGTACTTTGTCTACAGTCTGACAGATGCCCGGGCAAAGGCCCGGGCATCTGTTTGTGTGTTTAGGCCGGGCTTCAGGCCGGCTCGTAAGATTTGCCGGTCTCCTTCCCGGAGGCGTCGTATTCCACGTTTTCCATGAGGGCCGGGTCCACCCGGCTGCGCTTTTTGATCACCAGGCCCTGGCCCTGGACGTTGAACACCCAAATTTTATAATCCGGATATTCCGGGTCCGGCTTTCTGAAAACGCCTGTCTCATTCAGGCGGCAGAACTTCTCCCGGCCCTCCGCTGTATCCAGCAAGTCTCCGGGGCCGCTGTAGTAAAGCTCGTCTTTCGCGGCGGTTTTTTTGAACGTTTCCCAGTCCTGGTTTTCTACTTTCATCACATCATCCGGCTGTATGCTCATCCTGTACCTCCCAATAATTCCCGTTTCTCCCTTCAATTTTAACCGATAGGGCGACGGATTACAAGCCGCTTTTCTTGACTTTTCTGTAAACATGATGTACAGTCAGACTATCAAAAGAGGTGTGCATATGGGATTGGTCGAACTGTTTCTCATTGCGGTGGGGCTGAGTATGGACGCTTTTGCCGTCTCCATCTGTAAAGGCTTGAGCGTGAAAAGGCTCCGGCCCCGGCATGCAGTGCTGGTGGGCCTTTATTTCGGCGGGTTTCAGTTTCTCATGCCGGTGCTGGGCTGGCTGCTGGGCTACCGTTTTGAGCGGTTTATCACCAGCGTTGACCACTGGATCGCCTTTATCCTGCTGGCTTTGATCGGCGCGGGGATGATCCGGGAATCCAGGGACGAGGCCGAGGAACTGAATGACGATTTCGGGCCGAAAACCATGCTGACTCTGGCCGTGGCCACCAGCATCGACGCCCTGGCCGTGGGCATCACTTTCGCGTTTTTAGAGGTGCACATTCTGCCGACCTCTGCTCTGATCGGCGTGACGACCTTCTGCCTCTCCGGGGCAGGCGTTTACATAGGCCATCTGTTCGGGGCCCGTTACCGGAGCCGGGCAGAGCTGGCGGGCGGGATTATTTTGATTTTGATCGGAGGCAAGATCCTGCTGGAGCATCTGGGGATCCTGCGTTTTTAAGGCGGCTTGGCAATGACACAAGAGACAAAAAAACGGATATGGCCGTATCTGCTGGTCGTACTGGTGCTGCTGCTCGGAATAGGGGTACAGCTTATGCTGGCGGTGTATACCCAGGCGGCATCCATCGACCGGGCGGAAGAAACGGCCCGGCTTTTAAGCGCCCGGGCGGACCGGGCCCTCCGGACCCGGCAGGACAAACTGGCGGAGGAAGAGAGGCTCCTTACCGGGGCGGGGGCCGGCGCTCTGTCCGCTAAGGAGCAAGCGGCCCGGGACGAGGACATTCTGGTCCTGGTCAACGCCTGGAATCCGGTGCCGGAAGATTACCAGGTGCGCTTGGTGGACATAGGGGACAACCAGAGCTTTGACGAGAGGGGCGCCGGAGCCCTGCAGGAAATGCTGCAGGCCTGCCGCGCCTCCTGGGCCCAGCCGCTGATCATCTCCACCTACCGGACCCAGCAGATGCAGCAGGAGCTCTTTGACGACAAGGTGCGCCGTGTCCTGATAGATGGAGTGCCGCCGGAGGAGGCCCCCGCGGTAGCGGCCCAGTCGGTGGCCGTCCCCGGCACCAGTGAGCACCAGCTGGGTCTGGCGGTGGATATTATCGACGAGTCGTATCCTTATCTTACCAGCCTCCAGGAGACCACCGATACCCAGATCTGGCTCATGGAGCACTGCTGGGAATACGGCTTTATTCTGCGCTATCCCAACGGGACCACCGACATCACCGGGATCATCTATGAGCCCTGGCATTATCGCTACGTGGGGCGGGACACCGCGGAAAAGATCCGCGAATTGGGCGTGACTTTGGAGGAATATCTGGAGCTGCGCCGGGTGTCCAATTCTTAAATTTTCTGAAAACGGGCTAAAATTTCCATGTTTTGCCAAAAAGTATACAAAAATGATACAATTGTGAGGTATACTTAAAAAGGTTTGCTGCGCTGCCGCCGGAAAGGGCGTGAGTGCACCGGACCGCAATGTGGGGGACACGGAGGAAACGAGCAATGATACGAGTGCTCATTGTGGAAGACGAAAAACCGATTTCTGACCTGATGAAGCTGAGCCTCAGCAAGGCGGGCTACAGCTGTGTCTGCGCCTATGACGGGGCAGAGGCGGCCAATCTGCTGGAGGAAGAACAATTTGATCTGGTGCTGCTGGACGTGATGCTGCCGGCGGTGTCCGGTTTTGAACTGATGGAATACATACAGCCCATGGGGACGCCTGTTATTTTTATTACGGCGAAAAATTCCCTGGACGACCGGGTAAAAGGGCTGCGCATGGGGGCGGAGGACTATATCGTCAAGCCCTTTGAAGTCATGGAGCTGCTGGCCCGGGTGGAAGTGGTGCTCCGCCGGTATAAAAAGACGGAAGATGTGCTCCGGATCGGGGATCTGGAGATCGATCTGCGTTCCTTCCATGTCCAGCGGGGCAATGAGACGATCCTGCTGACCAAAAAGGAATGGGATCTGATGCTGCTCTTTGTTCAAAATCCGGGGGCCGCGCTGTACCGGGAGACGATCTATGAGCGGGTATGGGGCGGAGAATACCCCATCGGCAGCCGGGTGGTGGATCTGCATATCCAGCGGCTGCGCAAGAAACTCGGCTGGGAGGAAAGACTGCAAACCGTGAACCGGGTGGGCTACCGCCTGGAAATATAGAGATAGAAGTGTGAATCCTTGAGATTTCGGATGAAAATTACCCTGTGCATGGTATGGCTGCTGGCGCTGGCCTTTGGGATCGGCGGCAGCCTCCTTGTCATGCTCAATTTCTCCGGAAATCTGGACCGGGCCACGGAGACGGCGGTCCGCTCCTATCGCATGGTGCTAAGCACGCTGCGCATTGTGGATGAGATCAGCCCGCAGCCGGACCACTCCAACCTGGCCCAGGCTTTGAGCCAGATGAACACCCAGGGGACCGCCGGCTGGTCCGCGCTGCGGCTGGGCGGGCGCTATGGCGCCATTTATGAGGATAACAATCTGGCCGCGGACCTGAGCCAAGTCCCGGAGGGGCAGGGAAACGAGGCCGTAGCGACGATCATCCGGGACGGGCACGGCGGGCGGCATATCCGGATCAGCGCCTATCTCTACGCCGCGGACGAGGCTTTGCGCTTGGACCAGTGTTACGATATCAGCGCCCTGTATGTCCAACGGGACGGACAGCTCCGGCTGTATAAATGGGTCTTTCTGGCCGTTATCGGCATAGGCGGCACCCTCTGCTGGGCCATGGCCTACTGGCTGACCAGGCCCCTGTCCGCGCTCTCCGCCGCTTCCAAACGCTTCGCGGCGGGGGATCTGGGCTATCGGGCCAAGGTCTCTGGGGACGACGAGGTGGGGATGCTGACGGAGGATTTCAACGCCATGGCGGGCAAGCTTCAGCAGAACATCGAGGCCATCCGGGACGCCGCCGCCCGGCAGGAGACTTTCATGGGCAACTTTGCCCACGAGATGAAAAACCCTATGACCGCCATCATCGGCTATGCGGAACTGATTCGCTCCCAGACCCTCACCGAAGCGGAACAGATGGACGCGGCCAACTATATCTTCTCCGAGGGAAAACGGCTGGAGAGCCTGTCCCTGAAGCTGCTGGATATTCTGCTGCTGAAAAACAAGGAAGTGGAATTTACCCGCTGCCGCCCTGCGCAGCTGGTAGGCAGCATGGTGCAGCATTTAGAGCGGGTCTATGCGGAGCAGGGGATCGTGCTCCAGTGCCGCTGTGAAGAAGGGGAGTGCCTGCTGGAGCCGGATCTGGTTCGCTCCTTGCTGGTAAACCTCCTGGATAACGCCCGGAAGGCCATGGATAAAGGCGGGAATATTTATATCGTCTCCCAGATGACGGAGGACGGCT
This sequence comes from uncultured Oscillospiraceae bacterium, assembly GCA_947630375.1. GTDB lineage: Bacteria > Bacillota > Clostridia > Oscillospirales > Oscillospiraceae > Limivicinus. Next base: position 68,793 of record CANRHH010000010.1, on the reverse strand, counting down.
GCCGCCTGCGCATTTTGGACACCGGTCGGGGCATCCCGGAGGAGGAGATCGCCCATATTACCGAGGCTTTTTACCGGGTGGACAAAGCCCGCTCCCGGGCCCAGGGCGGCGTGGGGCTGGGGCTGGCCCTGTGCAACGAGATCGTGCGGCTGCATAACGGTTCATTGAAGTTTGAAAGCCGCATCGGCAACGGCACCTGCGTGACCGTAGAGCTGAGAGGAGGCCGCCTGTGAAAAGACGCGCGAAGCGGCCGGCCGCCGGGGGGCGTCCCCGCTTTTTAGGTTCTGTGGGCGTGCTCCTGCTTTTGCTGGCGGCGGTGGGACTGGGCCTGCTGCTGCCGGAGTTGGGGGTCCTGGTCCAGGAACGGAGCACGGACCGGATGAATCAGACGGTGGACCTGGGGGAGGTCAGCCTGAGCCTCACCAGCGACGATTCCAAGTTAGAGAAGCTGCGCCTGGTGGGCGAGATGCTCAACAACCGGGTCGAGTACATGGAGCTGGAAAACGGCCGGGTCCTGACCCCCGCTAAGGCGGCGGACAAGCTGGCGGACGTGACCGCGCTGCTGGACGGGACGGGCCTGTCCATAAACGGGCTTGTAAAAAGTGACCTGATCGACGCATCCCCCATGCTGATGGTCACCACGTCGGATTCCTTTTCCACCAACCTGGTCTGGGGCGTACAGTACGGCCGGCTGGTGGACGGGAGCTGGACTTCTCTGGACTATCTGGTGGACGATGCCACCGGGCTGATCTTAGCTGCCAATTTTCGCTGCTATGACGAGCCGAGTTTGGAGGTCCTGCCGGACACCAGCATCCTGGCGCAGAAGTTGGTGCAGAATCTGAGCAAAAGTTATGATTTTGCGGAGACCCACCTGAGTATCGAGGGTTCCGCGGAGATAGGCCCGAATTACACCATGTACACCGTCAACTACACCAACGGTCAGGGGACGGTGCTGGGCCTGCCCATCATCATGGGCCTGGATTACTGGTCGATCAATTACTATGAAGGATGGTACAACGATGGATATATGGGACAAAATGCACGGACGGGAGCTGTATCTTCCGGATGACCGGGAGATCGTCCAGGTCCAGACTGCCTGCCTGGACCGGCTTTACGACTATAACCGGACCCGGCCCACAGAGCCGGAAAAGCGGCAGGCTCTGCTGAAAGAGATGTTTGCGGAGATCGGGGAGGGCTGCTATCTTGAACCGCCCTTCCATGCCAATTTTGGCGGGCGCCATGTACACCTGGGCAGCTTTGTCTACGCCAATTTTAACCTGACCCTGGTGGACGACACCCACATCTACATTGGGGACCACTGTATGCTGGCCCCCAACGTGACCATTGCCACGGCGACGCACCCCATTCTGCCGGCGCTGCGGGAGCGCGGGGTCCAGTACAACGCGCCGGTGCGCATCGGGCGCAACTGCTGGCTGGGTACCGGGGTGATCGTGCTGCCCGGCGTCACCATCGGGGACAATACCGTGGTGGGCGCGGGCAGCCTGGTGACCCGGGATCTGCCGGCCAACGTGGTGGCATTCGGGACCCCCTGCCGGGTGATCCGGGAGATCGGCGAACAGGACCGGGCGTTTTATGATCGGGACCGGCCCATCGGCCCGGAATGGCTGCAAGGATAAACAGGCCGCCGTCCATCTGCTGCGGATGGGCGGCGGCTTTCGCTGTGCAGCGGGAAAACAGCGCCGTTTCCGACTTTTTAGGGCTTCGGAATTGTAATTGCAAAGACGCTGTGCTATACTTGAACCATTCTATTTTCTAAACACGGAAGGTGCGCCATGAAAGTTACACTGGAACATCTGACAAAGACCTTTCCGGCCAGAGGCAAGAAGGGCCGGGAAGTGACGGCGGTCAACGATTTCACCTTTGAGATCCCGGACGGCCAGCTGGTGGGGCTGCTGGGCCCTTCCGGCTGCGGAAAGAGCACGACGCTGCATTTGCTCTGCGGCTTGCAGATGCCTACGGCGGGCCGGATCTATTTTGGAGACGAGGATGTGACGCAACTGCCCGCCGAAAAGCGCGGCGTGGGCATGGTGTTCCAAAATTACGCCCTGTATCCCCATCTCACCGTGCTGCAGAATATCCTCTTTCCTCTGCAAAATCTGAAAGGGGCGGACAAACTTTCCAAAGAGGAGATGAACCGCCGGGCCAATGAGGCCGCCGGGCTGGTACAGATCGGGGAGCTGATGGAGCGCAAGCCCGGGGAGCTCTCTGGCGGACAGCAGCAGCGGGTGGCCATTGCCCGGGCCCTGGTCAAGATGCCCCGGATCCTGCTGATGGATGAGCCGCTCTCCAATCTGGACGCCCGGCTCCGCCTCCAGACCCGGGAGGAGATCCGCCGGATCCAGAAGGAGACCGGGATCACCACCGTCTTCGTGACCCACGACCAGGAGGAGGCCATGAGCATCTCGGACCGGATCGTGGTCATGAAGGAGGGGCTGATCCAGCAGATCGGCCGCCCCCAGGAGGTCTACGATGATCCGGCCAATCAGTTTGTGGCCCAGTTCCTGGGCAACCCGCCCATCAACCTGTTCAGCGGCCGTATCCGGGGCGGAAAGTTGTTGATCGGGGAGGAAGCAGTGCTGGAGGCGGGTGCTCTCCCTGACCGGGAGGTCAGCGTGGGGATCCGCCCGGAGGGCTTTGTGCCCGATCCCCAGGGGCCATTCACCTGCGCTTTGAGCGGGGTGGAGGTCATGGGCCGGGAGGTCAGCATGGTCTGCACCCACCAGGCCGCTGCCGCGCCGACTGTCCGGGCCATCGTCGGCGCTGATCAGGTGGAGGCGAAAGCAGCGTCCGTTCGTTTCCGGCTGAAACCGGAAAAAGTCTTCCTGTTTGACCGGGAGACAGGGGAGAGGATCTATGGATAAGAAAAATGCCAAGGGCTGGCTTTACGTTCTGCCCGCCCTCCTGTTCTTAGGGGCCTTTCTGGTCTACCCGTTGGTGGATGTGCTGATCTACTCGGTGGAAGAGGGCTTTAATTTCGCCTCACAGACCTATTCCGGCGTAGGCGGCTATAACTACGCGTATGTGCTCCGGGACCCCTATTTTATTCAGGCCATCAAGAACACCTTTATTCTGGTAGCTGTCACGGTGCCGGTGTCCACCGGACTGGCCCTGCTGATCTCCGTGGGGCTGAGCTCCATCTCCAAGCTGCGGGAGCTGTACCAGACGGTCTTCTTCCTGCCCTATGTGACCAATACCCTGGCGGTGGGCCTGGTGTTCATGATTCTGTTCAAGAGCACCCCGTATACCGACGGCCTGGCCAACCTGGTCCTGATCTGGTTCGGCATCGCGCCGGTGGACTTTATCGACGGGCCCTATTGGGCCAAAATGACAGTGCTGTGCCTGTACACCGTCTGGGTAGTCATGCCCTTTAAGATCCTGATCCTCACCAGCGCCCTGGCCTCGGTGAACCGGGATTACTACAACGCCGCCCGGATCGACGGCACGTCCTCCCTGCGCATCTTTACCCGCATCACCCTGCCCATGATCTCGCCCAGCCTGGTCTACCTGATCATCACCGGCTTTATCGGCGCCTTCAAGGCCTACAGCGACGCGGTGGCCCTGTTCGGGACCAATCTGAACGCAGCGGGGATGAACACCATTGTGGGCTATGTGTACGACATGCTCTACGGCAGCAGCGGCGGCTATCCCTCCTACGCTTCGGCGGCGGCCGTTATTCTGTTTGCCATCGTGCTGACCATCACCTGCGCGAATCTGCTGATCAGCCGCAGGCATGTGCAGTATCTGTCGTGACGGGAGGGGAGAGACGATGAATTACAAGCAGGCGGAAAATATGTCCCGCCGTCGGAGCGGGCTTGCCCGGGGCGTGACTTATGTGCTGCTGAGCCTCTGGGCCCTGGTGGTGCTTTTCCCTTTTTACTGGATGCTGCTGACCTCGGTCAAAGGCTATGGAGCCTATAACGCGGAATATATCCCCCGGCTTTTCACCCAGCATCCCACCCTGGAAAACTATGTCACCGCCTTTACCGCTGTGCCCCTGGCCCGCTTTTTCGCCAACACGATCCTTTTCACGGTCCTGACCACCGCCTTGATGCTGGCGGTGACGGTGCTTGCGGCCTATGCCTTTGCCCGGCTGAATTTCCGGGGCAGGAATCTGCTCTTCCTGTTCTTCCTGTCTTTGATGATGATCCCCAATGAGCTGGTGGTCATCACAAACTATGTGACCATGACGAATCTGGACCTGCGCAATACCTTTACCGGCCTGATCCTGCCTTCGGTGACCTCGGTCTTCTATATCTATCTGCTGAAGGAAAACTTTGAGCAGGTGCCTGAGCAGCTCTATTATGCCGCCAAGGTAGACGGGACCTCGGACCTGAAATTCCTGTTCAAGGTCATGATCCCTATTTGCCGGCCCACCATTATCACCATCACCATTTTGAAGGCCATCGAGTGCTGGAACTCCTATGTCTGGCCCCGGCTGGTCACCGACGATGAAAAATATTTTCTGGTATCCAACGGCATTCAGACCATCCGGGAGACCGGCTTCGGCCGGGAGAACATCCCCGCTATGATGGCGGCCGTGGTGGTGATCTCGGTGCCGCTGATCGTTTTGTTCCTGTGCTTTAGGCGGATGATCATGGAGGGCGTCTCCAGGGGCGGTACAAAGGGGTGAGCAGGATGAAAAAAAGAACGATCGCCTTTTTGTGTTCGCTGGCCGCCGGGATGGCGCTGCTGCTGAGCGGCTGCCACGGGGCCCGGGAGCAGGCCAGCTTCCAGGTGCCGGAGACTTTTGACGAGTCTAAAAACTATGAGATCAGCTTCTGGGCCAAGAACGACACCAACGTGACCCAGGTGCAGATCTATCAGAAGGCCATTGACGATTTCCAGGCCCTCTATCCCAATATCACTGTCAATCTGCGTCTGTACACCGACTATGGCCGCATTTACAATGACGTGATTACCAACATCTCCACCAATACGACCCCCAACGTCTGCATCACCTACCCGGACCATATCGCCACCTATCTGACAGGGGAGAACAGCGTGGTCCCCCTGGATGGGCTGTTTTCCGACGGGAAATACGGTCTGGGCGGCTCCGAACTCCGGTACGCGTCCCCTGGCCGGGAGGAAATGGTGCCCCAGTTTTTAGAGGAATGCAAGATCGGCGGCGTACACTATGCCATTCCCTATATGCGCTCCACAGAGGCCTGCTATGTGAACAAGGATTTTGTGGAGACCCTGGGATATACGCTGCCGGAGCAGCTCACCTGGGATTTTGTGTGGGAGGTATCCGAGGCGGCCACCGCCAAAAATGCCGATGGGACCTTCAGGCTCAACGGCCAGAATGTGCTGCTGCCTTTCATCTACAAATCCACGGACAATATGATGATCCAGCTGCTGAAGCAGCGGGACGCGGGCTATTCCAGCCCCAACGGGGACATTCTGATTTTTAACGACGAGACCCGGGACATTCTGTCTGCCATCGCCGGGCATACTCAAAACGGGGCTTTCTCCACCTTCAAGATCTCCGGCTATCCGGCCAACTTCCTCAATGCGGGCCAATGCGTTTTCGCGGTGGACTCCACCGCCGGGGCCACCTGGATGGGCTCGGACGCGCCGCTGGTGGACATCAGCGAGGATAAGCTGGTGCAGTTTGAGACGGCGGTCTATCCCGTGCCCCAGGAGGATCCGGAGCATCCGGTGATGATCTCCCAGGGCCCCTCCGTCTGTATCTTCAACAAGAGCGACCCTCAGGAGGTCCTGGCCTCCTGGCTCTTTGCCCAGTATCTGCTCACCAACGATGTGCAGATCGCCTATGCCCAGACCGAGGGCTATGTGCCCGTGACACTGATGGCCCAGCAGGACCCGGTCTATCAGGACTATCTGGCCCGGGGCGGCGAGGACAATGAGCTCCACTATGATATCAAGATCCAGGCCACCCGGCTGCTGCTGGAGCACACAGGGGACACCTTTGTCACCCCCGTTTTCAACGGCTCTGCCTCGCTGCGGGACGCCGCCGGGCAGATGATCGAGGATGTGACCAAGTCCGTCCGGCGCAAGCAGACGGTGGACGAGGCATACCTTGAAAAGCTGTACAGCGACACGGCTTCTCTCTACCATCTGGATCAGCTGTCCGCCCAGACCGGCGGCGCGCTTGCCCGGGAGGACCTGGGGCCGCTGCCGATGGCATCGGTGCTGCTGTTAGGGGCGCTGGGAGCCGCCTGGCTGGTGATGGGCGCCGCCGTAGTTTGGCGGTCTGTCAAAAAGAAAACGGCAAAATAACCGCTCAGCGATTGATTTTCCCGGAAAATAGGTGTATAGTACCAAGTGTGTTATGAGACACAAAAGGAGGATAATAAAATGAAAAGATCATCCTGCAAATTCTTAGCCCTTATGCTGATCCTGGCCCTCAGCGTGCTGGCCCTGGCCGGCTGCTCCGGCAGTTCCGCCCCTGCCGCCACTGAGGCCCCTGCCGCTGCCGAGGCCCCTGCCACGGAAGCCCCCGCCGAAGAAGCCCCTGCCGAGGAGGCCCCGGCCGAGGAGGCCGCTCCCGCCGTTATGAGCCACGAGGAGTATGTGGCCGCCGCGGTGGACACGGAAGTCGTGGTGGAGACCTATGTGCAGGCCACCCAGTCTTGGTGGGACAATACCATTACCGTCTATGCCCAGAGCCCCGACGGTGCGTACTTCATCTACAACATGGCCTGCGCCGAGGAAGACGCTGCCAGCCTGGTGCCCGGCGCCAAGATCCGTGTCACCGGTTATAAGTCCGAGTGGTCCGGCGAGGTGGAGATCACCGACGCCACCTTTGAGCTTCTGGAGGGCGACAGCTTTGTGGCCGAGCCCGTGGATGTGACCGAGCTGCTGGGGACCGATGCGCTGATCGAGCACCAGAATGAGCTGGTCAGCTTCAAGGGCCTGACAGTCGAGAAGGTGGAATACAAGAACGACGAGCCGGGCGACGATATCTATGTCACCGTCAGCTCCAACGGCAACAGCTATGACTTCTGCGTAGAGGTCTATCTGACCGGGACAGACAGCGATGTTTACACGGCTGTTGGCGAGCTGGCCGCCGGCGATGTGGTGGACGTGGAAGGCTTCCTGTATTGGTATGAAGGCGTCAACACCCACATCACCTCCATCACCCCTGCCGCCTAAAGAAACCAGACTCTGTTACACGCCTCTCCGGAAGGAGGGGCGTGTTTTCTCGTATGGCAGATGAGCGCTCAGGCGCTATACTGGACAAAGGGCCGCTTTTTGTAGTATCATATAAGCAAGAATACATGGATCCCGGTTTTGAACGGAGGTGACAACAACGGGAAAGTCTTTTTCCGCCGCCTTTGCGCGGCTCCGGAAGAGCCCGGCTTTCTGGCTTTCCGCCGCCGGGGTGCTGCTGCTCTCCCTGCTCTCTTTTTTTGATTTTATAAACGGCGGCGCTTCCCGTCCTCCGGAGGCGCTGGTGTTCGGCGCCGCACCCATGCTGCATTTTATCTGCCCGGTCTTTATCTGCCTGTTTCAGGAGCAAACTCCCTGGGAGAGGCCGGAATATGACGCTTTTCTGGTCGGGATGGCGGCCTGCGTCTCCGGCAGCGTCCTGCTCGCTCTGCTGGCGCTGCTTTTCCTGCTGGGGCTCGGCTGCGTTTTTGTCGCGCCGGTAGAGATGGGGGCAGGGGAGCTGCTGTATGGGATGCTCTGCTGTCTGCTGGCCGTGCTGCCGGTGGCAGCGGTCTGTGTGTGCATCAACACCTGCATCCGCCGCCGGTCCGCCGGGGCGGCGCTGGCCCTGGTGCTGGTCCTGCTGTCTCTTTTGGGGGGCAGCCTGCTGGATGAGCAGCTGAGCCGGAAGGAGACGACGCCCCCAACGCTGATTTTGGGCGACGATAAGTCGATGGAAGTCGTGGAAGGGTCGCCGAACCCGGAGTATGTGGGCGGTACAAAACGGAAGATCCTGGAGTTTGTCTATGATCTGCTGCCCACGGGCCAGTTGATTCGGGCCGGCCAAATGCGTTTTGAGGGGGACGGGCGCTGGCCGCTGTTCTCCATTGCGGAAGCAGCGGTGCTCTCTGCTGCCGGAGCAGGTCTGTTCTGTAGGAAAAAGCGAAAATAGAACAATTCGGATAAAAATAGTTGCAATTTGGCGTAAAATACGGTATGATGTCGATACTGACTTTTTCCAGGTCCCGGCCCTGTATGCGTTTTTTCATGTCGGCCAGGCAAAAAATAAAAAGAGAGAGCAACCATGAAGCTGAAAATCAGATCCCTGTGGCAGAAAATCGAACATTTCTTGGCGGATCCCGGGCATCGAAAATTCGTACTTATCCTGGCGCCGTGCGTGGTCCTTTTGATTGCGCTGGCGGTGGTCCTGCCCGGAATCCAGGATATAGGTTACCGCCTGCGCGGCCCGGCGCCTACGCCGGAGAGCCTGATCGTGCAGACCGCGCCGCCGGTCAACCAGGGGGCGGCCGCTCCTGCGTTTCCGCTTGCCTCACCTATTGCGACGGTCCCTCCGGCGCCCTCTGCGGCGCAGCCGTCCCAGGACGCTGTAAAGACCAGCCTGCGGGCCAGTTCTGCCGACCGGGATCTGTATATCACGGTCTATGACGAGGCGGGCAGGCCGGTGACCGGGGAGACCTTCACCTTATCAGTGGGCTATCCGGACGGCCAGACCTATGACTTCAACACGCTGACCGACGGCAGCTGCTATCTTGTGCAGCTGGCCGGCGGTGAGTACAGCATCCGTATGCAGGAGCACGCCGGGTATGCGACGGCAGAGGCTATCACCTGCACGGTGCGGGAGCAGCTTGTCTATGAACGGATCGAAAACGTGGACGAGTATGTGGAAGTAAAAGAATTTACGGATGTGCCCCAGGACGAGGTGGAGACGGAGGACCAATACACCGCGCCCTCGGAGACCGTGGCTGAAGAGCTGGTAACGCCCCAGAATGCGTATGCGGGGGAGATAGTCCCGGTTTTGGACGCGAACGGGAACCAGACATATACCTACACGTATGATGTGGGGGAAAACGGCTATCTGCTTTACCGGGACAGCTTGGAGGAGAGCAATGTCCTGCCTGTGGACGAGGACGAGGACGGGCAGCTGGACTATGGGATCTATTTCTATATCCCCCAGACGCCGGAGGAGGGGACCGAGTCTGAACTGACGGCCGGCGGCTATTATGTCAGCGAGATCCTGTTCAATGAGGACAACACCCCGGTGGAGAAATACGCCATTTATGCCGAGCCTATTATGAGCGAGGCCGAAGCGAGCCTGGCAGGCTGGCAGGAGATCAACGGCAGCATCTACTACTACGACACGGACGGCACCCCGGTAAAGGGCCTGAAGAAAATCGACGGACGGATCTATTATTTCGATCAGTACGGCGTCCGGGCCAGCTCTGTCGGCATTGATGTTTCCTATTATGACGGGGATATCAATTGGCAGGCGGTGAAGGCCCAGGGCATCGACTTTGCCATCATCCGCGTGGGAGGCCGCACCTGGCAGAGCGGTACGATCTATTACGACAACCGGACGATCGAATATTTCACCGAGGCCAAGCGGGCGGGCCTGAAGGTAGGCGCCTATTTCTATTCCACGGCGGTCAGTGAGCTGGAGGCTGTGGAGGAGGCCAGCGTCACGCTGGATGTGCTCAACGGCGTGAGCCTGGATTACCCCGTTTTCTATGACACGGAGTATTCCGGCCTTTATCCGGAGGGCCGGGCGGATAACCTGGACCGCGTGCAGAGGGCGGCGATCATCCGGGCCTTTTGTGAGACGATCCTCAACAGCAGCAACTATTCCGCCGGCGTATACAGCGGCGAGTACTTTATGAAAAACAACCTGGACTACAGCAGCTTTTCCCAGTATACTGTGTGGCTTGCCAGCTACACCAACGATAACAAGCTGCCCGCCTTTGGCAGCCGCTATGACATCTGGCAGTTTACGGACCGGGGTGTGATCGACGGCATCAACGGCTACGTGGATATGAACGTCATCTTTTGAAGGGCCCGGCGGTGAACGCCCACCCGAAAGGTCAACAAAAAACTGCTTCCGAAAAACGGAGGCAGTTTTTTTGCTGTCAAAGCTTTGCCATTTTGCTGTCGATCCAGTCCACCACATCCTGGTAGACCTCCCGTTTGTTGATCTCGTTGAGCATCTCATGGCGGCCGCCGGGGTAGAGGCGCATCATCACGTCCTTCAATCCCGCGGCGCAGAAGGCCCTATAGGCCCGCTCCACGCCCTTGCCGTTTTCCCCGACAGGGTCCGCGTCTCCGGACATGAAATACACCGGCGGCTCTTTGTTCATGGAGTCGATATTTTTCTGGCTGGTGATGAATTTGATACCGCCCATCATGTCCCGAAACAGGCTCACCGTGGCCACAAAGCCGCAGAGCGGGTCGTTCATATACTTGTCCACCTCGGCCTCGTCCCGGTTGAGCCAGTCAAAGGGGGTGCGGGGATTTTCAAAGCCCTTGTTGTAGGCCCCAAAGCAGATATCATTCAGGGTCTTGCCGATCTTATGAGGGCCGTAGAGCTTTACCGCCGCGCTGGACAGGGCGAGGCCCGCCGCCACCATGGGCGCGCTCTGGTGCCCGGTCCCGCTGAGGATCACCGCATCGTATTTCTCCGGGTGCTGGATGATATAGGTCCGGGTCAGAAAGCTGCCCATACTGTGGCCAAAGAAGATATAGGGCAGATCCGGATACTCCCGGCGCATCATGGTGCGCAGATTGTCCATATCCTCTACCACGTAGTTCCAGCCCATAGACTCGGCAAAGAAGCCCTGCTCATCTGGGTTGCGGATGGATTTGCCGTGCCCCAGATGGTCGTTCCCCACGGCCACAAAGCCGTTTTGAGCCAAAAATTCCATGAAAGGATCATAGCGGTCGATATACTCGGCAATGCCGTGGGCGATTTGTACCACCGCCCGGGGCACCCCATCAGGGACGCACTTGCGGGCGTGAAGACGGTTTTTGCCGGTGCAGGAGTTGTAATAAAAATCCTGAAAATTGGGCATGGAAAGTCCCTCCCTTTTATGGTATGATGATCTTGCTTTATGTTATAATTTTACACGAAGGAGAAAGCTTCGTCAATAAGAAGGAGAGAAGATATGGAAGAAGTTCTGGTTGTCAAAACGGAGAAACTGCAAAAATATATCCGCGGCCGGGTGGGGCTGATCACCAGCAGCCCGGATGAATTACTGCGGCTGATCGTAGACGAGCATGAGTTTCTGCCTCGTCCGATGGCAGAGGAGGACCCGGGCTACCGGCAGATCATCCCCTATGTGCTGCTCTGCCGGGGGGAGGAGATCTTCGCCACCCGGCGTCTGAACAAGGGAGGCGAAGCCCGGCTCCACGGGAAGCTGTCCGTAGGGATCGGCGGGCACATCAACCCGGTAGACGAAAAGGACCGGGAAAAGGTGCTGCTCCGGGGCCTGGAGCGGGAACTGACCGAGGAAGTATATCTGGAGAAAGCCGGGAAGCTCATACCCCGCGGAGTCATCAACGACGACAGCAACGAGGTAGGCAGTGTGCATCTGGGCCTCTGTTTCACCATGGCAGTGGAAGGGGAGGTTTCCGTCCGGGAGACAGAGAAACTCTCCGGCGCTTTTTACACGCTGCCCGAGCTGCAAACCCAGTGGGACAATATGGAGACCTGGACCCAGATCGCCCTGAAAGGCATCTTCGGCTGAAAAAAAGACGCTGAAAAAACAGCGTCTTTTTTTATCCAAATGTGAAACAAAACCGCCCTGGTGTGGGTTATTATAAGTGAAAGGAATCATTTCTATTCCGGACACAGGAAAAAGGAGGTGGTCAGGTGGCAGGGACAGGGTTTGACGAGGAGGAAGCGATAGCTGCCCTGAAGCGGAAAGACGAGCGGGCCTATGAGCGGATCATCGAGCATTACAGCGCTTATGTGGGCGCCGTAACCGCTAATACAGCCGGCGGCGCGCTGAGCCGGGAGGACCTGGAGGAGATCGCAGCGGACAGCTTTTACGTGCTCTGGGAGAATGCTGCCAAGCTGCGGCCCGGCAAGCTGAAGGGCTATCTGGGGACCGTGGCCCGGAACAAGACAAGAAAGGCTCTGCGCAAGGCGGGGCAGGAGCTGCCGCTGGAGGAGGATCTGCTGCTCGTCAGTACGTCAGACCCGGAGCGGGAGCTGACACAGGCGGAAGAGGCAGCGCTGCTGCACCGGGCTCTGGACGATCTGCCGGAGCCGGACCGGACGGTCTTTATCCGGCGGTACGGGCTCTGCCAGAAAATCGGAGAGATCGCCAGGCAGATGGAGCTCAACGAGAACACCGTCCGGACCAAGCTGAGGCGGGGGCTGGAAAAGCTCCAGAAGGTATTGACAGAGGAGGGTTTTTGCCTTGAATAGGAGAATTTCAGACATGTTTGAAAACTACGATCTGGACCTGGAGCTGCCCGGAGACGGGGGCCTGGATCCGGCGCGCATCAAGAAACTGGCCCTGGAAAAGGTCCGGCGGCCCAAGCCCCGTGTCCTGGCCGGGGGAAAGGTGCTGCGGACCGCGCTGATCGCGGCGGCCATCGCCTGCTTTATGTCCATCACCGCCTTCGCGGCGGCCTACTACCATATGAACGCGGAAAAAACCGCCCCGGGCTCGACGCAGATTTATGAGTGGCATGTGATGGGGAATAAAGAAGCCCAGAAAATGACCTATAATGCCTCCATGGTCCTCCGCTTTGAAACCGGGCCGGAGAGTCCGTTTTATGTGTTCCGGCCCCAGTGGCTGCCGGAGCTGCCGGAAGAAATGCCCTGTACGAACCGGGACCTGTATACTTTTCTGAAGGATCATGCAGCGGAGATGTTGGGAGAGCGCGGGTGGCTGGAACCGGATGAGAACCAGGAGAAACGGGATGCTATGACAAAAGAGGCGCTCCAGAAATCGGGACTGGCAGAGGAGGCAGAAGACTGGTATGTATCCTTTAAGGCCGATGACGGCTGGGACATTCCTTTTGACATTGCGGTGGTCAGCCCGGCAGAGCTCTGCAACATAGACTATCTGGTGGGATACGACGGCTCCGGGATCCAGATCCTGCGGGATGAGACAGACGAGCAATGGCAGACCCTCTGGATCCAGGAGGACAAAACCAACCTGGACTGGGTCCAGAAGCTGGACGACAATCCTCTCTGGCATTCCAATTATGTTCTGCGCTACAACACGCAGGAAGGCTATCTGGTGCGGGTCAGCGGAACGCTCAGCTGTGAGACGCTCCATAAGATCGCGGAAAATCTGGAGATCACAGCGACCGGCCTTACCGATCGGGTCAATCCCGACGATCCCGACGGCAATCATTTCACGATCTTGGCCCTGGGCCGGGGGTAAAACAGCACAAATAAAAATGTCTCTCATAAACTGAGAGACATTTTTATTTGCCATATGGAGAACAAGAGCAGGGGCTTCACCCGCCTGCGCGGCGCTTTTTCTCACAACAGATCAGGCCGCAGAGCAAGCTGGCGCTGTGGTTCTTCACATAGCGGAGACATTCCTTGTAGTTAACATAATATTCCTCTCCCCAGGAAGAGATCCGCAGCCAGTCCTCCTCCATACCGGTGATGGCCACAAAATGTGCCTTTGCGCCGGAGGCGGCGGCATAGTTGCCGTCCAGGCGGCGCCGGTAAAAAGGGAGGCGGTTTTTCTGCCAAACCTGGGGGAAATTCTGCCCGATCGCCAGCAGGGCAGGGGAGTCCTCTCGGAGGCAGGCCCAGATCCTCTCCTGCATTTTACCGGTGGCCGGGAACACATGGGCTGTGAAAGGGATCTGCTCTCCGGCAAGCAGCCGGTCCAGCCCCAAGGTGAGGACCGTGGGATTGGTCCCAAAGGGCGGAACGATGGGGAAGTGGCTTTTGCACAGCTGCCGGAGAAGCGCGTCATAAGCGGCCAGGGGGATCGGCCCCGGGCCGGAAAAAGCGGACAGAAGCCGGCCTCCGCCGCCGTGGGAGCGCAGGAGATAAAGCGCCGTGTCCAGCGCCGCCACTGGGCCGCAGCCGCACCGGCGGACAGCGGCGCTGGCAGACCACAGCTGATTTCCCCCATAAGAGAGAGTCCCATCCTTGGCAACATGGATATATTCGTTTTTCAGTATCCCGGTCATAGGCGGCCCATCCTTTTTCTTTTATTATACCCGCCCAGCGGCGCCCGGACAAGATAGTTCTTAAATTTTCAAGAAATTAGGTGACAAAGTTCACATAACAATGTATAATAACAAAGGAAGCTGGAAACAGGAGGGGAACCATATGCTGGATTTTCTGCGTGCCGAGGGGATCGACGAGTCTGTGCTTGAAAAGGTGGAGGCCTTTCGAAGCCGTTATCCGGCCCCAGAGGATCAGATATACAGAATACCGAAGCCGAAATTCTATTATTACGGAAAAGACATCTGGCTGAAAGCGCTGACCGCGCTTTTGTCCGGGGAAAACCTGCTCCTGGTGGGGCCCAAGGCCACCGGGAAAAATGTTTTGGCAGAAAATCTGGCGGCCGTGTTCGGCAGGCCGGCCTGGGATATCTCTTTTTATCTGAATACGGATGCCGCCTCGCTTATCGGTACGGACACCTTTAAAAACGGGGAAGTGACTCTGCGGCACGGGCCCATTTTTCAGTGTGCGGAATACGGGGGATTTGGCGTCCTGGACGAGATCAACATGGCCAAGAACGAGTCGCTGGCCGTGCTCCATGCCACGCTGGACTTCCGCCGCATCATCGACGTGCCGGGGTATGAGCGCATCAGCCTGGCCCCCTGTACCCGCTTTATCGCCACTATGAACTATGGCTATGCGGGCACCCGGGAAATCAACGAGGCCCTGGCCTCCCGGTTTATGGTGATCAATATGCCGCTGATTTCCCAGGAAAGCCTGGAAAAGCTGTTAAAAGCGCAGTATCCCCGCCTGAAGGACAAATATGTCCAACAGCTGGCGGGGCTGTTCCAGGAGATCCGGACCAAGTGCGAGAGCGCGGAGATCTCCACCAAGGCGCTGGACCTGCGAGGGCTTATCGCGGCGGTTTCCCTGGTGGAAAACGGGCTCTCCCTGCCGCAGGCCCTGGAAATGGGCATTATCAACAAATCCTTTGACGACTATGAGCGCCAGCTGGTCGCCGATATCATTGCCGCCCGCATTCCGGAACTGACGGCTGGGGAACTGTTTCAGTTATGACCGGGGTCAGTGAGCTGCAAGGCAAGCGGGCAGCCAACATCATCTGGAATGCGGCGGGGGACTACAGCTTTACGCCGGATTTCAGGGCTTATGATCAGGAAGGGCTGGCGGAGCTGTATATGAACTGCATCATCGGCGCCGCCCGCAAGCACTATGATTATGCCCAGCTGCAAAGCCTTTTCGCCGCTTTTGACCAGTATGAGGACGGAGAAGTCTACGAGGGCCTGCTGTGGCTGGGGCTGGAAAACTGCGTTTTCCAGCGGGAGCTGCCCCAGCGCCCGGCTCTGGGCCCTTTGCGCCGGGCCTATGCGGAGGCCATGACGGAGGCATACAGCCGCCTGCCGCCGGACGATTACCGCCTGTTCGAGTGCATGGCGCTGGGTCACTACAGGCGTGTCCTGGGCCAGGAGCCAAACCTGGGCCGCTACGATCAGAAGCTGCTGGACGAGCTGGAATTTTCCCCGGAGCTGAGCACGGAGGAGATCGTCAGCCGGGCCAAGGAGCTCTTTACACGCTGGTTCCAGATCAGCATCGAGGAGCGGAAACGGGAGAAGAAGGGCCCCTGGTTCTCCCTTAAGCGCCGGCAGACCGGAAAAGGCAAGACCCGGTACCACAAATTCGGGATCAGTTTTCTGTACCGGGCCGGAAACGCCTATGGCGGCGCCGGGACCGACGGGCGGGACGGCCGGGAGGAGATCCGCACAAAGATGAGCGCGGAGGAACTGCGCGTCTTTATGACGGAGAAATACGGCAAAGCCCTGTTTTCCCCCTGGCAGACCATGGAGCTTGAAAAAACGCTCTGTACCGGCAACCACGCCAGCTGCCATATGCATTTTACCAAAGGGGAGCCCGTCCCATGGCAGATCCAGAACGCCTTTGAGTCCCTGCAAAAGAACCGGGAAGCGGCCCAGATCGCCCGCAACCGGCAGGTATACCAGGATAATTTGGCCCAGAACCGGACCTGTATTGGCAAATTGGCAGGGAAGATCCAAAACTCCGTGCTGCTGTATCTGCACCCGGCCCCGGTCAAGTCCAACGCTGGGCGCATCAATGGGGGAACTGTCTGGCGGGCGGTCACTTTAGATGACAACCGGGTCTTTATTAAAAATGAAAACGGGGATATGGGGGATCTGTCTGTCGATATCTTGCTGGATGCCTCCACCTCCCAGAAAAACCGCCAGGAAACCGTCTCCGGCCAGGGATATATCATCGCCAAGGCGCTGACCCGCTGCGGGATCCCCTGCCGGGTGATGTCCTTTTGCTCCATGACAGGGTACACCATTCTCCGGGTCTTCCGGGACTATAACGAGCCCCGGTGCAATGAGAAAATTTTTGAGTACGTCTCCAACGGCTGCAACCGGGACGGCCTGGCCATCCGGGCGGCCCATCACCTGATGAACCGTTCGCCCTATGAGCACAAAATTTTGATCATCCTCTCCGATGTCAAGCCCAACGACATCAAAAAAATGCCCGGGGGCAGGGAAGGGGAGCTGGTGCTCTATGAGAAGCAGGCGGGCTTGAGAGACACCGCCTATGAGGTCCGTCTGGCCCGGGCGGACGGCATCTCTGTCATCTGCGTTTTTACAGGGGAGGATGAAGATCTGCCCTCGGCCAAGCAGGTTTACGGCCGGGATTTTGCCCGGATCCAATCTCTGGACAAGCTGGCCGACACAGTGGGGACCCTTATTCAAAATCAGATCCGAAATCTATAAAAGTCCCGGAACACCAGCGTGTCGACGAAGTCGACACGCAAAAGCGCGCCCCGAAGGGCGCGCCTGTCAGACATGTTTTTATTTGGCCAAGACCTTTTTCAGCCTCGCATAGCGGGGAAGGGACTGCTCCAGCGGCAGCTCCGGCTCGCCCTGGATAAGGGGCAGTACATAGTCGATAAACGCGCTCTTGAGCCCGTTCTGCTCCTCGTTGATCCACTCCAGCGGGACTTTCTTCTCGTAATTTGCCACTGAGGAGAGGGGAAGCAGCTCCATCTTGCAGGCATATTTCCCGTCCACGGTCTCCCGCTTGAAGGCCACCATCTGGCCGGTGACACCGGAAATGGCCTGCTTAACAGCCTCCTGGCCCGCGCCGAAGGCCTCATTGATATCCGTGGCAGAGGCCAGGTGAGCGCCGCAGCGCTGCAGAAGGCTCAGCTCAATGCCCCGGACCTTGGCACCGGTGTGCTTTTTGACTGTCTCGGCCAGCATCGCGGCCAGGCCGCCCAGCTGGGCATGACCGAATCCGTCGGTAGCGGAGGTTTTCGCTTCAGAGACAAAGCTGCCGTCGGCATAGTGGATGCCCTCGGAGACGGCCACCAGCACTTTGCCGTTGGCCTTGTAGACCTTGTCCACATCGGCCAGGAATTTCTCCATGCTGAAATCGCACTCGGGCAGATAGATCAGGTCCGGGCCGGAGCCGAATGCAGTGGCCAGAGCGGCGCTGGCGGCCAGCCAGCCGGCGTGACGGCCCATGATCTCCACGATGGTGATCATGCCATTGTCATAGACCCGGGCATCCTTATTGATCTCCATGCAGGAGGTGGCGATATATTTGGCGGCGCTGGCAAAGCCGGGGCAGTGGTCGGTGCCGAAGAGGTCGTTGTCAATGGTCTTGGGAACGCCCATCACGCGGCAAGTATACCCGACAGACTCCATATAGCGGCTGATCTTGTTGCAGGTATCCATCGAGTCGTTGCCGCCGTTATAGAAGAAGTAGCGCACATTGTATTTCTTGAAGATCTCCAAAATGCGCTTATAATCGGTGTCGTCCACCTCCGGGTCCGCGATCTTATACCGGCAGGAGCCAAGCTCGGAAGAGGGGGTGTTCAGCAGGAGCTTCAGCTCCGCGGGGTCCTCTTCATCCATGACATACAGCTTGTCGTCCAGGACGCCACGGATACCGTGAGCCGCGCCGTAGACCTTGGTGATTTCCGGCGCCTCCAGGGCCGTCTTAATGACGCCGTAAGCGCTGGCGTTGATGACCGCGGTAGGGCCGCCGGACTGGCCGAAGATGCAGGAGCCGATGAGTTTTTCGTTCATGAGATCTGTGCCTCCATAAAAAAAGTAAAAAAATTTTTAGCGCTTTTGTGAAATGTAAGTATTGATTATGGTATGGTTTGAGGATATAATATTATCGTAAATTTGTAAATGTGCTAAATGTACAAATTTCCAGAAAATTATGAGGGAGAAGACAAAAATGCCATTGGTAACAACAAAAGAAATGTTCGAGAAAGCTTATGCCGGCGGATACGCCATCGGTGCTTTCAACGTGAATAACATGGAGATCGTGCAGGGCATCACTGAGGCCGCCAAGGAACTCAACGCGCCCCTGATCCTCCAGGTTTCCAAAGGGGCCCGGGCCTATGCCAACCACACCTATCTGATCAAGCTGGTGGAAGCGGCTGTGATCGAGACAGGGTTGCCCATCGCGCTGCACCTGGATCACGGCAGCAGCTTTGAGCTCTGCAAGTCCTGCATCGACGGCGGCTTTACCTCCGTCATGATCGACGCCTCCTCCAAGCCCTTTGAGGAAAACATCGCTCTGACCCGCCAGGTGGTGGAGTACGCCCATGACCACGGCGTGGTGGTCGAGGCCGAGCTGGGCACCCTGGCCGGCATTGAGGACGAGGTCAATGTCTCTGCCGAGGACAGCTCCTATACCCGCCCGGATGACGTGCAGGAGTTCGTCAGCCGCACCGGCTGCGACTCGCTGGCGATCGCCATCGGCACCTCTCACGGCGCCTATAAATTCAAGCCCGGCACCAAGCCCCAGCTCCGTCTGGACATTCTGGAAGAGGTGGAGAAGTGTCTGCCCGGTTTCCCGATCGTGCTGCATGGGTCCTCTTCCGTTCCGCAGGAATTTGTAAGGATCATCAACGAAAACGGCGGCAACATGCCCGGCGCCATCGGCGTTCCCGAGGACCAGCTGCGGGAGGCCGCCCGGAAGGCCGTATGCAAGATCAATATCGACTCTGATCTGCGCCTGGCTATGACCGCCAGCATCCGTAAGTATTTCAACGAGCACCCTGACCACTTTGACCCGCGCCAGTATCTTGGGCCGGCCCGCGAGGCCATCAAGGAAATGGTCAAGCATAAGATCGTCGATGTCCTTGGCTGCGATGGGAAGGCTTGATTGACTTCAAAACCTTAGAGAGACAGAAAGCAGGAGGTGGCAAAATGAAGAAAAACGAGCATGTCAAAAGCAGACATGCTGCCAAGAGCTCCCAACACAGCCCGAAAATCAGCCCCCGTCCCAGCTCTGGTAAAGAGGCGGCTCTTTTCAATCCTGTTCTTGTCATCCGCCTGGTGGTTGCCACTGTCATTTTTGCGGTCGCGCTGATTACCAGGCTCACCGGCATCTTATATGTGCTGCTTCTGATCCTGGCAGCCGCTGTGGCGGGATATGATCTTGTCCTGGCGGGGCTGCAGGCAGTGGAGGAACGGGATTATTTTGCCACCCCGCTTGTTGTCGTACTGGTTGCGGCTGTCTCTTACGCCATAGGCTTTGCCTCTGAAGGGGCCGCGCTGATCATTCTGTACCAGATCGGGCTCCTCCTGATCGCCTATGCGGATGACCGGACCAGGAAATCTGCCGCGGAGTTGCTGCGCTATCAGGATGAAGAGACCATAGGCAAAATGACCGAGATCCTTAAGGATAAACAGGTGGGGACCATGGGCATTGAGGCTACGATGCGCTCCAGCGCCGGATCCATCCTGAAGCTGGCCATGATTTTTGCCGTGGTGTACGCCGTCGGCGCGCCTTTTGTGCTCCCGTTTTCCTATACGGTGTCTATCCATCGGGCGATCACCATTATCCTGATCGCCACGCCGATGTCCGTCGTTGTAGCCATGCCGCTGACCGGGATCGTCGGCCTGTGCTACAGCGCTCAGCAAGGGGTACTGTACAACAGCGCGAAGGTGATGGAAGACGCCGGGCAGGCGAATACCGTCGTTTTCGACAAGGCGGGGATCTTCTCGGACTCCAACCCGAAAATCGTATCCATCCAGTCGGATGTGATCGACGGGGATACCTTTATGAATTTTGCCGCCCACGCCGTTTATTATTCAGAGCAGCCCGTTGCCAAGGCCATCGGCAGCGCCTACAAGCAGGAATATAAGCTGGAGCTGATCCGCGACTTCGCAGAAATTCCCGGCCGGGGCGTGCGGCTCATGATCGGGGATGTCCGGGTCATTCTGGCCACGGGAGAGCTTTTTGCGGAAAGAGGGATCTATGTGCCCCAGAGTCCGGATGAGGTGGGGCAGGCCTTTTACATGACGCTCTCTGACCGTTATGTGGGCAAGATCGTGATCTCCACCGAGCTGAACGACGACGCGGTGGATCTGGCGCCCGCCATGCGGGATGTGGGCGTGAAAAGATGTGTGCTGCTGACGGAAGACAGCAGGGAAGAGACCCAGCGCCTGGCGGAGGAGTTGG
Organism: uncultured Oscillospiraceae bacterium; assembly: GCA_947630375.1. Lineage (GTDB taxonomy): Bacteria > Bacillota > Clostridia > Oscillospirales > Oscillospiraceae > Limivicinus. Next base: position 48,218 of record CANRHH010000010.1, on the reverse strand, counting down.
ATTTTTCCGAGTTCTACGGAGAATGCGATACCGCCAAAAAGCTCCACATCCTCGGGGAACTGAGCAAAGGGGCTCAAAACCACATCATGTACATTTACTCCAGCGGTATCGAGTCACATAGCGAGGCTGAAGTGGATATGCGGGTGAGCCGGAAGGCGAAATACGCCGACGCCATCACGCTGCCGCAGTATATTGTGAACATCCCGTTTTCTCTCCAGGTTTGCCACAGAGTGCGGGAAGTGGCCGTGGAGAATGCCGTGTTTGCCTTTGTGGTAAAAGCCATCCTGATTTTCCTGAGCATCATTGGTTACTGCAACATCTGGTTTGCCATTTTTATTGATATGGTGGCCGCTGTGGCGACGATTTTAAATTCTATCCGGGTCACCAATGAATCGCTTGCGAAATCCATCCAATATAAGATGGGCCGTTGACGGCAGCGTGGGAAACAGCCGGTACCGGGGGACGGAAAGCTCCCCCGGTACCTTAAAAAAATTTTGGTTCGCATAATATCAATTAAGCGAACTTCATGCAGGCCGTTTTTTAAGAAAGGAGCCATCTCTTGAATCTGGACCAAATTACAGATGCGCCGGACATTCTCATGGAATTTCTGGAATATCACTCCACCGTGCGCGGACACTCGGATAAAACCGTCACCGGATACTATCTGGATCTGAAAATCCTGTTTCGCTATCTCAAGCGGCGCCGACATCTGGTGGATCCCGGCACGCCGTTTAACGAGATAGACATCACCAACGTGGATATTGATTTCATCCGCGCCACGCGGATCGAGGAGCTCTACCGGTATCAGTCATTCTCTCCGGAGATGCAAAATTCCTCCAACGCGCTCTCCGCGGCCAGCCGCTGCCGGCGCACGTCGTCTGTCAAATCCTTTTTTAACTATCTTACCGCCAAGAGGCATTTGTTGGATCATAATGTTTGTCAAGAACTTGACATGCCGAAGCGCCAAGCCTCGCTGCCAAAATATCTGGAGGAAGCCGAGTGCGAGCGGCTGCTGGCAGCCTGTGACGGCCCCTTTGCCCTGCGGGATTACTGTATTCTGATGCTGTTCCTGTCCTGCGGTCTGCGGATCTCCGAGCTTGTCTCTCTGAACCTGACGGACATTTATGAGGACCATCTGCGGGTGCTGGGCAAAGGCAATAAAGAGCGCGTCATATACTTTGCCGAGGGCTGCCGGGAGGCGATCGACGACTATCTGGCGGTCCGGGACAGCGAAAAGATCGCCCCGGAGGACAAAAACGCCCTCTTTATCAGCCGGGACAACCGGCGCATCGGCGTCCGGGGCGTGCAGAAAATGGTGGAAAAAAAGCTGAAGCAGGCCGGGCTGGACAGCACCCGTTATTCTCCCCATAAGCTGCGGCATACAGCGGCCACTTTGATGCTGAAAAACGGCGTGGATACCCGGGCTCTCCAGGAAGTGCTGGGCCACAGCAACCTGAACACCACGCAGATCTATACCCATCTGGACAACGCCTCCCTTCATGAGGCGGCCATGGCAAACCCCATCGGGCGCAAAACCCGGGCAGAAATCGAAGAAGAACAAAAAGAAAAGGAATAAGGCCGGATTGCTCCGGTCTTATTCCTTTTCTGTCAGCGGCACAGCGCCGCCCACATCAAACAGGTCCCGGTCTGTCAGAAAAACCGGGTCAAAACCCCTGGTCCGCAGGAAATCCAGGATCTTTTCCTGATCAGGATGTCTATCCAGCCGGCCCGTAAAGGCAATCTGATCCCGGGATAGCCGGAAGGCCGCGCCGCCGATAAACCCACAGGCAAAGCCCGGCAGCGTGATAAACCCCGGCCGGATCCGCAGTACCTGAAGCCCGTTGGTATCTGCCACGGCGGCAAGACCGGGGTCAGAGGTAATGATCGACCGCTCGTCCACCACACAGACGGAACATTTGGCATACCCTTGCCTGCTGATCATGGGCATAGTCCTCCATTTGTTTGTGAAATAATCAACAATTTCCTCTGCGGATCTGCGGGGCGCATAAATCAGCCGGCTGCCCGCCGCGCAGGCGTTGAGCTGCACGTCGTCCGGGTATTCTTTTCCCTGGCGGATCGCCGGAATAACAGGATCCGCCCCTAATTTCAGCAGCTTCGCGTACAGCTCTGTGCCTTTCAGAGACGGTGCCAGATACAGCCTCTCCCCTCCCGCGTGAAAAACCGACAGGTCCGCATGCCCGGCGAGGCGGGGGTCAATAAGTGGATTATCAGGAACATATAGAACCTTTATATGCAGCTTTTTTAGGGGAAAATCAAAATATTCCGCATATTTTTCGCCAATAAGCAGCGTATCTGTATGATTGGGCAGATTGGGCAGCTCTACAAAGCCGCTCATTTCTTCTTCCCAAGCACGGCCCCGATGGCCTCGCCCACATTCTTCACCGGGATCAGCTGGAGCCCGTCGAAATGCCCCAGATCGTCCCGCACATGGGCCGGGATCACACAGCGTTTGAAGCCGAGACGGGCGGTTTCGGACAAGCGCTGGTTCAGTACGCTGACATTCCGGATCTCGCCGGAGAGGCCCACTTCGCCGATGGCGGCCAGATCGCCTCCTAAGGGCCTGTCCAGAAAGCTGGAGGCCACGGCCAGCACGGTGGCCAGATCTGCCGCCGGTTCGTCCAAAAACAGGCCGCCGATCACGTTGATATAGGCGTCGCAGCCTCCTACGGGCATACCGCCCCGCTTCTCCAGCACGGCCAGCAGCATAGCGCAGCGATTATAATCCAGGCCGTTGCTCCGGCGGGCCGCGTTGTAATTTGAAGGGGTCACCAGGGCCTGCACTTCCGCTAAAATGGGCCGAGTCCCCTCCATGACACAGGCCACGCAGGTGCCGGGGCTGTTCTCCGGCCGGCCGGCCAACAGCATCTCCGAGGGATTTTCCACGCAGCGGAGGCCCCTGTCCGCCATTTCAAACACGCCGATCTCATTGGTAGAGCCGAACCGGTTTTTTGCCGCGCGCAGAATCCGGAAGCTGGTGCTGCTTTCCCCCTCAAAATAGAGCACGCAGTCCACCATATGCTCCAAGATCTTCGGGCCGGCAATACTGCCCTCCTTGGTGACATGCCCGACAATGAATACCGTCAGCCCCTTTTCCTTGGTGGCGCGCATGATCCGCATGGTGCACTCCCGGACCTGGCTGACACTGCCGGGGACGGCTCCCAGCTCAGCGTCGGCAATGGTCTGCACAGAGTCCATAATGACAATATCCGGCTTCAGCTCATCAACACAGGCCAGGATGCTGTTGATATCCGTCTCTGCTAAGACATACAGCTCCCGGTTGTCTACCGAGAGTCGGGTGGCCCTGAGCTTCAGCTGCCGCTCACTCTCCTCACCGGTGACATAGAGGATCCTTCTCTTCTCCCCGGCCAGGCCGCACATTTGCAGCAGTAACGTGGATTTTCCAATGCCCGGCGCGCCGCCGACCAGCACCAGAGACCCTACCACGGCGCCGCCGCCCAGGACCCGGTCCAACTCGGAAAACCCGGTAGAGAAGCGGATCTCCGATTCCATATCCAGCTCGGAGAGCCGCTTGGGCCTTGCGTTGAAAGAGCTCCGTTCCCCGGCCCCGGCGGCAGTGCCTTTGCGTTTTGTCCCCGGCTCCAGCCTGAGCTCTTTTAAAGTATTCCACGCGCCGCAGGAGGGGCACTTCCCTGCCCAATTGGCGGTCTCATGGCCGCATTCGCTGCAACAATAGATGGTTTTCTGTCTGTTTGCCATTGTCAGCTCCGTCTTTCGTTTGTTTATGTAAGGCTTACACCGTGCACATACTGGAAATAAGTTCCCGTCAAAACCGCCGCCAGGGAGATTTGGTAGTCCGCCTTCAGCAGCTTTTCCAGCTCCTCAAAGTTGGACATAAAGCCGCACTCCACTAAGATGGCCGGACCGGCGGCATGGGTGAGCAGATAAATATTGCCGCCCGGGGTAGCAACACGCCGGTTGTCGGGGTCTAAAAACCGGATCAAATTGGATTGAGCCAGCAGGCCCAGAGCCCGGCTGTCCTCTCCCGGGGCATAGAGCACCTGGGCCCCTTTGGGCTGCGCCGTGGGATAATTATTCTGGTGTACGCTGATCAGAACACTGTCCGGCACAGCGTTTGCCAGTTCCGAACGCCGGACAAGCTCCCGGTGCTCACTGTACTCCCCTGCCCCGTAATCCATCGCCCCCCGGTCCTCCCGGCGGGTCATCAGCGGATCACAGCCATAGAACTGGGCCAGCTTCTCCATCCGCAGGGCAATGTCCAGGTTAATATGGCTCTCCTTGGCGCCGCCTATGGAGATGGCCCCTCCGTCCACGCCGCCGTGCCCCGCGTCAATGACCAGCCGGGGCGCCTGCGTCTGGGCGGCCACTGTCTGCCCGCCGGTCAGATTGTGGACCAGCAGGACAGACAGGCCGGCGGCTAAAAGGAAAAACACCAGCGCCGGAAAGCTCAGATTCCGGTTGAGTTTAAGGGTCAAAAACATACCTTGGACCTCTTTTATTATATATGTTCCCGGGCCTTTCGTCAAGAAAAGCAGCTCTGTCTCCGGCTTTACAGCAGAATACAGATCAGGCCCCCGCTTCCTTCGTTGATGATCCTCTGCAGAGTCTGCTGGAGCTTCAGTCTGGCGTTTTCAGGCAGGGATTCTATCTTGGAGGCAAGCCCTTCCTCCGCAATATCATTGAGCGATTTCCCGAAAATATTGGACTGCCAGATCCGGTTCACATCCCCGTCAAAGCCCTGGAGCAGGAAATTGATGATATCCTCGGAAGCGCTCTCCCCGCCGATGGCCGGGGTCACTTCCGTCTCGATATTGGTCATGAGCATGTGGATGGCGGGGGCGCTGGCCTTCAGGCGGACTGAATATTTCCCTCCCTGGCGCACGATCTGCGGCTCCTCCAAATGCATCTGGGAAGAATCGGGCATCACGACGCCATAGCCCGTGCTCCGCACGGCCTCCAGGGCTGACCGGATCTTGTCATAATCGGCTTTGACCGCGCTCATCTCCGTGAGCGTAGCGATCAGATCCCCGTCGTTGTTGATCTGAATACCGGTCTGCCGGCTTATGGTGCTGTAGTAGAGAGCCCGGGGCAGGCACAGCTCCATGGAGATCGCCCCAGTGCCCAGGTCGCTTTTGGTCACAGAGGCGCCGCTGACCTTTTCATATCCGGCCAGGACCTCCGCGGCCGCATAACAGTCTCTGATTTTCTCCGCGCTTGCGCAGGCCTCCAAAACAGCGGCATACATCTCGTTTTTCAGCTCGTTTTCCTCCGGCAGCGCGTCCAGCCACTCCGGCAGAAAAACGCCGATGGATTTCAGCGGGAACTCCTGCAGCAGATCCCCCATAATGTTGTTGATATCTTCCTCCCGCAGCTGCAGGCAATTGACGGGGATGCAGCTTACACCGTACTGCCGGGAGATTTCCTGGGCCGTCTCCTGGGCAAAATCAGAATCCGGATAGGCGCTGTTGAGCAGGACCACAAACGGCTTGCCGATGCTTTGCAGCTCCCGGATCACCCGCTCTTCAGGGGCCAGATATTTCTCCCGCGGAATGTCGCAGACGGTGCCGTCGGTCGTGAGCACGATGCCGATGGTCGAGTGCTCGGCGATCACCTTATAGGTCCCTTTTTCCGCAGCCTCTGTCATGGTGACCTCATGGTCGAACCAGGGAGTCGTCACAAGGCGCTCCTGGCCATCTTCCTGCTGGCCCACCGCGCCGTCCACCATGTACCCCACGCAGTCCACCAGGCGCACAGATATCTCTGTTCCCTCCCCTAACTGGATAGACACCGCGTCCTCCGGGATGAACTTCGGCTCGGCAGTCATGATCGTCCGGCCGGACCCACTTTGCGGCAGCTCATCCTTGGCGCGTTCGCGCATATAGGTGTTCTCAATCTGCGGAATAACAAGCGTCTCCATAAAGCGCTTGATAAAAGTGGACTTTCCCGTCCGTACAGGGCCGACAACGCCGAGCATGAGCGCTCCGCCGGTGCGGGCGGCAAGTTCCTGATAAATGTTGGTGTCCGTCATCATAGCTTCTCCATTCTGCCGCAAACGGCATGTTGTTTTGTTGCTCTGAGCCCGGGAGGCATAAAAAAGCCTTCGCTCTCATGTCCTCGTTTGTACGAGTCTATGAAGAGCGAAGGTCGTTTATGCCGGGCTGTTCAGGCAAAGGAAGCTACCTGACTGTGCCGTTGGGACAAAAGAAATTCCACGTCCGCAAACCCCGCGCGCAATTCTTCGGCCAGCCGGGACATGACCGGGTTCTCCGTGCAGAAGTGGTCCCCGTCGATAAGGTTCAGCCCCAACTCTTTCGCCTGCAGGAACTGGTTATACTTGATATCGGCCGTCACATAGGTATCGCAGCCCTTCTTTACCGCGTCCTCTATGGAGCTGCCGCCGGAGCCGCCCATGACCGCCAGACGCCGCACCTCCCGGCCAGCATCTACATACCGCAGGCCCTTGGTCTGCAGCCGCTCCCGGCAGCGGGCCAGGAAGCAGTCAAACGGCATAGGTTCTTCCAGCGTACCGATCCGGCCGCAGCCGTAAGCGTCCAGACTGTCCTCCGCCTTGGCCCCCAGCAGCTCTATGAGCACGTCGTTCACGCCGCCCTGGGCAATGTCCAGATTGGTGTGCATGGATACCACGGCGATACCGAGCTCCGCCAGGCGCAGCAGCTTTTCCGCCCCGCTTGTATCGGTGACCGCCTTCAATCCTCCGCCGAAAATCAGCGGGTGGTGCGAGACGATCAGCTGTACCTGCTTCTCTCCGGCCTCCTGGATGACCTCCGGCGTGATATCCAGGGCGAGAAGCGCCCGGTCAACCGGAGCGCCGGCCCGTCCCAGGAGAAAGCCGGCATTGTCAAAATCCGTCTGCAGCTCCAAAGGGGCCAGCCGGCACAAAAAGTCAAAGATCTCTTGAACGGTTCTCATAATTTTCCATCTCCTTCAACTGATCCAGGATCGTCTCTATGAGCTCCAGACGGCCGGCAGGGGCATGGCCGGCTTCGCTAAGCCCGGCCTTCGCTTTTTCAAAGCGCCGGATCTGACTCTGCAGGAACGCCGGAAACAGGGGATTTTTTCGGACCGCCGCATAGTTGCCAGTAAAGAGCTCCCCGTCGGAAAGCCTTGTCACGCCGCCGAAACGGGCCGTGAAGATCTGATAGATCTCCTTCCCGTCCTCCACCAGGTCCTCAGCGGTTATTGCAAACTCATTGTACACCAGCCAATACCGAAGCACCTCCGGGCGGGTCATGGGCTGGAGGATCAGGGTGTATCGCCTGTCCATGCACCACTCGGCCCGGTCCAGGATCCCGCAGATCGTGTCTCCCCCCATGCCGGCGATAACAATGGTGTCCACGTCTTCAGGCGGGCAGAGGTCCAGCCCGTCACAGAGCAGAAACCGGACCCTGCCGTCCACTCCGGCAGCCTTTGCCGTGCGCACCGCGGCTTCCAGCGGCCCGCTTCGGATATCGGAGGCCAAAATGTTCCCGGCATAGCCCCGGCAGGCAAGCGCCGCCGGGAGGAGGCCGTGATCCGTCCCTACGTCGATCACCCCGGTACCGTCTTTTATATAGCTTAAAATGCGCTCCAGTCTGTTATTCATATCTGATCCTATTATAAATGCCGGTCAAAAGACCGGCATTTATATCCTTTCCGCCAGGCTGCCAAGCAGCCTGCCTTTGGATCTTCCCTCTGTCAAACCGTCAGAAGGAACGCCTTGAGCTCCACTAAGAACTCATCCGGGTCTACCCCATGAGCGGCGCAGGCCTCTTCCAGGGTCTCACCGCTGGCCATGGCACAGCCCATGCAGTGCATACCGATGGCCATAAACGCGGGCATGGCCTGGGGGCAGTTCTCAACGATTTCAGAAATACGGGTCTCTCTTGTGATTTCCATGGTTTATCCACCTTTCTAAAGCGTTCTATGAAAAATGGGACGCTGCAAGCGCCCCATTTTTCATGGCAGACACAGGTTCAGGCCTGCTCTCTCATCTTCGCAAAGCACTCGCTGCAATAGACAGGGCGATCAGACTTGGGCTCGAAGGGAACCTTGGCCTCTCCGCCGCAGGCAGCGCAGACAGCGGTGAAGAACTCACGGGGACCGCGGGCCGCGTTCTTGCGAGCATCCCGGCAGGCCTTGCAGCGCTGGGGCTCATTCTGGAAGCCGCGCTCCGCGTAAAATTCCTGCTCACCGGCGGAGAAGATAAACTCCTTGCCGCACTCTTTGCATACTAAGGTCTTGTCTTGGTACATTTTTGATCCTCTCTTTTGATAATGCGCCGTTATCGGCTGTATTTGCGATCAGCTCACGCTGATTTCGCCTGGATTGGTGTTTCGCGCTAACTTGCGCCTGATCCTTTGCACCGTGCTGTCCACCGATTTGGAGGTTTTGCCAAGCCTGTCCGCAATTTCCCGATAGGACAGGCCCTCCAGATATAAATCAAATACCTTTGTTTCCAGCGGAGACAAACACTGTACAAAAAGGGTATAAAGTTCTTCCTTGCTCTCTCTGGCCAGAACCAATTCCTCAGGGCTGCGCCGAAAAACTTCCGGAGTAACCGATAACTGCGTTTTGGGATCTTCTGAGAGTTGCTCAAGGGACATACCGCCGTTCAGCGGAAAATGCTTCAACCGGGATGCGGATTTTACAGCGGACAAAAGCCGCGACCGTATACAATGCTCTGCAAATGTGTGAAAGGAAGTACCCGCCTCCGGGCTGAACTGCCGGATCGCGGAGAGGAGGCCAAACATCCCCTCCTGAATGAGATCTTCACTGTCTCCCCCGGCGAGGAACAGAGGCCTTGCGCACATACGGACCAGCCGGAAATACCGCTCTGCCAAAGTCTCTTCTGCCAGGCGGTCCCCCTCGGTGGCCAGCCGCTGCAGCTCCGTATCACTTAATCCTGCGTAGTCGAACATAATACTCGAATATTTTATCCAAATATACACCTTGTATTATACAACATCATTGTATAAAGTCAATAGATTTTTTAAAGGAATTTCAAAAATTTTTTTGTTTTTGTCTATAAGTCCATCTGCTGTTGACCCATGTAGGCGATCCCTAAATGCTCATATGCCTTTCTGGTGACACAGCGGCCCCGGGGAGTGCGGGTGAGAAAGCCGGTTTGCAGCAAATACGGCTCATACATATCTTCCAGGGTGACGGCCTCCTCATTGATGGTCGCCGCCAGCGTTTCCAGCCCGACAGGGCCTCCGTTATAGAACTCGATGATACTGCGCAGCATGCGCCGGTCCAGCGCGTCCAGCCCCTGTTTATCCACCTCCAGGCTGGACAGAGCCTGATCGGCAACCGGCTTTGTGATCACGCCGCCGGCCCGGACCTGGGCATAATCCCGCACCCGCCTCAAAAGACGGTTGGCAATGCGGGGAGTCCCTCTGGACCGGGAGGCGATCTCATAGGCTCCGTCCGCTTCGATATCTACGCCTAAAATGCCCGCAGAACGCTCCACAATGCGTTTGAGCTCTTCGGGGGTATACAGCTCCAGCCGCAGAGAAACGCCAAACCGGTCCCGCAGAGGGGCTGTCAGCTGGCCGGAGCGGGTGGTGGCGCCGATGAGAGTGAAATGGGGCAGATCCAGGTGCAGAGAGTTGGCAGAGGGGCCTTTCCCCAAAATAATGTCGATGGCGTAATCCTCCATGGCCGGATAGAGGATCTCCTCATAGGCCCGGTTCAGGCGATGAATCTCGTCTACAAAGAGCACGTCCCCCTCGTTGAGGTTGGTAAGCATGGCCACCAAATCCCCGGGCTTTTCAATGGCCGGCCCGGAGGTAATGCGGATATTGACCCCCATCTCGTTGGCGATGATGGCGGCCAGCGTAGTCTTGCCCAGGCCCGGGGGGCCGTGGAGCAGCACATGGTCCAGGGGTTCGCCCCGGAGCTTGGCGGCGCTGATAAAGATGCTCAAATTTTCTTTGGCCTTTTCCTGCCCGATGTATTCGGTAAGGGTGCGGGGCCTAAGAGAGCCTTCCGCGCTGTCCTCCGGCAGACTGGCCGCCGTGGTGAGGATTTCATCGCCCGGATCGGAAAAATTGATGCTCATAGGACAGCTCCTGTCACTTTACCATTTGCCGTAAGACGGCTTTTATGATCTGCTCCGCGCTCAGCCCGGCCAGATCCAAGCTTTTCAGGACCGGCGCCACCTCCGCGCTGCTGTAGCCCAGGACGGTCAGGGCAGCCATAGCGTCGCCCAGATTCCCGTCCGCGGCGGGCGCCGTGGCAGCTGGCGCCAGGACCGCCGGCTCTGTGCCGGACATCTCCTTGCGCACCTTATCCTTCAGCTCCAGGATCACCCGCTGGGCAATTTTCTTCCCAATGCCGGGGGCCACCGTCAGGGCCTTTTCGTCGTTGTTCATAATGGCCAGCGCCAGGCTCTCCGGCGTATTGTAGGATAAAATAGAGAGCGCAGCCTTTGGCCCGATACCGGAGACCGCAATCAGCATTTCAAAGCAGCGCTTTTCGCTCTTGGAGGCAAAGCCGTAAAGATCAAAATTGGTCTCCCCGATGGACTCTGACACGTAGAGCCTCTTTCTCTCCCCTAACTTTACCTGCGACACAGTGTTTCCGGTGGCATTCAGGGCATAGCCCACTCCCCCACAGTCCAGCACCACTAAGTTGGGCTCTAATTCTGTCACCGTGCCTTCTATATGGTAGAACATGCTTCATTTTCTCCTCTGTAGAGCAAGGATGTGGCACTGCGGGCGTGGCACAGGGCCAGCGCTACCGCGTCCGCCGCGTCATCCGGCTTCGGAGGCGCCGGCAGGGCGCAGATCCGGCGGACCATATCCATCACCTGGGCCTTTTCTGCCCGTCCATAGCCCACGACCGCCTGCTTTACCTGCAGGGGCGTATACTCATAAATTTTCAGCCCCGCCTGCTGACAGGCCAACAGGATTACGCCCCGGCCGTGGGCCACGGCGATGCCGGTGGTGATGTTTGTGTTAAAAAAGAGCTCCTCAATAGAGGCCGCGTCAGGCTTAAACAGCTCGATCAACTGGCGCATATCGCCGTATATCTGCTCCAACCGGGCAGAGAGCGGCGTATGGGCCGGGGTGCTGATCACGCCGCACTGAATGAGCCTGTGCCGGTTCTGCTCAGATTCGAGCACGCCAAATCCGATCGTTGCGACACCGGGATCGATCCCTAAAATCCGCATTTTATCACATCCTGCTTTATTCTATCATACCCGGACATTTATCGCAACAGAAAATTACGGACACGCCCCTGCCGGAAAACGCGGCGTGGGTCATCCGGTTTGGAAAACCCACGCCGCGTCTGTAAGGATCCGGTGGTTTCAGGCCCTGGGGTGAGCCTTGTTGTACACGTCTTTCAACTGTTTTTTTACCAGCTGGGAATAGACCTGGGTGGAAGAGATATCCGCGTGGCCCAGCATCTCCTGGATAGCGTGAATGTCGGCGCCGTTTTCCAGCAGATGCGCCGCAAAGGAGTGGCGCAGCGTGTGGGGCGTGATATCCTTCTCGATCTTGGCCTTTTTCTGATAAAATTTGATGATCTTCCAAAAGCCCTGGCGGGACATCCGCTCTCCCGAGACATTGACGAACAGCGCGGGCTCGTCCGGAACGGCGATCATATGGGGTCTTACCTTGCTTATGTACTCGCTCAAAGCTTTGATGGCAGCGGGATACATGGGGATGAAACGCTCTTTGTTCCGGCTGTGGCAGCGAATGACCCCGGCGGCAATATTCGCATCGCTTATATTCAGGTCGATCAGCTCTGTCACGCGGATACCCGTGGCATACAAGAGCTCCAGCATGGCCTTGTCTCGATATCCCTTGGCATCCACACACTCCGGCTGCTCCAGCAGAAGCTCCACCTCTTTGCTGGTCAGGATCTGCGGCAGCTTATGCTCTGCCTTTTCAGATACCAGACCGGTGGCCGGGTTTTCCTCCACGATCTGGCGGATGCACAGAAAAGAGTAAAAGTTTTTGAAGGAGGCGATGACCCGGGACACCGTCGCCGCCGACTTTCCATGGCTTTTAAGCCAGGCAATGTATTCGGCAAGCTCTTCGTGGCGGACGGTCGTCAGCGTCGCGCCTGTATAGGCGTCCAGATACTCGCAAAGCTGGCGAATATCCCGGAGATAAGAGCTAAGGGTATTGTTGGATGCCTTTTTCTCCTCTCTGAGATACTTCTCGTATAGCTCCATACACTGAGAATTTTGCAAGTAAAACGCCCTTCTTTCCTGGTAATCTATCTGTATATGCCCAAGATCCAATAGACGGCTGCTGCCCCGGCCGCTGCGGCGACAGCTACGGAGAGGTAAGTTCTGTGATATTGGGCCCGGACGGCAGCAGCGCAGTTGTCAAGCATGGCGCCCAGCAGCTGGGAGCTGCGCATCCCCTGGACGGCGATCATAAAGAACAGCGGCACGGCAACGGCGCTGAAGATCAGGCCCTTTGGGTCCGGCGCGGCCCCGCTCAGCCAAGCGCTCACGAAGAGTGCCGAGCAGCGGCCGGTCAAACCGCCCAACATAAACGCGCAGATGGGCAGCAGCGCGATCCCAAGCATGGAAGCCGCCAACACGGCCGTTGCGCCAAGGAGCAGAGCATAGAGCCAGGCCAGCGGGAAGAATCCGTCAAGGGGCGTCTCCCCTTTTAAGATCCATTGGCACACCGTGGAACCGGCCACAAAAGCTGTGAAGATCAAAAGCCTTTCCGTTCTGCCCTGCCGCTTGTCTCCGCCCCCGCTCATGGGAGCTCCCTCCGGCGGGAAATAACTTTTTGATTGACATAATCATTTGTTAGTAACAATATATTACAAATCAGCAAAATAATCAAGCCCTTTTTTAACAAAAAAAACAGAATTTTTTTCATTTATGTTAACACTTGTTACCGAGCAGCCCAAGCTCTTGTAATTATTTTTGGCATTTTAGCAGGCGGGCGCAAGATATTGTGAAAAATTTTTTTGCCCATTTTTTAAATTTATGCCTGCATTTATGTCAACGCTGGCCTAATGCCTGCTTTTTGGGGAAAAGCGGGTCTTCTTTCCCTTCCCCTTTTTGCCGCCGAAGAAGACGGCGCCCACCAGGCAGCCGGAAAAGCTAAAGGTCACAATACTCAAAACCCCGGAGGATTCAATGGCCGGGCCCTCTATCAGAAAGCCGACGGTCAGCAACACGACCGAGAGAAGCGCGGCGGTCAAAAGGCCCGTGTATATTCCACTGCCCTTTAATGTTCTCCCGGCAAAGTGTCCGGCGCAGACAGCCGCCGCGAAGCTGATGCCGGAGCTTACGTAACCGAGTTCTCCGGCGCCTATACTGCTCTTGCTGACGATCAGAGAGGCAATCAGCAGAAAAAACAGCGCCGATATGGCCCAGGCTGCCAAAGCCCGCAAAAGAAAACGCAGATCCCATCGCTCTGCAACACTTGAAAAAGACATAAAACCCCTCCCGCATGAGAATGTTGGTACATTCTATTAAGCCGGGAGAGGTTTCATACATAAAAAGGAAGCCGCAACAGCGGCTTCCCTCTGCAAATTTATATGATTTTGATCTTATTTGCGTTTCTTGCCCTTGGCCTCGGCTTCGGCGGCCTCCATCTTGGCGGTGGTGGAAACGGCCCACTTCTTTGTCTGGATACGGACCCGGTCTTCGCCGGTCTCGAAGGTAATAGTGTCCTCTGTGACCTGTACGATCTTGCCGGTTATGCCGCCGATGGTGACGATCTCATCCCCAATGCTGAGGGAGCTGCGCATTTCCTCGGTTTTCTTTTTTCTCTTATTCTCGGGACGGATTATAAAAAAATAGAAAACGGCAAACATCAGGACGAGCATCAAGATCATCGAAGTGCCGCCTCCTGCCATGCTGGCATCAGTCGTGAGCAGTAAAGTCATAACGGGGAATACCTCCAAACAAAATATATTTATATTATACATGCTTTGCCTTGTAATTTCAAGATGGTTATATGCGTTTGTCCAAAATTTCTGTGTACTTTCGGCGGAAGCTGTCAAAAGTACCAGCCTCCAGGCTGTCCCTCACCCGTTTTATCAGGCTGTTATAAAAATACAGATTATGTGACACAGCGAAGCGCATGGCCAGCATCTCCTCGGCCTTGAAAAGGTGCCGTAAATAGGCTCTGGAGTACCGCCGGCATACCGGGCAGTCACAGGCGGGATCGATAGGCCCGTCATCACGGGCGTATTTTTCGTTTTTGATGTTGAGGATCCCCTGCCAGGTAAAGAGATGCCCGTGGCGCCCGTTTCGGGCGGGCATGACACAGTCAAAGAAATCAACGCCTCTGGAAACGCCCTCCAAAATATTTCCCGGCGTTCCTACGCCCATTAAATAGCGGGGCTTGTCCTTGGGCATATATTCATCCAAAACCGAGATGGTATCGTACATTTCCTGGTGGGTCTCCCCCACTGCCAAGCCGCCTATGGCGTAACCCGGCAGATCCAGCTCGGCGATCCTCTTCATATGCTCCACCCGCAGATCGTGGAACACGGCTCCCTGGTTGATACCGAAGAGCATCTGGCCCGGGTTCACGGCGTCCTCCTCGTTGTTGTACGCGGCCAAAGCCTTTTTGCATCGCTGGAGCCAGCGGTAGGTCCGGTCACAGGAGCGGGCCACATAGTCCTTGGGAGACGGGATTTTCACGCATTCATCGAAGGCCATGGCGATGTCAGAGCCCAGATTGACCTGGATGCGCATACTCTCCTCCGGTCCCATAAAAATACGCCGGCCGTCCACATGGGAGTTGAATTGCACACCCTCCTCTGTGATGCTGCGAAGCTTTGCAAGAGAAAAGATCTGAAATCCGCCGCTGTCTGTAAGGATAGGCCCGTCCCAGCCCATGAACTTATGCAGACCTCCCAGCTCCTTGATGAGGCCGTCCCCCGGCCGCACATGGAGATGGTAGGTGTTGGACAGCTCCACCTGGCAGCCCAATGTTTTCAGATCCCCTGCGGAAATGGCCCCTTTGATGGCTCCCTGGGTCCCCACGTTCATGAAAACCGGCGTTTGAACGGTTCCATGCGGCGTGTCAAATTCGCCCCGGCGGGCGTGCCCCTCTTCTGTAATCAGCTTAAACACGTTTTTCTCCCCTTGTGAATGGATACCTCACGGAGAGTATACCCCAACCTGCCCATAATTTCAAGGCTGAATCGGCCTATACGCATAAGACCGCAAAAGCGGCAGATACTAAAAACCAGATATTCAAGCGAAGGAGAAAAAACATGATCGAACAAGATACCATAAAGCTGCTGCGGGAATGCGACGCCGGGATCAAAATGGGCATTGCCTCTATTGAGGAAGTGTCGGATTCCGTCAACAGCCGGTCCCTGCAAAAGTTTCTGGAGAACTGCCGACGGGAGCACGAAAAGCTCCAGGCAGAAGTCCGGTCCCTTCTGGCGTCATACTGCGACGAAGGCAAAGAGGCTGACCCCCTTGCCAAGGGCATGTCCTGGATCAAAACAAACCTGAAGCTGGGGATGGACGATTCCGACAAGACCATTGCGGACCTGATGACCGACGGCTGCAATATGGGAATAAAAAGCCTGAACCGCTACCTGAACCAGTATAAGGCTGCCAGCGAGGAGGCCAAGGACATCGCCAAACGGCTCATAAACCTGGAGGAACAGCTGGTCATAGACATCCGTCCGTATTTATAAGGGGCACAAAGGCGCAAAAAACCTGCCGGTATATTACCAGCAGGTTTTTGGTTCTTTCGGCTTATTCCTCGGCAGGCTCGTCCTCCGGAGCGATACCGGTGGCCTGGCCGTCTGCGGAGACCTCATACACCAGAGCGTCCTCCTGGGGACCCTCCTCTTTCTCTTCCGCCTTGGGAGCCCGGGCGACAGGGGCGGGCACGGACAGAGCGCGGATAGAGAGGGAGATCTTGTGCTTCTCCTCATCGATCGCGGTGATCTTGGCATCCACCACGTCGCCTACAGAGAGGACCTCTTCCGGCTTGGCAATGCGCCGGTTGGCGATCTGGCTGATGTGGATCAGGCCGTCGATCCCGGGGACCACTTCCGCAAAAGCGCCGAAGGGCATGAGCTTGACGATCTTCACCTGAGCCACGCTGTCCACGCTGTACTTGCTGGTGAACTGGAGCCAGGGGTCGGCGTTGGGATCCTTGTAGCCCAGAGAGATCTTCCGCTTCTCTTTATCAAAGCTGATCACATAGACCTGGATCTCATCCCCCACGGAGAGCACTTCAGAGGGCTGGTGGATCCGGCCCCAGCTCAGCTCAGATACGTGCACCATACCGTCGATGCCGCCGATGTCCACAAAGGCGCCGTAACTGGTCATGGATTTGACCACGCCATTATACCGCTTGCCCACCTCGATCTCGTTCCAAATGGCCTCCACCTTGGCGCGGCGCTCAGCCTGGGCCACCCGGCGGATGGAGCCGACGACCCGCTTGCGGGCCCGGTTGACCTCGGTGATGCGCAGACGGACGGTCTTCTTCAACAGCTGGGTCAGATCCGCGTCCCTGGGCAGATCGGTCTGAGAGGCGGGGACGAACACCCGCACACCCTTCACGCTGACTACCACGCCGCCCTTGTTGACCTCGGTAACGACGCCTTCCATAACGGTCCCGTCTTCCACCGCGGCTTCCACGTCGCTCCAGATCTTGGCGGCATCCAGACGCTTCTTGGAGAGCATGGCCGTGCCTTCCACATCGTTGACTCTGACGACTACAGCCTCGATCTCGTCGCCGATCTTAACAGCGTCTTCCAGCTTGGCGCCATCGTCGGTAAACTCGTCGGCGGGGATAAATCCGGAATACTTGGCGCCCAGATCGACACTGACCTCTGTGCCGGTGATGGTCACGACGGTGCCTGTCACCTTATCCCCATTATATATAGTTTTAAGAGTCTCCTCCAGCATTTCATCGAAGGACAGTTCCTTCTCCACCGGGGATTCTTCTACTTTGATCTCGTCTTTGATCTCGTCGCTCATTTTGTTTCTTACCTCCTTAATTATCCACGCCGGCGTGGAAGCCCCCGCTGTGAGCCCCACGGTCTGCGCGGCAGAAAGCCTGTCCAAATCCAGCTCCTCCGGACCCTCAATGAACTGGACATTGGCACAGCGCTCCCTGCAGATCTGGGCCAAATGCAGGCTGTTTGCGCTGTGCTTTCCGCCGATCACCACCATGGCGTCACAGGCCGCTGCCAAACTGGCCGCCTCTTCCTGCCGGGTAGATGTAGCAAAACATATTGTATCAGATATTTTTGAATTTGTACATCTTTTTTTTATGATCTCACAACATTCGGTAAAATTATGGTGGGTCTGGGTCGTTTGGGCGACGACTGTTAGGGGTTTTTTCCAAAAATCCTCCCTACAGTCCAGCCATTCGGCCAATTCTTCGGGATTTTCGAACACTTCATGTTCTCCGCACCAGCCGCAGATGGCCTCCACCTCCGGATGGTGCCGCATCCCGATGATGATCACGAAGCGCCCTTCCGCCTCGGCCCGGCTGACGATGGTGTGAATGGCCTTGACTTTCGGGCAGGTGGCGTCGGTGATCAGGGCGCCGGTTTTCTCGATTTTTCCGAAAACTTCCCGGGAAATGCCATGGGCCCGAAGGATGACTTTTTCCCCCGGGTGCAGCTCCTCCGGGGATTCCACCACCCGCAGCCCCTTTGCCTCTAAGGCCTGCACCAGCTGCCGGTTGTGGATCAGTTCTCCATAGCTGCAGCAGGGCCCTTCCGCCAGCAGCTTTTCCGCCAGCTCCACCGAGCGGCTGACGCCGAAACAGAAGCCAGCACTTTTTGCGACCTTCAGCTCTCTCATGCCTTTTCCTCCAGCCCCAGCCGCTTATGGATCAGGTCCCGGAGCAGCTGAAAGCTCTCTTCAAAGTTCAGCTCACTGGTGTCCACATGGACGGCGTCCTCCGCCGCCTTCAGAGGCGCGGCAGAGCGGCCGCTGTCCTGGGCGTCCCGGTACTGGATATCCTGCAGGACCTGATCATAGCTCACCTGGTGGCCTTTGGCCTGCAGCTCCAGCATCCGGCGGTGGGCCCGGGCCTGGGGACTGGCTGTCAGAAAGATCTTCAGCTCCGCCCGGGGCAAAACGACCGTCCCGATATCCCGTCCGTCCATGATCACGCTGTGTTCCCGGGCCATCTTCCGTTGCATATCCAGCAGAAAGGCCCGCACAGCCGGCAGGGCAGACACATCGGAAGCGCATAGAGAGATCTCCGGCTCCCGGATCGCGGCGGACACGTCCTCCCCATCCAGAACCATCCGCTGCTCCCCTTTCTCATCGTAATCCATCCGGATCTTCAGCTCCGGGAGCAGCCTGGACACGGCGGCCTCGTCCTTCCGGTCCACCCTGCGGCGGTAAGCCGCCAGGCCCACGGTCCGGTAAATGGCCCCGGTGTCTACATAGATCAGGCCAAAGCAGGCGGCACAGCGCCGGGCCAGGGTACTTTTCCCGGCCCCGGAGGGCCCGTCAATGGCAATAGCGACATTTTTCTTCATGGAAATTCTTCCTTTAAGATGGATTTCCCGGCCACATAGCCTGTGGACCAGGCGATTTGCAGATTAAAGCCGCCGGTGTAAGCGTCCAGATCCAGTACTTCCCCGGCAAAATACAGCCCCCGCACCAGCTTGGATCCCATTGTCCGCGGATCGACCTCTTTTGTGCAGATCCCTCCGGCAGTGACGATGGCCTCGTCTATGGGTCTGGGAGCGGAGACAGGCACGGGAAAGGCTTTGAACAGCCGCAGCAGATTTTGCCTATGGGTCCGGGTGATCTCGTGGACCTTGATATCCCCGGGAATACCGGAACGCTCCACCAGCACCGGGATCATGGCCCGGCCGGCCAAGTCTGTCAGGGCGTTTTTGAACGCCCGGTTGGCATATTTTTCAAAATCCCGCAGCAGGCGCGCGTCCAGCGTTTTCTCGTCCAGCGCCGGCTTCAGGTCGATCTCCAGCCGGTACTTTGCCTGCCCCCAGCGGCGCATGTGAGCGCTGGCAGAGAGCACCAGTGGGCCGGAAACCCCGAAATGGGTGAACAGCATCTCCCCCTGCTCCCGGAAAATCAGCTTATCGTCCTCGTAAGCAGAGAGGACCACATTTTTTGGCGCGAAGCCCTGCATCTGTCCGCAAGCCGGATCCGGGCTCTCCAAAGGGACCAGAGAGGGCCTGAGGGGCGTGACAGAATGCCCCAGTTCCCGGGCAAAGCGATACCCAGCCCCGGTGGAGCCGGTGAGCGGATAGGACAGGCCGCCGGTACAAAGCGCCGCCGCCCGGCAGCTGACCGGCCCCTCTCCGGTCCTGACACCGGTCACCGCGCCGTCCTCTGTCAGGATCTTTTCGGCCGCTGTGTGCAGCACACGCACCCCAGCCTGGGCGCAGAGTTTCGTAAGCAGCCCGGCCACATCGTTGGCATTGTCGGACCGGGGAAAGGCCCTGTTCCCCCGCTCGGTTTTCAACGGGAGCCCTCTGTTTTCAAAAAAAGCGATCACATCCGCCGGGGAGAACCGGTTCACCGCGCTGTAGAGAAAGCGCCCGTCCCCGGGAATATGGGCCATAAAGGTTTTGACATCACAGTTGTTGGTGATATTACAGCGGCCCTTGCCGGTGATGCGCAGTTTTCTTCCCAGCTGCCGGTTCGGCTCTAAGAGGAGCGTATCTATCCCACGCTCCGCCGCTGTCAGGGCGCACATCATGCCGGCCGCGCCGCCGCCAATGACCACTAAATCCGCCCTCATGAGAGCACCTGCCTTATCTCGTCCTCTGTGAGAGGCCGCCAGGCGCCGCTTTTCAGCTCCCCGAGCTCCAGAGGCCCTTCCCGGACCCGCAGAAGCCTCGTGACCTTCAGACCCGCCTGTTCGCACATACGGCGTATCTGCCGGTTTTTGCCCTCAAAAATGGTGATCTCCAGAACTGCCCCCCGGTCGAAGCGGGCCAGGATCTCCGCCTGGGCAGGCCGGGTAACGGCGCCGTCCAGTTCCATAGGACGCCGCAGCAGAGGAAGCTTTTCTTCGATCTGTTCTCCCTGCACCCAGGTGTGATAAGTTTTGCCGAAGTTGGCGGAGGGGTGGGTCAGCCGATTGGCAAATTCCCCGTCGTTGGTCAGGACCAACAGCCCCTCGGAGTACATATCCAGCCGGCCGGCGGGATAGACCCGGGTCCCCAGGTCCTTGACCAGCTCCGTCACATTCCGGCGGCCCTTCTCATCCCGCAGGGTGGTGACTGTGCCCTTTGGCTTGTTGAGCATTATGTACAGCTTTTTCTCCCGGCGCGGCAGAGGCCGGCCGTTTATGACAATAGCGTCTGTCTCCGGGTCCGCCCGGTCTCCCAGGCGGGCCGTCTCGCCGTTGACAAGCACGTGTCCGGCGGCAATCTCCTCCTCGGCCGCCCGGCGGGACATGAGCCCCGCAGCGGAGATCAGTTTTTGCAGTCGTTCCTTCATGATCCCGTTGTCCTTGTTCGCATCTTTTGCGCCACGTCCTCCGTGTAAAACAGGCGGGTCTCGCCCACTTTTTCTCCATCCAGCCACAGGCTGGCTGTTCCCGCCGGGTCCCCCGCCCGTACCGGGGCAAACACGAAGAACGGCAGCTCTGCCTCCAGGCGCAGCTGGGCGGATCTGGGCAGAAAGAGCCTTAACTCTTCCGGCTCTACCCGTACCTTCTCCGTCTCACCGGAGACCACGGGCACTTCAAAAGCGATCCCTTCGGTCACCAGCCGGTCGGCATAGTGCGCGAAGGCCCAGTCGTAGAGTTTCTGGTGGTCGTTCCAGTCGTCCGGCGCAGAGAGCGTCACGCAAATAAACCGGGTCCCTTCCCGTTCACAACAGCTTACCAGGCAGCGGCCCGCCCGCTCCGTATAGCCGGTCTTCCCGCCGATACAGCCGGGGCAGCTGTCCAAAAGCTTGTTGTGGTTAACATAAGTCTGCTCTTTCACGGTAGAGCTGCGCAGACCGGCGAGGGAGGCAAAGAGCTCGTTTTGCATACAGTGGTCCATGAGCCGCGCCAGGTCCCTGGCAGTGGAGTAATGCCCCTCGGCGTTAAGGCCGTGGGGGTTGGCAAAGCGGCTGTTTTCCAGGCCCAGCTCCTCCACCTTCCGGTTCATAAGCGCGGCGAAAGCCTCCTCGCTCCCCGCTGCGGCATAGGCCAGGGCCAGGGCCGCGTCATTGCCGGAGGCCAGCAGCAGCCCGGTCAGCAGTTCCCGGACGGTATAGCGCTCCCCGGGGACCAGGTACATGGAAGAGCCCTCCACCGCGCAAAACTCCGGCCGGATCTCCACGGTCTGTTCCGGATCCAGATTCTCAATAGCCACAATGGCGGTCATGATCTTTGTCGTGCTGGCGATCAGCGCGCGCTCATCGGCCGCTTTTTCGTAGACCACTTCTCCCCCACTGTGCATCAGAATCGCGCTGTGGGCGCTGACAGAGGGTTCCTCCGCGGACTGGGCGGCCGGGCACAGCCCCAACAGCAGGAAAAGGGCTAAATTGGCAAATATCCATTTCTTAATAATAAGCACCACCCTATTTTTTTGGGCAGTGCTTATTATGGACCGTTCCGCGCGCAATAGCTCCCGGAATTATTTTCCTTCCTTCTGCTTGGCAATAAAACTGTCCACCCGGTCAATGACCTGGGGCACCATGTCAATGATCCGGTCCACGGTGTTGCTGGCGGGAGGCGTGATATTGATCATGCGGACCGTCCCCTCTTTGATGACCAGAAAACCAATGGGGTCGATCTTCACGCCGGTGGCATTGCCGCCGCCATAGCCCTTGGAACCGGCCTGGCCTTTGCCGCCCAGTTCAACGCCGCCGCCGCCGAAGCCCACGCTGATTTTGGAGATGGGCACCAGTGTAATGCCGTCAGGCGTATAAATAGGCTCACCGACAACGGTATCCACCCGAAGAATGTTCTTCACATTCTCCATCGTAGTCTGCATGAGTTCGCCGATAGGGTTGTTGTTATCCATTTGCGTCCATCCTTTCCTCTTCCTGTATGTTTTCTTGTACGGTCTCTATTTCTATGATCTGGTCCGCATCCGCGGTCCCGTTTTTCTTGTTTGCGCGTTTTTCCTTGGCAAGCCGGAGCTTGTTTCGGAGCAGCATCCCCACGGCGGCAAAGCCTATGGAGAAGACCAGGCTGAAAATTTTTCCGATCCGGAGGCTGATCGCCAGGCTGAAGTCCAGCTTCATCTTATCCGCCGTAAAATCCACATCCGTATGGACCCGGCAATCCTTCACCTTAAAACGTTTGACACAGAGCGGGGCCAGGCTGGAGAGCGCCGTGTTCACATAGGCGTAGGTCATGGCCGTGTTATAGGGATCCTCCCCCGCCGCGGTATAATCCAGCAGGAACCGGTCCACCCGGAAGGCCCGGCCAAAACGTCCGAAGCTCTTGAGCACCTTGCGCAGCAGGGAGAGGATCTCGTCCTTGCTGAAGCTGAGCTTCCGCTTTTTCTTGGGGGCCGCCGCCTCTCCCGGCGGGTTCTTTTTCTTCTTGATAGGTTTGGGTTTTTTCTCTTTTTTCGGCTTTGGCTCCCCCTCTGTGGGCTTTTTGGGGAAAAGCTGCAGCAGGATCCCGCAGACCTTGGCCGAGGCGCGAAACTGGCCGCCTTCATAGCCGACGTCCACCCCGATGGGGATCGACATCAGCCCGGCGATCAGCAGCACGATCACGCCTATTATAATCCATCCAGTCAACAATCATCACCCCTTGACGACTTCACTGAGTGCCATCTGTTCGCTGTTCTCCGGATCTTGCAGTTTTTCGATCTGTTTTTGCAGTTTTTCCAAGCCCTCACTGCCGGTGATCTCCGGCAGCGGCGGCAGCTGGGACAACTCCTGGATGCCCATGGTGCGCAGGAACACATCCGTTGTCCGAAAGACAGTAGGCCGCCCCGGGGCCTCCAGCTTACCGCAGGGCTCGATCAGCCCCCGTTCCAGCAGGACGCTGACGGTATACGAGCTGTCCACCCCTCGGACCTGGTCGATATAAGCCCTGGTCACCGGCTGAAAATAGGCGGTGATTGCCAGCGTCTCCAGGGCCGGCTGGGAGAGGACCGGCGGTTTTCTCTGCTCCAGCACCTTGGATATCAGGGAGGCAAAGGCAGGCGCGGAACAGAGCTGGAGCTTTTTGTCCAGCCGCAGCAGGCGGATCCCCCGCCCCTGCTCTTCGTATTCCTTCGCCAGCGCCTCTGCCGCGGAGAGGATCTCTTCCTCGCTCCGCTCCAGCACCAGAGAGAGGCGGGCCACCGGCACACTGTCCCCGGCGGCAAACAGAATGGCCTCCACGGCCGCGGATAGTTCAGTCATATTGCCCTCTGAAGCTTTATTCTATAATCTTTTCCATGATTTCATCCACATTCCCGCCGGAAAATTCCACGGTCCATACGCCGTCCGGCCGGTGGATATATACATTGCCCAGGGAGCACAGCTCCAAAATGGACACAAAGGTGGCCACGATCTCCGAACGGGAGCAGCAGGCCGCGTAGAGCGCCTCCAGCGAAGCCGGGCCACTGCGCAGCCTGTCCAAAAGCTGCCGGCTCTTGTCCCGCACACTGTAGACGATGCGCCCCGGGATCGCGGAGATGAAGCTCAGCTCCGGTTCCGGCGTTCTGGCCCCCCGGACATAGAGGCCGTACAGCGCCCGCAGCAGATCCACCGGCTCATGCCGGTAAGCGTATTCCTTTGCCGCTTTCGGCAGCGGTTCCGGAAGCTTGGCATAGTACAGCAGCCCCTGCTCGGAAGCCGTTTTCAGCTCCGGCGTTATTTTTTGGATGGCCGCGAACAGATCCCTGCATTTGAGCTGCTCCAGCGAGGCCATCAAAACCTCTAACTCGGAGACCTCTTCCTCCGCAGAGAGCAGGGTCCTGGTCTTGATGTAGAGCAGATGGGCCGCCATCTGCACAAACTCACTGGCGATCTCCAGATCCATACTTTGCATACGGTCCAGATACTCCAGGTATTGGTCCAGGATCTCGGAGATCCGCAGATTCCGGATCTCTATTTTATTTTTTTGCAGCAGCATCAGGATGAGGCTCAAAGGGCCCTCAAAGTCCTGCATCTCATTTTTTTCCCTGACGATGCCTTCCAAGAAAAAGCTGGGATTTTCCATTCGTCACCCGGAAATATCAAAAAAATAGGTGCAGCGCCAACTCCGCCGCCCATTGGGCGATGGGAAAAAGGGCATCGAAAACAGCGGAGATCAGCGCGGAAAGGGGCCGGCCCAGCGCCCCGGAGGCCACCAACAGCAGCATCACGATAGAGCCATAGCGCTCATAGCGCATCAGCTTATAATAGCTCTCGTTGCTCATCAGGGAAAACAGGACCTTGGACCCGTCCAGCGGCGGCACAGGCAGAAGATTGAACACCGCCAGCCCCAAACTCATATAAGCGGTCAGTGCCAGCATTTGCAGCAGATAGCTGCCCACCGCGCTGGTTCCCAGGAAAAAGTAAGCCGCGCCATACAGGAAAAGAAAAACGGCGGTGATGATCAGGTTGCTCACCGGCCCGGCCAGGGCTGTGATCGCCATGCCCTGTTTGGGGTTTTTAAACCGCATCATATTCACCGGCACAGGCTTGGCCCAGCCCACGTGGAACACCAGCATCATCAAAAGGCCCATAGGGTCCAGATGCTTGATGGGATTCAGCGTCAGGCGGCCGGCTCTTTTGGCGGTATCGTCTCCCAGCCGGTAGGCCACATAGCCGTGGCTCAGTTCATGGAGGGTGATACACAGCAGGGATGGGATGATCCCCTGCAAAAGGCCGAGGATATAGGTGAAATCAAAACCGTCCCATATCTCCCGCACCGCGTTGATGTCACTCACCCCCATAATAGTTCATTTTTATTTTACCAGAAACCACCGCTAATTACAAGAGCGGGCGAGAATTTTCTTCTTTGCCTATCGCAACCGGGGGCCGGTTTTGCTGTCTTTAATGGCAGAGGGGCGATCTGCCCCGGATAAGGAGGTTTTCGGATGAAAAGATGGTTTTTGCTGTTTCTGTCTCTGTGCCTGTTGGGCTCTCTGGCTTTTGCCCGGTTCCGGGACCGGCCGGCGGCGGACACCGGGGAAAAGTTGGCCGTGTCCAAGCCCGTCAGCGCCGCGCACCAGGAAGGGGCAGAGGCGGTCTACGCCGCCCGGGTCATCGACGGCACGGCGGCCTGGATGGCGGACTGCCTGATCGACGGCGGAGACAGCGTCTATTTTGCCGGCAGCGACCAGGAGGGCTGGAAACTCTTCCGGGCAGCGCGGGACGGGAGCGGGCCCAGGCTGCTCCGATCCTGGACAAAGGAGAGCATCGAATCCCTGTGCTTTGCGGATGGGCAGCTCTACGCCCTGAGCAGCCGCATCGAGGAGCACGAGGGCGGGCCCGAAGCGGCCTTTTTTATGCTGTCAGAGCTGGATGCAGAGGGGCGGGAGCTCCGCCGCATGGAGCTGGTCGGCGAGGGCTGGCCGGAGGATTTCTGGCCCCAATTTCTCCAGAGCTCCGGCGGCATGCTGTATATTGTCGGTTCCGGGAGCCTATGCGCTGTCCGGCCGGAGGACGTCTCCCGTCCCCTGTTCAGCGTGCCTGTGGAAGGTGGGGCCACCCTGGCCCTTCTGCCCAGCGGGCAGCCGGTCTTGGGCACGCCGGAGGAGGCGGGCGGATATATGCTCCAGACGATTGCCGCTGACGGGACCTTAGGCGAGCAGCGGGAGGTAGAGGAGAGCGTGACCCGGCTCTACAGCGGCGGGGAGCGCTTTAGCCTGTATCTTTCGGACGGCAGCGCCCTCTACGGCTACGACTGGGACAGCGGGACGCTGACGCGCATCCTGACCTGGGACCGGATGGGCATCATCGGCGGCGCAGTGCTGGAGATGGGCACGGAGGGTTTTCTCTGTCTGGGCCGGACCGGCGCCATGGAGCCCGGCTGTCTGATGCAGCTGCAAAAGGCAGACCTGGATCTCTCTGCCTCGGGACCCCTGGTGCTGGCCACGCTGAACAGCCAGGACACCTCCATCGCTCTGGAAGGGGCTCTTGGCGCCTGGAACCGGGCCCACCCGGACTGCCCCGTCCAGCTGCGGGATTACAGCGCTCAGGGCGGGGACGAGCAGCTCCCGGAGACCCGGCTGCTGACGGACATCGCCTCCGGCAGCGCGCCGGACCTGTTCGATTTTTCGGCTCTGTACTATGTGCGAAACACCAATCTCTTCTCCGTGGGGCTTCTGGCCCGGCGGGGACTGCTGGAGGATCTGAAGCCCTGGCTGGCGAGGGAACCGGCGCTCCTGGAAAAGCTGAATATGCCTCTCCTGTCCGCCTTTGAGATGGACGGGAAGCTGTACGAGGCGGTGCTGGGCGTAACTTCGTACACCTGCTGCGGCAGCGCGTCTGAGTTGGGCCCGGACCCGGCGGGCTGGACCTGGGAAGCTCTGGAGGAGAAGCTGGCGCAAAGCAGCCGGGCCTCCTGTCTCTTGGTGGACGCCACCTTCAGCGAGGACCTGCTGTCCATGCTGGTGTCCCTGTCCGGGGACAAGCTGGTGGACTGGAGCGCGGGCGCCTGCGCCTTTGACTCGGACTATTTTCTCCACCTGCTCCGGGCCGTCAAGGACCGCAGCCGGGCCTGTGCCGGTTTGGGGGCCAACGAAGCCAACAGGGTGGCCTGGGACCCGGCGGAAAATAACGCCCTTCTGATCTTCAACAGCGACGCCCCCTTTTCCAGCTTTCCCGATCCCCTCTGGGAGGAGCAGTGCCTGGTGGGCCTGCCGGAGCTGGGGCCCGTGGCGGAGGCCTATGCAGGTCTGGGCATCTGCTCCCTCTCGGGGCGCAAGGAGTTGTGCTGGGAATTTATCAAGAGCCTCTACACCGACGGAGATTACCACGGCGTACCGCTGCACCGGGAGCAGCGGGAGGCGCTCGCCGCCGAGCACCTGAACGAGTATGACGACAGTATGCTGGCCGAGCGGGGCATCACCAAAGAGAGCTTCGAGGCGTATATCGACAAGCACCTGGCCCATATTGATACAACGTGCACCGTGCGGCGCTACGACGCCCAGATCGATCAGATCGTCCGCAGCGAGGCGGGGGCTTACTTAAACGGTCAGCGTTCCGCCGAGGAGACAGCCCGGGCCATCCAGTCCCGCGTGAGCCTCTACATGGCGGAGCAGCAATAAAGACAGCACCCGTGCCTAACCCGGCCCGGGTGCTTTTGTTATTTTCCGCAGGCCGCTTCAAAGTCAAAGCAGTCCGCCAGGGTCTCCGCGTCCTCACGGCTCAGGCACTCTAACGTAGGCCCGACCGTCAGCGTCACGCTGACGCCCTCCCCTTCGAAGAAGATCAGCAGACGATCCACCTCCGGCACGTTGTCCGTCAACGCGCCGGGGTCCGGGTAACGGCTGCGCAGGGCCAGGGACAGACCGTTGCCAAAGCGGTTGACGGTCTCCCACTGTTCGTACCCCTCCGGGTTCTCTATCATCAGGCTGGCCGCCGGCAGTACGCCGGAGAGGCTCCGGGTCAGGGAGAAGAGAAACTGCCTCTGGTCCTCCGTCTCCAGAGTACCCTCCAATATAAAGCTGCCGTCCTCATAGATCCTCTTGCATGGCACCGTCTCGTCTCCAGAAGGCGGAAAGCAGAAGGGTTCCACCCCCGAGAGGGCGTAAAATTCCTCCTGGCTGGGGCTGACGATCTCCTGGCTGTGCAGCTTCAGGCCGTAGCGGTCCCGGATCTCCAGGAACTTCTCCGCCATCTCCCGGTTCTGGGCCTGATAGATCGTATGCAGAGCCTCCAGCTCCGGGTCGCCCGTATACCAGTCCCCGTCTTCTTCCAGCCAATCGTAGTAGCTCAGGCCCCAGTCCAGACACTCCTGGCCCCGGCGCTCCGTATATGACCAATAATAGTCCCACATCTCCTGGCTGGCCCGGGCTTCCGGGGAATCGGTAAAGCCGTAATCTGTCAGGTAGTATTTCTGCTCCGCCGTCTCCGTGGGCGGGACTCCGATCTCCCCCACCACCGCGCTGGGGAGCAGCTTCTGGCCCAGTTCGATCCGCCAGGCCGCGTAGGCCGTGCCTACGAACAGGGCGGAGAGGATCGCCGCCAGCAGCGCGGTCCGCAGGATCTTCCTGCGGCGGAGGATCGCGGCGGGCCGGGCATCCAGCAGGCCCAGGGCCTTCTCCGCGTCCAGCAGATCTGCCTCCGCCGCGGCACTCATAGCCCGCAGCAGCGTCCAGGCCCCCTTCTTCATGCGCTCACCTCCAAATATGCCAGCAGCTTTTGCCGCATCCGAAAGAGCATACTCTTGACCTTGCTCCGGCTGAAGCCGGAGCGGGCCGCCAGCTCTTCGATAGAGAGCAGATAGTAATAACGCCCTAAAAACACCCGGCGCTGGGTCCTCGGCAGGCCGGAAATAAAGCGCTGCAGCTTTTCTGCCAGCTCTTTTGCCTCCAACTCCTCCTCTAAATCAAAGGCGGCGGGCACGCAGTCTCCCAGCTCCTCCAGGGCCAGCGGCAGCTCTCCCCCGCCCCGCCGCCGGCTGTTCTGCCGGGCGATCTGGTTCAGAGCCAGGTTGCGGGTGATCCGCCCCAAGAAGGCCGAGAGCCGGGCCGGGCGTTTGTCCGGCATGGAGCTCCAGGCCCCCATCCAGGTGTCATCCACACACTCTTCGGTGTCTTCCGCGTCATGCAGGATGTTATAGGCGATCGTCCGGCAGTAGGGGCCGTATTTGCGTTCTGTCTCCTCTATGGCCCGTTCCGAGCGCTGCCAATACAGATCCACGATTCCGGCGTCGTCCATCGCTGTTCCTCCGTTCATAGTTCTACTTATATAGACAGGAATTTTCCGCACTGGTTGCGCCAAAAAACAAAAATTTCATGAAAAAAGCTCCGGTTAAGGAGCTTTTTTCACAGCAATTTTAAGATTTCAGCCATCAACTCATTGCGCCCCTGGCCGGTCTCAGCGGAAAAGGGAATGATCCGGGTCTCCTCCCCCAGGTCCAGGGTCTCCCGAACGCAGCGCAGATTGGGCTCGATCTCGCTCTTTTTGAGCTTGTCCAGCTTGTTGGCAGCCACGACCAGGCGGTAGCCGCTGGCTTTGAACCACTCGGCCATGGTGCCGTCGTCCGCCGTGGGCTTATGACGGCTGTCCACGATCAGCACGCCTAAGTCAAACAGCCCCTCCCCGGCAAAGAACGCCTCCATCAGCCGGCCCCAGCGTTCCTTTTCGCTCTGGGGGACCTTGGCATAGCCGTAACCGGGCAAGTCCACAAAATAGAGCTTCCCGTCTATGAGGAAATAGTTCACATGGGCGGTCTTCCCCGGCGAAGCGCTGACCCGGGCAAAATTTTTCCGGTTCAGCAGCCGGTTGATCACCGAGGATTTGCCCACATTGGACTTCCCGGCAAAAACCACCGCCGGGACCGAGCTGCGGATAAACTGCCCGCTGCTGGCGGCAGAACGGACAAATTCCACTTGATTGACATTGAGAGAAGCCATCTTCCACCCTTTTACTGCCGGACCAGAGGGCGCTCGGCGCCCTTACCGCCGGGGAGCTGGAGCAGCTGTTCCTTCGGTTCCCCCTGACGCAACAGGGCCACATCCAGCACCTTTTCCACATGATCTGTCGGTACAAAGTTCAGCCGGCGGCGGACAGTCTGGTCGATCTCGGCCAGGTCCGGCTCATTTTCCGCGGGGATGATGACCGTTTTTACCCCGGCCCGCAGAGCCGCCATGGTCTTTTCCCGCAGGCCGCCGATAGGAAGCACCCGGCCCCGGATGGTGATCTCCCCTGTCATAGCCACATCGCTTCTGGCGGGCGCGCCGGTGAGCGCGGAGAGCACCGCCATAAAGACCGTGATCCCCGCGGAGGGCCCGTCCTTCGGCACGGCTCCCTCCGGGAAGTGGATATGTATATCCTTTGTTTTATAAAAGTCCGGGTCCACGCCTAAGGATTTGGCCTGGCTGCGAATGTAGCTGACGGCTGCCCGGGCAGACTCCTTCATCACGTCTCCCAAGTTGCCCGTGAGCTCCAGCTTGCCGCTGCCGTCCATGACCGCCACTTCCACATCCAGCACCTCGCCGCCCACGGCGGTCCAGGCCAGACCGCGGACCAGGCCCACCTCGTCCCGCAGGCGGTGCTGTTCCGGCTTGTACTTGGCCGGCCCCAGCAGGGGCTCTAACTTCCCGGCCCGGACGGACAGGCTCTTGTATTCGCCGCCAGCGATGCCGCCTGCCGCTTTCCGGCAGACCCCGGCCAGCTCCCGCTCCAGCAGACGCACGCCGGATTCCCGGGTGTAACTGCGGATGATCTCCCGGATGGCCGCATCGTCCACCCGGAGCTGGCTGGCCTTCAGGCCGTGTTTCTTCCGCTGCTTGGGCAGCAGATGGCGCTTGGCGATCTGGAGCTTCTCTTCATCGGTATAGCTCCCCAGCTCGATGACCTCCATCCGGTCCAGCAGAGGCCGGGGGATGGTGTCTCTGGTGTTGGCGGTGGTGATAAAGAAAACCTCTGACAGATCAAAGGGAAGCTCCAGAAAGTGATCCCGGAAGCTGCTGTTCTGTTCCCCGTCCAAAGCCTCCAGCAAGGCCGCGGAGGGATCTCCCCGGTAGTCCGTACCCAGCTTGTCGATCTCGTCCAGCACCATGAGGGGGTTGCAACTGCCCGCCTGGATGATCCCGTTGATCAGCCGGCCGGGCATAGAGCCGATGTACGTCTTCCGATGGCCCCGGATCTCCGCCTCATCGTGGACGCCGCCTAAAGACAGGCGCACCAATTTCCGGTTGGTGGCCCGGGCGATGCTCATGGCGATGCTGGTTTTACCGGTGCCCGGAGGCCCGATCAGACACAGCAGCCCGCCCTTGATCTCCGGGGACAGCTGCTTGACAGCCAGATACTCCAGCACCCTCTCTTTTACCTTTTCCAGGCCGTAATGGTCCTCATCCAGGATCTTGCGGGCCTTTTCCAGGTCGATGGTCTCTTTTGTCTTTTTGCCCCAGGGGATCTCCAGGCACACATCCAGATACCCCCGCAGCACCGCCGCCTCGGAGGAACCGAAGGGCTGTTTGGCCAGCCGGCCCACTTCCTTCAGCAGCTTCTCCCGGACTTCCCCGGTCACCGGCAGCGCTTCGATCTTCCGGCGGTACTCGTCCACATCGTCATAGGCGCTCTCGTCCCCCAGCTCGGCCTGAATGGCCTTCATCTCCTCCCGGAGATAGTATTCCCGCTGGTTCCGGTTCATCTGCTCCTGGGTGGCCTCACTGATCTCCTTTTCCACCGTCAGGATGCTGATCTCCCGGCTGAGCAGGCTTCCCAGCAGGGCCAGGCGCTTGCTGGGGCGAAGCGCCTCCAGCAGCTTCTGCTTATCTTCCA
This sequence comes from uncultured Oscillospiraceae bacterium, assembly GCA_947630375.1. Taxonomy (GTDB): domain Bacteria; phylum Bacillota; class Clostridia; order Oscillospirales; family Oscillospiraceae; genus Limivicinus. Next base: position 16,927 of record CANRHH010000010.1, on the reverse strand, counting down.
GCGAGAAGCGCACATTCTGGGCGATGTAATCGGCCACATAGGAGGGCTCCGGCCGGGCCAACACGTTCAGGATCTGCTCGGTGAGCATATCCGGGGCCATACGCAGATAGCTTTCAAACAGGGTCATGCAGTTGCGCAGCAGCGCCTGCATTTTTACCCCGCTCACCCGCTCCGGCTCATCCGCCAGCGGGCGCACCTGAGCCGTATACCCCTTCGGATCCGGCCATATGACCTCCGCCCTGCCCCGGTACAGGCCCTCGACCATCACCCGGCAGGCGCCGCCTCTGGGCTGGCGCAGCTGCTGTTTGATGCGGCAGACGGTCCCTATAGCATAGACCCCGCTGGCATCCGGCAGTTCTGCCGTCAGTTCCTTCTGGGCGGCCAGGAAAATCAATTGGTTGGTTTTTACTGCCAGATCCACCGACGCGATGGATGCCGGGCGCTCCACATCAAAGGTCAGGAGCATTCCCGGAAATACGCACAGCCCCCGCAGGGCCAGCAGCGGCAGTAAAACCGCTTCGCTTTTGTCTTTCTCTGCCATCATATGTTCCTCAAAAACCGTCAGTCGTTGATATGGCTGACGGCAGGCTCCGTCCCGTTTCGGACGCAGTCCACTGTAACAGTTACCTTCTTTGCGGTGGGGTCTGAGGGCACCGTGTACATGATGTTGGTCATGATCTTCTCCATCACGCTGCGCAGGCCCCGGGCCCCGATCTTCATTTCAATGGCCTTGTCGGCCACGGCTTCCAGCGCCTCCGGCTCAAACTGCAGCTCCACCCCGTCATAGGACATCAGGGCTTTATATTGCTTTGCCATGGAGTTTTTCGGCTCGGTCAGGATCCGCACCAGATCCTCCCGCTTGAGAGAATCCAGGGAGGCCACCACCGGCAGCCGGCCCACCAACTCCGGAATGATGCCGAACTTCAGCAGATCATGCTGCTGCACCTGGGCAAAGATTTCCCCTAAATCCCGCTCGCTGCTGCTGGCAATATCCGCGCCGAAGCCCATGGACTTGCGGTTGATCCGCTTCTCGATGATCTTATCCAGGCCGTCGAAAGCGCCGCCGCAGATAAAGAGGATGTTGGTGGTATCCACATGGATGAACTCCTGGTGGGGGTGCTTGCGCCCGCCCTGGGGCGGCACATTGGCAATGGTCCCCTCCAGTAGCTTTAACAGCGCCTGCTGCACCCCTTCGCCGGACACATCCCGGGTGATGGAGGTATTCTCGCTCTTGCGGGCGATCTTGTCGATCTCGTCGATATAGATAATGCCCCGCTGGGCCCGCTCCACATCAAAGTCCGCGGCCTGGAGCAGCTTCAGGATCACATTTTCCACATCCTCGCCCACATAGCCCGCCTCGGTGAGCGTCGTGGCATCGGCAATGGCAAAGGGTACGTCCAGCATTTTGGCCATGGTCTGGGCAAAGAGCGTCTTGCCGCTGCCGGTGGGCCCGATCAGCAGAATGTTGCTCTTTTGCAGCTCCACTTCCTCCTTGGCCGAGTGCAGAATGCGCTTATAGTGGTTATACACCGCCACGGCCAGCACGATCTTGGCCCGTTCCTGGCCGATCACATATTCGTCCAGATTGGCCTTGATCTGCATAGGCTTGGGAAGCTTCTCCAAAACCAGAGGCAGCCCGTCATAGCCCTCCACCTGCTGGGGCAGGGGGCCGTCGTCGATGATGCTCATGCACATCCGCACACAGTCGTCGCAGATATAGCTGCCATTGCCGGCGATCAACCGGTTCACCAGGGACTGGGGCTTGCCGCAGAAGGAGCAGCGAATGCTCCGCCTGTCTTCATTTCTTGCCATGATACACTCCGTTCCGGCGCGGGGGCGCCAGGAAATATGTTATTTGTCAAAAGGGGGAACAGCCTTGTTCCCCCTCTGACGGTTGCTTTTCAGCGCTTGTAGATGACTTTGTCGATCAGGCCGAAGGCCTGGGCCTCCTCGGCAGACATGAAATTGTCCCGCTCGCAGGCGGCGGCGATCTCTTCATAGGGTTTGCCGGTATTTTCGGCCAGGATGTGGTTCAGCCTCTCCTTGATGGTCTCCAGCCGCTTCAGGTGGATGGCCATGTCGGTGATCTGGCCCTGGGTGCCGGCAGAGGGCTGGTGGATCATGATCTCCGCATTGGGCAGGGCGATCCGCTTGCCCTTGGCGCCGCTGGACAGAAGGAAGGCGCCCATGCTGGCCGCCATGCCCACGCAGATCGTAGACACGTCGCACTTGATGTACTGCATGGTGTCATAGATGGCCATACCGGCTGTTACGCTGCCTCCGGGGCTGTTGATATAAAACTGTATGTCTTTGTCCGGGTCCTGCGCCTCCAGGTACAGCAGCTGGGCCACCACCAGGCTGGCCGTGGTGTCGTTCACTTCTTCGGACAGCATCACGATCCGGTCATTCAGCAGACGGGAAAAAATGTCATACGAACGCTCTCCCCGGCTGGTCTGCTCCACAACATAAGGTACCAAACTCATTGTATTACACACTCCTTTAAAATATCAGCATCCAAAAGAGCATATCCTTATCCCTGGAAAATTATTCAGCCTTGTCCTCCGCTGCGGCCTCCGCTTTAGGAGCGGCGGCGACGGCGCTCTCCATGATAAGGGCCGTGGCCTTCTCCTTTTTCTTCTCCTCGGCCACAAAGTCTGTGCCGTAGTAGTTCTTGATGTCCTCGGGCGTGGCGTTGACGCTCTCCGCGATGGATTTGAGATACTCCTCCAGCTCCTCATCACTGACCTGAATGTCCTCGGCCTTGACCACCGCATCCAGCAGCAGCTCGGTCTTCACCTGGAACTCGGCGCCCGGGCGAATGGTCTGGTTCATGGAGTCCTCGTCGATCCCCAGGAGCTTGATCAGCTCTTCCAGAGTCATATTCCGGTCGGTGACGCCGAAGTTGGCCGCATAGTTGCGCACCAGCTCCTCCACCTTCTCTTCGATCATGACTTGGGGGATCTCAGCGGTCATATTGTCTGCCGCCTGGCGCATGATGTCAGAACGGAACTGGGCGTCCGCCTGGTCATCATAGCGCTTCTGGATGGAGGCGCGCAGGTCCGCCTTGTACTCGTCCAGCGTGTCGAACTCGGAGATATCCTTGGCAAACTCGTCGTCCAGGTCCGGCAGCTCTGGATAGGTCAGGCCGTTGAGCTTGATCTTGAAGACCACAGCCTTTCCAGCCAGATCCTGCACATAGTTCTCGGGGAAAGTCACGTCAATATCCTTCTCTTCGCCGACCTGCATCCCGACGATCTGCTCCTCAAAGCCGGGCACAAAGGAGTTGGAGCCCAGCTCCAGAGAATAACCCTCGGCCTTGCCGCCGTCAAAGCGCTCCCCGTTCAGGTAGCCGTCAAAATCGATGTTGGCGGTGTCTCCCATCTGGGCCGGCCGGTCATCCACGTCGATCATGCGGGCGTTGCGGCGGCGGATGTTGTCCATCTCGTCCTGCAGCTCCTCTTCCGTGACCTGGGTCACCTTCTTTTCCGCCTCCAGACCCTTGTACTGGCCCAGCGTGACTTCCGGATACAGGGACACGGAGAAGGTATACACCAGGCTCCGCTCCTCGGTCACATTCACGTCGGCGATAGCGGGCGTGCCCACCACCTTCAACTCAGCCTCGGCCACACCGAAGTCATAGGCCTTGGGGGCCAGCTCATCCATCGCGTCCTGATAGAACACCTCGGCGCCGTACATGCCCTCCACCACCGTGCGGGGGGCTTTGCCTTTGCGGAAGCCGGGGATATATATATTGCGCTTGTTTTTCAGATAAGCGCCGTTGACGGCGGCCTCAAACTCCGCCGGATCGGCCTCTACCTGAAAAAAGGCGGTATTTTTTTCTTTCTTTTCTACGTTCTTGACGATCATGATCTCTTTCCTCCTGTATGTGTATAACTCAAAACGCAAGCCATATCATAATACCAGACATTCGCTCCAAAATCAAGGAAAATAAATGAACAATCCGGGAATTATTCCCTTTTCAGTCTAAAAGCTTCATAGGTTTAAAATCCAGCCAGTCTGCCGACACCAATTGAAATTCCGTCCCGTCCCGCCAGCCTTTAAAGGCGGCGGCACAGCCCCGGCCGTGAATGTGCCCGTAGCAGCACAGGCGCACCCGGTGCTCCTTCAGCAGGGCCAGGATCTCCGGGCACTGATAGTGCAGATATACCGGCGGGTAGTGGAGAAACACAAGCTTTTCCCTCTCCCCCGCCGCTTTCAGAGAGGCTTCCAGGCGCATCACTTCCCGGCGCATGATTTTTTTATCATGCTCTCCGCCTTTTTCCTCCTCATAGAACCAGCCCCGGGTCCCGCACAGGGCGTGCTCCCCGTAGAAAAAGCAATTGTTGTAGAGAATATCTATGCTTGTAATGCCGTTTTCCAGAAAAAAACGCTTGGCCTTGGAAGCCGTGCTCCACCAATAATCGTGGTTTCCCTTCACAATGAGCTTTTTTCCGGGCAGGGAATCCAGAAAAAGGAAATCTTCCCGGGCCTCCTCCAGCCCCATTCCCCAGCTCAGATCCCCGCAGAGGACACAGACGTCCTCCGGCCCCAGGGCGGCAAAGCCGTTTTTCAGCTTATCCTCATAGCCCTGCCATTTTTCGCCGAACACATCCATGGGTTTGGCGGCTGCCAGGGACAAATGCGTATCTCCGATCGCGTAAAGGGCCATTTGCTTCTACCATCCATCCGGCCGGGAATAATGCGCCGTTTTTTTCAAAGAATAAGAGTTGCCTGAACAGGCTTTCAAATCATATCAGGAGGTACGATCATGAGCGGCAAGAAAATCCAGGAACCCAACCCCGGCGTGGGCTGTGACGTGACCAGCTGCAAGTACAACACCGTCGACTGCCATTGCAGCGCCAATCACATCAGCGTCCAGAACGAAAACGCCGTCACCAAGGGCGAAACCTATTGCTCCACCTTCTGCCCCCGGGGCACCTGCTGAGCACTTCACTTCCGGGCCCTTAGGCCCGGGAGTACATAGTTTTACTGAAAGGCGTCCTCGATCTGCTCCAGGCGCACCGGACCTTCCGGACCCCGGGGCGCGTAAATCTCGATCACATCAAAGCGGGGCTGAAGCCGGCTCTGCCGGCCGGAGAGCCAGAACGCCGCCGTGGCTTTGATCCGCTCCTGTTTGGACTGGGTGACAAACTCCCTGGCCTGGGCAAAGGAGGCGTTTTTGCGCAGCTTGACCTCCGCAAAAACCAATATGTCCCCTTTTTCGGCGATCAGGTCGATCTCTCCCATCCGGCAGCGGAAATTCATTCCCACGATCCGGTAACCTTTCCGGCGCAGAAAAGCCGCCGCCTGCTCCTCGCCCCAGCGCCCCAGCATCCGGGCGTCCATCAATGCATCCTCCGCAGAAAGCTGGGCCGGTGCGCCGGAGAGGGGCCATAGGTCCGCAGGGCCTCATAATGGAGCTTGGTTCCGTAACCCTTGTGCTGCTCAAAATGATACTGGGGGTACTGCTCCGCCAACTGGAGCATGAGCCGGTCCCGGCTTACCTTGGCCAGAATAGAGGCCGCCGCGATATCGGCACAGCAGGCGTCCCCTTTTACCACACAGCGGCTTGGCACCTTTATGCCGCTGTTCCGGTTCCCGTCGATCAGCGCCAGCTCCGGGACCAGCCGCAGCTGCTCGATGGCCCTGTTCATGGCCAGAAAGGTGGCCCCCAAAATATTCAATGCCTCTATTTCCTCCACCTGGGCAAAGGCAATGCCGTAGTCCAGGGCTTTTTCCGTAATGCGGGCGAAGAGCGCCTCCCGCTTTTTTTCCGAGAGCTGCTTGGAGTCGTTCAGGCCGGGGATCTCCAGCCCCCGGGGCAGGATCACCGCGGCGGCGCATACAGGCCCCGCCAAGGGCCCCCGGCCGGCCTCGTCCACGCCGCACAGCAGCCTGACGCCCGAAGCATATATTTCGTTTTCCAGGCTCCACAGATCAGGCATCGGGCGCCTCCAAGGTCAGACGGCCTAACTTGCCGTCGTGATACTCACCCAGCAGGGTGTTGGCCATGCGCTCCAGATCATACTCCCCTTTGCCCAGCAGGAAGCCTCTTTTTTTGGCCGCCAGCTCCAGCAGCTCAAAGCCGTTTTGCCCCGGCTCCGGGTGAATATGATACCGCGCCTCCAGGGCCTGGGGATAGAGCCGGGCCAGGCGCAGCATAAAATTAGCGCCCAGCGTCTCCTTGTCCAGCACTTCCGCCTTGATGGCATTGGTGACAGCCAGCAGCTCTCCCACTTCCTGGCTCTCAAACTTGGGCCACAGAACACCCGGGGTATCCAGCAGCTCCAGCCCCCGGTCCACCGTGATCCACTGTTTTCCCCGGGTGACGCCGGGCTTATCCCCGGCCTGGGCGGCCTTCCGCCCCGCTACCCTGTTGATAAAGGTGGATTTTCCCACATTGGGGATCCCGGCTATCAGCACACGCAGAGGGCGGCCCGCCTGACCCTTGGCCTCATATTCCCGCAGCTTGTCCGCCAGCAGGCGGCGCAAAGCGGGGACAAAGCCCCCCATTCCTTTGCCGCTTCTGGCGTCTGTCTCCAGCACAGTGCAGCCCTGGTTCTCCAGCGCCTTGCGCCACCGGGCCGTCAGCGCCGGGTCGGCCAAATCCACCCGGTTGAGAATGACCAGCCTGGGCTTTCCGGCAGAGAGCCGGTCCAGCTCCGGGTTGCGGCTGGCACGGGGAATACGCGCATCCGCAATCTCGCACACCGCGTCCACCAGCTTTAAATTTTCCTCGATCATCCGCAGGGCCTTGGTCATATGGCCGGGGAACCACTGGATGTTCATTTTTTCACCGCCGGTCTCGCTCATCCATGCACCCACCTGAAGCCGTCCAGCGGGAAGATCACCAGATACACCTTGCCTAAAATCAGCCGCTCGTCCACCATGCCGATCTCACTTTTCCGGCTGTCGGTAGACTTGTCCCGGTTGTCCCCTAAAACGAATACACAACCTTCGGGGACTGTCTGCGGCCCGATAAAATCCAACTTGGTGGTGGTGGGGCTGTTGATATAGTCCTCCTCGATCGCTTCTCCGTCTACGTAGACGATCCCGTGATCGAAGTCGATATTGACCGTCTGGTTTTCCGTGGCAATGACCCGCTTCACCAGAGCCTTGTTCGGGTCATAGTCCTCCGCCCGGAAAACCACCACATCCCCGGCCCTGGGCTTATAAAACAGATCGGACACCAGCATCTTATCCCCATTGTTCAGAGTCGGCAGCATGGAAGTACCGCTCACATCGATGACGCGTATAAAATAAATGAAAATAAGCACACAGACCACCAGCGCCGTCAGCAGGCACTGGATCCAGTCATAAATTTCCTTCCGGGCCAGCGTATCCTGCGGGAGCGCGTTTTTCTCTGTGTCCTTCTTTCGCCTGTCGCTTTTGCTCATACCGTTTCCCTTCTTTGAGAAGAATATTTCCCATTTCAAATTATTATACACCATATGGTCCCCTAAAGGCAACTGTTTTCCGCCAAAACTTCGGCCGTTTCCCTTTGGCCCTTGAACTGGGGCAGAGTCTGTGCTAAAATGGACCTATTACTTGAGGGAGGCGAGCCGCTTATGCTGAAGTTGAGCATCATTGTCCCCGTGTATAATGTGGAAAAATACCTTGCCAGATGCCTGGACTCTTTGATCTATCCGCAGCAGGAAGGGTATGAACTCGTAGTGGTGGACGACGGGTCCACAGACGCGTCCTCCTCCATCTGCCTGGATTATGCGGCGCGTTATCCGCAGCTCGTGCGCACGGTGCGGACTCCCAACGGCGGCCTGGGGCACGCCCGGAATACGGGGATCGAACTGGCCCGGGGTGACTATGTCCTTTTCCAGGACAGCGATGACTATTTGGCGCCGGACGCCGTCCCAAAGATGCTGGCGCTGCTGGAGCAGGACGTGGATATTTTCTTTTTTGACAGCCGGACCGTTACAGAGAGCGGCCGGGTCATGAATGATGACGTTCTCCACCGGCCTGCCGGCGCCTTCTCCTTAGAGGATTGGCCGGAACTCCTGCATGAGAGCCCCACGGCCTGCTGCCGTATGATTAGGCGCAGTCTCTTTGAAGAAACGAGGATCCGTTTTCCGGACAGGCTCTGGTTTGAAGACTTGGCGACCACGCCCCGCCTGTATCTCCATGCGAAGAAGCTCTTTTATGTCCCAGAGATCTGGTATTATTATCTGCTTCGCACAGGTTCCATTACCAATGCCAACTCCAGTGCCCGGAGCATCCAGCGCAATTTAGAGATCATCACCGCCATGGACATGACGCTGAACTACTATAAAGCCCAGGGTAGCTATGAAAAGTATCTTCCCCAGCTGGAATACATGGCCTTTTACCATCAATTGCTGACCGCTACCACCCGGGTCAATCTGCTGGACCGGCGCAGTGACGTGCAGGAAAAGCTCCGGCAGGACTTTGTGGAAAAGTTCCCCAACTACCGGGAAAACGCCTATGTCCGCGCGATCCCCGCGAAATACAAGCTCCTGCTCCATTTTATCGAGCGACGGCAATATCTGGCTTTGAACCTGATCATGCGCCTGAACAACCTTGTCAGACGCAAAGAAACCTGAATCAAAACACCGCCTGCTGCTTGCAGGCGGTGAATTTTTATCCTAACTTTTCTTTTATGCGCAGGAGCAAGAGGCCCAGCCGCTCCAGGCCGTGATAATTCAGAAACATCACGATCTGCCGGTTGCGGCTCTCCCGCCGGAAGCTCTCGCAGCGAAGCAAATGGGGGATGCTGCGCCGTACATAGACGCGCAGTTCCCTCAAAACCGGCTCTCTGTCCGGGCCATCCTGCGCGGCCACCCGTTTGATCGTGTCCAACAGCAGATGGTTGATGATCAGTTCCTCAAAACTGTCCTGCTTCCCGGCCTCCAGCATGGGGCCCTTCAGGCGCTCCAGGACCTGGATCATATCCAGATTTTTCCGGGCGTTGTTGTTGTTCATGGTGGAGGTATGGCCGCAGCGGTAAAAATACAGCCCTTCCCGCACATTGACGATCTGTTCCGTGCGCAGCACCAGGCCCACTACATAGGCCATGTCCTCATACCAGAGCCCCTCGAAAAAGGTGATCCCCTCCGCCGCAGAGCGTTTGATCAACTTGTTCCACACCGCCGTGTCAATGGCCATCTTGCCCTGATAGCCGGTCATATCCTTGTACACGCACCGCCCGTCCGGCCAGCAATCGAACCGGTCACACTGGGCCAGATCCGCTCCCGCCTCTTCTGCGGCGGACAGCAGCTTTTCATACATATGCGGGTCGATCCAGTCGTCACTGTCCACAAAGCCCAGATAGTCCCCCCGGGCCATGCGCAGGCCGATGTTTCTGGCCCGGCCCTGGCCGCCGTTTGCAACAGTCTCCACCCGAATCTTATCCGGAAAGCGTTGTTGATACTCATCTAAAATGGCCAGGGAACCGTCTGTGGAGCCGTCGTTGATCAGGATGATCTCATAATCCCCAATGGTCTGGTTTATCAGGGAGTCCAGACAGGGCCGGAGAAATGCCTCCGCGTTGTAGACAGGCACAATGATACTGAGCTTCATGCCCGCTTCTCCACTGGCAGACAGACCGTCTGATAATAGATCAGGGCCAGCACCAGCGCCAGATAGATGGATACATTGGGCCGCCGAAGCACCGCTCCCGAGAACTGGGCCAGGCCGATCTGGAGGAGCAGGCACACAAAGAGGCAGAAATTAAAGAGGGTAAAGCTGCCTTTGAAATCCTGGATCAGGCGTTTGAGCACCAGGAAGAGGAAGAACAGAACAAAGCCCGCATAGAGAGCCAGCCCCAGATAACCGTAGAAGTAGAAAAGGGCAGGCCAGTCATTTTCCAGATCCCGGCTTCCGTCTGTTCCAATCTGGGATATCTCAAAGCCTAAAAGCTTCGTCAAAGCGTCCCCCTGCTGCCAGACCAGGTGCGAGTAGCAGAGCTTGATCTGCCGGGTGTCGATTAGGCGGCTCACATGGGTGCTCATTTTAAAATAGCGGAACACCGGCTCATAACCGAAGCGGTCAAACAGGTCCGGGACCCCGTCGGTCATGTAGGCGGAATAATAGTGGGCAAAAATATCGAAAATTTCCGGGGTGTTTATCTTCTCCTCCAGTGTCATGGCGTTCAAATCGTAGCCCAGGGCCTCGGCCGCCGCTTCGATCTCTCCCTGAAGAGCGCCGGAGACCGCCGACATGGCGGCATCCTCTTTAGCCCGGGGCGAGATGGGATACACCAGCACAGAGACCACGATCAGGCACACCAGCACCGCCAGCGGCAGCCAGCGAATCTTTTTCCGGAGAATGGGTTTTTCTAAGATCAGAAAAGCGGCATAAGCGAACAAAATGGCAAACAAGCCCAGGTAGCAGGCCTTGGTACCGTTAATAATGAGCAGAAAGGTCACCGCTGCCGGCACTAAAATGTTGGCAAGTTTATTTTGGGACTTGGCTGCCATATAGACCGAGAAGGTGGACAACGTCACATACAAAATGCTGTTGGCGCAGCGGTTATCCTCCGGGACCCAGCCGCTGAGTCCGAAACCCTCGCTGTAGGTAGGGGTGGAAGTCCCGGTGAGCACGGCGGCTGCAAAGGCGGCCACCGTGATGACCGCCGCGGCCGTCACGCCGCTGACAGTCTGCTTTTTCATCCCCTCATCCCGGATGAAATACACAAAGCATACGGCAAGGATCGGCATTTGGGCCACCTTTGCCATATAGGAAATATCATAGAAAGCGTTGATATATCCCAGTCTCACACAGTTGGCAGCATGCAGCGCACAAAAAACGCCGATAGCCGCCATGGCCAGGATGAAATTTCTCTTTTTCTTCAGCCTGAAAAGCAGTACCAGCGGCAGCGCTACCATAATGAGGAGCCGGATATACCCCGCCACCGTCGCCACAGAATCCTGCCTCCAAAAAGCCAGCACATCCAGCAAAGGCTGCGCAGCGATCAGCCACACAAGCCAGTTGTCCCGCAGATAGGCTCTTATCCCTTCTTGTCTCACAGCACACCTCCGAAGAAAGTTCTGTACAGCATGAGTATAACAGTTCTTTGATAAATTGTAAAGAAATATGAAAAAGGCGCCGTTGCGGCGCCTTTTTCAGTACCCAAATCAGATGCGCTCCTTGACCTTGGCCTTCTTGCCCACGCGGTCGCGCAGGTAATACAGCTTTGCCCGGCGGACCTTGCCGCGGCGGACCGTGGTGACGGAGACGATGGAGGGAGAGTGCACAGGGAAAACCTTCTCGCAACCTACGCCGTAGGAAATGCGGCGGACCGTGATGGTCTCGTTGATGCCGCCATGCTTCTTGGCAATGATGATGCCCTCGAAAGCCTGGGTGCGCTCCCGGTTGCCCTCCTTGACCAGAACGAGGACGCGAACCGTGTCGCCCACGTTCATCTCGGGCAGCTCTTTCTTCATGTACTGCTCATTGAGCCGTTCGATCAGATTCATAGTCTAATCCTTTCTTCACACAGACGTTCATACCGGAGGGCCCTCGCCGCGGCAGCGGACCGCCGTTTTTATCGCGCGGAAACATGCCCGCGAAGCTTTGATATGATAACACAAAAGGCGCTGCTTTGCAAGAGTTTTTTCCCAATATTTTGTACTTTTTTAATTTTCTTCCGCCATAGCCTCTATAGCGCGCAGAATTTTTCCGTTATAGGCGGACAAATCGTCCGGATATTTTTCCCTTTTGCCAGCAACAGCCAGTGCGGCGGCCAAGTCGTCGATCCCGCGCAGGCCCTCAGTGTACTTTTCCAGATTTTTCGAGCAGTACAGCGGCAGCCCAACGGTCATTGCCTCCATGACATTCAGCGGCTGCCCCTCATAGCGGGAGGTAGAGATAAAGGCGTCCATTTTCTTCATGTAGCAATAGGGGTTCGTCTGATTTCCCAGGAAAAACACCTTGCCGTTCAACCCCAGCTCTCCGGCTTTTTTCTCCAGGATCTCCCGGTCAGGCCCGTCCCCCAGAATGTACAGGCGCAGATCTTCCCGTTTGGCACAAGCCTGCGCGAACAAGTCCAGCATAAGGTCATAGCCCTTTTGGTGGCAAAGCCGGCCCAGAGCCACGAAGTTGACGCAGTCCTCGTCCAACATAAGGTCCTCCGGTTCCGCCTCCATTTTTGATCGGATCTCGGCTGTGTCAATATAATTCTGGATGACCCGGAACGATTTGCCGCTCACGCCGGAGGCCCGTTGGAAAGGCTCGATCAGGGCCTGGGATACACAGACAAAGCCGTCGTAGTATTTGAATTTTCCCTTGAAGAAATGCCAGAGCACCCGGTATTTCCACTCGTTTTGCAGCTTAATCTCTACATCGTTGTGTACCCACATCACCCGTTTCTTTGCCGGAACAGACAATGCCCCGGATGCGCAGGAGAATTGATAGGAGTTAAAGTCCACCGCCAGATCATAGGGCGTGCAGTCCGGGAAGGATGGCCGGGCAAGCTTCATGCTCACATCAAAAGGCAGGAAGGAGTAAAGCCTGGGCACCGGCTTCAGATATTTGATCCCCAGCTTCTCCGGGAAAGCAATGCCCTCCGCCTCGCCGGGCCGGGACAGATACAAATCTACCTGGAGCCTGTCATAATCCAGGTTCCGCAGCAGATTGATGATGGATTTCTGGATCCCGCCGGTCTGCAGGTCCTCCTGAAAGAAAGCGATCCGCTTCATTTTTCTCTCCTCCTCATCTGTAGATCTGCATCTGGGCATCGTAGGTCTCCAGGCGGGTAAACCTGGCAAAGTCCGGCGCAAGCGCCTGCTCTAACTGCCGCAGGGCCTCCGCCAGAAGCTCCGGATTCAGGGTGGGCTCCTGGGCGGAGAGCACGGCGTATAACCGCACTTGCCCCTCTTCCGGCCGGAAGTTTATCTCCCGAATAGCCGGGCGAATGTTCGACTGACCCATCCCTCGCTTGGTCTTGCGCAGAACGGAAATGGCCTCCTGGGCAAAAAAGAACTCTAATTCCCGGGCCATCTGCCCGGCGTCCCGGGTGTCGTACGCAAAGATCCCCTCCACGGCCAGCCATTTCAGATCCACGCTCTTGCGCTTCTGTTCGTATGCCTCGGTTACGCGGATCCCCTCCGGCAGCACCGCTGTCAGCCGTTCAGGCAGCACCGCCAGGTCTGTCTCCTCCCGGAGGCGAAAGTCCATCAGCTCACAGACGCTCCCCATCCCGACGGGCAGGGGCAGCAGAATAGACAGCAGCGGATGGGGGTTAAAACCCTCGGAGTATTTCAGAGCCAGTCCCGCCCGGGAAAAAGCCCTCTGCATGGTGCGCATCAGGTCCAGATGGGAGATATATACGGCCCGGCCGGTTTTTTCAAAACGCAGGCGCAGCTTATCCATCGCAGCGTCCCTCCTTCAGAAGTCTGGCCGCCCCGCAAGCGGCGCACTGCTTCCGGCAGTCCGGCGACAGCTGGGAGACATAGCACTTTTCCCGCTCCCGGAGCAGATGCTCCTTGCGCACTCCCACATCAATGATATCCCAGGGAAGGACCGCGTCGGCGGGGATCTCCCGATTGGCGTAAAACGCCGGGTCCAGTCCGCAGACCTTGAAGGCCTCCGTCCACCGGCCGAAGGAGAAATAATCGCTCCAGGCGTCCAGACGCCCGCCCCGGCGCCAGACCTCCTCGATCACATCTGCCACCCGCCGGTCCCCCCGGGAGAGGACCGCCTCGATGAGGCTGGTCTCCGCGTCGTGCCAATTGTAGGTCACATTTCGGGCGGTAATGGCGGATCGCAGCAGATTCACCCGCCGCAGATACTCCTCTATGCTCACCTGGGCCTCCCATTGGAAGGGACTGTGGGGTTTGGGGATAAAGCAGGAGGTGGAAATGGTGATCTTTACACCCCGGTTCTTGTTCCTGGCGTATTGCCGCCAGCAGTGCAGCACCTGATTGGCCATCTCGGCGATGCCCAGGATATCCTCGTCCGTTTCGGTGGGCAGGCCCAGCATGTAATAGAGCTTCACGCTGTTCCAGCCGCCCTCAAAGGCGATCCGGCAGGTGTGCAGCAGATCCTCCTCGGTGACATTTTTGTTGATGGCGTCCCGGAGCCGCTGGCTCCCGCCCTCTACCGCGAAGGTGAGCCCACTTTTGCGCACCTTTTGGAGCTTTTCCATCAGCTCCATGGAGAAGTTGTCCGCCCTAAGGGAGGGCAGAGACAGGCCGATGCTCCGGCTCTCACAGTAGTCCAGCAGCCCGTCGCAAAGCTCCCCCAAATGGCGGTAATCGCTGCTGCTGAGGGACAGGAGCGTCACATCCTCGCAGCCGGTGTTTTTCAGGGCCTCGATCCCCTGCCGGATCAGCGTCTCCGGCTTTTTGGCCCGGATGGGCCGGTACACATACCCGGCCTGGCAGAATCGGCAGCCACGGACACAGCCCCGGAACAGCTCCAGACTCACCCGGTCGTGGACCACTTCCGTAGAGGGGACAATGGGCTTGACCGGATAGGGCGCCGCGTCAAAATCCTGCACGATCCGCTTGGTCACCCGTTCCGGCGCCCCCTCCTGCCGTTGGACCGAGAGGAGCGCTCCATCCGCCCCGTAGACCGGCTCATACAGGCTGGGGACATAGACCCCCTGGATTTGGGCGGCCTGTCGCAGGAAATCCCGCTTGCTCCAGCCCTCCCGCTTTGCCTGGCGCAGGAGGCAGAGAAGCTCATTGTTCATCTCCTCCCCCTCGCCGATCACAAATAGATCCATAAAGGGGGCCATGGGCTCCGGGTTCACCGCCGCCGTCCCCCCGGCAAAGACCAGGGGCGGCAAAGCGGGTCTGTCCGCCGAGCGGAGCGGTAGCCCGGCCATGTCCAGCATGTCCAGCACCGTGGTATAGGCCATCTCATAGCCCACGGAGAAGGCCAGCGCATCAAATTCCGACAGGCTGTCCCCGCTCTCCAGCGCATAGAGGGGCAGCCCCGCCTTCTTCATCTCCGTATACATATCCCCCCAGGGGGCGAACACTCTTTCGCACCAGACAAAGTCCAGGGAGTTCATCACATGGTATAAGATGCTCATGCCCAGATTGGACATGCCGATCTCATACGTATCCGGGAAGCAAAAAGCCAGGCGAAGCTCCACCGCGGACTTGTCTTTGATGATCTGGTTGTACTCCCCGCCCACATATCTGGCCGGTTTCTGCACCTTGGGCAGAATCCTTTCGAGCCTTTTATCCATGGTACCCTCTCCGGTCTATAGCTTAGAATGAGAACATTTTACAATATTTCACGCTCTTTTACAAGTCCCTGCTCACAGTCCTGATACAGCAGCATCCATACCGCCACAAGAGCCAGACCGGCGCCGGCGCCGTGGAGCATCTCCCAGACCCCGGCTGACAGCAGCAGGGAGCCCACGGCCAGGCTGATCCCCTCTGTCACAAGCGTCCCCTTTTTCTCCCCAAACAGGGCAATGGCCAAATGGCCCAGGATCCGCCCCCCGTCCAGAGGCAGGGCCGGCAGCAGATTGAACAGGGTCAGCAGCAGGCTCACCCCTGCCGTCAGGCAGAGCCAGTCGCTGCCCAGCCGGTTCCCGAGCCAGGAGGCCGCCCAGGCATACCAGAGCCCTGCCAGGGGGCCGCAGGCCGCGGCCAGAATGTGACCCATGGCGCCGGTATAGCCCCCATATCCAATGCAGAAGCCCCTCAGCTCGATCCGAAATCCGTCTATGTGCAGCCCCAGCAGCCGCAGGGCCGCCACATGTCCCAATTCATGCACTGCGGCGGGCAGCAGCACGGCCAGCAGGGCCGGCATTTCCCCCATATAATAAACCAGCGCCCAAAGGAGTACGGCTCCGGCACTGACTGTCCACTTTTTTCGTTTCATAGATAATACTCCGGATTCAGGTACTCTCCGTTTTGCAGCAGTTCAAAATGCAGATGCGGACCGGTGGCGTAGCCGGTCTGACCTACCCGGGCTATGGCCTGTCCCTGGACCACCGTCTCCCCCTCCTGGGCGAGAAAGGCGCTCAAATGGGCATACAGGCTGGAAAACCCGTCCTCATGCTCTAAAATGAGATAGTTTCCGTAGCCGGGACTGGTTCCGGCCGCAGTCACACAGCCGTCGGCAAAGGCCAGCACATCCACCCCGGCGTCAGCGGCAAAATCCGTGCCGTAATGGAATTTCACGACCCCTTGTATGGGGTGGACCCGGTAGCCAAAGCCGGAAGAATCCACCCCGGCCACCGGCTGCCCGTATGGAAAAGGGAGCTCGGGCATGTCTGTCCGGACCTTATCCGGCAGCGGATAGCCCTCCTGCTCGTATTTCTTCTGCGCTTCCAAAAAGGCGCTTACCGCTTCCGGCATCGGTTCCGCCATAGCGGCCGCCGCGGCTCCGCTCCCCATCACGCGCTCCAGCAGTCCCGAATACCCTTGGGAAAACGGCGTCAAATCCAGCGCCTCCACCGGATTCTCCTCCCGAACCTCTGCCTGTCCGTCCTTTTTATCCACCCTCGATCGGCCCAGGGCCTCTAACAGCTCCTCCCCCAGCCCTCCCTCTGTCAGCATACGGCCAAGCGTCTGGAGCATCTCCGTATGGCTCTCCCGGTGTCCAAGCAGTTCCAGCGCCCGCTGCCGGATCCCGGCCGCCGGTTCGGGATACAGACATTTCGCGGCGCTCAGCGCGAAAAAAAACGCGGCAGCGGCTAACGCCTTGTAATTTTTCAAAGCACACACCCCCTGCCCCACATTATATGGGAGCCGGTTTGGGCCTATGCGCGAACTTTTTTCTTGACAAGAACCCTTTAGGTTATTATAATAATAAAGCTGCTAAGGAACAGATCTCATCGGGGTGTAGCGCAGCCGGTAGCGCGCGTGGTTCGGGACCACGAGGCCGCGAGTTCAAGTCTCGCCACTCCGACCAGCGTGGGGCTGTAGCAAAACGGCCCAGAAAAAACAACACCGAGGACTGCAAGAAACAGTACCCCGGTGTTGTTTTTTGT
>CANRHH010000009.1 GCA_947630375.1 uncultured Oscillospiraceae bacterium | reverse complement strand
TCCGTATTCGTTCTTATTATACCACGCAGGGGACTTCTTTGGGTCAAGTTGGTGTACGGTATCTGGGATACAGTTTATTTACTGCAAAAAACAGTACAAAAAATCCCCAAAACCTCGCGGTTTTGGGGATTTTTTGGAGCTGCTGGGCAGATTCGAACTGCCGACCTCATCCTTACCAAGGATGCGCTCTACCTACTGAGCTACAGCAGCAAAGGATATGCCCCTAAAAAAGGGGCATATGGCGACCGAGAAGGGACTTGAACCCTCGACCTCCGGCGTGACAGGCCGGCGTTCTAACCGACTGAACTACTCGGCCACGGCTTAGTTACTATACCAAAAGCGGGGGAATTTGTCAATAGTTTTTTTAAGCGCTTTTGGAATTTTCGGGAATATTTCCGCGGCCGGGGAGGGGAGAGAGCCCCTCCCCGGCCACACGGGCTTAGCGGAAACGCCTGCGCCAGGCGACATAGAGGCCCACGGCCAGGGTGACGAACACCAGGCCCATCACCGGCCAGCAGACGGCGTTGAAAAACCGGGCGCCGTTAAAAAGGATCAGCAGCTCCATCGCGGCGAAGAGGGCCACTACCTCCAGCTTCAGCGTCACCAGCAGGGTCTTTACCGCGCTGTACACCGGGATCTCCCGCCCGTAGGGGACGGAGAAGGGCATGCTCCAGAACTTGGGGTTCAGGCGGGTAGTAAAGCTCATGATCAGCCACAGGAGCAGGGAGAAGCCGGGGAACATGAACACGGTCCAGCGGCTGCCCCAGCCGTCCGCCTCTCCGGCCGTATTGAAATGGGTGGGCATAGGGTCCGGCAGGCGGCTCCAGAGCAGAAGAGGCAGCAGGAGCTGGACCAGCAGGGCGATCAGGCACAGGATCTCCAGCACCAGCCGGGGAATGGTTCTCGACAGCTTCACAGGGCGCACCTCCTATTCAATATCCAGCTCCAGGGGCTTGTCGATCTCGTCGGACACGTACTTGCCGTTTTTCTTCCGCTGGCGGACGCACTCGGTGAGCAGATATTCGATCTGCCCGTTGATGGAGCGGAAATCGTCCTCCGCCCAGGCGGCGATGGCGTTATACAGCTTGGGAGACAGGCGCAGGGGGACCTGTTTTTTCGCGTTGTCGGCCATGGTTCAGTACAGGCTGCCGGAGTTGACCACGGGCTGGGCGTCCCGGTTGCCGCAGAGGACCACCAGGAGGTTGGAGACCATGGCGGCTTTCCGCTCCTCGTCCAGCTCCACCGTGTGATTCTCGCTGAGCCGCTCCAGGGCCATCTCCACCATGCCCACGGCCCCGTCCACGATCATCTTCCGGGCGTCGATGATGGCGCTGGCCTGCTGGCGCTGGAGCATGACGGCGGCGATCTCCGGCGCGTAGGCCAGATAGGTGATGCGGGCCTCCAGGATCTCGATGCCCGCGTCGGCCACCTTCTGCTGGATCTCGTCCCGGATGCGCTGGGCCACGGTCTCGCTGGAGCCGCGCAGGCTGCCCTCGTCGGCCAGGCCGTCGCCGGTGGTGTCCACGCCGGGGGCGATGTCATAGGGGTAGATGCGCACGATGTTGCGCACGGCGCTGTCGCACTGGAGGGAGAGATACTCCTTGTAGTTGTCCACGTTGAAGACAGCCTTGGCCGTGTCTACCACCCGCCACATGACGGCGATGCCGATCTCCACGGGGTTGCCCAGGCAGTCGTTGATCTTCTGCCGGGAGTTGGAGAGGGTCATGACCTTCAGGGAGATCTTCTTGCTGGCGATCTCCGCGGCCTGGGCCTGGGCCTGGCCGTTGAACAGCTCCGCCAGGGAGCTGTTCTTGCTGCCCCCGTCCACATCCCCGCTCTGGCTGAGCCGGGTCTTGGCAGCGGGGTTGACAGCAGTGCAGAAGGGGTTGACAAAGTAAAAGCCCTCGCCCTTCAAAGTGCCCACATACTTGCCGAAAAGGGTCAGCACCAGGGCCTCCTGGGGCTTGAGCACCTTCAGGCCCAAAAAGGGGATCCAGCCCACGCCGAGCCAGGCGATCCCCAGCACCAGCAGCGGCACGTTCCAGGGCCAGAGAGCCCCGGCCAGCCCGGCGCCAAGAAGGACCAGGCCCAGGGCGGCCAGGTACAGCAGGATGAAGAGCAGCAGCATGGCCATGCCGTTTTTCCGATTGTTCAGAACTTTTTCTGTCATGGTTTTGTCCTCCTTAAGTTGATATCAAAATGATATCACAACAATATGAGAATGTCAAGAACCTTCGAAAATTTTTTCCGCAGAGGGGGAATACGCGGAAAAGAACTTGTCAGACGGGGCGAAATGTGATACCTTATTATAATAGCTGAACTTTTATGCGGAGGCGAAGGGGGAGCCCCCCTTCCGTGATTTGAAATGGACGAGAAGGAAAAACAGACACAGACCATAGAGGAAGTGCCCCAGGAGAACGAAGCGCCGGCGGAGCCCCAAAAGGGGGAAGCGCCGGCGGACCCTCAAGAGAACGAGGCGCCGGCGGAGCCTCAAGAGGGCGAAGCGCTGTCAGAGTCTCAAGAGAGCGAAGCGCCTGTGGAGCCTCAAGAGGGCGAAGCACCTGCGGAGCCTCAAGAGGGCGAAGCGCCGTCAGAGTCTCAGGAGAGCGAAGCGCCTGTGGAGCCCCAGGAGAACGAGGCGCCGGCAGAGCCCCAGGGGAGCGAGGAGCCGGGAAAAAAGGCAGGCCCCGCGGTGGGCCGGCTGCTGGGCCGGATCCTGGGCCGGGCGGCCATTGTGCTGCTGGTGACGCTGGTCATCGCTGCCGGGGGGGTGTTTGGCGTGGCGTACATCCTGGCCCGGGGGCCGTCTCCCACGGCCCAGAGGCTGTTTGTCATGTCCCTTCGGGAGACCAGCGCGGTGGGCTTTATCGCGGATATTTTCCTCTCTCCGGAGGAGATCGCCCAGATCGAGGCGGGAAAAGGCTCGGAGCGGGTGATCGAGACAGACACGTCCCTGGTCACGGTCCAGGCGGAGGAGCCGGACGACAACGGCGCGGACGCCTGGGGCCTGGTGGATGAGGACGGGGACGGCATCATCATCGACGACGTGAAGGGCGAGGGGTACTCGGGCTTCATGATGGTGGTGAAGGACCCCTCCCGGGTCATCATGGGCAGTGTCACCGACGACTTCGGCATCCGCGGCTATACCGTGGAGGAGATGGTGCAGTACTTTGACGCGGTGGCCGGGACCAACGCCGGCGGCTTTGTGGACATCGGCGGCCAGGGCGACGGCAGCCTGCCGGACCGGATGGTGGTCTTCAAAGGGGAGATCTACAACGGCAGCCGGGGCACCGGCTCCGGCTTCGTGGGGCTGGACAGCAATTATATCCTGCATGTGGGCCTGATGGGGAGCCAGGCGATAAAGGACGCCGACATCCAGTACGGCTGTTCCTTCGGCCCGGTGCTGGTCTCCAACGGCCAGGGGGTGGATCCGGACAGCCTGTCCAGCGGCGTCAACCCCCGGACGGCCATCGGCCAGCGCTCCGACGGGGCGATCCTGCTGCTGGTGATCGACGGGCGGCAGGTGATCAGCCTGGGGGCCACCTATGAGGATTTGGTGGAGATCATGCTGCGCTATGGCGCGGTAAACGCCTGCAATCTGGACGGCGGCTCCTCCTCGATGATGTATTATAACGGCGCCTATGTGAACAACTGCGCTTCGGTCATCGGCATCCGGCCGGTGCCGACCACATTCCTGGTGTTGAAAGAGGGGGCGAGAGAAAGTGGAGATTACTGAAAAGCGCCCGAAGAAACACGGCTTTCTCAAGTTCCTGGCCCTGTACGCGCTGGTGCTGCTGGTGCTGGCAGCGCTGGCCTTAGGGGGATTCTATCTGTATATCAGGGCCTATGAGCAGACCCGGCCCGCCACCGTGATGACGGCCTACACCGGGGCGCTGACGGTGGACCGGCTGCTGGAACAGGACGGGGATTTCCTCGCCGCCCTGGACCGGCATGTCCAGAGCGAGGAGGAGGCCCGGGCCTGTCTGGAGCAGGTCCTGGGAGATCTGAGCTTTGCCCGCCGCTATGACGCCGCCAAGGAGGACCCGGAGGCGGCCTATGTGTACGCCTTGGAGAGCCAGGGAAAGATCATCGGCAGCGTCAGCCTCTCCGAGACCGGCGAGAGCCGGATGGGCTTTGCCACACTCCGGGTGAGCCGGGAGAACGTGGACCTGTCGCCCCTCTGCCAGGAGACGGAGTTCGTGCTGCCCGAGGGCTACAAGGTCTTCTGCAACGGCGCGGAGCTCCCCGAGAGCAGCGTGACGGAGCGGGGCATCCACTATGGGCTGCTGGAGGAATTTTATGACAGCGGCTATGCCATGCCCAGCCTGATGCGGATCAAGGCGGGGCCCTATCTGGGCCAGCCGGAGCTGGAGGTTCATAACGCCCAGGGCGAAAAGCTCACGCCGGAGCAGTTGAACGAGGCCTTTTATACGGACAACTGCACCCCGGAGGAGAAGGAGACCATCGAGGCCTTTGCCCAGGAGTATATCCACCGGTACACGCTGTACCTCTCCGGCGCGATACTGGCGGCCGCCGACGGCTATATGAATCTGATCGGCCTGGTGGAGCAGGATTCGGACCTCCATTCCCGGCTGCGGCAGGCAGTGGGAGGCCTGGGCTTTGCCAGCAGCCATGGGGACACGGTCCTGTCCGTCACCCTCAACGGGGCCATGAACGTGGGCGGCGGCTGCTATGTCTGCGACCTGACCTGGGAGGTCGAGACCCTGGGCCGGGCGGGCTATGTGACCACGGTCAACAACGGGAAACTTCTGCTGGTGCAGAGGGACGGCCGTTTCCGGGCCGCCGCCCAGGCCAGCTACTGAAGACGCCCGATCCGGGAAGAAGGATACGAAAACCGCCCGCGCCGTATGGCGCGGGCGGTAGACTATGTAAAACAGGGGAGAAAAGACGATGATCAACAGTACCCAGTGTTATATCCGGCAGGGGGAGCAGGTTTTGATGCTCCACCGGGTCAAAAAGAAGCAGGACATCAACCGGGACAAGTGGATCGCCCCCGGCGGGAAATTTGAAGAGGGGGAGAGCCCGGAGGACTGTATGCGCCGGGAGGTCTTAGAGGAGACGGGCCTGACGGTGACCGGCTGGCGCTACCGGGGCCTGGTCACCTTCGTGATGGAGGGCTACGGCACCGAGTATATGCACCTCTTCACCGTCCACAGCTTCACCGGGCGGCTCCAGGACTGCGACGAGGGGGAGCTGGCCTGGCTGCGCTGGGACGCGCTGCCGGAGCTGCCGATCTGGGAGGGAGATAAAATCTTCCTCCGGCTTCTGGACCGGGAGAGACCCTTTTTCTCCCTGAAGCTCTGCTACAGCCGGGACAACGCCCTCACCCGGGCCGTTCTGGACGGGGAGGAGCTGCCGCTGGCCTAAGCTTGGAGATACACCCGGGGCACCCGCTTGGACACGGAGCAGAGCAGCTCGTAGGGGATGGTCTGGGCCGCGTCGGAGAGGCGGGTAATGTCGTTATGCTCCCCGAAAAGTTCGATCTCGCTGTCCACATCCACCTCCGGCATCCCCGTCAGGTCCACCATACACATGTCCATGCACACGGTGCCCACCTGCCGGGCAAAGCCCCCGGGGGTGTAGAAGGAGCACTTGTTGGAGATCAGCCGGGGCAGCCCGTCCGCATAGCCCACGGCCAGCACGCCGATGCGGCTGCGCCGCTGAGTGGTATAGCGCCGGCCATAGCTGATGCTGGTGCCCGGCTCGTAAAACTTGATGGTGCTGACGGTAGTCACCAGGCGCATACAGGGCTTCAGCCCCAGCTTCCCGGTGGGGTCCCCGTAGCCGTAGAGCAGCAGGCCGGGGCGCACCATGTCCAGGGCAGCGTCCGGATAGCGGACCACCGCGCCGCTGTTGGCGCAGTGCCGCAGGGGAAACACCAGGCCGCTGCGCGCCTTGACCGCCTCGATCACCCGGAGAAACAGCGCCAGCTGCCCGCGGGTGTAGGCCGCGCTGTCTTCGCCGTCCTCGTCGGAGGAGGCAAAGTGGGTGTAGATCCCCTCCGGCTCCAGCCCCGGCAGGGAGCAGGCCCGGCAGATATTCTCCACGCCTTCTTCAAAATAGCTCCCGCCGCACAGAAAGCCCAGGCGGGACATGCCCGTGTCCAGCTTCAGGTGGATCTTCAGGCTCAGCCCTAAGCGCTCCGCCTGGGCGGAGTATTCCAGAGCCTTGGCCAGGCAGGTGACGGTCTGGGTCAGGCCGTTTTCGATGAGCGTGGGGGTGTATTCCTGGGGCGTGTGCCCCAAAATGAGGATGGGCAGGCCGATGCCGCCCCGGCGCAGCTCCAGGGCCTCGTCCAGGCAGGAGACGGCCAGGTAGTCCGCCCCCTCCTCCTGGAGCAGGCGGGACACCGCCAGGGCCCCGTGGCCGTAGGCGTCCGCCTTCACAATGCCCATAAAGCGGCAGCCGGACGGCAGGGAGGCGCGGATGGCCCGATAGTTGTGGCGCAGGTTTTCCAGGCTGATCTCAGCCCAAGTCCTCTTTTGCAGATCGTTCATTTGGCAGTTCCTCGGTCGTTGTCGGATTATCTCTCTCGCAGGCCCAGTCCGTCAGCTCACAGAGGGCCTTTACAGCCCCGCCGCTGACCAGCTCCGCCCGGACGGGGGTCATGGTCTCCGGTTCAAAGGACACCACCGCGTACAGGTGGTCGTCCAGGATCAGCTGGCAGAGCGAAAGCCCCCCTTCGGACCAGACGCTCTCCAGGTGGCCGGCGCCCAGGGCCCGGACCAGCAGGGGCAGGGCGGACATGGGGCTGAGCCCGTATTCGTCCAGGGGCCCGGTATCCAGCATCAGGTCCCCGTACTCTAAAGCCGTGCCGCCGCCGGTCACCCGTACCCCGATGCCGGCCACCAGCTCCGGCTCCAGCACCGTCACGAAGGCGTCCTCTCCCGCCTGCTCGTAGCGGAGGCGAAAGTCCACGGTCTTGTCCTCATATTCGGCGCGCAGGGCGGCGGTGAAGGACAGGGCCTCCGCCTCCCGGAGGCTTTGGGCAAAATCCTCATATCGGCTCTCCAGGGCGGCGTCGCCGCAGGCGGACAGCAGCAGGCAGCATACAAGCAGCAGGGGCAGACACAGGCGTTTCATAGGGCGGCCTCCAGAAAAATTCGGATGCCACAGCCTATGCGGGCAGGCTTATGATCATGACTGCCGCGCAATGCCATTATTATAATACGCATTGCCCCAAACGTCCAGCGCAAAATACAAACGTCCGGCGCAAAATGCAAAAAGAGGCTTGCCAATTGGGGCAAAGTGTGATATCATCAAATCCGCTGTGAACGGGAAAATAGTCCGTACACACGGCCGTCAGAGAGCGGGGGTCACCGGCTGAAAGCCCCCGGGCCGTGGGGGCTTGGTTCGCCCGGGAGCTCCGGCCAATCCCCGGCGTGGGGGCGCGTTAAGCCCGAGAGCGCGGCGCGCCTGCGCGCCGAACGTGGGTGGTACCGCGGAAGAATGTCTTTCGTCCCTCGTCTTTTCCGGAAGATGGGGGCTTTTGTTTTGTCAAAACATTTTTTGCATATGAGGAGAGGACAGACATGAAGGAAAAAATGCAGGCTTTGCGGGAGAACTCCCTGAAGGCCATCGTCAGCTGCCCCAGCGCGGAGCAGCTGGAGGCGCTGCGGGTCCGGTATCTGGGCAAGAAGGGAGAGCTGACGGCGATCCTGCGCCAGATGGGGCAGCTGGCCGCCGAAGAGCGCCCGGCTATGGGCCAGCTGGCCAACAAGCTCCGGGCGGATATCGAGGCCGCGGTGGAAGAGCGCCGGGCGGCGCTGGCCGCCTCCGCCTTGGAGGAGAAGTTGGAGAAAGAGACCCTGGATGTGACCATGCCCGGCGAAAATCGCCGCCTGGGGCACAAGCACCCCATGTATAACGTGCTGGACCAGATCAAGGACATCTTCATCGGCATGGGCTTTGAGATCGAGGACGGGCCCGAGGTGGAGCTGGCGGACTATAACTTTACCAAGCTGAACATCGACGAGAGCCATCCCTCCCGGGACTGGACGGACACCTTCTATTTCACCGAGGACAGCCGGATCCTTCTGCGGACCCAGACCTCGCCTATGCAGATCCACGCCATGGAGCACCGGCGGCCCCCCATCCGGATCCTGGCCCCCGGCCGGGTCTACCGGAAGGACGAGGTGGACGCCACCCACTCTCCCATGTTCCATCAGATCGAGGGTCTGGTGGTGGACAAGGGCGTCACCATGTCCGACCTGAAGGCCACGCTGAATTTGGTGGTGGAGAAAATCTACGGCAAGGGCACCGTCACCCGCTTCCGCCCCCACCATTTCCCCTTCACCGAGCCCAGCTGTGAGCTGGACATCCAGTGCCACAAGTGCGGCGGCAAGGGCTGCCCCACCTGCAAAGGGGAGGGCTGGATCGAGGTGCTGGGCGCCGGTATGGTGCACCCCAAGGTGCTCTCCGGCTGCGGCATCGACCCGGATGTGTACTCCGGCTGGGCCTTCGGCATGGGCCTGGAGCGGCTGGCCCTGGGCGAGTACAAGATCACCGACATGCGCCTGATTTTTGAAAACGACGTGCGCTTTTTGGAGCAGTTTTAAGGGAGGGCGGACAAGATGAAACTTTCGAGAAAATGGCTCACCGAGTTTGTGGATCTGAGCTTAGAGGAATGCGGCGACCGGGAGTTTGCCGAGCGGATGAGCGTCTCCGGCTCCAAGGTGGAGAGCACCGAGGACCTGAGTCAGACCATGCACGGCGTGGTGGCCGGGCGCATCCTGTCCCTGGAAAAGCACCCCAATTCCGACCATATGCTGGTGGCCCAGCTGGACGTGGGCGGGGCGGAACCGGTGCAGATCTGCACCGGCGCCTGGAATATCCACGAGGGGGATCTGGTCCCCGTGGCGCTGCACAACGCCCTGCTGCCCGGCGGCGTGAAGATCACCAAGGGCAAGCTCCGGGGCGTGCTGTCCAACGGGATGCTCTGCTCCCTCAAGGAGTTGGACCTGAGCACCCACGACTATGCCTACGGCGTTATCAAGGCCGCTGCCATTTTAGGGGATTACCACCCCCTGGACCCGGCCAAGCCCTCCATCCCGGCGGACATCCGGGCCGGGGACAAAATCTACGGCAAGGTGATCGCCGCCCGGGTCGAGCGTGTGGAGCCGGCGGGGGTCAATCTCTGGGCCTGCGCGCTGGAT
This sequence comes from uncultured Oscillospiraceae bacterium, assembly GCA_947630375.1. GTDB lineage: Bacteria > Bacillota > Clostridia > Oscillospirales > Oscillospiraceae > Limivicinus. The sequence continues at coordinate 66,230 of CANRHH010000009.1, read as the reverse complement.
ACCGGCAAGGGAAAAGCGGAGACCGTTTCCGACTGCCAGAACCTCCATGCGGGAGATTTAGTGGCCTATGACACGGGCAAGGACAGGATCTGCTCCCTGGCGGATCTGCGCGCCCAGCAGGCGGAGTTCCCCCACTGCATCGATGACGGCATCTTTGTGATGCACGAGGATGTCCGGCCCGGGGACGACATCCGCGCCCTTCTGGGCCGGGACGACCATGTGGTGGAGTTTGAGATCACCCCCAACCGGCCGGACTGCCTGTGCGTCATCGGCCTGGCCCGGGAGACCGCGGTCACCTTCGGCAAGGAGCTGAAGCTGCACACCCCGGTGGTCCAGGCCAAGGCCGGCGGCAACATCCACGACCTGGCCCGGATCATCGTGGAGGAGCCGTCCCTCTGCCCACGGTACACCGCCCGGATGGTCAAGAATGTGAAGATCGCCCCCTCGCCGGAATGGATGCGGGAGCGGATCCGCAACGCGGGGATGCGGCCTATCAACAACATCGTGGACATCACCAACTATGTGATGATCGAGTACGGCCAGCCCATGCACGCCTTTGACTTCTCCTGCGTGGACGAGCGGGAGATCCATGTGCGCCTGGCCCGGGAGGGCGAGGTCATCCGCACCCTGGACGGCACCGAGCGGAAGCTGAGCGGCAATATGCTCTGCATCTGCGACACCCACAAGCCCGTGGGCGTGGCCGGGGTCATGGGCGGCGAGAACAGCGAGATCGAGGGGGACACGGCCATGGTCCTCTTTGAGAGCGCCAACTTCAGCGGCCCCTCCATCCGCCGCACCGCCACCGCCCTGGGTATGCGAACCGACGCCTCCTCCCGCTATGAGAAGGGCCTGGACCCGGAGAACACCTACAAGGCCGTCCAGCGGGCCTGTGAGCTGATCGAGCTGCTGGGCGCCGGCGAGGTGGTGGAGGGCGTCATCGACGTCTACCCCGAGAAGGCCGAGCCCACCGTTTTGCAGATGGAGCCCGAGAAGATCAACGCCCTGCTGGGCACCCAGATCAGCCGGGGCACCATGCGCCACATCCTGCTGAGCCTGGGCTTCCAGGTGGAGGGGGACACGGTCACCGTTCCCTCCTGGCGGGGCGACGTGAGCCATTATTCCGATTTAGCCGAGGAAGTGGCCCGGTTCTACGGCTACAACGAGATCCCCACCCAGTTTACCGGCAGCGTCACCACCTGCGGCGGCTTCAACCCCGTGCAGCAGGCCGAGCGGGAGCTGGGGGCCCTCTGCCGCAGCCTGGGGCTGGACGAGATCATCACCTATTCCTTCATCAGCCCCTCTTACTATGACAAGATCCGCCTCCCGGCGGACGCGCCGGAGCGGGACAGCCTGCGGATCCTCAACCCCCTGGGGGAGGATACCTCCATCATGCGCACCACTGTGCTCCCCTCCATGCTGGAGATTTTGACCCGGAACTACAACGTGCGCAACAAGGCCGCCGCCCTGTATGAGATCGGCCGCATCTACCGGAAGCGGCCCGACGGCCTGGCCGACGAGCCCCGGATCCTCTCCATCGGCGCCTATGGGCCGGAGATGAACTTCTTTGTGCTCAAGGGCTGGGTAGAGGCACTGGCCGAGGGCCTGAAGCTGGGCAAGCTCCGCTTCGAGCCGGAGCGGACCAACCCCTCCTATCACCCGGGCCGCTGCGCCAAGGTCTGGGCCGGGGAAAGGCCGCTGGGCGTGCTGGGCCAGATCCACCCGGCCGTGGCGGAGAACTACGGCGTGGAGACCGAGCTGTACTGCGCGGAGCTGAGCTTTGAGGCCCTGCTGGAGGTCCTGGGCGGCATCCCGGTGTATAAGCCGCTGCCCCGCTTCCCGGCGGTCACCCGGGATATCGCCCTGGTCTGCGACGCGGCCCTCCCCGTAGGCGCTTTGGAGGACTGCATCCTGGCCCACGGCGGCCGGTATCTGGCGGACTGCGCCCTCTTCGACGTGTACACCGGGCACCATATCGCCCCGGGCAAGAAGTCCGTGGCCTTCTCCCTGACCATGCGGGCCGAGGATCAGACTTTGACCGACGAGCACGCGGAGGAGACGGTGAAACAGATCCTGCAGGCCCTGGAGGCCGAGTGCGGGGCCGTCATGCGCTGACGGCGGCGGCCGGACTGGCAAATTTAAGAAAAAATTAAGCATTTTCTCTCGCTTTTCGACTTTACTTGTCGAATAATTCTGCTATAATGCTATCATAGAAAAATGAAAGGGGGACCGGTCATCGAAGACGTAACGAGGAAATTCGCGGCTCTGGACAGCAAGGCAGAGATGCGGGAGATCCTGTCCTCCGTGTATAACTCCCTCATGGTCAAGGGCTACAATCCCATCAACCAGATCGTGGGCTATATACTCTCGGAGGACCCGACCTATATCACCAATTACAACAACGCCCGCACCCTGATCTGCCGGCTGGACAGAGATGAACTGCTCCAGGAGCTATTGCGAAATTATTTGGACAAATGAAAAAGAAAAGCGCCGGGGGGCCGCCGAAAAGCGGATCCCCCGGTGCTTTTCTCTGTGCCCATCCGGCGCCATGTCCCACAAAATGGTCAAAAGCGCCGTCAGCCGAAAACAGGCGGCGGAAAGGCGTTGACAAGCGCCGGAGGCTGTGTTATAATACGCCGCAATGGACCGGAAAGGGGGACCTTGCCATGGAAGGGATCATGAACGCGGCGGTTTTCAAGCGGGAGATCTTTTCCGATTTTGGCGCATGTTTGGAGCGTCCCGTTTTTCCCGTTCCCGGCCCCAGTGTTTCTTCTGAATATGTTCTTTTTCCCGGTTTTTGCGATGTGCATGTGCATTTTCGTGAACCGGGATTTTCTTATAAGGAGACCATTGCCTCCGGCTCCCGGGCGGCGGCCCGGGGCGGCTTCACCGCCGCCTGCCCCATGCCCAACCTAAACCCGGTGCCGGACTGCGCGGCCCACATGGCCCTGCAGCGGGAGATCATCGACCGGGACGCCTGTATCCGGCTCTATCCTTACGCCGCCATCACCCGGGGCGAGAAGGGGGAGGAGCTGGCGGACCTGGAGGCGCTGGCCCCCTGTGCCGTGGCCTTCTCGGACGACGGGCGGGGCGTCCAGAGCCGGGAGCTGATGCGCCAGGCCATGCTGCGGGCCAAGGCACTGGGCAAGCTGATCGTGGCCCACTGTGAGGACAACCGCCTGCTCCGCGGCGGCGTCATCCACGACGGGGCCTATGCCCGCGCCCACGGGCACAAGGGCATCTGCTCCGAGAGCGAGTGGCGCCAGGTGGAGCGGGACCTGGAGCTGGTCCGGGAGACCGGCTGCGGCTACCACGTGTGCCACGTGTCCACCAGGGAGAGCGTGGCCCTGATCCGCTCCGCCAAGGCGGAGGGGCTGGACGTGAGCTGCGAGACCGCTCCCCATTACCTGACCCTGGATGAAAACGATCTGCGGGAGGAGGGCCGCTTTAAGATGAACCCGCCTCTGCGCGCCCCCGCGGACCGGGAGGCCCTGATCGAGGGCCTGCGGGACGGCACCGTCGACCTGATCGCCACCGACCACGCCCCCCACAGCGTCGAAGAGAAGGCCCGGGGCCTGGATGGCAGCGCCTTTGGCATCGTGGGACTGGAGACGGCGTTCCCGGTGCTGTATACCAAGCTGGTCAAAACGGGCCTGCTCAGCCTGGACCGGCTCATCGACTGTCTGGCCGTGGCGCCCCGGAAGCGCTTCGGCATCCCCCTGGGCCAGGACTACACGGTCTGGGACTTGGGGTCGGCGGTCCGGGTGGACCCGGCGGACTTCCTGTCCATGGGCCGGGCCACGCCCTTCGAGGGCATGGAGCTCTACGGCAAGTGCCTGCTGACCGTCTGCGGCGGCAAGGTCGTTTATTCTGTTTAAAAATTTAGTTTAGAGTTTTGGAGGCAACAACATGGCAAAGCGCACCGACATCAAAAAGGTCCTCATCATCGGCTCCGGCCCCATCGTCATCGGCCAGGCGGCGGAGTTTGACTACGCGGGCACCCAGGCCTGTCTGGCCCTCAAGGAGGAGGGTTACGAGGTCATTCTCTGTAACTCCAACCCGGCCACCATCATGACCGACACCTCCATCGCCGACAAGGTGTACATGGAGCCCCTGACCCTGGAATATATCGCCAAGATCCTCCGCTACGAGCGGCCCGACGCCATCATCCCCGGCATCGGCGGCCAGACCGGGCTGAACCTGGCCATGCAGTTGGAGAAAAAGGGCGTGCTGCGGGAGTGCCGGGTGGAGCTGCTGGGCACCTCCAGCCGGAGCATCGAGCGGGCCGAGGACCGGGAGCTTTTTAAGGAGATGTGCCAGTCCATCGGGGAGCCGGTGATCCCCTCCCAGATCACCTACAGTATGGAGGAGGCCAAGCAGGCGGCCCTGGAGATCGGCTATCCGGTGGTGCTGCGGCCCGCCTTCACCCTGGGCGGCACCGGCGGCGGCTTTGCCAACAACGAGGAGGAGCTGATAGAGGTAGGGCTCAACTCCTTTAAGCTCTCTCCCGTGCACCAGGTCCTGGTGGAAAAGAGCGTCCGGGGCTATAAGGAGATCGAGTTTGAGGTCATGCGGGACTCCAACGACCACGCCATCACCATCTGCGGCATGGAGAACGTGGACCCGGTGGGGGTCCACACCGGGGACTCCATTGTGGTGGCCCCCATCCTGTCCCTGAACGAGCACGACCTGAAAATGCTCAACGACAGCGCCATCAAGATCATCCGGGAGCTGAAGATCGAGGGCGGCTGCAACGTGCAGTTTGCCCTGCACCCGGAGACCAGCGAATACTTCCTCATCGAGGTCAACCCCCGGGTCTCCCGGTCCTCCGCCCTGGCCTCCAAGGCCAGCGGTTACCCCATCGCCCGGGTCACCGCCAAGATCGCCATGGGCATGGCCCTGGAGGATATCCCCGTGGCCGGCGGCACCGCCGCCATCGAGCCCAGCTTAGACTATATCGTGGCCAAGTTCCCCCGCTTCCCCTTTGACAAATTCGCCGACGCGCCCAACACCCTGGGCACCCAGATGAAGGCCACCGGCGAGGTCATGGGCATCGGCTCCAACCTGGAGGAGTGCTTTTTGAAGTCCGTCCGGTCCCTGGAGACCGGCGTGTGCCACTTCCACCTGCCCAAGTTTGACAGCTGGACCAGCGAGGAGCTGCTGGACTACATCGCGGATTTCCGGGACGACAACATCTTTGCCGTCACGGAGCTGCTCCGCCGGGGGGAGAGCGTGGAGAAGCTGCACGGCATCACCATGATCACCGGGCTGTTTTTGGAGAGCCTGCGGAAGATCGTGGACATGGAGGGGACGCTGCGCTCCAAAGTCAACGACGTGCAGACCCTTAAGGCCGCCAAGATCATGGGCTTTTCCGACAAATACATCGCCTCCCTCTGGAACCTGAGCGAGGTGGAGGTCTATCAAAAGCGCAGGGCCCTGGGCCTGACGCCGGTGTTCCGCATGGTGGACACCCTGCACACCGGCAAATACATCGCCTATCTCTACTCCTCCTACACCGGGAACAACGAGTCCCGCCTGTCGGACAAGAAAAAGATCGTGGTGCTGGGGGCCGGGCCTATCCGCATTGGCCAGGGCGTGGAGTTTGACTACTCCACGGTCCACGCGGTGCAGACCATCAAGGCCGCCGGCTACGAGGCCATCATCATCAACAACAACCCGGAGACCGTCTCCACCGACTATACCACCGGCGACAAGCTGTATTTCGAGCCGCTGACGCCGGAGGACGCCATGGCCATCATCGACTTTGAGCAGCCCGAGGGGGTCATCGCCTCTCTGGGCGGCCAGACCGCCATCAACCTGGCCCAGCCCCTGATGGAACGGGGCGTGAAAATCATCGGCACCGACTGCGCCGCCATCGAGCGGGCCGAGAACCGGGACAGCTTCGAGAAGATCCTGCTGGAGCTGAATATCCCCCAGCCCAGGGGCCAGGCCGTCACCGATATTGAGGCCGGCGTGCAGGCCGCGGCGGAGATCAGCTACCCGGTGCTGGTGCGGCCCAGCTTCGTGCTGGGCGGCCGGGCCATGCAGATCGTGGCCAACGAGGAGCAGCTGCGGCAGTATCTGAAGACCGCCGTGGAGATCGACGCGGACAAGCCCGTCCTGGTGGACAAGTACATCTTAGGCAAAGAGCTGGAGGTGGACGCCATCTGCGACGGGCGGGACGTGTTCGTCCCCGGCATCATGGAGCTGGTGGAGCGCACCGGCATCCACTCGGGGGACTCCATCAGCGTCTATCCCACCTTCTCCGTGTCCGACAAGGTCAAGGGCATCATCCTCCAGTATGCCAAGAAGCTGGGCCTGGGCATCGGCATCGTGGGCCTGTACAACATCCAATTCATCGTGGATAAAAACGACGGGGTGTATATCATTGAGGTCAACCCCCGCTCTTCCCGGACGGTGCCCTTCCTGTCCAAGGCCACCGGCTATTCCCTGGCCGATATCGCCACCGAGGTCATCTTAGGCAAGAGCCTGAAGGAGCAGGGCATCTTCGACCTGTACCCCAAAGAGAAGGACCGCTGCTATGTGAAGGTGCCGGTGTTCTCCTTCAACAAGATCAAGGGGCTGGACGCCTATCTGTCCCCGGAGATGAAGTCCACCGGCGAGGCCATCGGCTATGACGACAAGCTGAACCGAGCCCTGTACAAGGCCCTCCAGGCCGCCGGCACCCGGCTCCAGAACTATGGCACCGTCTTTGCCACCATCGCCCGGAAGGACCGGGAGGAGGCTCTGCCCCTGATCCGCCGGTTCTACAACCTGGGCTTCAACATCGAGGCCACCCCGGGCACCGCCCGCTTCCTGAAGGAAAACGGCATCCGCACCCACGTGCTGCACAAGATCAGCGACGGCAGCGAGGAGATCCCCGACGCCATCCGCCAGGGCCATCTGGCCTATGTGATCAACACCCGGGATATCGGCTCCGTGTCGGTGGCCAACGACGGGGCGAAGATCCGCCGCCTGGCCACGGAGAACAACGTGACCATTTTCACCTCCCTGGACACCGTCCGGGTGCTGCTGGACGTGCTGGAGGAGACCACCCTCACCATCTCCACCATCGACGCATGAGACAGGGAATTTTTACCGTAGAGGAGAACGCCCCTCTGACCGGCCGGGTCCGCCGCCTGCGGCTGCGGGGGGATCCGGGCCCGGTGGAGCCGGGGCAGTTTGCGGATCTGCGCATAGAGGGCTGCTTCCTGCGGCGGCCCTTCTCTGTGTGCGACGCGGCGGAGAACAGCCTGACGCTGGTGTACCGGGTGCTGGGCCGGGGGACCGAGACCCTGGCAGCCCTGCTCCCCGGGGACGAGCTGGATGTGCTCACCGGCCTGGGCCGGGGCTTTGACCTGGGCCTGGCGGAGGAGCGGCCGGTGCTCTTAGGCGGCGGCCTGGGCTTTACGCCCCTGTTCCTGCTGGCCCGGCGGCTCCGGGAGCGGGGAACGCAGGTCTCGGTCCGGCTGGGCTTCCAGAGCGGGGACCAGGCCCTGTATGAGGAGGCGTTTCGCGCCTTGGGCTGCGAGACCCTGGTGGTCACCCAGGACGGCAGCCGGGGTGAAAAGGGCCTGGTGACGGACTTCCTACCGGAGGAGGCCAGCTGCTTTTACGCCTGCGGGCCGGTGGGGATGCTCCGGACCCTGTGCGAGAAGGCCCCCTGCCCCGGGCAGCTGAGCTTAGAGGCCCGGATGGGCTGCGGTTTCGGGGCCTGCATGGGCTGCACGGTCCAGACCGCGGCCGGGCCCCGGCGGGTCTGCAGGGACGGGCCCGTATTCGGAAAGGAGGAGCTGCTGTGGCAGACACAAGTGTAGAGCTTTGCGGCATCCGGCTTACAAACCCGGTGATCGCCGCCTCCGGCACCTTCGGCTACGGCTATGAGTTTGCCGGGCTGTATGATATCAACTGCCTGGGGACCTTCTCCTTCAAGGGCACCACCCATAAGCCCCGTTTTGGCAACCCCACGCCCCGCATCGCCGAGGCCCCGGCCGGGCTTTTGAACGCGGTGGGGCTGCAAAATCCCGGGGTGGAGGCGGTGATCAGCCAGGAGCTGCCCAAGCTGAAGGCGTGCTTTCACAAGCCGGTGATGGCCAATGTCAGCGGCTTTTCCGTGGAGGACTATGTCTATACCTGCTCGATGCTGGATCAGGAGCCCCAGGTGGGCTGGCTGGAGCTGAACATCAGCTGCCCCAATGTCCACGGCGGCGGCATGAGCTTCGGCACCGACCCGGCGGCCGCCGGGGCCGTGGTCCGGGCGGTGAAGGCCGTCACTACCAAGCCCCTCATCGTGAAGCTGACCCCCAACGTGACGGATATCACCGCCATCGCCCTGGCCTGCGAGGAGGCGGGGGCCGACGGCCTGAGCCTCATCAACACCCTGCTGGCCATGCGCATCGACCTGGACACCCGCAGGCCCGTCCTGGCCAACGGCACCGGCGGCCTCTCGGGCCCGGCGGTGTTCCCGGTGGCCCTGCGGATGGTGTGGCAGGTGGCCCGGGCGGTGCACATCCCGGTGGTGGGCCTGGGGGGCGTCAGCAGCGCGGAGGACCTGCTGGAGATGATGCTGGCCGGGGCCACCGCCGTGGAGGTGGGGGCCGCCAACTTAGTGGACCCCTACGCCTGCCGGGACATCGTTCTGGATCTGCCCCGGGTGATGGAAAAATACGGCATTGAAAAAATCAGTGATATAATAGGAGCTGCTCATGGGTAAAGATGTGATCGTAGCCTGCGATTTTGCCAGCGCGGAGGCGGTATACGCCTTTCTGGACCGATTCCCCGCCGGGCAAAAGCCCTTCGTGAAGATCGGCATGGAGCTGTACTACGCCGAGGGCCCGGCCATCGTGCGGGAGATCAAGAAGCGGGGGCACAAAATTTTCCTGGACCTGAAGCTGCACGATATCCCCAACACGGTCAAAAAGGCCATGGCGGTGCTCTCGGGCCTGGACGTGGACCTGGTGAACCTCCACGCCGCCGGGACCCGGACCATGATGGAGGCGGCTTTGGAGGGCCTGACCCGGCCTGATGGGACCCGCCCCCTGCTTATCGCCGTCACCCAGCTGACCTCCACGGACCAGGAGAGCCTGGAGCGGGATCTGCTGATCCGCGAACCTATGGAACAGGTGGTGCTCCACTACGCCGCCACTGCCAAAGCGGCAGGGCTGGACGGAGTGGTCTGCTCCCCTCTGGAGGCGGCCGCGGTCCACGCCGCCTGCGGCGTAGACTTTCTCACCGTGACCCCCGGCGTCCGCTTTGCCGAAGGGGACAGGGGAGACCAGAAGCGGGTGATGACCCCGGCCCAGGCCAGGCAGGCCGGCTCGGACTATATCGTGGTGGGCCGCCCCATCACCGCGGCGGCGGACCCGGCGGCAGCCTATGCGCGCTGCGTCGAGGAATTTTTGAATGAGGAATGAGGGAAAAGATGGACAACAACTTAAAGATCCAAATAGCGAAGGACCTTCTGTCGATCCGGGCGGTGTTTTTCCGGCCGGAGGAGCCCTTCACCTGGGCCAGCGGCATCAAGAGCCCCGTCTACTGTGACAACCGCCTGACCCTGACGGCGCCGGAGGTGCGGGGCCATGTGGAAGAGGGCCTGGCCTCCCTGATCCGGGAGCACTATCCCCAGGCGGAGGTCCTGATGGGCACCTCCACCGCCGGCATCGCCCACGCGGCCATTGTGGGCCACATTCTGGGTCTGCCCATGGGCTATGTGCGCTCCGGGGCCAAGGACCACGGCCGCCAGAACCGGATCGAGGGCCGGCTGGAGCCGGGGCAGAAGACGGTGGTGGTGGAGGATCTGATCTCCACCGGCGGCAGCGTCCTGGAGGTGGTGGACGCCCTGCGGGAAGCCGGGGCGGAGGTCTTAGGCGTGGTGTCCATCTTCACCTATGGGATGCGAAAGGGCCTGGAGCGGCTGGCGGCCGCGGGCGTGCAGAACCTCTCTCTCACGGACTTTGACACCGTGGCGGCCGCCGCGGCCGAGGAGGGCTATATCCGGCCGGAGGACGTGGAGCGGCTGCTGGCCTTCCGGGACGACCCCTCCGACGAGAGCTGGATCAAAGGAGGCAGAGCATGAGCGTGCGGAGCCTGATCGACATCACCGACCTCAGCACCGCGGAGCTGGAGGAGCTGCTCTCCGTTGCCCAGGATATCATCGACCGGCCGGGGGACTACGCCCATCTGTGCGACGGGAAGAAGCTGGCCACCCTGTTTTTTGAGCCCTCCACCCGCACCCGGCTGAGCTTTGAGGCGGCCATGTATGAGCTGGGCGGCCATGTGCTCTCCGTCACGGGGACGGCCACCTCCTCCGCCGCCAAGGGGGAGAGCGTGGCCGACACGGCCAAGGTCATCAGCTGCTATGCGGATATCATCGCCATGCGGCACCCCAAGGAGGGGGCCGCCCTGGTGGCGGCGCTGAACGCCTCCATCCCGGTCATCAACGCCGGGGACGGGGGCCACTGTCACCCCACCCAGACCCTGGCGGACCTGCTGACCATCCGGCGGGAAAAGGGCCGCTTCACGGACCTGACCGTGGGCCTGTGCGGAGACCTGAAATTCGGCCGGACGGTCCACTCCCTCATCAACGCCCTGGCCCGGTATGAAGGGGTCCGGTTCGTGCTCATCTCCCCGGAGGAGCTGAAGGTGCCCAGCTATGTGAAGACTACCCTCCGGGAGGGGGGCATCCCCTATGCGCAGACCACGGACCTGGAGGGGGCCATGCCGGAGCTGGACATCCTGTACATGACCCGGGTCCAGCGGGAGCGCTTTTTCAACGAGGAGGACTATCTGCGCCTGAAGGACAGCTATATCCTCACCCCGGACAAGCTGCGCAACGCCCGGGCGGACCTGGCCATTCTACACCCCCTGCCCCGGGTCAACGAGATCAGCGTCGCCATCGACGCGGATCCCCGGGCCTGCTACTTCAAGCAGGTGCTCAACGGCAAATACATGCGCATGGCGCTGATCCTGAAGCTTTTAAAGGAGGCGGGGAGACTGTGAACATCGATTCGATCCGAAACGGCGTAGTCATCGACCATATCACCGCCGGCCGGGGGATGCGGCTCTATGAGCTGCTGGGCCTGGGAGAGCTGGACGTGTCGGTGGCTCTCATCAAGAACGCGGTGAGCCGGAAAATGGGCAAAAAGGACATCATCAAAATCGACGCGGCCCTGCCGCTGAACATCGACCTGATCGGCTATGTGGACCCGGGGGCCACCGTCAACATCATCCGGGACGGGCAGCTGGTGGAGAAAAAGGAGCTGCATCTGCCGGAGATCCTCCGGGGCGTGATCCGCTGCAAAAATCCCCGCTGCATTAGCTCCACCGAGCAGGAGCTGGAGCAGGTCTTTAAGCTGACGGACCGGGAGAAAAAGGTCTACCGCTGCATCTACTGCGAGACCAAAGCAAACTAAGCGTGTCGACTTTGCCAACACGATGAAACGGCCTGCGCTTTCGCGCAGGCCGTTTTTATGTTGGATTTTAGCTTTTTATTTACCGGGCTTCTCATCCGCGGGCGGCGGGGGAGGGGCCGCTTTTTTGGCCTTCTTCTTAGCCCGGTGCTTTTTTACGCCCAGAACTGCCAGGCATACGGCGACGGCCAGCAGCACCAGAGTGGGCAGCATGGCGGCCAAATCCAGCACCAGCTCCCGGCAGCCGCTGACAAAGTTCCGGCCGCCCCGCTGGAGGGCCTGGACCAGCTGTCCGCCGAAGCTGACGCGCTGCTCCGCCTCAGGGGTGTACGCCTGGACCTCCTGCAGCTCCAGGTATATGCTGCTGTAGTTGACCCGCCGGTCGTAGTTGTTCAGGGTGGACTGGAGGCTCTCGATCTGATAGCGCAGCTCGGTGAGCTTTTCCTCGATGGCGATGGTGTCGGCCACGGTCTCGGCCTGCTCCATCATCTCCAGCAGACGGGCCTCCTGGGCGGTGTAGGCGGTGAGACGGGCCTGCGCGTCGTAATACTGGGCGGTGACGTTCTCGGTATAGGTGTGGGTGTAGGGAACGTTGCCCAGCTGGGACAGGCTGCCCATCAGCTGGTCAAAGCGCTCACTGGGGATGCGCAGGGTGTAGCTGGCGCTGCGGCTGCTGGCGTAGCCCCGGGACAGGTTATAGTAGTTGGAGGAGTTGACGCTGCTGGATTCGATCCAGCCGCCGTAGTCCTCCACCAGCCGGGAGACGGCCTCCACCGCCTCCTCAAAGGCCACGGTCTCCACGGTCACATCCGCGGAGTAGATGATCTTCTCCGGGTCCACCCGGGCCTGGTCCTCTGCCTCCGGGGCCGCCCCGGCGGCGGTCATGGCGGCCAGGCCGGCGCCGCTGTCCGCTGCGGCCATCTCCGGCTCCGGCACCTCCATGGGGGCCTCTATGGAGGCGGCGTCATATTCCTCAACCGCGGCCTCATTCCTCTGCATGAAGGCCGGGGCGGCGCTGCCGGCGGCTTTGGAGCTGGCGCCGCAGGCGCACAGGCCCAGGGCCAGGGTCAGAAGCAGGCACAGGGCAAGGACTTTTTGCATCTTTTTCATGGCGTGTTCCTCCGATTTCAGGATGCTTTTCTGACGGGCGGGCGAGGAAAAAGTTCCCGGATCACAAAAGCTTTTCCTTCGGAAGCTGGATCCGATGCTCCCGGCCGTCCAGCCGGTAGGACAGGCAGAAGGCGTCTGCGTCGAAACGGACCTGCTCCGCCCGCCTCAGCTCTGTCAGCTCCCGCCAGGCCTCCCGCTGCCGGGGGCTGTAGCGGCCCGGATCGTCGGAGGTGAGGAGCACGCCGCCCAGCAGGGCGTTGACCCGGGCCAGCAGCTGCTTCTCCTCGCCGGTGAGCTTCAGATTCTCCTCCCGGAGGAACACCACATCCGGGTCGCTGCGCCAGGCCCGGCCGTCCAGCTGACGGCGGAAGAGAGTGTTCAAAATGGCCTGCCGGGTGGAGACCCGCTCCCGGTGGGTCAGGCGCAAAAACCACTTGTCGTCCCAGTCCAGGCTCACGTCGCAGCTTATGCGGCAGTAGTCCACCCGGCCGAAGGCGGGCATCAGGGGCACGCCGCAGCCTAAGATCAGCTTCTCCCCGCAGAGCTCCCGCAGCAGCTCCATGGCCCGGATCATCCGCCCGGCCCGGCTCTCTTGGGACGGGGCGAAGGGGGCGGCGGCGTAGAGGAAGTCCAGCTTCACCAGGTCAAAGCCCCAATCCCCCAGCACCCGGTCGAACACCCGTTTCAGATAGTCCTGCACCGGGGGCAGGTCGATGTTCAGGGCGTAGAAGCCGCCCCAGTTGCAGCCGGCCGGCCAGGGCCGGCCCTTTTCGCCCTTCAAAAGCCAGTCCGGGTGCTCCCGGGCCAGCCGGGAGTCCTTCCGGGCCGCGAAGGGGGCCAGCCAGAGCCCGGCCAGAAAGCCCGCGCCGTGGATCTCCTCCGCCAGGCCCTTCAGACCCCGGGGGAACTTCCGCCCGTCCGGCTCCAGCCAGTCTCCCACCGCCGGCTCCCAGCCGTCGTCGATCTGGAACAGGTCCCCCGGCTCTAATAGGGTCCGGCAGCCGGCCAGGTCCTCCCGGATGCTCGCCTCGCTGATGGCCTCGTAGCGGTTATACCAGCTGGAGTAGCCCTTTAAAGGCCGGGCGGTTGGGGCGGGCAGGCCCAGGGCCCGGAACCAGCCGTCAAAGACTTCATCCTCCGTCCCCTGGGCAAAGAACAGGTCAAAGGCGGCAAAGGGCCCCGCCGGGACCTCCAGCCCCCGGCAGTCCCGCTCTATGAGGAGCTGGCCCCGATTGGCGTCGTAGGTGAAAACGGTGTAGCCCGGCCGCTCGTCCAGAGAGGCAAAGAGCCGGAACCGGTCCCCCAAACGGAAGGTGCAGTAGGAAAAGCCGTGGCTCACGCCGGGCTTGTTGGGGTAATCCGCAAAGGCATAGTCCCCGGAGCTCTCTAAGCTGAAGGCCCGGACCAGGGGTTTGGGCAGGCCGTTCAGGCCCCGGAGCCGGTCCTCCGGCCCTAATTCGGGGCAGCTGGTCCAGGTCTGGTAGCCGTTCATGAAGATCTTCTCCCCCGGCTCCAGAGGCAGCACCAGCCGGGCGGAGACACTCTCCAGCCGCCCCTCCGGCAGGCTGGGGCGCAGGTGCAGCTCTCCCCGGTCGGAAAGCTCCGTTTTGCCCCGCAGAGCGGTGGGGCCGTCTTTTTCAGTAAGCCGGATGTTCCAGTGCAGCTCCATCATGTCATTCCTCCGTCTTTACCGTAAAGTCCACAGTCACGTTCTCCGTCTGGGGACAGGAGACGGTGACCTTTACACTGCCCGCCCGGCTCAGGGTCCGCAGATAGCTCCCGCAGGCGCCGCCCTCGGCGGTGACCGTGTCCGGGCCGATCAACGCCGCCGGGCCCTCTACGGAAAAGCGCACCGGCAGCTGGGCATAGGGGGCCGGGTTTCCGTACTCGTCTAAGATCCGCACCCGCAGGGCGGCCATATCGTAGCAGTCCGTATCCGTCAGCTCCGTGTGGCTGGGCCGGACCTCCAGGCGCAGCCGGGCGGAGGGACTTTTGGTGACGGAGGCCACGGTCTTCCCGTCCCGCAGCGCGTCAAAGCGCCAGACGGTGGCCTCTCCGCCCCAGTTGCCCACATATTTGCCGTAGAGATCCACCCCGTCCTGGAAGCGCATATGGTATTGGAGCATACACCTGAGCATTTTCAGCTTGTCCGCCGCCGGCATCCCCGCCAGGCCGTGCTCCTTGGCCGAGAGAAGGCAGGCCCGCAGGGCCTCCGCCTTGGCCTTGGGGAAGCCCTCCTGGGACTCCAGCAGGCAGCCGATGGTGTCCTCCACCGGCATGGGGCCGTGGGCCAGGCCCTGCCAGGGACCCGGCTCCAGGGCCGTGACAAAGGCGCCGTTTTTGTACAGCTCCACTTTTTCCGCGTTGGTGAAGGCCCAGACCGGCCCGGTCTGGCCGCCTGGGTAGTCCCCGATGTCCATGGAAGAGCCCAGCTCCAGCACCGGGGTCTCCTCCCCCTGGGAGGCGTAGAGGGCCGCGGCCAGCTTGGGGTTGCGGAAGGCGTCCAGCACCCCGTGGTAACAGATCCGGTCCCCGGAGCCAAAGTCCTTGTGGGTGGGGTAGTCGAACATGCACCAGGCGAAGAAGCCCGCGTGGCCCCCGTCGGACAGGGCCGCGTCCAGCACCCGGGCGTGGCGCAGGGCCTGCTCCTGGCGGCGCTCCCAGGTGTCGAAGGGCTTGGTGGGGTACATGTGCCCGTTGCACTCGGAGATCAGCAGGGGCTTGTTTTTGTCCGGGCAGACCGCCTTTTTGGGCTTGGCCCCCGGGTTGTCCCCGGTGTGGGAGAAGTCGTTATAGGCGTAGACATCCTCCAACAGATGGCTCTTCTCCAGATAGCGCACGCCGGAGGTGGCCCGGCTGGGGTCCAGGGCGTGGGCGATGGCGTTGGTGCGGGTGTAAAAAGCGTCGTCATCCAGGCTCTCGTTGATGCGCACGCCCCACAAAACGACGCTGGGGTGGTTCCGGTTTTGCAGGATCATCTCCCGCAGGTTCTCGCAGGCCTGGTCCTGCCAAGCCGCGCCCCCAATGTGCTGCCAGCCGGGCAGCTCGGTAAAGACCAGCAGGCCCTCCCGGTCACAGGCGTCCAAAAAATAGGGGCTCTGGGGGTAGTGGCTGGTGCGCACGGCGTTGCAGCTCAGCTCGTGCTTTAAGATCCGGGCATCCTCCCGCTGGAGGGCCTCCGGCACGGCGTAGCCCAGATAAGGGAAGGACTGATGCCGGTTCAGGCCCCGCAGAAAGACCTTTTCCCCGTTGAGATAGAAGCCGTCGGCGCGCCAGACCGCCGTGCGAAAGCCGAACAGGGTCTCCTGCGCGTCCCCGGCCCGGCCTTTGACCAGGAGCGTGGCCCGGCAGCGGTACAGCACCGGGCTCTCCAGGGTCCAGGGGCGGGCCTGGGGCACCGGCAGCGTCAGCTCCCGGCGGCCGGGTTCGGCGGTCTGACAGGCCAGAAGCTCCCCGGCCTCGGAGAGCACCTCGAAGCGCAGCGCGTCCCCGGCCTCTAAGGGCGCCCGGCAGGAGATATGGGCCGTGCGCAGGTCCGGGGTGCAGACAAAGAGGTCCTCGATGCGCTGCGCCGGCCGCAGATCCAGCCACACATCCCGGTACAGGCCCCCGTAGGTCAGATAGTCGATGACAAAGCCGAAGGGCGGGACAGAGGGGTTCTCCGTGCAGTCCAGCCGGACGGCGATCAGGTTCTCCCCGCCGAAGACGGCGGCCTCCGTCAGGTCCGCCCGGAAGGCCGTATAGCCGCAGCGGTGGGTCAGCAGTTCCCGGCCGTTGCAGTACACGGTGGCGATATGGGCCGCCCCGTCGAACTGGAGAAAGACCCGCTTGCCCCGGGCCTCCGCCGGCAGCGTGAGCCGCCGGCGGTAGCCGCAGACTGTCTCATAGTCCGCTTTGTCGGCGTAGTGCAGGGGCGTCTCCTTTACGGTGTGGGGCAGGCGCACGGCCTGGGCCGGGCCCTCGCCCCGGCCAAAGGCCTCGCTCCAGGTATAGGTGAACTCCCAGTCGTTGTTGAGTCGTTTCAAGGCGGGTTCCTCCTGTGTTCGTGATAGTCCCATCATAGGCCATTTGGCGATTTTTTGCAATAAAAAATGCGCCTGAAGCGCAATATGACGCTTCAGGCACATTTTTATTCTGGAAACAGGAGACGGACGCAGAGCTGCCCGTCCTCGTAGGCAGCCCGGATGCTGCCGCCCATCCGCTCCGTCAGGCTCTTGGCGATGGACAGGCCCAGCCCCGTGGAGGGCCGGGAGTCCTCCACGGTGTAATACCGGTCGAACAGCCGCCCCACGGCCACCGGGTCCAGCGCCGGGGCGGCGTTGCGAAAGCAGAGCAGGCCGCCGGGCTCCAGCTCCACGGTCAGCTCGCCGGAGGCGTATTTCAGGGCGTTGCCGAGGATATTGGCCAGGACGCGGCCCAGGGCGCCCCGGTCCAGCTCCCGCCAGACCGGCTCCTCCGGCAGGGAGAGGACGGGGCGGATGCCCTTGGCCTCCATAGCCCCGTAGAAGCTCAGCAGACTCTCCTCCAGCTCCCGGACCAGGTCCAGCCGCTCCGGCCGGAGATCCGGGCCCGAGAGGGCCAGACTGGTCTGGAGCATCTCCTCGGTCAGCTCCCCTATGGCCATGGCCCGGTCCCGGATCTGGGCCAGGTAGCGCCGGGAGGCCCCGGCCGGGTCCTCCCGCTCCAGCAGGTCCAGGTAGCCCAGCAGGGCAGTGAGGGGCGTGCGCAGATCGTGGGCCAGGTTGGTCACCGCCTCCTTCAGGGCCAGATCCCCCTGCTGAAAGCGGCGGCGCTCGGCACGCAGCAGGCGCAGCTGGCCGTTGACGCGCTCCGCCAGGGCCCGGAGGGCCCGGTCCCGGCTGGAGAGGCTGAGGAGGGTGTTGGTGTCCCCGGCCAGCTTCTCGTCAAAGGCATCGCCCAGCTGGTTCAGCCCCCTGCGCAGCAGCCAGAGCTTCCATAGCGCCAGGGCCAGCGCCGCCAGCAGCAGCAGCGCCGGAACGGCCCAACAGTACACCCCCATGGACGGTATCCCTCCCGTTTCGGCTTATTGGATGTTCATCCGCTTAAAATCCCCCAGCCCGCCCCAGAGGAGCAGCAGGCACAGCCCGGCGGACAGGGGCGGCAGCAGCAGGGGGCGCTGGATGGAGGCGTCGTGCATCTGGAGGCTCTGGCCGCTGGGCAGCAGATCCCGCAGCAGCTCCAGAGCCGTCCGGACCCCGCCGGAGACGTACAGGGGGTTGGGCTGCTCCGCCTGCATCACAAATTCCCCGTTGATGTAGGCCATGCCGCCGCTGGTGGGCTGCTCATCCAGCCGGTCGATGACGCCGCTGCCCGCCAAGATCAGGACCAGCCAGAGCCCCAGGCACAGCACCACCGCCAATGCCCGGTTGGTACAGCGCAGATTCAGCCACACGAACAGGGCCGTGAACACCGCCGTAAAGCCCAGGGCCACGGCGATATAGGCCAGCAGCCCGGATATCCCCATCTCCAGCGGGCCGATGAGAAAGAAGCCGGGGACCTGGCCCAGCAGCCACAGCAGCAGAAACACCGCCCCGGCGCAGTAGCAGACCAGAAAGTCCGCCAGGTATACGGCCCGGCGGGTGTGCCCCACGCAGAGCTTGTTGCGCAGGGCCCCATCCCCGTGTTCGCTGCCCAGAAACAGGCCGCAGAACACGGCGCAGATCATCCCCGCGTAGGGGGCCAGCTCAAAAAAGTAGTCGTCCAGGCTTCGGACAAAGCCGGCGTCGCGCACGCTCTGAAAGGTCTGGGAGACGTTCCAGGCGTTGACCAGGGACACGGCGGCCACCAGCGCCGCTAAAGCCCAGAACAGCCGGTCCCTCCAAAGGCGGCGAAAGCCGGCGTGCAAAAGATTGTTCATAGTGCTTCCTCCTCCTTATTGGATGTCCTGTTTTTGAAAGATTGCCAGACCCAGCGCGGTCAGCAGCCCCGCCTCCGCCAGCAGGCACAGGGGCGGCAGAGGGGCAAAGCTCTCCTCCCGGTCCGCCGTGCGCAGGGACAGGGAGAAGGGAGAGGCGGCGTCCAGGGCCGTAAAGACCGCCCGGGCGTTCCCCTGCAGATAGGCGGCGTTGGGGACCTCCTCCCGGAGAAAGGAGCCGTCGCTCTGAAGCACCATCTGCGTCTGAAGCGCCGGCGCCCGGAGCCGGCCGGTGGTATAGGCCCCGGCGACCGCCAGCACCGCTGCCAGCAGCAGGCTCAGCACGCAGGCGCGGGCCTGCCTGGCGTCCAGCGTGGCCGGGAGGCAGAACAGGGCGGCGTAAAACAGCTGCACCGCCAGGATGCAGGCAAAGCGCCAGGGGGCCGGGTCCAGCGCCTCCCACAGGGCCGGGCCCAGCAGGAGCCGCCCGGCCAGCAGGGAGGGGAGCATGGAACACAGGGTGAAAAACAGCCCCGCCCCGGCGCAGAGCAGCAGATGGCACAGATAGAGATCCCGCCGGGCGTGGCCGGCCCAGAGCTTGTTGCGCAGCGCGCCGCAGGAGCGGTCCTCCCCCAGAAAAAAGGCGGCGAACAGGGCGGAGAAAAAACCGGCGGCCAGTTCGATCATGAAGAAATAGCTGTGCCCCTGGCTCAGGAGCCAGAGCAGGCCCAGGTTGCGGGTGTTGTACGCCGCCAGAGCCATGGCCAGCAGCCCCAGAACGGCACAGCAGGCCGCCAGGCCCCAAAAACAGACGCTGCGCCCCAGGCGGCGGAGCTGGGCGGAGAGCAGTTTAGTCATGGCCGCCTCCCACCAGAGACAGGTAGTAGGCCTCTAAGCTCTCGTCCCGCTCCTGGGCGGAGAACAGCTCGCAGCCCTCCCGGGACAGGGCGGCGGCCAGCTGGGAGAGCTTGGGCTGGGCGTAGATCTCGGCGGCGGTGCCGGAGAGGATCCGGTATTCCATGCCCGCCCGGTCCAGCACCCGGGCCAGGGGCCGGGTGTCGCTGACCTCCAGGCGGACGCATTTGCGGCAGGCGGCCTCCAGTTCCCCGGCGCTGAGCTCCTTCACCATGCGGCCCCGGTCGATGATGCCGTAATGGGTGGCCAGCCTGGACAGCTCGTCCAGAATGTGGCTGGAGATGAGGACCGTGATCTGCTGCTCCCGGTTCAGCTTCAGGATCAGCTCCCGGATCTCCACGATGCCCTGGGGGTCCAGGCCGTTGACCGGCTCATCCAGAACCAGAAAGTCCGGGTCCCCCACCAGGGCCAGGGCGATGCCCAGCCGCTGACGCATGCCCAGGGAGAAGTTCCGGGCCTTTTTCCGGCCCGTGTCCTCCAGGCCCACCAGCTCCAGCAGCTCCTCCAGGCCCGTAAAAGAGGGCAGGCCCAAGATCAGGGACTGCTGTTTCAGATTCTCCAGGGCGCTCATGTCCGGATAGAAGGACGGCGTCTCTACCACCGCGCCCATGCGCCGCCGGGCCTTGGCGATGTCCCGCCGGCGGTTGGGGATCCCATAGAGGGTAAAGCCCCCGGCGCTGGGCTCCTGCAGGCCGCAGATCAGGCGGATCAGGGTGGTTTTCCCGGCGCCGTTTTTCCCCACAAAGCCGTAAATGGCCCCCTTGGGGATGTGCATATCCAGCCCGTCCAGGGCTTTGAAGCCCCGGTAGCTTTTGACGAGCTTGTCTGTTGTCAGTACGTAGTCCATTTTTTGACCTCCTTTCGGCTGTAGGATAACAGCCAAGGGTCAAGAAAGCGGTCAAGAAAAAGGTCAGGATTTGGTCAAGCCTCCGGCGGGTTCAGCTTGAAGCCGATGCCCCAGACCGTCTCGATGCAGTCCTGGCCGCCGGCCTCCCGGAGTTTCTGGCGCAGATTGCTCACGTGCTGCTTGAGGGAGCGCTCGGTGCAGTCGGGCGTGTCCAGGCTGATCCGGTCCAGAAGGCGGCCCTTGGAGAAGACCTGGCCGGGATTTTGAAGCAGGAGCTTCAAAATGGCGGCCTCGGTCCGGGTCAGCTTCACGGTCTTTTCCCCCAAGGCGGCCTCCAAGGTGCCCGGGTCCAGGCGCAGGGCCCCGGCGGACAGGGGCGCGTCCTCCGCCCCGTCCGGCCCCCGGCGCAGCTGCACGGCGATCCGGGCCAGCAGCTCCGCGGTGTCAAAGGGCTTGGTCACATAGTCCGCCGCCCCGGCCAGCAGCAGGCTCACTTTATCCCGGCTGTCCCCCTTGGCGCTGAGGACGATGACCGGGATGCCCTTGAGCCGGGGCAGCAGCTCCTCGCCGCTCAGGCCCGGCAGCATCAGGTCCAGCAGCACTAAGTCCGGCCGGGGCCCCTGGGAGAGCAGATACAGCGCCTCCGTGCCGGACCAGGCCCGGCGCACGGCGTAGCCGCTCTTTTTCAGCAGCTCCTCCAGCATGTCTCCGATATAGGGATCGTCGTCCACGATGGCGATGGTTTTCATAGGGGCCTCCTCCGGCGCGCAGCGGTTCTTGGCTCCATTCTACCCCCGGGACGGGCAAAGTGCAAATACAAGTTCGGCGTCCGGGGCGCTTTGCAAACAAAATTTTTATAAAATTATACACTTTTACAGGATTTGTAATTGACGAACGGGCAAAAAAATGTTAAATTTATACTAATACTCTGCGTATTTTGCGAGTAATAAGGAAGAAAGGAACAGCTATGAAAGATCTGAAGCATCTGAAGTACTTTGAAGATCTCCTGCAGGACGCCAACAACGAGCTGGTGATCCAGGCCAGGGCTGAGGGCAAGAAGTGCGTGGCCTACATGTGCGAAAACTCGCCCGAACCCCTGCTGAACCTGGAGGGCACCTTCTCCGCCCGGCTCCGGGCACCCCGCACCAGCTCCATGGAGATGGCCACCTACTACCTGACCAGTTTCCTGTGTGAGTACAGCCGTGCCCTGTTGGAGCGGGCCATGGAGGGCGGCTTCAACTTTGCCGACTGCCTCATCACCCCTGACGGCTGCACCATGGCCAACCGGGCCGCCGAAAACATGGAGCTGCTGCACACCATGGACGAGGGCAAGCCTCACTTCTTCTATGAGCACATGGAGATCCCCATGAAGGCCGACGACAACGGCCTGAACCTGTATGTGCTTCAGTGCAAGAACCACATCCTCAAGCCCCTGCATGAGCATTTCGGCATCGACGTGTCCGACGCCGCCATCCGCAAGGCGGTGGAGGAGCACAACCGGGTCTGCCGGGTGATCCGGGCCATGGGGGAGTACCGCAAGCTGGATAACCCCACCATCACCGGGTATGAGTTCGCCGTGTTCACCCTGGCCAGCTACGCCGCCCCCAAGTACCTGATTATCGACAAGTTGGAGGAGACCTTGGAAGAGCTGAAGACCCGGGAACCCGACGAGAAGAATCCCTTCCGGGTCCGGGTGGTGCTCGCCGGCTCCGAGCTGGACGATCCGGACTTTGTCAAGCTGATGGAGACCACCGGGGCCTATGTCTGCGTGGACCGGTACTGCTACGGCTCCTTCCCCGGCCGGGATCCCATCGAGCTGACCGACGACGAAGACGCCCTTACCCAGATCTGCCGGCAGTACATGTACCGGGGCCAGTGCCCCCGCTATATGGACCCGCCCAAAATGCTGGGCCGCCGGGCCTATCTGGACAAGCTGGCCAAGGAGTACAAGGCCGACGGCGTCATCTATGAGCAGGTCAAGTTCTGCGACCCCTGGGCCTATGAGCGGATGATCGGCTCTCACGAGCTCCATGATAACTACGGCTATCAGGTGCTCTCTATCGACCGGCCCTACAACGCCTCCGGCGTGGGCCAGCTGCGCACCCGGGTCCAGGCCTTTGTGGAGAGCCTGGAGATCAAGAAAATTCAGGGAGGTGCCAAATAATGGCTAAGGCGAAAAGGATCGGGACCGAGAATCTGGGCCGCTTTTATTCCGGCGGCAAGGTGAGAAAACGCCGGGAGTGGCGCGGCCTGGCAGACACGGCCTATGACTACTCCCGCTGGCTGTACAACTGGTTCAATATGGCCCGGATCGTCCTGGTCAAGCCCCGGAACATCAAGGCCATGTTCCGCTACCGCTGGATGGGCAACTATCTGGCCGTGCCCATGATGGTGGACCGGCACACCCAGGGTCTGCGGGGCGAGCATCTGCGCATCTGCCACGCGGAGCAGGACATCATCATCGAAGACGTGGCCAAGCTCCTGGACAAGCTCTTCCGGGCGGACCGGCGCATCGGCAACGACACGGAGTTCAACAAAAAAGTGGTCCTGATCGACGAGAACGCCATGCAGTCGGTCATGATGGGCTTCCCAGGCATCGTGCCTTTGAGCCGGGAGATCGCCTCCACCTATATCCCGGTGCTGCTGAACCAGCGCGCCGCCCTGCACTACATAGACATCGCCCAGGAGTACGGCCTGGCGGGGGACGTGTGCCCCATGCCTGAGGCCGAGGCCGGCCTGGTCATCGACGACGACGCGCCCATCGTGGGCTGTTGCGCCATCCAGTGCAACACCACCTGCGACGGCTCCCTTATGGGCAACGGCGTAGTCTACAAGCGGCTGACCGAGGAGGGCATCCCCACCCACCAGATGGCGGTGCCTCTGCGCCACCGGGAGGACGACGTGCAGGAGTACGCCGCCCAGGAGATCCGCAACGCCATCGCCTTCATCGAGGAGCACACCGGCGAGAAGTGGGATTGGGCCCACTATTTCGAGTGCGCCAAGCGGGTCAACTTCGCCACCCGGTCCCGGCTGGACTGGATGGAGATGAGCAAGACCCCCTATCCCCAGGTCTTTGGCTCCAACCTGGCCCTGTACACCGAGACCAACTACATGGTGGTCAACGGCCGTATCCCCCTGTTCAACGAGGCGGACAAGAAGATCAGCGCCCTGGCCCAGAAGGCCTATAAGAAAAAGAAGCTGGTGGCCAACGAGTACCGGCACCGGGCCATCATCTGGGGCGTCCAGTCCCACTACTATATGGACTTTTTGGTGTGGCTGCTCAACTGCTGGGGCATCATCCCGCTGACGGACATGCTCTCCATGGTCTCCACCAAGATCATCGCCGAGGAGGACACCCCCGAGAACCGGGAGCAGGCCATCTATGACATCGCCTGGCTCACCGAGAACATGCTGATGCGCAACCGGACCCACGGCGGCTACAAGGTCCTGCTGGACGAGCTGTGGGAGTTCGTGGAGGAGTTCAACGCGGACATGGTCATCCTCTGGGAGCACATGAGCTGCAAGGCGCTGGACGGGATGCACGGCCAGTTTGAGGAGAAGGCCCGGGAGAAGGGCATCCATCTGGTGTGGGTCTCCCACGACCTGTTTGACCCCCGGGTGATCTCCCGTCAGGGCGTCCGGGACCAGATCAACAGCTATATGCGCACCGTCATGCGGGAGGAGCCGGTGGATCCGTCTCTGGAGATCCTGGAGGACGAAGAGTCCTGGTAAGAGAAAAGGAGAAATAAAATGGCGAAAAAAATGAAAAAGAACCTGCTGAAGCTCCTGTTGAAGCTGGTGCTGATCGTGGTAGGCTTTATTGCCGTGACCTTCGTGGTGTACTTCTACAATCTGGATATGAAGGTGACGGCGGCCATGGAACCCATCCTCACCCACTTCTACGACAAAGTCAAACGGGACCAGCATCTGTAAACAAAAAAGGGGGCTGTAGCAAAATGCGTTTTTGCTACAGCCCCTTCTGAATCTGAAAAAATGCTGCTCTTGAAGATAAATGAGAGGTTAGCTGCACAAAAAAGTGACGCACTCTCATAGCCCTCTGTGCGTAAGATTTATGCCCTTAGGACCGTGTAAAGTAGCGCGTGCCGCCAGTGGAACGATCTCTACCCAAGGGTGCATCGGGGTTTTCCCAGAGGGGTCCCGGGGAAACCTCCCCGGGCGCCGTTTCTTTCGGTTCACTTTCTTTGGGCGAACAAAGAAAGTGAACAAATCACCAAGA
The DNA here is from genome assembly GCA_947630375.1 of uncultured Oscillospiraceae bacterium. Lineage (GTDB taxonomy): Bacteria > Bacillota > Clostridia > Oscillospirales > Oscillospiraceae > Limivicinus. Next base: position 41,841 of record CANRHH010000009.1, on the reverse strand, counting down.
GACCAAACTTCTCCTCTGCTGGCTCTCAAAATAGAAGTTTTGCCAATACAACCCCTCCGCCTCGCTGCCGCTCGGCACCTCCCCTCAAGGTGAATTGCCGCGAAGCGGCAAGAGAAGGTGGCCTGGGCCATGCACAGGGGAGGCATGAGGGTGCGGAACTTATTTACATGATCTTCCGATTCCTTCGGAAAAGATTTTGACTTTCTTTAATATACAAAGGGGCTGTAGCTTAACGAATCGTTTTGCTACAACCCCTTTTGCCGCTGGGTGTTTCTTACCTGCGCCCTTCCATATAGATTTCCTCTGCGTCTTGCTGCGCAGACCGAAGAATTTGTTCTGCCTGGCTGTACCGGCGGCATTTTAATGCTTCCAGGGCGTCTGTGATCCTGTTGAACAACAGAAAATACATTTTTTGTAAAGCATGACTTTCTCCCCTTACAAAATTTCATTCTGCAACTGTAATTATATCGCGCTTTGTTGTTTTAAGTCAACAATACGCGATTACTTTTATCGCTTTTTGTGGATATAATTTAACAAAACGGCAAGAGAGAGGGGAGAACATGCCACAGGAAGAGCTGTTTTCTGTACAGGTCGCCCGGCGTATCGCTGCCCGGCGCAGAGAGCTGGGCCTGACCCAGGAAGCTCTGGCTGAAAAGGCAGAGCTCTCGCCCCAGCTCGTCTCCTATGCCGAATCCGGCAAAAGGGCCACCCGGCCGGAGAATCTGTTCAAGCTGGCCCGGGCTTTGGGTGTCAGCGCCGATTATCTGCTCTCCGGCGAGACGGCGGACCGGGATCTTCAACTGCTCTCCGAAAAGCTGGAGAAATTATCCCCGGCCCAGCTTCACGCGGTGGAGCGCATCGTGGACGAGTGCCTGCAATTGAACGGATAAATAACAGAGAAAGCAGAGACAGAAAAATTCTCTCCGAAGCGCCGCTTCGGAGAGAATTTTTTATTTCTTTGCAATGGGGAAATAGACCTCTGTCTCCCAGTCGTCGGGGGAAAGGCTGTCAAACTGATTCTTGATATACAGCTCAAAGGGTGCGCCGGCGATCTCATAGCCGTTTTCCAGCATCCAGGATACGATAGCCCCGTAGGCCTCCGACAGGGTGGAGTATCCGCCGTGGTGGACTGTGCTGGCGCAGGGGCAGGGCTCCAGCACCGTGTCGGCTTTCTCTCGCTCCCGGATGCCGATAAACAGCTCGATATCGGAGGACTCGCTGTTGAACTCCTCGTCATAGTACCGGGCTCCGTTGAGCCCGGTGGGCGTCACCCGCTCTTTCGGGACCCGCTCGAAGAGCGTCCCGTAGTATTTGCCAAATTCGTCCACGCCCATCCGGGCCCGGTTGGTGAGCACATGCATGGCCGGGGAGTCCTTCACTTCGATCACATAGCTTTTTTGTATGGTCATAATATCTCCTGTCCTTTCAAATACAGAAATGTGGGTCTGAAGCTCGTTCAGGGTCGTGGCCATCTCCCGCTGGGCGGTCTTCAGCTTTTCCTTCTGCCGGCGCAGGGCGCGCCGGAGCTCCTGGTTGTCCGAAAGGGCGAGGAGCCGCTGGATTTCCTCCAGGGCGAAGCCGTAGCGCTTCAGGCGCTGGATGAAATTCATCGTGTCGATCTGCTCCGGCAGGTAATAGCGGTACCCGGTCAAGGGGTCCACTTTGGCCGGGGCCAGGAGGCCCAGCTTGTCATAGTGGTGCAGGGTCTTGACACTGACCTGGCATATTCTTGAAAACTCACCGATCTGAAGCATGTTTTTCCCGTCCTTTCGTTGGTTTGGTTCGAACCTACAGACAGTGTAGCATCTGCCCTAAGGGGAGAGTCAAGCCCTTTTTTCAAGCTCCTTCTATAAAAATTTCTCCGGGGCTGTACACCCCGGAGAAGTTGTCTTTTATTGGATATAGTCCACGGTGTCGGTGGGTTTACCCCGGCTGGCCAGGGAGGCTTCCGCCAGGCGCTTCACGATGTAATAGAGCGTGGCGAAGAGCGGCACGCCCACCAGCATACCGGCAAAACCCAGGAGCTTGCCGAACACCAGCATGGCCACCGTCACATACAGGGCGGACAGACCGGTGGAGTCCCCTAAGATGCGGGGCCCGATGATGTTGCCGTCCACTTGCTGCAAAATCACGATAAAGACCAGGAATACCAAGCACTTGGCCGGGGACACCAGCAGCAGCAGAAAAGCGCTGGGGATGGCGCCGATGAAGGGGCCGAACATGGGGATGATGTTGGTGACGCCCACGATCACGCTGATGACCAGGGCATAGGGCATGCGCATCAGGGCAAGGCACACAAAGCAGATGATCCCCACGATCAGGGAATCCACCAGCTTGCCCCGGATAAAGCCGCTGAAGATCAGATTTGTCTGATGAGCCGCGTCCAGCACCGCGCTGTTAAAGCGCTCATTGCGGCTGAGGGCGAAGAACAGCTTCCGGCACTGGGCCAGATACCGCTCCCGGTCCAGCAGCAGATAGATGGTCACGATGACGGACACCACGAAATTGATCAGCGCGGAGCCAAAGGAGAAGACGCTGTTGGCCACCGCCGTGACCGTGGAGAGCATATGGGTCTTGATCCAGTCCGTCAGATAGGTCTCTGCGGAGGTGAGCATCTGCAGCACGGCGGCGGCCGCCTCGTCGTCCGTCTCCAGATAGGCGGAGAGCCGGTCCAGCTGGGTCTGGAGCATCTCCGGCAGATCGGCCACCAGGCCGCCCACGCTCTCGGTCAGCTGCGGCAGCAGCAGCACGCAGAACAGGACCACCACCGCAAAGGCCAGGATCAGGGTCAGCAGCGTGGAGAGCAGCCGGGCAAAACGCCGGATCTTCCCTTTTCGAAGCAGACGCTCCAGGGCTTTCGCCGCCGGGCACAGCAGATAGGCCAGCACCGCGCCGATGATCACCGGCTGCAGGGCGGACAGGATCAGGCCGAAAAAGGCCCGGATCGACTGGATGCGCAGCAGCAGAAAAGCGAAGGCCACCGCCGCGGCCAGGGAGACGAAAACCGTCAGCCCCAGATGCAGAAAAAAGTGCTTTTTATTTTCCATGATGATTCTCCCTCATCATTTTAGCACAGCGGGGTGAAGATGCGCAGGATCCCGTCCAGAAGCCAGTGGAAGAAGCCGGTCCGGATGTTGTCCAGGGTCCGCTCCTGACACTTGGCCTGGGTGGCCAGAAAGTCCGACCGGAGGCTGTCCAGCAGAGAGGCCCGGTAGAACAGGGAGTTGTTCTCAAAGTGGAGGAACAGGCTGCGGTAGTCCAGGTTCACGGTGCCCACGCTGCCCACCACGCCGTCCACCAAACTGGCCTTGGCGTGGACAAAGCCGGGGGTATACTCGTAGATCTTCACGCCGGCTTCCAGCAGCACGGAGTAAAAGCTGCGGCTCATGCGAAAGACCAGCTTCTTGTCCGGGATGCCCGGCAGGATGATCCGCACATCCACGCCCCGGCGGGCCGCCCGGAGAAAGGCGTCCAGCAGGGCGTCCCCGGGCATCAGATAGGGGGTGTAGAACCAGGCATAGTCCTTGGCCTGGCTCAGCAGGTCGATATACAGCTCGTTGCTCACCGCGGTGTCGCCCAGGGGAGAGTCATAGTAGCTGAGCACCAGGCCGTCCGGGCCGGCTGCCGGCGCGTCAGAGAGCGCGGGGCCGGTCAGAAAGTCCTCGGGGATGGGGTCGCCGGCAAAGGCGTTCCAGAAGGCAGAGAACATGCGGGTGTAATTCTCCACCGCCGGGCCCTCCAGCCGGAAACCGATGTCCTTCCAGTGGCCGAAGCGGGTGATGTGGTTGATGTACTCGTCGGCTAAGTTCACGCCGCCGCTGAAGGCCACCTTCCCGTCGATGATCAGCATTTTCCGGTGATCCCGGCAGTTCAGCGTCCCCTTGATGAACACCAGGGGGTTGAAAGCCTCGCAGCGGATGCCCTGCTTGCGAAGCTCCTCGGCCTTGCTCCAGGAGTAGGTCCCGATGCTGCCCAGATCGTCATAGAGCACCCGCACGTCCACGCCCTGGGCGGCTTTCCGGGCCATGATCTCCGTCATGGAGTCCCACATGCGGCCCTTTTCCACGATGAAATATTCCACAAAGATGAATTTCTCCGCCTTCTCCAGCTCCCGGAGCATGACGGGGAACATGTCGTCCCCCAAGGGATAGTATGTGGCCTGCCGGTTGACCCGGAGTGGGAAGCCGGTGGTCTGCTGCACTGCCCGGAAGGTCTGGGCCAGGCGCTTGTTCTCCTCCTCCAGCTTTCCGTACAACGGGGCCGAGTCGTCCGACAGCGGCGGCAGCGGGGCGGCCTCCGCCAGCTTCTTCCGCAGAGGACGGGTGGTGCGCTTGTTGCCGAAGAGCAGATACAGCAGCGCGCCGGGCAGGGGGAAGGTCAAAATCAGCAGCAGCCAGATGATCTTATAGGTCCCCTCGTCCCGCTTGGTGATCAGATACAGCACAAAGATAAACGCCAGGACGGACAGAACGGCGTTGATGACCGCGGCCCAGGGGGCCAGCCAGCTCAGCAGAATGTACATCCAAAGAGCTTGCAGCAAAACAGCAGGGAGTATAACCAAAACGCGCCGGATGATCGGATTCATCTTTTTTCCTCCTTCCAGACAGCCCGGAGCCGGGTCATGCGGTTTGTTCAAAACATCATTATAGGCCCGGGTAATAATATTGTCAATCTAAAAATGGGACCGGACGTTTTCCCTATGGCATTTAGAGAAAAGCTGTGTTATAATAAAGAGCCAAAAAACAGACCATAAGGAGAGAAACGTCATGCCCATCGGATTTCGCGCTTTTCTGGATTTTGAACGCCCCAGTCCGGGGCTGGTGGCCGCCTTTGAGGGGATCCCCAGCAGCAACATCGGGGACTGTGTCAAAAAGATGAACTGCATGTTCGGCGGCATCCGCAGCTGGAACAACAAGACCCTACTGGGGACGGCCTTCACGGTCAAGTGCCCCTCCGGGGACAATTTGGCCGCGCAGATGGCCCTGGATTACGCCAAGCCCGGCGATATCATCGTGGTGGACGGGGCCGGCTATACCGACCGGGCCATGGTGGGAGGCATGATGCTGGCCTACGCGGAGATGCGGCATTTGGGCGGCTTTGTGGTCAACGGCGCCGTGCGGGATCTGGACGACATCCGCGCCAGCAGGCTGCCGGTTTTCGCCAAGGCGGTGACGCCGCTGGGCCCCTACCGGGAGGGCCCCGGGGAGATCAACGTGCCGGTGTGCTGCGGCGGGCAGGTGGTCATGCCCGGCGATATCTTAGTGGGCGACAATGACGGGGTCGTCGTGATCCCGCGGCTGGAGGCGGAGGCCATGCTCACCGCGGCCCGGAAGCAGCTGGCCGGGGAGCAGGACGATCTGGAGCGGATGCGCGCCGGCGCCTACGAGGAGCAGGAGCATAAGGAGACCTTTACCGGCCTGTTCCTGCGCCACGGCGGCTCTATCGAAGCATAAATAGTGTAAAACAAAGGAGAAGGACCCATGAAAGTTTTAATGCTCAACGGCAGCCCCAAAAAGAACGGCAACACGGCGCTCGCGCTGCGGGAGATGGAGAAGGTGTTCGTCCAGGAGGGGATCGAAGTGGAGACCGTCCAGGTGGGCGGGCAGGACATCCGCGGCTGCGCCGCCTGCAACGCCTGCGGCCGGACGGGCCGCTGCGTCTATGACGATTTAGTAAACGAGATCGCCCCGGTTTTCGAGGCCAGCGACGGCCTGGTGCTGGCCAGCCCCGTCTACTATGCCTCCGCCAACGGCACCCTGATCGCCCTGCTGGACCGGCTCTTTTACAGCACGTCCTTTGACAAGACCATGAAGGTGGGGGCCAGCGTGGTGGCGGCCCGCCGGAGCGGCCTGACGGCCACCTTTGACGAGCTGAACAAGTATTTCACCATCTCCGGGATGCCGGTGGCCTCCAGCCAGTACTGGAACAACATCCACGGCACCGCCCCCGGCGAGGCGGAGCGGGACGCGGAGGGCCTCCAGACCATGCGCACCCTGGCCCGGAACATGACCTTTCTCATGAAGAGCATCGCCCTGGGCAAGGAAAAGTACGGCCTGCCGGAGGCGGAAGCCCCCTGCTCCACCAACTTCATCCGCTGAAACGTTCCTGAAAACACACCGGCGGGCCGGGAGAAATGAGACGCTATGAGTACGGAAAAGACCATCGAAGAACTGACGCTGGACACGCGGCCCAAGCGGGTGATCGACGTGCGCAGCCGGGACCGCTTCGCGCGGGGCTCCTATCCCGGGGCGGAGAACCTGCCTCTGGAAGAGTTTGACCCGGCGCGTGTGGCCGCCGGCGCCCCAGGGCCGGTGTACGTCCTGTGCCAGATGGGAGAACAGTCCCAGGACCTGGCCGACGCGCTGGAGGCGCTGGGCTGCGAGGCGTACAGCGTCAAAGGCGGATACCTGGGCTATCTGCGGCAGAGACTGCGGGACATGGCGGAGGACACGCCCCTGGCCGAGGAGCGCCGGCGCAAGGCCGAGCAGAGCATCCTCAAGAAATTCCGCTACCAGCTGTGGCGGCCCTTTACCAAGGCGCTGCGGGAGTACCGGCTTATCGAGGATGGGGATCGGATCGCGGTGTGCATCTCCGGCGGGAAGGACTCCATGCTGATGGCCAAGCTGTTCCAGGAGCTGCTGCGCCACGGCAAGCAGAATTTCGAGGCCCTGTTCCTGGTCATGGATCCGGGCTATAACGAGCTGAACTACCAGACGGTCCTGGGCAACGCGAAGCTGCTGGGGGTGCCGGTCCAGACCTTCCGGACCGAGATCTTCGACATCGCGGCCCAGCAGAGCAATTCCCCCTGTTACCTCTGCGCCCGGATGCGCCGGGGCTATCTCTACAGCAAGGCCAAAGAGCTGGGCTGCAACAAGATCGCCTTAGGACACCATTATGATGATGTGATCGAGACGATCCTGATGGGGATGCTGTACGGGGCCCAGGTCCAGACCATGATGCCCAAGCTCCACAGCAGCCATTTCGAGGGCATGGAGCTGATCCGGCCTCTGTACCTGGTCCGGGAGGCGGATATCATCCGCTGGCGGGACTATAACGACCTGCATTTCATCCAGTGCGCCTGCCGCCTGACGGAGAGCTGCGCCTCCTGCGGCGGGACCGAGCAGGGCTCCAAGCGGGCCAAGGTCAAGGAGCTGATCCGGCGCATCGCGGCGGAGGATCCGCAGATCGAGCAGAACATCTTCCGCAGTGTGGAAAATGTGAACCTGAGCACGGTCATTGCCTATAAACAAGATGGCGTCAAGCACCATTTCCTGGACAACTATTGAGAGAGATCATAAAAAAATTGCCCTGCGAAGGATTTCGCAGGGCGTTTTTTTACTTGGTCAGCAGGGCGGCGTCGCTGTCGATATGGGCGCCGGAGAGGGCGGTGAACTTCTCCAGCAGCTCCCGGCGGGTGATCTTCTGCTTCTCCTCCCCCTGAATGTCCAGGATGATGCGGCCCTCGTTCATCATGATGAGCCGGTTGCCGTGGGCAATGGCGTCTTTCATGTTGTGGGTCACCATAAAAGCGGTCAGGTGGTTCTCCCGGATGATATCGTCGGTGATCTGGAGGACCTTTTCCGCCGTCTTCGGGTCCAGCGCCGCGGTGTGCTCATCCAGCAGCAGGAGCTTGGGCTTTTTCAGCGCGGCCATGAGCAGGGTCAGCGCCTGGCGCTGGCCGCCGGAGAGCAGACCCACCTTGGCGGTCATCCGGTCCTCCAGGCCCAGGCCCAGGATCTTCAGCGTCTCCCGGTACTCCTCCTGCTCCCTGCGGGTGATGCCCTTGCGCAGGGTCCGCCGGTCGCCCCGGCGCTTGGCCAGGGCCAGATTCTCCTGGATCTGCATGGTGGGGGCGGTGCCCAGCATGGGGTCCTGGAACACGCGGCCCAGGAATTTGGCCCGCTTATACTCCGGCAGGTTGGTCACGTCGGTCCCGTCGATGAGGATAGAGCCCGAATCGATGGGCCAGACCCCGGCGATGGCGTTGAGGGTGGTGGATTTGCCGGCCCCGTTGGAGCCGATCACCGTGACGAAATCCCCCTCGTTCAGCTTCAGGTCGATCCCGCAGAGGGCTTTTTTCTCATTCACCGTGCCGGGATTGAAGGTCTTGCGGACGTCGATCAGTTCAAGCATCGGCTTTGACCCCCTTTTTCCCGTGCTTCGTGAAATACTTCTCCTGCCAGTAGGGCACCGACAGGAAGACGGCCACGATGACGGCGGAGATGAGCTTCAGGTAGTTGCTGTTGATGTTGCTCAGGCTGACCACCGCCTGGATGACCACGTAGTAGATCACGGCCCCCAGGGACACGGCCAGCAGAGACAGGGCAAAGTTGCGGAAGACCTTGGAGAACAGGGCCTCCCCGATGATGACGGCGGCCAGGCCGATGACGATGGCGCCCTTGCCCATGCTGGAGTCGGCAAAGCTCTGGTACTGGCTCAGCAGCGCCCCGGACAGGGCCACCAGGCCGTTGGAGAGCATCAGCCCCAGGACCTTGGTCACGTCGGTGTTGATGCCCTGGGCCCGGGCCATGTGCTGGTTGGCGCCGGTGGCCCGGATGGAGCAGCCCAGCTCTGTGCCGAAGAACCAGTACAGCACGGCGATGATGCCTATCGTGAACAGGCCCACGATCAGGATCGGGTGCCGGGTGAGGGGCCGGCGGCCGGCGGCCACGTCCTGCACAAAGCGCAGGGAGACCCAGAGCTTATCCAGATTGGCCGCGTCGATCACATTGATGGCCACGTTGGCCTTCATGCCCATGATGGCCAGGTTGATGGACCAGAGGCCCAGCTGGGTCAGGATGCCGGAGAGAATGGCCGGGATCCCGCAGAAGGTGTGCAGCAGGCCCGTGGCCAATCCGGCCAGCAGTCCCACGGCGAAAGCGGCCAGCAGCGCCGCCCATACCGGGACCCCGGACCCAAACAGCACCACAAAGGTGGCGCCTCCCGTGCAGAAAGAGCCGTCCACCGTCAGGTCGGCAATGTCCAGAATCTTATAGGTAATATACAGGCCGATGGCCATGATGCCCCAGATCAGGCCCTGGGAGATGGCGCCCGGCAGGGCGCTGATGAATCCGCTCACAAAGGCTCCTCCTCGTTTTCCGCCCGGAAAGGCCGGGCGGCGCATGTATGAGTAGTGTACCAAAAAACAGCGGAAAAGAAAAGCCCTTTTCCGCTGTTTTTTTGCGGTATTTTACGCCTTATTCGGCCGTGATGGCCTCATAGCCCTCGGGGGCGGTCACACCCAGGTCGGCACAGATGGCCTCGTTGTACTTGGGGGTAAAGTTGGCGGCATAGCCGATGGGGGTGGTGGTGATGTCGGCCTCGCCGGTCAGGATCTTGGCGGCCATCTCACCGGTGGCATAGCCCAGGTCATAGTAGCTGATGGACAGGGTGGCCACGCCGCAGCCGGAGCAGATGCCCTCCTCGCCGCAGAACACGGGGATCTTGCCGTGGCAGATGTTGTCGATGATGCCGGTGTTGGAGGCGCAGGTGTTGTCGGTGGGGACATAGAGCACTTCGCTCTCGTCGGCAGCGGTCTGGCACACAGCGGCGATATCGTTGGAATCAGAGAAGGAGTACTGCTTGCAGGTGTAGCCCAGATCCTCCAGGAAGCCCTGGACGGTGTCTACCTGGTACTGACTGTTGGGCTCGTTGGAGCAATAGAGCAGGCCCACGGTCTTGGCGTCGGGGTACCACTCTTTGATCATAGCGGCCTGCTGGTCCAGCGGGGCCAGGTCAGAGGTGCCGGAGATGTTGTTGCCCACGGTGCCGGAGAAGTTCTCGATGCCCAGGGCCACGCCGTACTCGGTGACGGAGGTGCCCAGGATGGGGATGTCCGCCGTGGCGGCAGCGGCGGCCTGGAGGGCCGGGGTGGCGTTGGCCATGATCAGGTCCACGCCCTCGGAGACGAAGGCGTTGGCGATGGTGGAGCAGGTGGCCGGGTCGTTGGCGGCATTCTGATAGTCAAACTCCACCTGGCCGGGCAGCAGCTCGTTGAGGGCGTCCTGGAAGCCCTGGGTGGCGGCGTCCAGCGCCACATGGGTGACCAGCTGGGAAATGCCCACCTTGTAGGTGGCGGTTTCGGCGGGGGCCTCTTCGGCAGGAGCTTCGGCGGCGGGGGCCTCCTCGGCGGGAGCTTCCGCAGCGGGGGCCTCGGTGGCGGCGGGGGCAGCGGCGTTGCTGCCGCAGGCGGCCAGCGCCAGCACCATGGTCAGTGCGCAGAGAAGTGCGATGATCTTTTTCATTTTTCTTTTTCCTTCCTCAGTTTTCGCTCCGGCAGAGGGGCGGCGGGGCGACAAAAAAGGCTGCCCGGTGAAGTCCGTGCAGCCTGTCATGTCTCCGGCCCTGTCAGCCGTCCTTGCAGCACAAACTTCCGCTACCTCTTTCTAAAGTAGAAAAAGGAGCGGCCGCTAAATATGCCGAAAAGAACAGCGGACATAATGCGCCTCCTATGGAACGTTGCTATGACTTTAGCACTTTTTGGTGGTGAAGTCAAGAGAATGGGCGGGCTTTTTTTGATTTTTTTCGCGCTTTTCCGGCCCGGAGGCGAAAAACAGGAGGAAAATGGAATTTTATGCTCCGCGCACCGTCTGAAAAGTCCCGGTTCCGGGCATAATACAGGGACAAAAAAGGCCCGGTCCCAAGGCCGGGCGGAAAGGGCGGGGAACATGAAGAGGAAAAAATGGCTGCGGATCCTGCCGGCGGCGCTGTGCGCCGGGCTGCTGACGGCGGCGGTGGGGGTGAGCGCGTACCGGGCCTGGGAGCAGCCGCCGGTGACGGCGGCCCCGGCGCCTACGGCCGGGCCGGCGCGGCCGTCTCCGGCCCCCTCGGCGGCGGTGAGCTCTGCCCCCATACAGATGCGGCAGACCTGGCCCGCAGGGCGGAAGGAGGGGGTCTACACCATTCTGCTGGTAGGCAACGACGACGGCAATTACAACACCGACACCATCATGCTGGGCCGGCTCGACACCAAGGAGCACCGGCTGGACTTTGTCAGCATCCCCCGGGACACCCTGGTCAACTGGGACTGGGAGATCCGGAAGATCAACGCGGTCTACTGGAGTTATCAGCTCCAGGGGGAGGCAGGCATCGACCGGCTCAAGGAGCAGGTCCGGGGCCTCACGGGCTTTGAGCCGGACTGCTACGCGGTGGTGGACATCAACGTGGTGGCGGAGGCCGTGGACCTGCTGGGCGGGGTGGACTTTGACGTGCCCATGGACTTAAACTACGACGACGACAGCCAGGACCTGCATATCCACATCGCCGCCGGACCCCAGCATCTGGACGGCAGCCAGGCCATGGGCGTCTGCCGCTACCGCAGCGGCTATTTGAACGGGGATCTGGGCCGCATCGACATGCAGCACCAATTCCTGAGCGCCTGCGCGGAGCAGTTCATCCGCCTGGGCAGCATCCCCAACCTGCCAAAGCTTACAGAGCTCCTCTCCCAGAATATGGACACGGACCTGACGGCCGCCAACATCGCCTTTTTCCTCCGGCAGGCGCTGCTGTGCCGCGGCGAAGAGATCCATTTTTACACCGTGCCCAACACCGACGACACCATCCGGGGCCTGAGCTATACGGTCGTTGAGCTGGCCGACTGGCTCACGCTGCTCAACGACTGCTTCAACCCCTACACGGAGCCTATCACGGCGGAGGATCTGGAGATCGTCTACCGGCAGGACGGCGGCTACCGCTGCACGGCGGAGCTGAAGGGGGCCTGGTATTTCTATGTCCCGTCCCCGGCGTATACAGGGCCGGAGACCGCCGGTGAGGAGCCGGAGAGCGCCCCGGCGCCGGAACCGGAACCGGCGCCGGACTTTTCTCTGCCGGTGTTCACCTTCCCGCCGCTGCCCAGCCCGGACGCGGCCCCGGACAGCCTAGAGTGGCTGACGGCGGCGGAGAAATAGGGGGCCATGCTTGTACTTTTCCCCGGCCTGTGTTAAAATAGGGCATCTCACAAAAGGAGAGATCCTATGAAGGCGGAGCGGGCTTATCCCAGATTCATCATATCGCCCAAGGGCCAGCGCTGGCTGGAGCAGGGGCACCCCTGGGTCTACGAGGGGGAGATCCTGGCCGAGGAGGGGGCGGCGGAAAACGGCGCCCTGGCCGACGCGGTGGGGGTCAAAGGCAAGTATCTGGGCACCGGCTTTGTCAGCCGCCAGAGCAAGATCCGCCTGCGGCTCCTGTCCCGCAACGCCAACGACCGCTTTGATGAGGCTTTCTGGCGGCGGCGCATCCAATACGCCTGGGACTACCGGAAAACCGTCATGGGCGGGGACCTGGGCTGCTGCCGGGTGATCTACGGGGAGGCGGACGGCTTCCCCGGCCTGACGGTGGACCGGTTCTCCCAGCTTCTGTCGGTGCAGATCCTGTCGGTGGGCATGGAGCGCCTCAAAGGGCTGCTGCTGCCGCTGATCGTGCAGGTCCTCCGGGAGGACGGGCAGGATATCCGGGGCGTCTACGAGCGAAACGAGAGCGCCATCCGGGAGCTGGAGGGGCTGGAGAAACGGAAGGGCTGGTTTCCCCTCCCCGGGGAACCGGTACCGGAGAGCCCCGTGACGGAGATCTGCGAAAACGGCGTTTATTACCGGGTAGACGTGGAAAACGGGCAGAAGACCGGCTTTTTCCTGGACCAGAAGTATAACCGCCTGGCCGTGGCCCGGCTGGCTGCCGGCCGCCGGGTGCTGGACTGCTTTACCCACACCGGCTCCTTCGCCCTGAACGCCGCCAAGGGGGGCGCCGCCCATGTGACGGCGGTGGATGTGTCTGCCCCGGCCATTGAGATGGCCCGGGAAAACGCGGCGCGAAACGGCCTGGAGGGCCGGATGGACTTTTTGGTGGAGGACGTGTTCCAGCTGCTGCCCCGGCTGGCCGCCCAGGGCGGCGCGCCCTATGACTTCATCATCTTAGACCCGCCCGCCTTCACCAAATCCCGCAAAACGGCGGAGAGCGCCGCCCGGGGCTACCGGGAGATCAACCAGCGGGCCCTGCGGCTGCTGCCCCGGGGCGGCTATCTGGCCACCGCCTCCTGCAGCCACTTTATGCCCACAGAGGCCTTTGAGAAAATGCTCCGCCGGGCCGCCCTGGACGCGGGGGTGGAGCTGCGGCAGATCGAGGCCCGCCAGCAGGCCCCGGACCACCCTATCCTCTGGAATGTGCCGGAGACGGACTATCTGAAATTCTATCTGTTTCAGGTCGTATAAATGAGCGGGTCGACAAAGTCGACCCGCTCATTTATCGTTTCAGAGTGAAGGGGATGCCGTACCGGTAGGGGGAGCCGTGGACGCTGTTTTCCACGTGGGCGCGCAGGCCCGCCCGGTCCACCGGCACGAAGCCGGACACCCGGTCGATGCCGAGATCCAGCAGCGCCGGGCACAGGGGGACCGAGGGCCCGGTGAGAACGGTGACAGCGTCCTGGCACAGCTCCAGCAGATGGGGCAGGGTCTTGTTGACCAGGCTGCTGCCGGTGATGATCACGATGTCGCACTGGGGCAGGAGCCAGTCGCAGGCCGAGTCCGGATAATCGCCGCTCTGGGGCTCTTTTTCCAGGATATAGAGGGCTTTGGCCTGCTCCCGCAGGCCCGCCGGGCCGTGCATATGCCCGATCATGCCCACGGTCTTGCCGGAGAAATCCAGCCCGTCGGCGTAAAAACCGCCCTCCGGCTCCCGGCAGCGCAGGGCCTCCATCCGGTCCAGGGTGTTGCAGCAGGCGTTGAGGGCGGCCAGGCCGAAGCTGGCCTCCGGCAGATTCCAGCTCTTGACGGCCCGGGCGGCCTCCTCTCCCGGCAGGCCCGCCAGGCCGGCGGGGAAGAGGGGAGGGATGCTGTCCCCCCGGGTGAACATGGCGATGCCGGCGCCGGCGCCGGTCTCCGCCATGGCCCAGCAGTCTCCCCCAGCCACGGCCTCCACGGTCAGGCCGCCGGGAAGATCTTCCAGCAGCGCGTCATACAGAGAAAAGAAGCGCAAGGGTCGCCCTCCTTTTATAAGTGGATTCATATGATGTAGTCATTATATCACACTACGCCGGATTTATGAAGAGGGAAAACGCAAGGCTCCGCGCAGGAAACAGGGAGGCGTTACCTCCACTCGCTCCAGGTCCAGGTGTTCAGATCCAGGCTGCTGCAATAGACCAGAGACCCGGTCCCGTTTTCATCGGTCATTGAGACAGGGAAACAGACGCTCTGCTCTGTGAGAATGGGGGAATAGGGCGTCTTGTGCCACGCCGTGTAGGCCGGGGGAACATCCGGGTCCAGCCGGGTCCAGGAGGCGCCCCCGTCTGCCGTCGTGTAGATCACCGGCCCGCTGTCCCGGGTATAGCGGCAGCAGAGGAACCCGCGGTCCTTGCTCTGAAAACCGGCTCCGGTCACCAGATCATGGGGGCTGTTTTCGGCGGAGGAGGCCAGGGCCCAGGCTTTTCCGCCGTCCGTGGACAAGAGGACGTTGGTGTTCGCGGAACCCGCGGAGGGCCCACTGCAAACAACGGCCCAGCAGAGCCCGGCGCCGCCGCGGCCGTAAAAGACGGAAAGCGCCGTCTTTTCTCCCTCCGTGACCGCGGCGGCGCTTTCCCGACCGGGAAAATTCGCCTGTGCCATATCCAGGGGGAGAGAGGCAGCCGTCTCTCCGGAGGGATAGCGGACCTCCAAAGCGCTGCCGGAGGCGGTCCCGGTCAGCTCTACCGTGGTGAAATAGCCCCGCGCCTCCTCCGTGCTTTCGCCGTAGACACCAAGCAGGAGAGCGGCGGCGCAGAGGCAGAGCGCGTATCTTATGAGTTTTTGAGCAGAATTTTTCATCTGTTGTTCTCCTATCAACGCATTTTTCCGGTAAAAAAGTATAGCACGGCGGCATTTGCAAGGCAATAGAGGGCGCAAAAACTTCAGAAAAATTAAGAATCAGACGGTAGACAAACCTATCGGCAGTGGTTGAAGAGGGAAAATGCAAGGCTCCACGCAGGAAAAAGGGAGGCGTTACCTCCGATCGCTCCAGGTTCCGAGCTCCAAAGGAACAGCCCAAACCCGCTTCAGGGGTTTGGGCTGTTCTCTCTATGGGTGCAGAAAGGAGCTTGCAACGGGTCAGCCGGCGGCTTCCAGCAGCTTCTGGGCCACCCTGGCCTGGACCTCGATGTAATAGGATGCCTCTGCCGTGCTCAGATCCTCCTCTTCCCATTTGTCGAAATCCTCGGCAAACGCCGCGTACTTGCTCATATAGTTCGCGTAGTCGGCCAGCAGGCTTAGATCCGTCCCGTCTGACGCCTCGTATTTCTTCATAAAGGCGATGTACTCATCGATGAAGGATTCATAGCTGTCCATGGCCGCCTTGAAATCCGGGTCCAGACGGTCGTCCTCCGGCTCTTCGGCTTCGGCCGGGTCCTCTACGGCCGGTTCCGGGGCGGCTGCCTTTTCCGGCGGGGCGGGGACGGAAACGCGGTCTTCCACCGGCATTTCGGCGGTCGGGCGGGCCCGGTCGTTCTGCCGGCCGCGAAGGCTGTTGACAGCTCCTATCACCGCGATGGCGACAAGCACAATGAACCACCAGCGCAGGAAGAAGGGCTTTTTCTTTTTGCGCTTTTTCCCGCTGTAGGGTGGGCCAGAGGGTCCCGGTTCCCGGGCCGGAGGGTCAAGGGTCAAAGGCGGCACGGCTGCCGTCTCCGCTCTTGCCCCGCATTCCGGGCAAAACTTCCCTTCAAATTCAGTCCCGCATTGTTTGCATTTCATGGTCGTTTCCTCCTGATACAGTATTTTTAAGCAGTCTTTCAAGGACCGGCAGGCCTCCGTCTAAAATGGCCGTCACCTCCCGGCACAGCTGATCCAGCGGCCGCGCGCCGCCGGCGACCAGCCGGCCCCGCAGATACCGCGCGGCCAGCAGCCTGTTTTCGGAAAGCCGCGTTTTCTCGGAAAGGCGGCAGATCTGCCGGTCAAGCTCGTCGAGCCGCAGAGACGCGGGGCCGGTCAGCATGGTTTTCAGAGTCCCGTCGGGCCAATCCAGCGCTTTACAGAGGGCAATAACCTGGAGCTGTTCCACATCCAGGTCGGAATAAAGCCAGTATCCGCTCTCGGATTTCACGGACGGTATAAAAATGCCCCGCTCGATGAAATACTTTATTTTGCGTCTTGGGATCCCAGTAAGTTTTTCCACCTCCCCCACCGTTTTAACGGCCAATTTTGTTGTGTTCATGTTCGTTCCCCTTCCATTATGATGCTAAAACCGGCCGATATCGGCCGTCAAGCCCGAAATCCTTCTTTTTTCAGGATCCTGGCCGGCGGGTCCGCCGCCCGGTTTTCCACGATAGAACGGGGGTTTCGCGCGAATGGAGGGGAGAAGGAAAAGAAAAAAGCCGCGGGCGGCGTTTCAGCCGCCCGCGGTAATAATAAATTCATAATTCATTCATAAAAACCCAATGAAGTCCAAACAAAAATAAGATATAAGACAAATACCGAAAAATACGCGCCGTATAAAAAACAGAGGACAGGAGACGGGCAATGCCGGAGTTCATTACTTTTGAAAAGGTCAAAAAGACCTATAAGGTGGGGGAGGTGGAGATCCACGCCCTGAAGGAGGCCAGCTTTACGGTCCGGCGCGGGGAGATCTGCGTGATCGTGGGGGCCTCCGGCGCGGGAAAGACCACGATTTTGAACATCTTAGGCGGGATGGACACCGTGACGGGCGGCCAGGTCTGGCTGGACGGGCAGGAGGTCTCCGCCTATAAGGAGAAGCAGCTCACCGCTTACCGGCGCAACGACGTGGGCTTTGTCTTTCAGTTTTACAACCTGATCCCCAATCTGACGGCCCTGGAAAACGTGGAGATGGCGGTGCAGATCTGCAGGGACCACCTGGACCCGGCGGAGGTGCTGGGAGACGTGGGGCTTTCGGAGCGGCAGGACAATTTTCCCGCCCAGCTCTCCGGCGGGGAGCAGCAGCGGGTGGCCATTGCCCGGGCCCTGGCCAAAAAACCCAAGCTGCTGCTGTGCGACGAGCCGACGGGGGCGCTGGACTATGCCACCGGCAAGGCGATTTTGAAACTGCTGCAGGACACCAGCCGCCGGACCGGGATGACCGTGGTGATCGTCACCCATAACTCCGCCCTCTGCGGCATGGCCGACCGGGTGATCCGGGTCAAAAGCGGCGCTGTCCAGTCCGAGACCGAGAACCCGGCGCCTGTGCCGGTCGAGCAGATCGAGTGGTGAGGCCATGGGGGTCCTGCTGAAATCTACCCTCCGGGAGATCGGGGACAGTTTAGGGCGCTATCTGGCTATCTTAGTGATCATCGCGCTGGGCGTGGGCTTCTTCGCCGGGCTGCGCGCCTGCCGCCCGGCGTTTACCGGCACGGCGGGGGCCTATTTTGACGCGCAGAACCTCTATGATCTCCGCCTGCTGTCCTCCCTGGGCTTTTCCGGCGGCAGCGCGGAGGAGCTGAGCCGCCGGGAGGAGATCGCCTGTGCCGAGGGCGCTCTGTTTGAGGATGTGCTGGTCACCACGGACGGGGGAGAAATGGTGCTCCGGGTCCACTCCATCACGGAGAAACTGAACCGCCTGACGCTGATCTCCGGCCGGCTCCCGGCCTATCCCTGGGAGTGCGTGCTGGATGCGGACGCCTTTGGCCCGGACAGCATCGGGCAGACGCTGCCCTTTTCAAAAAACAACAAAGAGGAGACCCTGGACGCATTCACGGAGCCGGACCTTATGGTGGTAGGAACGGTCCGCTCCCCGCTGTATATCAGCAAGGACCGGGGCAACGCCTCCATCGGCGACGGGCGCATAGACGCCTTCGCCTTTGTTCCCCGGGACGCCTTCACGGCGGACTACTGTACGGAGCTGTACCTCACGCTGGCGGACCGGCCGTGGGCGTACAGCGCCGCCTATGAGGACCGGATCGCGGCCTATGAGGAGACGGCGGAGGCCCTGGCGGAGACTTTGTCGGAGAGCCGCTACGAAGAGCTTCTCTCCACCGGCGAGGACCAGGTGGCCGACGCCCGGGCCGAACTGGCCGACGCCCGGGCGGAGCTGGACGAGCAGAAGGAGGAGGCCGTGCAGGAGATGGCCGGGCAGATGGCGGCCTACGGCCTGACCGTCACGGAGGGCAGCGACGCCTATGGGGACATCCGGGCGGCGGTGGACGAGGCCTTTCAGCCCTTCGAGGAGGAGCTGGCCGACGGCGCCGCGGATCTGGCCCAGGCCGAGGCGGAGCTTGCGGACCTGGAGCCGCCCTCCAGCACGGTGCTGACCAGAAGCGAAAACGCCGGTTACGCCTCCTTCGACCAGGATGCGACGATCATCGAGAACATCTCTGTGGTCTTTCCCGTGTTCTTCTTTTTAGTGGCGGCGCTGGTCTGCGCCACCACCATGAAGCGCATGGTGGACGAGCAGCGGACCCAGATCGGTGTATGGAAGGCTTTGGGCTACCGGCAGGGGGCGATCAGCGGCAAGTATCTGCTCTACGCCGGCTCCGCCGGCCTGATCGGCGCGCTGGGGGGCTTTTTCGCAGGGACCGGGACCCTTCCGGGGATCTTCTGGACGGCGTACCGCTCCATCTATGATTTTTCCGCCTCGCTGTCCTACTCCTTTGACGGCGGGATGTTCGCTTTTTCCCTGACGGTGGCGATGCTCTGCACGGTGGGCGTGGCCTGGGCCTGCTGCCGCCGGACTCTGCGGGAGGTCCCCGCCTCCATCCTCCGGCCCAAGACGCCGAAAAACGGCAAGCGCATCCTGCTGGAGCGCTTTACGCCCCTCTGGCGGCGCCTCAGTTTTCTCTATAAGGTGTCTCTGCGCAACACCATCCGTTACCGGCAGCGCTTTCTCCTGATGATCTTGGGCATCAGCGGCTGTACGGCCTTGGTGCTCACCGGCTTCGGCATCCGGGACTCCATCCAGAACGTGGCCGAATACCAGTATGGCGAGGTGGTCCGCTATGACGCGGACATCAGCTTTACGAAGGCGCTCAGCCCCGCCCAGCGGGAGGCCTTCGCGCGGGACCATGCCCAGACGCTCCGCGCCCTGCTGTTCCTCTCCCGGAACAACGCCAGCCTCCTGGCCGGCGGCCGCTCGAAGGAGGCGACGCTGACCTTGGCTCTGGGAGAGCTGCAGGATTTCATGGTTCTGCACGCGGGGGAGGAGCCTGTCGCGGTCCCCGGGGATGGGGAGATCGTCCTGAGCCGGGGCCTTGCGGAGGCCCTCCAGCTGGAACCGGGCAGCGCCGTCACCTTGGCGGACGAGGATTTCCACACGGTCCCCGTCACGGTAGCGGGCGTGTTTGACAACTACATCGGGAAGTACGCCTTTGTCTCGGAAAAGACGGTGGAGGACCTGTTCGGCCAGGTCGAAGTCAACGGTGCCTATGCCGCCTTTCCGGAGGGCGCGGACCAGGGCCGGGCCTATGCGGCGCTGGCCGGGGACGAGCAGGTGGGCTATGTGACGCTGAACCGGGACACCCGGGAGACCATCGAGTCCTCCTTCGCCAGTCTGGACATGATCGTGCTGCTGATCATCCTCTGCGCCGGGGCGCTGGCCTTCATCGTGCTGTTTAACCTGATCAACATCAACATCAGCGAGCGGAACCGGGAGATCGCCACCCTGCGGGTGCTGGGCTTTTTCAACCGGGAGTCCGCCGCCTATGTGTTCCGGGAGGTCAACATGCTGACGGCCACAGGGACGCTCCTGGGCCTGCCGCTGGGCAAGCTGCTCCACGCCTTTGCCATGTCCCAGATCCGGCCGGAGGGGATGAGCTTCGACATCCGCATCGCCCCTGTCAGCTATCTTTTCAGCTTTCTTATGACGGTCTTTTTCGCCGCGCTGGTCAAATTTGCCATGGGGCAGAAGCTGAAAAAGATCCACATGGCAGAGGCACTGAAATCGGTGGAGTGACGCCCGGAGCCGCCGGAAACGCCCCTCTACGCTCCCCCACAAAAAATCTGCACCGGAATTTTCATTCCGGTGCAGATTTTTTAGATTATGGCTTTCCGCGCTTATTTCAAGACGCCGTACTGGGCGCCGTCCACCGGCTCCAGCCATTCGTTGGAGCCGTTCTCCCCCGGCACCTCCACGGCCAGATGGGAAAACCAGCTGTCCGGCGCGGCCCCGTGCCAGTGCTTGACCCCGGCGGGGATATTGACGCAGTCGCCGGGCTTCATCTCCACGGCCTCCTGGCCCCACGCCTGGTAGTACCCGCGCCCGCCGACGCAGATCAGGATCTGTCCGCCGCCCTTGTCGGCGTGGTGGATGTGCCAGTTGTTCCGGCAGCCGGGCTCAAAGGTCACGTTGAAAATGCCCACCTGCTCTTTGGACACCGGGGCCAGGTAGCTCTGGCCGCTGAAATACTGCTTGAAGCCGTCGTTGGGCGCGCCGATGGGGAACAGAAGGGTGCTCTGATACCGGTCCTTCTCCGTCAGCGCCGGCTCCGCCTCGCTCCACACGTCCTTGGCCAGGCGGAACACCGCCCAGGCCTTGGGCCAGCCCACATAGAAACCCACGTGGGTCACGATGGCGGCGATCTCCGGGCGGCTCACGCCGTGGGCCTTGGCATTTTCCAGATGGTACACTAAGGAGGAGTCCGTGATCCCCGAGGACATCAGCGCCACCACCGTGAGGATGCAGCGGGTCTTTAAGTCGATATCCGGGTTGTTCCAGTTCTCGCCAAAGAGAATGTCGTCGTTAAAATGGGCAAAATCCGGCGCAAAATCGCCTAACTGAGCTCTGCCCGCGGTCTGTGTGATCTTTTCCATGTTTCTCTCCCTCTCTTACAGGATCTGTTCTGCCCAGGCCTTCAGACCGGCCGCAGTCTGGCCGCCGTTGAGCATCCTGCCCTCGATGATCTTGGTATCCGCCGCCACGGAGCCCTTCAGCGCCGCCGCAGTCCCGCCCAGGCCGCTGCCGCCGGAGGTGGCGAAAAGGACGATCTTCTTGCCGGAAAAGTCGTAGCTCTCCAAAAAGCTGTTGACGATCCGGGGCGCCGTGTACCACCAGATGGGGAAGCCCAGCAGGATCGTGTCATAGGCCCCGATGTTGGCGCTCCGGTCCGCTAAAGCGGGGCGGCTGGACCTGTCGTTCATCTCCAGGGTGCTGCGGGCCTTTTTGTCCATCCAGTTCAGGTCTGCCTTGGTGTACGGCACCGCGGGCCTGATCTCATACAGATCCGCCCCCGCCGCCTTGGCCAGCTCCCGGGCGGCCCGGGCCGTGGTCCCGCTGGCGCTGAAATACGCTACCAATGTTTTGCTCATGGTTCTCTCCTCCGTTTTAATGCAATAATTTTTTTACACAGTGATAGGTGATCTCATAGATCGTCATAAATACATAGTTGACACCCGCCGCTTCCATGGCGGCCCGCTGCTTTTCGGTGACAAAGGTGTAGGGATAGATGCCGAACAGGAACGGGAAAAAGGTGTAGATAAAATCCTGCTTCTCCTGATCCGACATGTCCGGGAAATATTTGTCGAGGCCGGAGCGCACCGTGCAGATAGACTCTCCGTAGACGACCTTGAACGCCGCCAAATGCTCCGGGCGGCTGCCGGTCTCCATGTCATAGTGGTTCATGGACAGGATCTTCAGCAGCTGGGGGCGCTCCTCTAAGGAGCGGGCCAGCAGGGCGGCAAATTCGTCCTTGCTCATCTGTTCGTGCCGCTCCATCGACTGCCGCAGAGAGGCGATCCACAGCGTATATTCCCGCTTCAGCAGGGCCAGGAAGATCTCTTCCTTCGTCTGAAAATAGTTGTAAATGGAGGTGCGGGTAAAGCTGGTGATGTTCCCAATCTCCTTGATGGTGATCTCCTTGAAGCTCATCGTCTGATAGAGCTTTTCGCAGGCGTTGATGATCTCCTCCCTGCGGGCTTCTATCTGTTCCGGGGAACTTTTCGACATTTTTTGCCCTCCTTCTGCTTCCGGCGTTTTTTGGGGGGACCGCCTTTTCCGATCCCTTCGCCTGAACCATGCGTTTTGACACAATGTCAGCATGATCAGTATAGCGCGATCCTGACGCGGTGTCAAGACATATTTGAAAAAACCCTGTTGAATTGACAGGTGGAGAGGGTTATAATAAGCGAAATCCGGCGATTTTCCGTGTGAAAGGGGGAGAAGCGGATGGCCTTTAAAACGGCGTTCCAAAAATCTCTGCCTATTTTCTTCAGCTATCTGTTTGTCGGCCTGGCTTATGGGCTGATGATGAACGAGGCGGGTTATGCCTGGTATACCGCGCTCTTTACCAGCTTTACGGTCTATACCGGCGCTTTTCAGTTCGTCCTGATCACCTTTTTGAGCGGCGGGGCCTCTTATCTCACAGTAGCTCTGACGGCGCTTTTGATGAACAGCCGGCAGACCTTTTACAGCCTGACCTTCTTAGAGGATTTCAAAGCCATGGGGAGGCGAAAGCTGTATATGATCCACACCATGTCGGACGAGACTTACGCCGTCAACTGCTCGCTGGACAGGGAGGACCCCGCCAGGAAGGATACCATGTTCTTAGTGGCGCTGCTGAGCCGGATTTACTGGATGGGGGCCTCGGCGATCGGGGCGGCCCTGGGCCAGGTGCTCCCCTTTGACCTGACGGGGATCGACTTCTGCATGACGGCTCTTTTTATCACGATCCTGGTGGACCAGTGGGAAAAACAAAAGGAACATTTCGAGCCTATAGCCGGCGGCGTTGTGGGCGTGCTCTGCCTGCTGCTTTTCGGCAAACAGACCTTTATCCTTCCGGCGCTGCTATTCGTGTCCGGGCTGATCCTGCTCTATGGGCAGCTGCATCAAACGGAGAGGGAGGGGAACGCATGAGGACCTATACTATGATCCTCCTGGCCGCTGGGATCACCTTCAGCCTCCGGGCGCTGCCCTTTGTGATCTTCAGCGGACAGCGGACGATGCCGGCCTGGCTTGAACGCCTGGGCCAGACCCTGCCCTCGGCCATTATGGCCGTGCTGGTCGTCTACAGCCTGCAGGACACGGTGGACGGGGGGAGCGCTGCCACCGCCGGGCTGATCGCGGCGCTGGCCACGGCCCTGCTGCACAAATGGCGGCACAGCACGTTCCTCAGCATCGTCGGCGGCACGGGCCTGTATATGGCGCTCCTGCGCCTGCTTTAGCGCCCTGCGCCCGGTCCCTAAACACAAATTTAGATAAAGAACCACAAAAAGTATGCAAACCCACAAAAGCGGAGAATTACCTCTTGTAATTTCTTCGCTTTTTTGATATAATTATTTTCATCAAAAGACGCACGATGATGCGCAAATGTCGAGTGGCGTTCGGCGCCAGCGGGAGAACCAATTTTTGGGGTGTATCCGTTTTGGAAGGGGGCCTCCCCCTAACCCGTCAGCTAATCCCGTCAGGCAGAGGAGAAGTGCATGCGCAGTTTTTGCTATCTCTATCTATAGCTTTAGCCGCTCTTTGCTTCGGTTTCTTTCATAGGGAAGATCCTCTGCCACCCGGAAGGGTGGCGTTTTGCGTTCATTGGGCAACCATCAAAAAGGAGGAATGACCTATGAGTGAAGTAACTGTTCTGGACCTGTTGATCGTGGGGGCGTATCTGCTGGGCATGCTGCTGATCGGCGTGCGCTTCATGAAGCGGGTGAAAAACCGGGAGGATTTCTACGCGGCGGACCACTCCCTGGGCACCCCCGTCCTGCTGGCCACCGTCTGCGCCACCATCATCGGCGGCAGCTCCATGATGGGCCGGGCCGGCCTGGGCTATACCAGCGGCATCGAGTGCCTGATGACCGCCCTGCCCTACATGGTGGGCATGTTTCTGTTCTCGGCCTACGCCGGGCGTATCTATGACGTGGGGGAGAAGCACGGTATCTCCTCCATCCCCTCCCTGTTTGAGTTCCGCTTCGGGAAAAAAGCCAAGGCGCTGATCGCCGTGCTCATCGCCTTTGCCATGATGGGGACCGTTGCCTCCCAGGTCACCGCCACGGCCACCATCATCAAGCTCCTGGGGAAAAACATCGGCCTGTCCTATGAGGCGGGCGCCCTGATCGCCACGGTGATCTTCATCATCTACACCGGCGCCTCCGGCCTCTTCGGCGTGGTGTACACCGACGTGCTCCAGTTCTTCATGCTGGTGCTGTTCGTGTACATCATGGTGCCCGTCTCCAGCATCACCAGCATCGGCGGCCTGGGGAAATTCCTCTCCCAGATCGACACCCAATATCTCATCCCCAAGGTGGACGGGCGGCTGTTAGGGGACATTTTGAGCTATCTGGTCATCACCATGGCCGGAGCGGAGATGTGGCAGCGGGCCTTTGCCGCCAAGAGCCGGAAGGCCGCCAAGCGGGGCATGTTCCTGGGCACCGCGGTGTACGCCGTGTGCGTGTGCATGATTTTGGTGATGGCCCTGGCCGCCCAGCAGCTGATGCCTGACCTGATCGAGACCTACGGCAGCTCCGAGGCGGTGATCCCGGCGCTGACCGTTGTCAGCCTGCCCGCCGGGCTGACGGGGCTGGCCCTGGCCGGGATCTTCTCGGTGATGATGAGCACGGCGGACAGTTACCTGCTGGTCTCCATGCAGACCGTGGTGGAGGACATCGCCAAGACCGCCAAGCCGGACATGAGCGAGAAAACGGAGCTGCTCCTGTCCCGGCTCATGAGCGTGGTGCTGGCCTTCTCCGCCCTGGCCATCGCTCTGTATGTCCAGAGCGCCTATACGATCCTGACCACCATCTACAACTTCTACGCCGCGGCGGCGGGCATCCCGGCCCTGGCCGCCCTGTACTGGAAGAAGGCCACCGGCGCGGGAATCATCGCCTCGGTGACAGGCGGATTTCTCACCTGCGCCCTGTGGCGGGCGGCCGGGTCCCCGCTGGGCCTGGGGCCCACCCTGCCCGGCGCGGCGGTCTGCCTGATCCTGCTGGTCTCCGTCAGCCTGCTGACCTATAAAAAACACCCCAGCCGCATGGCGTGAAGTGAAAGGCTTTCAATAAGCCCTAATAGAATACGTCAAAGAAAACAGGGCATGGTCTGCCAGCACGGCAGCCATGCCCTGTTTTCATGCTTAAGGTGGTAAAGGCGGAGAGAGACGCCTGAGGCAGCTCAGAAAGGCTAAAAAAGCCGGCGGCCTTATTTCTCCTGCCGCACTACCCGGTTTTGAACCAGATATACATGATCGCAGCGGTCGATGGCAGAGGCCCGGTGGGAAACGATCACAAGTGTTTTCTTCCCTTTCAGGCGGTGGATGGAATCCATAATAGCAGACTCTGTTTCCAGATCCAGCGCGGAAGTGGGTTCATCAAAAACGATCAGCGCCGGGTCCCGGTAGATGGTGCGGGCCAGGCCCAGCCGCTGGCGCTCCCCGCCGGACAGCCGGATACCCTGCTCGCCGATCTGAGTATCCAACCCTTTGGGCAGGTGATGCACCATCTCAGCCAAGGCGGCCTCCTCCAACGCTGCCCACACACGCCGGTCGTCGGTCACTGCCGGATCCTCACCCAGGGCGACATTGTCGCGGATGGTGCCGTCCAGCAGGAAGGTGGTTTGGGGCACATAGGCCGCCCGGCGCAGATAGCTTTCATAGCACTGGGCGAGGGGCACCCCGTCCACCAGGACTTCTCCCTGCTCTGGCACCAGCAGGCCGAGCAGAATGTTCAACAGCGTGGTTTTGCCTGCGCCGGAAGGACCCACGATGCCCACGGACGACCCGGCGGGGATCTCCAGATCCGCATGGGCCAGCGTCGCCTCGGCCCCGTCCTCATAGGTATAAGAAACATCCCGCAGGGAGAGCCCCTGGGTAAAAGCCACCTCCCGCTGCGGGCACGAGAGCTCCGCGCGGGGCTCGGTCTCCTCCATGGCATGGCACAGGGCTTCCACCGAGGTCCTGGTATAGCCGATCTGGGTCAGGCAGGAGTTGATCCGGTTGCAGGTGGGCAGCAGCCGCACAGCCGTCAGGGCCAGGGCCGACAGGCCGGGCAGGTAATAGGTCAGATCCGCGCCGCTGAAGGTCAAAAACAGCAGATACGCCAGGACCGAGAGCACCACCGCCGCCTCCATACACAGCGTGGGGAGCGCTGACCAGAACTGCTTCAGATACTCGGCCCGGGCATATACCTCGTTGGTCTGCTCAAAGTTCCGGGTAAAAAAATCCTCATGCTGCCCGACGCGGATATCCCGGATGCCCACCACCGCCTGGTGGATCCATGTCCACCGTGCCCGGCCGGCGGCGCGCTGCCGCTGCGACGCCCGCTTTATGATCGGGTTCAGCACCAGCCGGGTAAGCAGTATGAGGACAGCGATGCCAGCCGCCGCAAAAGCGGTCATGACCGGCTCCATCAGCAAAAGAAAGATCCCCATCCCCGCGGCCACGAGCCCCTCCAGCAAAAGATGCATCCAGGCATTCAGACATTGACCCAGTTGGTCCATGTCCCGGCCAAGCAGGGTCTGGATCTCCGCCGTGCCGTGGCGGACAAAGAAGGGGTAAGGGGCGCGGATGATGCGCCGGAAAAGCCGGACGGCCGCCGCACTGCGGGAAAGGCGGACGAACCTGGCTACGGTGTAGTTCTCCCAGGCCAGATACAGCGGCTTAATCACATACAGCGCCACCAGGGCAAAAAGGACAAAGACGACCAGCTCCCGCCCGGGCTGTACGCCAAGATGCCCGCATATCCACAGAACGGCGGGATGCTCCTGGAGGCGGCTGCCGTCCATGAGCAGGGCGCAGACCGACACCAGCAGGCCGACGCCCGCTGTCTCCAGCAGGGAGCCGACCAGCATGACGGGCAGCAGGATAAGCAGCTGTATTCTGTTCTTTTCTCCGATCAGAGAGAAAATGGATTTGTGCATCATATGCCTGTTCTCTGCATTTTTCTGTCCCTGCGCTTTTTACAGTTTGTTGTAAAAAGATCTTGACTGTTTTCGGGCCGTCACCAGCAAGATAGCTGTTTTATCCACCACTATTTTCTGCCTTTCCCACTATATCTTCGATCAACGCGGCACGATGAAGTGCATCATCCCCATGGCTCGACTAAATATCCATGCTCCCGATACTTTTCACCCAGCAGTGTATGCCTTGCACCGCCATGGATCTGGAAACAGTCCAGCGCTGATTTCGTATTGATCTCGACCAGTGCGAAACCATCATCTTGTGCGGCAAAGTCCCAGGCAATATATTCAAAGAAAGGCAGTTTTCGGGTCAGCTCCGCGACCAGGGCCTTGAGCCGCTCCCAGTTGGGGATCACAGTCCCTTCCACTTGAGCGCCTGTATCGGGGTGCTGAGCTCGAAAAATATGTTTTCCATTCACATCTGTATCAAATATAGCCGCCAGTCTGCCTATTCTGCCGGTCTCAATATCAACCGGCGCGCTGAAGCCGCCTTGATGGAAATTATCTACCGGCGCGCTGTTCCTTGTGCCGAATCGGTGTACCGCACCGATTACCTCATGCTCAACGTTATCACGTTTGCGCATGGATATGACACGGATCGTATTGATACTGTCTCCAAAAATACCGTTTTCAAACCGCCCTTGGGTGAGCCTTCCTTGGATGATCCCCGAGGAAAATTTTCGGATAATATCCTGCAGGGCCTCTCTGGTCAAGAGCCTGTCCCGATGGTATAGGCCGTCGCTCTGCGCACGAAGCTCCACCACGTTAAAGCCGTCACGTCCAAATCTGTCCTTAATGAACGCGCCGCCAGTTTCCCAGATGCGCTCATAAATATCCTGGCCCTGGATGTCCACATCTACGAGTTTCCCCTTCTCGATAAGGGCATACGTCAGCGGCACGGTGATATGAGGGCCGAATACACATGCAAAGAGATATTTGTCAGCTGAAATCTTAAAATAGGCCGATTTGCTTCGTACTGGTTGCCAAGCCTCCCATGTAGAAATGTAGTCTCTATAATCATTGTATTTCAGCTCACAGCAAAAGGAGTCCCAGAAAGAAAAGCCCTGCTTGCGCCGGTCTGCGGTCAACGTTCTTTCTTCACCCGAAACATGGCCACGCAGTTGAATTTCGTTTCTTCTTTGGTTGATGCGTTCGAAACGATGATACAGTCGTTTTGCCACGCTGATCAAAAACATGTTCTCTATCCGTCCTTTCCGTTTGAGGAATATCAAAGTCTATACCGCTCTTAAGGTGCGCTTTGCGGCTTTCCAGTTGACTATCGGTTCGGATGCAGTTGCAAAAATGCAGTGTAATGGTGATCGGCAGCATCCTTTGAGAATGTATTTTTGACATCCGTCGGCAAGAAAGCTAATAGTTGATCCAATAAATGGTAAGAAAGTACACCCTTACTCGAAAAGTAGGCGGCGTAATTGGGATGACAGCGATTTAATGCTGACAGATAAAACGGCATGGAATACCCCCAATAGCGTTCGGCAAAGATCGAGCGAAGGTAATCGTCAAAAACATCCCATAGACGTTCCACGTTGTAAGCTTTACCAAAATTGGCGTTCAAGTAGGAAGCGAACATTTCAATATAGAGATTTCCGGCACCCCTTCCCATTCCATATACGCTGGCATCCAATATAATATCATGTGATAACTTGGACTCCACCATATACTTAGCATTCTCAAAAGCCTGCTGTAAATTGTTGTGCGCATGATATCCCAAGAGAATATCCCCTGACAAATTGTGATCTGTCAAAAAAAGCAGACGTTGAAAATCGCAAAGCTCCATGGAGCCAAAGCTATCTACAATGTAGAAGGCCGCTGGCCGAATCTTGTTGATAGCTCCGATCATATCAATAAACTCGGCATCTGAATACATTGGGGACACCATGGGCTGAACGAAGACATCATATCCCTTTTGAACGAGCAGTTCACAAAACGTTAGTGCCTCAACGGAATCTTTTTTGTGAAAGCACACTCGCATTACCGGTGCATGTGCTGAAGCGTCTGACAAATGCTCCAAGCTATAAGTACCGTAATCTATCATCACAGCATAACGTTGGCACGTTTTGTGCTGGGGTAAAACCGCATCCACCGCAGCAAGATTTGTAAACCTTGTGGAGTCGATAGACGGCTCGCACTGCTCGGTCAGATATCCACATTCAATGTACTCAATATATGACTCGGACAGCAGTTTTAGGATGCCTCGTATCTGTGACTCCCCAAAATCCCAGTTGTTTACATAACCGCCATCTCTCAGAGTGCAGTCAAGCAAATATATCTTTTTCATAATCTTTTCTGTAAGGCTCGGAAAGCTACGTTTTATTTTTGATCATACTTCAGTTTGCAGCTTGTGGCGTAACTCGGTGGAGGAAATACCGCTTGTATGCGGTAAATAGATCACATCGCACCCTACAGCCTGAAGCTCTGATTCAATTTGATTCCACACATCTGTCCCTTTCCAGTCATCGCCGATAAAGGCCACATCGAACCGGAAATTATTCCAAGCTTCCCGCTTGCTGTAGCTCTCGTTTTTTACAACTTCATCAACATAGCGGATGGACGCAACAATGTCGGCCCGTTCCTGATAGGGGATAATTGCCGGGTGGCCTTTACAGTGCAGGACCCATTCATCAGAATGAACCCCCACAATCAGATATTCACAATATTCTTTAGCTTGCCGCAGCAAATTCAAATGTCCGATGTGAAAAAGATCAAATGTTCCCACTGTGAAGCCTTTATGGTATTTTACTTCTGCCATTGATGATCATCCTTGCTTATGCTATTCAAGTAGGCCGCATGCTTTCCATGGAATGCATTAGAGATAAAATCGTTTCATCTAAAGCATGGACCGGTCTCCAACCCAGCGATTGTAGTTTTGATGTATCCATCACTGTACGTCCCTCCCGCCGAAAGCCCAGCAGAGATGTATCACAGTTATTTTCAAAGACAATCGTGACCGGTGATTTTGCGACTTCAATCATTTTCAGGGCCAGATCTCTGATTGAAATCTCATTTTCCATATTCGTAACGTTGTAAGCATTGCAGCTTTTTCCCTTCGCTAAAATGTAGAGAAATGCTGTTGCCGCATCTTCTACATCCAAATAACTTCGCACTGTTTTTCCCTCGGATTTTAAAACGATATCCTTTCCATCTAAAATACAGCGGGCAAATTCGGCGAAAAAACGCGGATCATCAAAACGGACGCCCCTGCCGAAGGTCGAAGACAAACGGGCAGAGTAAACAGAAAGGCCATATTTGGCGGAATAGGCACATAGGAGAGATTCACACAGTAGTTTGACTGCCGCATAGCAATCTCGCAGCGAAAACGGATCCAAGTGGTACGGTTGGCACTCGGTAATATATTCATTTTGAGGGGCAGATCCATAGACCTCGTATGTGGATACATACAGAAATTTGTTGCAATGATGCTCCACTGCGAAGTTCAGCAGATTTTTGCTCCCGTCAATGCCAATATCAAATACTTTGAGAGGATCGTTTAGATGTACTTTGGTGCCTCCAGAACAACCAGCGCAGTGGATAATAACATCAACATCTTTAGAAAACGGGATCGGCTCCCTAATATCGCATTTTACATATTCGATATTACCATCCATCAACATTGAAAAAGCGACATCTCGCTTTTCTACATTCCGATAAAGAGCAATTATTTTGATATTTGCATGTTGCCGTTGGTTTAAGCCTGATAAATAAAGAACGATGTTTGAGCCTATCAGCCCTGTAGAGCCGGTAATCAAAATCGTTTGATTTGCAAATGCACTTGCCAGCACACGGTCATGCAAATCTGTGATAGTTTTGTTCATTGAAAGGTTTCGCTCCCTTCCATTATGTACCGTAGATTTCCGCGAGTTGTCGCTATACCCGGATCTCTATCGGCATATGATGCCCTTTGCGTTTATCCTCTGGCGGCAGCTGCATATAAACTCCATATCTCTGTGTCAGAACTTTATCCCACTGTCCGGGAGCGTTGTAATACTTCCCGTTATACAGCAGCTTACAATCCGGTTCAAACCAATCCTTTGGCATAATGTTTCGCGGAAACGGACATCCGCCCGTCCAACTGACATAATAATCGCAGCTTTTCCTGTTGTACCTTCGCATCAGCCAATCAGTGAGAAGCCATAACCGGTTATCTGAGATCAATTTAAATGGTAATAGAGCTATTTTTTGTCTAAAGGATAGTAGCTTTTGGGTGAGCCCAGCCCGGATCTCCAATTCGCGTTTAAATGACGCGATATATCGACCAGTGAGCTTATCCCAAACGGTTACTGTTCCGCAGTGATCGTCCAGAGGAAATATATCGAGCCATAGCTCCATATAGCGCCTTTTTTTCGCTATGGTCATTTTCGTCTTGTAGACAGTACCCCGTTTATTGTGATGCAAATAAAAATGAACAAAAGTCGGTTCATTTTCATAGCACTGGATGTGATAAGGCTCACCATCTGGCCGATCCAACATCAGTTTCTTGAATGCGTCTGCGTCTGCCCGAGGCATATATACGTCTACGTCGTCATCCCAGGGAATAGGGCCTTTGTGGCGGACAGCTCCCAACAAAGTCCCGGCCGCAAGGTAATAACGAAAGCCGTTTTCCTTACATATTCTCACAAAGTCATCCAAAATATCCTGGCCGCATTCATGAATGCGATCTATGATTTTGGGATCATGTACCGCTTGCTCTCCAGTAAAGTGTTCCATATAGTTTACCTCCTCTGTTCAAAGCCGCGGCCAACTTTTCACCTGCTGGAATAGTCGTTCGATCAGCGCTGCCATACGCCTGCTGGCGTGGCCGTCCTCCATGCAACCCTTCTCCGGCAGCAATACATCGAACCAGGATGAGCGTCATAATTAATAGTTATACGGAAACAGCGTGTTTACACCATTCTCCATTGTATGAGTCAATCATACAACATTGTGACATGTTGTCCTAAGTCCTTAATGTCAAATCCCCCGTCACGGACTTTCTGCCAGGCGTTTATGCGCTCGGCGTCTGGCTTGGTGCTTACGGCCAGAAGCTGCTCCGCCCAAAACGCCGGCCCCGCTTCCAGAGACAGAAACTTGAAATCATCCGCTATCTTTGCATCAGGAGGGACCTTGTCAGATACGATACAAGGCAACCCGGACGCCTGGGCCTCCAGATTGACAATGCCGAACCCCTCATAGGAGCTGGGCAATACGAACACATCTGCTGCACAAAGATATTCGCTGACCTGGGCTGTGCTGCCGGTAAAGATGACCTTATCAGAGAGACCATAAGACCGCACGAGATCTTTTATCTCTTCTATCCTTTTACCGCCGCCTAACAGTAAAAGTCTTGCCTGGTCATTTTTCTCTGCGATCAAGCGAAATGTCTCGATCAGAAAGGGATGGTTTTTTACCGCTTTGAAGCGGCCCACATGAGCGAATACCAGCATATTTGTAAGTCCCATGCTTTCCCGTACCGACTGGCGTATCTCACTTGAGAAGGCAAAATGGGCAGTATCAATCCCGTTGGGAAAGATCATGGCACAGTCCATATAACGGGGACCGTACAAATGCCGGGCAGCCGGGGAAGAGCAGGCAGCCATTTTTGAAGAAAAATGTACGATAATGTATCTATACAAACGTTGTTTCAGATTGGGATTATCGTTTGGTACATAACTTTGTCCATGAGCGATCCGGCATGGTATCCCACAAAACCAGGCCAGAAGAATGTGAAGAGCCTGAAAGCGGCGTACACCGGTTTGCACATGCACAATATCAAACTTTTCAGATTTGCACACCGCACAATAATCTTTTGCTTCGCAAAATACCCTTTTGAGGCGGCCCGCCCCGTCCTGTGGGGGGGCGGCTTCCACTATGCGGACCCCTTCCTCCTCATACTCTTTTGCAAGCGATTGGTCTCCAATGCTATGGCAGTACCAAACGAACTTGTATTTTTCTTTTGGCACGGAGCGGACAAGATTCAGCGAAAAAATCTCTATACCTCCCCGTCCGACAGGATAAGGGGAAACAAGCAAGATATTTTTGCATTTTGTTGTTTTTTCAGATAAGTTTCTCACTGTCGTTCACTCCTGTAAGTGCTAATTTTCCACCGGCCACGCCGGGCAGATCATTTCCCGCGTGAGATACCTACATTTTGATTGGTACCCCTAAGACAGTACTGGCAGGCCGTAAACGGTTTGCGCCGCCGCAGCAGGCGGCGAAGCTGTTTTCGATTTTGAGCGGTGGTGTTTTTCAGCAAATCGACAGCTTCTCCTTCCAGCCGCTGGCAGAATCCCAAATCGTAAATATGGGCACAGCGGAAACAATAATAGAGCCTGCCGTCAAGCAAATTTTTGCAAACGGAAGTACAGTGTGCAAATTGCCGTTGCAGTTCACGCGGGCTGCGGTGATGATGGCACGGTTCGCCATGATCTGTCCACCGAGGATAGTAATAATTCCAGGCCACATGCTCTCTTTCCAGCACGGCGATAAGCTGCTCCCGTGTCTGCTCGTTGCTCGGGTAGGGCGTGATGACCACGTGCACACCCTTGCGCCGCATCACGTCAAACAATTCGGGATCTTTCGGGACGATCGTGGCATTGGTCAGAACTTGAACCAAGTGACATTTTTCAACAGGTATTTCTTCCATAATGTATTTCAGATCCGGGCTGAGAAAGGGCTCACCGCCCAATATATTAAAATGACCGAACCAATCTACCGCCTTAGCCAGCTCCCGTATAGAGGCGATCACCCGGTCTTTGTCCAAATGACCTGGATTTTTGTAATATGGCATAAGGTGGCTACAGCCTTCGCACTGCAGGTTGCATTTTGTCGTGATCACAACATCGAGCTTATCGATTACAAGGCCCGCGACCAGTGACAGCTTGCCAGACAGATATATAGTCCTTATTCGCCGTTTATATTTGGACCAAATAACAAAGAAGGAGGACTTTTTGCGCCCTGACCAAATTTCATAGAAGGGGGTCTTTTTAAGAAACGCAGCAAATTTAGTCTGCTTGAAGCTGTCGATCAGTTTCATCTGTCAAGTTGTCCTTTCTGCCCATATGCTGCAGGATCCGTTCACAGACCTGCTCTGTGGCGGTCCCGGCCTCGTAAGAACCCAGCGCTTGCAGATGCCGTGCGGCCTTCTCCGCGCACGCTTGCTCGTCAAGGGAAGAGATCGCTGCCAGAAGTTCTTTTTCGTTCCGGCAAATGAAGCCGGGCCATTCTTCCGGCGGCGTACACAGGCCGCGCTGGGTGGCATACTCCTCCAGATCCGGCACATACAGCAGGCATGGCCGGCCCAGCAGCGCAAAATCCCACATACTGGAGGAGTAATCCGTGATCAGCATATCCGCCGCGCACAGCAGCTCCTGCATGTCCGGATAGTCCGTCACATCCAGCACGTTTTTTTCGGCGCCGTCGGCCATATCTCCACCTGGGTGAGCGCGCGTCAAGATAACGGCAGGTTCCCCAAATCTCCGCTGCAGGGCAGCCAGCGCCGCCTGATACGGAAATGAAGTGCGTATACAATGCTCTCTCCAGTCTTTTCCCCGGAAGGTAGGCGCGTAAATCGCAATATATCCTGTTATGCCAAGGGAAGCTTTGACACGCCGCGCAACGGTATCCCGCTTTTTTGGATCAAAAAACAGATCGTTTCTCGGCATCCCGCAGGCCAGTACCTCGCCGCTGTAGCTGTAGTCCTGCCGGAGAGCATATTCCGTAAAGGCCCGAGAGCTGGAAAGAAAGAGGTCCGTCTTTTGTATATTCTTTCGTCTGCTGCGGCGCTCCGAATCGCTTTGGGTATATAGCGCCCCACCGCCTACCCGCTTGTAGGCGCCGCCGCCGTGCCAGGTATTTAGAAGAAGCTGTCCTTTTCTTTTAGGCTGTATCCGGGGAAAGCCGAAATTGGTAATTATGACCGAGGATGTCGCGGAATAATATATCCAAGGGAGAGAATAGAACCTGACGGCCTTGATGCCGGGGATCTGCCGGTAGTTTTCCGGGTGGTTGAAGCCCCATATGATCTCAAGATCTTTTCCCCCGTGCATAACAAGGTACTCACTGATATACTTGGGATTGCAGGCATACTCCAACCCGCCGTGAACCGTGAGGAGGACCCGGTTTTTCCGAACAGGAAAGAAAAAAAGTATTTGCAGGATACACCAGACCAATACCCGTTTTACAATGCGCCCAACGTACCGAACAGGCAATGGCAGATCAGCCGTTGTCATTTGGGCTCTTCCTCCCTCTGACCTTCAACCGAACAGGCTCCCTCGCAAAGGGAAAAGCTGAGGATCATTTTTTTGAACATAAACAAAAGCGCGTCATCACCTACCGCATTACGCCTTCTGATGGTCCAGCCCAACGCACGCAGGCGCGAGGTATCCAGATCCATATAGAGCGGGTCGGGATAGCCGCGTTTACCATTCTCCTCCAGAGCGAACCGGACACCGATCCCGTTGGCGTCTGCCAGCCGGCGGGCCATCTCCGCGATGGAGCAGTACGTGCTCTCGTCCGCCGCGTTATATGCCTGCCCCGGCTGCCCTTTGAGCAGGATGGTCAGCAGCGCCGTGGCGGCGTCGGCGGTATACAGATAGCTCCGCTCCGTCTCCCCGCGGGTCCGCAGCACGATATCCCGCCTATCCCGGATGCAGCGCCCGAACTCGGCAAAGATGCGGGTATCCTCCGGGTGCACGCCGGGGCCAAAGGTCTGGGCCAGGCGGGCAATGGCGGCGGGGACGCCGTATTCCGCGGCATAGGCACAGCAAAGGCTCTCGCATTGCAGCTTGCTGATGGGATAGCTGCCGCGCACATCCGCGGACCGGAGGGAGCATATGTCCGTTTCTTTCACCTTGTGCCCCCGGGGCGGGTGACCGTATACCTCCATGCTGGACAGGTAAACGAAGCCGGACACGTTTTTCTGTCGCCCCAGGTCCAGCATCCGCATCGTCCCCAGCACCGAGGTGCGGATCGTTTCCACAGGCTGCTGAACGAAGGCTATACTGGCGGTCTGTGACGCGCCGTGAATGATATAGTCCACCGGGCCTTCGACTTTTGGCGGCTCTTCCACCGTTCCTGTCAGGAAGCGCAGCGGCATACCGGGCGCCAGAACGCTGCCGAAACGCCGCCGGGCCTGCTCCTCATTCCGTACCAGGGCCAGCACGGTCAGCCCCAGGCCCCGCTTCTCGTTGGCGTACAGCAGAGCACTGGTCAGCGTAAAGCCTATCAGCCCTGTAGCCCCGGTGATCAAAAGCGTCTTGCCCCGCAGCTTTTCCCAAGGCACAAAGTCGGCAGCGCAGATGGACGCAAGATCCTCCGGCGGGATCACACACGCATGGCACATATACGGCATCTCCTCCTACGGACCGGGGGGGTCCTCGCACTCCCGGCTTTCTACAATGGCCCGAAAAACCTGAAAATCAAAAGCGGTGGTGATCTTGATGTTGTCCAGCGGACCTCGAACAGGGTAGAGGGTGTACCCGTAATATTCCATCAACTCAGCGGAATCCACGAACCGCATCCTGTGGTCGGCATCCGCGTTCTGATGCGCCAGAAGAATGTCCCGCAGATAAAAGCACTGTGGGGCCCTGGCCACCTGACACCGGTCCCGATCCAGAATATGGCAGGCGCTTACAGCGGTTTCTCCGTACATGATCGTTTCCATCTGCGGGGAGACTGCGACCGCTGAGCCATGTAAACGCACGCCGGCAATACAATCGGAGATGGTCTTGGCATCGATCAGGGGCCGCACTCCGTCGTGGATCAATGCAATAACGTCTTCGCCGTATATCTCCCGCGCGGTTTCCAGGCCGATGTAGATGGATGCCTGACTGTTGCACCCTCCGGCAACCACCGCGGCCACCTTATCAAAGCCCAGGTCCGCATCCATCTGCTCACAGAAAGATATCCACTCACGCAAGGCCACCAGAATGATCCCGTCGATCTCTTCATGACGCTGAAAGTGTTCCAGAGTGTACGCCAGCAGCGGCTTGCCGCGCACAGGCAAAAACTGCTTGGGGATGGTCCCGCCCATCCGCCTGCCGAACCCTCCGGCAAAAATAATTGCGATATTTTTCATTTTCTCATGTCTCTGCAACGTTTTTTAAACGGCTCTGTTCCCAGCCCGGCATTTCTCAATGTGGGCCATAATCCTCTCACATACCTGCTCTGTAGCAGTCCCTGTTTCATAGGAGCCAAACGACCGCAGGTGCTCCCGCGCTTTCTCACGGCAGACGTCCTCATCCAGAGATCGGATCGCGGCTGTCAGCTCATCGTCGCTCCGGCACGCAATGCCGGGCCACTGTTCCACCGGCGTGCAGATACCTCTCTCCCGCTTGTATATTTCAAGATCCTTCATATACAGAAGGCATGGCCGGCCTGTAAGCGCATAGTCCCACATGCTGGAGGAATAGTCCGTGATCAGCATATCTGCCGCACATAGCAGCTCCTGCATATCCGGCCAGTCTGACACATCCAGGACCTCGGCGGGGGACAGGTCAGCCATCACGCATCCGAGGTGGGCCCGCTTCAGGATCGTGACAGGGCCATCGAATCGTTCCCGCAGGGCGGTCAGCACGGCCTCATACGGAAACCCGTAATCGATCTGATAATCCTGACAGGTCATGCCCCGGAAGGTGGGCGCATAGAGCACCACGTATCCCTCCAGCCCAAATGCCCGCCGGACCTTTTCAGCGGCACGCTCCTGCCGCTCGGCAGAAAAGAAAATATCATTCCGGGGCATACCGCTGTTGAGAACTTCGCCTTTATAACACCGGTCCTCGCGCAGATTGTATTGGGTGAAGAGCCTGGAGCTGGACACACACAGATCCAAAGCCTGCATGAGCTGTTCAAAAGACCGGCCTTCCGCTTCGCTGATCTTAGGTCTTCTGATGGCCACCCGCTTATATGCGCCTCCGCCATGCCATACGTCCAGAAAGAACTGACCGTTCCGCTTAGGACAGGCTCTGGAATTACCTGCGTCTGTGACCATGACGGAGGCCGTCAGCACGTAATAGAACCAGAGGGGAGAGCGAAACCGAACGGTTTTTATGCCCGGAACATCCCGGAACGCGGCCGGATGCTGAAAAGCCCATACCAATTCGAGCTGATCGCCATATTGAGCCTGGAGATGATCACTCACACATTTCACATTCCCGGCATACTGCCTGCCGCCTCTCTCACAGAAGAGGATCCGCCGGCTGTTTATAGGCAGAAAGTAAAAGACCCGTAAAAACGCTCTGAGGCTTGCCGCAACCATGCGCTTGGCCGCCCGGCCCGGGCGGGTATGGAAAAATTTCAATGCTGCTGCCTCCTTGTCATTTAAGGGTCCAATGTGCCCCGATCTTCGTAATACCACGCGAGAAAATTGTCAAAAAGTTTTTCTTCGCCTCTTTTTCTGGCCTTTACAGCATCCGTTATGTCGGAAAAGGAGCCGAGATAATACGTCTTGCCCTTGAAGGTGATTTGGGCGGACCACATCTGCGTCTTGCTTTTCCAATACACGCCCGTGTACCCGCTGGTGTTCGACTTGATTGGGGTGTTGCGCCGCTTCTCGATTTGCGTCACAGAGGTCCCGTCAATGAGCTTTAGATTTTTGCGATAGCTCTCCTTTTGCCGGCAGCCGCAGCTCTTCGTGTGCCCTGAAAGCAGATTGGACTGCCAAACCTCAGTCGTGTTTCCACAGTCGCACTGGCAGAGCCAATACTGTCTCCCTTCCCGATTGCCTGCGTATTCTTTCACTAACAGCGAGCCAAACCGCTGCCCCACAAGCTCTTTTGGACCTAAAGGGCGAATACATCCGCAGCTCTTCTGCTTCCCGCTGTTCAGACTGGTGCCAGACACGATGCACTCGTTGCCGCAGTCACACTGGCAGCGCCAGCAGCGGCGCCTGTTCTGTATGCCCGCATAGCCCAGCACGACAAGCATGCCAAACCGCTGCCCGTTTTGGACCATCTGAGGCTTTCGCTGCAGGCATCCGCAGCTTTTTTTATCTCCCCGGCCCAGCTGCGCGGTCGTAGCTGTACATTCATTGCCGCAGTCGCATATACATCGCCAGGACATACACCCATCTTTTCCTTTTTCGCCGGTAGGCTCAATGCATGTCAATTTTCCGTACCGCACCCCACGCAAATCTTTGAACGCCATGCGCGCCAAGCCTCCAGTAGATCGAACGAACACATCTCTCAAAGACAGTCGTCTTATAGCGTCAATGACCATAAGCCTTAAAGGGATGTGCTTTTTCATCATGCGCTCCCCTGTTTAGAAGAAGCACACTTGAAAATATAAGTTTACCCTCTCATACAAATGGTGAGATAAGTACACTTTGTTCTCCAGCGCGCTATTGAAAAAAAGACATTTTTATGATACACTTAAAATGAAAAAGATTTGTAGAAATCGTTCATATCAGAGGTTTCCATTTAATGGAGCATAAAGTGTACTTTATGCTCCATGGTTTTCTCTTGCCCACCTTAAAAAAGTCTTGTGGTTAACGCCCAATAGTTCGGCTGCTTTTCTGGCAGATATTTTTCCATCCCTCCAATTTTCGCATACGGCAGGGAAGATCTCCGGCCTTTCTTTTGGCGTTCTCCCAAAGCTTACGCCTCTTGCTTTGGCGGCAGCTATTCCCTCAGCCTGCCGCTGCCGTATAAATTCGCGTTCGGTCTGGGCCACATAGCTTAGTAGTTGAAGCACGATATCTGAAATGAGAGTTCCTGTTAAATCCCTCCCTCGGTCCGTATTAAGGAGCGGCATATCCAAAACCACAATATTGGCTCCAATCTCTTTCGTAAGAAGTCTCCACTGGATAAGGATCTCTTCATAATTCCTCCCAAGCCGGTCAATACTTTTGATAACAAGAGTATCGCCCGGTTTTATTTTTCTGATCAGGCGGCGATATTGC
This sequence comes from uncultured Oscillospiraceae bacterium, assembly GCA_947630375.1. GTDB lineage: Bacteria > Bacillota > Clostridia > Oscillospirales > Oscillospiraceae > Limivicinus. The sequence goes on along the minus strand of CANRHH010000009.1, from coordinate 2,171 downwards.
GGCCTTTCAAAATCCTTTCCGGATAGTTTATCGACAAAAAGATGATCGTTCGTTATGCCGTGCTTTCGGAGCGCCAAAATTTGTCTGTCGATATTTTGATCCTTAGAAGACACCCGAATATAGCCGTACTCATTCTGCTTCATTGCTTATCCCTCCAAGTAATATAAATCTACTTAGAGGAAACCTTGATACACGCCTTTCTACAAGCGGAAAAATAGGCATTTTTGAAAATTGACAGCTAATAGCTGCTAATTTGTATACTATCAGTATCTATTCCCCCTGTCAACAAAAATGTAATCTATAAGCAAATAAAAGGATACTTTTAGATTGCGTGAGGTTCTTATGAATAGTGTTGTTCTCGGAAAAAACATACATAAAGCCCGTAGAGACAGATGTCTTTCGGGCGATAAGCTGTCTGAACTGTGTGATGTGACTCCCGCCTATCTCAGGCAGGTCGAAGCCGGAAGTAAAACACCCAGCCTGCCGCTGTTTGTTACGCTCTGCGACATGCTTTGTGTCTCCCCGTCTCAACTTCTTGCCGGTGTGGTTTCGGAGCAAATAGACGACGTCCCAGAAGAATTAAAGATCCTTTGCAGAACGGCAACACCTACCCAGCTAAAATTAATATCAGCTTTGTTGCAGGCGGCTTTAAAGGAGTGCCGATAAAAATTATTGGAACTTTCTATCCTTTTTCACCTGGTATTTTGTGGGTAGGGTTCAGATTATTTTGACAAAGAATCACTGAGAACGTAAACCAGGGAGGCCGCAGATGATTTTCTTTTCGTCTGCGGCCTCCCTGGTTCGGGAGAAGCGGGTCAGATATTTTTCGTTTTCGGGCAGAAGAAGCAGTGCAGGGACGACAAATACATCAACACGCCATTTTTCAAATGTCAGGCAGAACGAGCGTAAGCCGCAGAGCCGATGATTTTGTGAAGTCATTCACGGGATCATCGGCTTTTTTCTTCTTGACTTTTGCAAGAAAGCGTGTATAATAGGAAACAAAGGTTGCGCAACAACAGATGCTTTAAGATGGGAGGAACGCGGTCATGCCGCCGAAATGCAAATTCACACGGGATGAGATCACAAGCGCCGCGCTGGACCTGACGCGGAAGGCCGGCCCCGACGGGCTCACCGCCCGGGCGCTGGCAGAGGAGCTGAGCTGCTCGGTCAAGCCGATTTTCGGGCTGTTCAAGAACATGGAGGAGGTGCAGGGAGCGGTGCTGTCCGCCGCCCAGGACCTGTACCAGAGCTATCTTGCAGAGGATATGGCGGCGGGAAGTTATCCTCCCTACAAGGCAAGCGGCATGGGCTATATCCGGTTTGCCAGAGAGGAAAAAGAGCTGTTCAAGCTGCTTTTCATGTGCGACCGCAAGGGGGAGCCGCCGGAGCCGGGCAGAGAAATGGATATGATCCTTCCCCTCATTATGAAAAACACGGGGCTTTCCAGAGAGAGGGCGGAGCGGTTCCATCTGGAGCTGTGGATCTTCGTGCACGGTATCGCGTCCATGATCGCCACCTCCTATCTGGATTGGGAGATGGAGACCGTCAGCGAGGTGCTGACCGACGCCTACCTGGGGCTGAAAGCGCGTTTTTGCGGAGAGGCAGGGGGCTGATATGGACGCCATCAGAACAGTCGAACTCACGAAAAAATACAAAGACCTGACCGCTGTAGACAGGCTGAACCTCACTGTCCGGCAGGGCGAGCTGCTGAGCCTGCTGGGCGTCAACGGCGCGGGCAAGACCACCACCATCAAAATGCTGACGGGCTTGACCCGGCCCACCTCCGGCGACGCCTTTCTGAACGGAAAAAGCATTTTGACGGACAGAGGGTTGGTCAAGGCACTGATCGCGGTATCGCCCCAGGAGACGGCGGTGGCCCCCAATCTGACAGTCAAAGAGAACTTAGAGCTGATGGCGGGGGTCCACGGCTTTCCCAAAGCTGAGGCCAGGGACAGGGCCGCAGAATTGAGCGGCCGTTTCGGCCTGGGGGAGATTGCAAACAAAAGAGCCGGAAAGCTGTCCGGCGGATGGCAGCGGCGCTTAAGCATCGCTATGGCGCTCATCAGCGATCCGGAGATCCTGTTTCTGGACGAACCCACCCTGGGGCTGGACGTGCTGGCCAGAAGCGATTTGTGGGACATGATCCGCGCCCTCAAAGGGAGCATGACCGT
>CANRHH010000008.1 GCA_947630375.1 uncultured Oscillospiraceae bacterium | reverse complement strand
CACCGCCTGCATCGCGTCCCCCTGCTTGTACTGGACAAAAGCATAGGGCACAAAAGTGATCTTCTCTCCGATCTCCGCTATTTCCACCTCCTCAAAACGGCAGCGGGCCGGTGTCCTCCGCTGTCAGCTCCTCAAAGGATCCCTGCCCGGGAACCTGGGCCCGGGGCTTCGCCGTCTCCTCCTTGGCCTTAGCGGGCCGGAGGGTTTGGGTGGCCCCGTCAAATTCCAGATCCAGCCGGTCCCTTTCCCCTTCTTTGTTTTTGCCGATCTTGAGGATCCGGGGCCCCCGGTTGTCGTTGGGGTTGGCCGGGTACAGCAGCAGGGCCACGTCCGCGTCCTGCTCGATCTGGCCGGACTCCCGGAAAGAGGACATGGTGGGCTGCACCAGCTTGACCTCTCCGCCCCGGCCTGCCTTGGTCTGCTCCGGGCGGGACAGCTGGGCCAGGGCGATCACCGCGATCCGGTTGGCCCGGGCCAGCTCGTGCAGACCCAGGGAGATGGAGGTGACCTCCTCATAGCGGTTTTTGCCCCGGGCGTTCACCAGCTGCAGATAGTCCACGAAGATCACCTCATACCGCCGGTTGAGGCTGACCGCCCGGATGTCCCGCACCGTCATGCCCCCCGCGTCGATCAGGTCCAGCTTCAGCTCGTACAGCCGGGCGCAGGCCCGGGTCAGCGCCGCCCAGTCCGATTGGCCCAGCTTCCGCTCCTTGATCCTGGCCAGGGGCACCCGGGCCAGGTGGGAGATGATCCGGTCGCTGAGCTTCTCCGGCCCCGTCTCCAGGGAGAAAAAGCCCACCCGGTACTTCTCCGCCATCGTCAGCGCGAACTGGACGGACAGCAGGGTCTTCCCCGCGCTGGGGTAGCCCCCCAGCACGATAAAGTCCCCCTTTTGGGCGTAGAGCAGCCGGTCCAGCTTGGGCAGCCCCCAGGGCAAATACTCCGGTTTCTCCGCCCGGGCCACCCGGTCGCAGAAGGCGTCCGCCGCCGCGGCCGCGCTGATGATCTGCGCGGCCTGCCGCTCCACCGCTAAGGTATTGAGCCGGGCCAGATGCACCTCCGCTTCCCGGAGCTCCTGGGCCATGCTTAGGCCAACGGCCTCTTCCCGCATGGCCTCCAGCCGCCCCTGCTCCTTGAGCATGGCGCAGTAGTACCGCAGGTCCCCGGTGCCCACCTTCAGCACCGCCTCCACGGCCTCGGCGTAGTCCTCCCCCAGCTCATGCAGCACGGTGACCCGGTCGATGGGTGCCCCGGCAAAGTGCAGCCGGCACATGGCCTCATAGATCGGCCGGCAGAAAGCCCCGTCGAAAAGCTCCGGCTGAAGCTCCGCCGCCGCCTCGCCCATGTGGTCCGGGCTTCGCAGAAGGGTGCCCAGGATCGTGGCCTGCATACGCAGCAGATTCTCCGACGCCGCCATCACAGCACCTCCCGGTCCTCTGCCCAGCCCCCGGGCGGGCCGGGGTCTGGGGGCAGCTCGACCTCGTCGGTCCAGAGCCGCTGATTCAGCCATTTAGCCGCATATGGGATGTAGTCCCCTTTGGACTTTTGCCACTGGGTCGTGCGCATCTGCCTTTTCAAGGCCTTCGCCATTACAACGAGCAGCTCGTCGCTTGGTCGAAGTTTGTCCCATGCGGAGATCGCTCTCTGCTTGGACTTCTTGCGGGGATACGCTTTCCAAAACGCGGCAAACCGGTCCGGTTTCCAGTCCGGGGCATCTTTGTCCTTTTTGGCCTTTTGGCCGCCCGAGCCGTCCCCCTGTGGGGGGACTATAGGGGGGTTATTATACTCTGTACTTAGTCTATCAGTACTTAATTGCGCCGGGTTTTCCGTTGACGGGTTTCCCGTTGACGGGTTTCCCGGCAACGGTGTTTCACCGTTGTCGGGTTTTCCGACAACGGTGCGCATTTCCGGCGTGTCACCGTTGCCGGGTTTTCCGACAACGGTGGGCGGTCGCTCGTAGACCACATACTCATTGCCGCCAAAGGTCCCGTCGTCCTTATGTAGCTGGCGCCGGATGATATAGCCCGCGGCCTCCAGCTCCTCCAGCGCCGCCCGGATCGCGTCTTTGCTTTCTTTGCAGATCCCGGCCAGGCCGGCCACGGTGTAGTCCCAGTCCGGCGGAAGACTTAAGATCTTGCTCAGCAGGCCCACCGCCTTCAGACTCAACCGCTTATCCCGTAGGTGGTAATTGGACATCATGGTAAAATTGGATGTCTTCTCCACCCGGATCACAGCCATCGGCAAACCACCCCCTTGCAAAAGCTCGCTCTTTTTGGTATAATACAGATGTTCTCACGCGAAAGTCTCCTTTCGCGGCCCCCGTCGGTGTAGCCCCACCGGCGGGGGTTTTTATTCGCGCTCACTAAACGACCTTCATCCCCGGATAATAGGCCGGCGCCGCATCCCAGCCGGATGCCCTGCCCGAAGGCCGCTTGACCGGCTTTGGCAGCGGCTGCCGCACATGGATCTCCAGGCACCCCTCCAGATAGGCGTCCACATCCTGCTGCTTGAATTTGCAGCTGCCCCGGACCTTGTACACCGGGAGATCCCCATCCTGCACGATCCTCTCCAGGGTGTTTTTGGAGATGCGCAGAAGCGCGCAGACTTCTTTTTTGCTCAGCAGGTTATAGCTCTCGTTCATTGACTTCTCTCCCTTCCGCGAAACGCAGCGCCATCGCCGCCTGCACGATGGCCTCCAGCTCTGTCAAGATCAGGCCAAAGTCCTCCCGTTCTCGCAGCTCCACCTTGCCGTCCTCGGCGATCTCCATCAAGGCATCGTCCCGATGCCGGTCAAAGAAGCTCTTCATCCGGCGCAGCAGCCGAAGCACCGCCTGCTCTAAGGGCAGCTGCTCCACCTCCGGCAGCAGAGACGACGCCACCCGGCTTTTATTGAGCAGATGCCAGTAGCATATGATCTGGTGCCCGGACACTTCGGCCATCCGGGTCACCACGTCGTCCGACGGGATCACCCGGCCGCTCTCATAGAGCCGCACACTCTCCACGCTCACGTCGATGGACTCTGCCCAGCGCTCCTGGGTCTGCCCGGCCACCGCCCGCGCGATCCGGCACACGTTCCGCACCTTATCCTCCATGTCACGCCCCCTTGAAGCAGCACTCGCACATCTCCCGGCGGCACTCCGCCCTGTACCGGTCCCCCGCCTCATCGTTTTCGGCCAGGGTCTTCGGGTCTATGTAGATACGCAGCTCCCCCTGGAAATTGTGGGCCAGCTTCAGCAGGAAGCAGCCGTTGTTTTCATAGGCCCCGTTATCCACCGTGACCTCCAGCACCCCCAGCTTCATGGTGTACCGCTGCATAAAGGACGGGGTATCCTCCCGCACCAGGGCCGCGCCGGAGATCCCCAACTCCTGCTTCACAATGGCCTGGGCCGTCTTCCGTGTCAGCTTGATAGTATTCCGCTGCATGGTTTCCTCCTTTCCCTGTAGCCCTCTTTGGGCTTTTTCTCGAAATACTGTAAATCTGCTACCTTGCGCCCGCTCCCGGCCCTGTGATACAATAAACTGAAAGGGGGTGCAGGCCGTGTACCTGGATAAAGAATCTAAAAGAATGCTGGACCGCCTGATTGCCGGAGGCCCCGGCGGGCCGCAACGCGTCTACACATATGAATATCTTGAGCAAACCTTTGGGTATGCAGAGGATGAAACCCGCCGCATCTTGAAGGGCCTTGCGGACAAGGCGCTTGTTGAGCTGGCCTACTATTCCTCCGGGGCCATCGCCGGGGCCTCCCTTACCCAGGGCGGGAAGGCCTACAAAGAGATCCGCCGCATGGAGGAGAGGGACAAATGGCTGGAACGGCTGTATGGCTTTATAGCCGGCGTTGCGGTCTCCGTGCTGGTCGCTTTTATCCGAAACAAACTGCAATTATGACCGTCCCCACAATGCCGCCGATCATCGACCAGATCACAAAGCGCCAGCCATATAAGGGATCTCTGCCCACCGTCTTCCCTCCCTTTCTTCAGCTATCGCCCTTATAAGAACGTTCTTATGAGTGCGACCAACCCGACGATCAAAACGCCAATGTCAAAGATATGCTTTTTCAGATAGTCCACCGTCTCCCCTCCTTTCACATGACCCGCCGATGGGCGGCGTGAAGTAATTTAAACCCTGGAGGTCCTGCTATGACTGCAAAAAGCTATAAGGTCTGTAAAACTGTCCTCCGCCATAAAACGCTGGGCGCGATCATGAAGGCTGCAAACCTCCAGAACTATCAGCAGCTTCAGGAACTTGCCGGGCCTGGCCGCCTGTCCTTCTCGGACTATCGCTTTGAGGCAGACACCGTTGTGACCCTGAGCCCCGCAGGTCAGGAAGAGTTTGAAGCATATCGGATGATGAAGCGCACAGAGCAGAGGGCAACTTATGGGGCGCTGCTTTCAACCATTGCAATCTTTGTTGAAATATCAATGCTGCTTTTTACCTTTTTTAAGTGAGGCCAAAGATCCTCAACAGCCTCAGAAGGTTCAGCAGAATAAGGGCAGTGCTGGTGACGATGCTGAAGGTAATAAGCCGGTCCGTGTTTTTGCCTCCCACGCTCTTCCACCTCCTTTCATACGCCCCGCCGATGCGGGGCGGGTTACTCAGCAGCACAATCGAAAAGATACCGGAGCTCTTTGTCCGGGAAAAATGCCTGCTGAATTTTAAATGCCTCGTCAAGGTAAAGCGGAGATTTCTTCGCAAGTTTTCTTGCGAGAGTGTCCCGGTTAAAATCGCAAGCCTTGGCGATATCCTTTATGCCGATATTAGTCCGACTCATCTCTGCGCGAAGGTTAGAGTAAACTATCCCGTTTGGTTTCAAAAAAACACCCCCTTAAAAATCGCGCATTGCGTGATTTCCTCTTAATTTAATCACTCAATAAAAGATTTGTCAATACTTTGCGTGAAAAAAATCTTGCAATGCGCGATAATGCGTGTTATGATATGTTTACAGCGGAGGAAAATTTGATGGAGATTTACCGTGTGCTTAGTTCCATAATGCAGGAAAGAAATTTGACTGTGGCTGACGTTGCCCGGCTTTCAGGTGTAGCCGACTCGACGATCAGAGGCATTGTCGTCCGCAAGCAAAACAAGGTATCCCTTGACGTAGCTTTTAAATTGTCTGATGGCCTTGGCGTTTCTCTGGAGTATTTGAACGGAATGCCGGAGAATGAAAAAAAATCCTCACCAGTAAATGGCAAGGACAAAAGGTTTGAAGAAATTGATACTATATACCACAATTTAAACGATGCTGGCCAGCAGCATCTTTTGGTAGATGCCCGCGGGCTAAATGCCATGGACGAATACAAGGCCGGCCCTCCCGAATCAGACGGCGAGTCGGCAATATAATCTACGTAGATTTTGGATAGAGGAGAGAAATGGATGAAAAACGATAAAACCTATACAATTTGGGGCGTGGCCTTGCGGATCGTGCTCCTTGTACTGCCCATGACCCTGATTTCAAATGCATGGTGGCAGGGAAATCTTGGAGGCTTGATCGTCGGCATCATTGTCTTTGCTCTGGTCGTGTGGTGGGCTGTCAGCTATACACTGAATTTTCACCGGCAGGGGAAGGCGCGTGAGGCTGCTCGGCAGAAAGCGGAAGCAGAAAAAGCTGAGCGCATCCACCGACTAAAAGAGAAGCAAGCTGAACTTCAGGAAAAAGCAGCCAAAACGGAAAAAGAGATTGCCGAATTAAAGGAAAAGATAGAAAATGATCGCAAGGAGGCATCCGCCCGGCAGGCCGAGTTTGAACGAACCCACGGCCGTCTGCGCTTTCGGGTCGCCGGTGTCACCTATGATAACGATGACGGCAGCAGTCGACAGCGGGTCCTGAAAGAAGCCCTGGCAAACGACGGAGAAGGGACCATTGGCTTTGAGTCCTACGATTATAAGGGAAAAGACGCTGTCCTTATCACCTATAACGACATGGGCATCGGCAACGTGCCCGCGCCCCAGGTCCAAGCCTTTCTGGATGTTGTGGACCGCCTCACCTCGGCCCGCTTGGATGTTGAGCGCTTCCGCCCGGAGGATAACGACGAATTTGACGACCGTCCCCGGAGCGCGGCGGACTACATATACCGCGCTGACGTGACCGTCGTCTACAGTAAAGATATAGAATAACCCCGTGTCCACTTCGGACACAGAAAGAGAGGAGACCATTATGCTGGAAGACAAAGATCTACAGGCCATTCAGAAGCTGCTTACGGACTCGGAGAGCCGCACCCATGGCGAGATCGGCGCCGTCCGCGCCGAGATCAACGCCGCGGAGGACCGCTGGATGGCCTTCTATGAGTCCGCCATCCAGCCCCAGCTTCAGCTGCTGGCCGAAGGGCAGCAGACTATTCTGGAGACCCTGGCCCCCAAAAGCCGGGTGGAGGCCCTGGAGGATGAGGTCGTCTTTCTGAAGACCGTCGTCCGGACCCTGGCCCAGGACGTGGCTGAACTGAAGAAAGCCTGACCCCGTGTCCGATTTGGACACAAAAAAGGCCGGCTTGAAGGTGGAAGCTCAAGCCGGCCACGCAGAAAAACCCCGTCGATCAAAACCAAGGCCTTGGTCTGCCCTTTTATCTTAGCACACCGCGGGCCGGGGCGCAAGAGAAAAGGAGGAAAAATGCCGCGAAAAAACGCCCCGGAATTTTCGTATAGCGAAAAGACCAGGCTCTACCGTAAGCGCATCAAAGACGAAAACAGCGGCCGCTGGGTCGATGTCTACGGCAAGACCAAACCGGAGCTGAGGGAAAAGGTCAAAGCCCGGCAGCTCCAGCTCAGCCGCACCCGGCAGACGGCGGAGGATCCCCTTATCTATCAGTACGCCGCCCGCTGGTACGCGCTGAATGCCGAGGGTCTCAGCGCAAAGCGAAAAGAGGATTACCGCAATGCGATCAATAATCACATCTGCCCCATCATCGGCCCCCGCCCCCTCCGGAGCATAACGCCGGATGACATCCAGGCCGTCATGGCCGCTGCCGCGCACCTGTCCAAATCCTCACAGCAAAAAATTGTCACTACACTAAAGAGGATCTTCGCCGCGGCGGAAAACAATGATTTGATTGCCCGGTCCCCTTGCCGGGACCTGAAGGCGGCGGGAAAGGCATCGGCCGAAAAGATCCCCTTGACGGCGGAACAGCAGCGGCGCCTCATGGACGCGCTGTCCGGGACGAAGGCGGGCCTGATCGCCGCCCTTGCTCTCTATGCGGGGCTTCGGCGGGAAGAGATCCTTGCCCTGCAATGGGATTGTGTTTTCCTTGACGCCGTCCCGCCATACATCTCCGTGCGGCGGGCTCTGCGATGGGAAGGGAAAAACAAGCCCATCGTGGACGATGCCTTAAAAAGCCGTGCGGCGAAGCGGGACATCCCCATCCCAGAGCCGCTGGTGGAGCTGCTGGAGAAGGAAAAGACGAAAAGCAAAAACCTCTATGTGGTCCCTGACCAGAAAGGCAGGCCCATGAGCGCCACATCCTTTCGTCGGGCCTGGGACGCGATCCGGGTTCGCAGCGTCCGGGAGATCCAAGGCATGGAAAACGGCAAGCCATATCGCAAGATGCTCCAGCTCGGTGACCGGATCCGTAATCATGGGGTGGAGATCTCCCTTGATTTTAAGGTGACCCCGCATCAATTGCGGCACACTTACATCACGGAGCTGGTGATGTCCGGGGCCGACATCAAGACGGTGCAATACTTGGCCGGTCACGCCACCGCCAACCTGACGCTCAACGTCTACACCCATCTCATGGCCAACCGCCCCAGCGACACGGTGAAGGCCGTCTCTGCTGCCTTTGGGGGTAAGCAAAGGGGTAACGGCCAAGCACAAAGAACCTGATTTTCTTACGCGCTCTAAGCAATTTCCCCATTTTCCCCCACATCCCTTTTAAGCAGGGTGTCCGGGGTTCGAATCCCCGCTGGAGCACCAAAAAATCCTGTACCCGCATAGCGGGTGCAGGATTTTTTCATGTGCGGAAGCGGGGGATTCGAAGGGAGCGGTGTTAGCAAACGTGCCAGTGGCACGTTTGCCCCGCGACCCGGCCCGCCCGCAGGCGGGCGAATCCCCGCTGGAGCACCACAAAAAAGGCCCGTCCACTTCGTGGATGGGCCTTTTTTTGCGGCGCCGCTTCGCAGCGTATGATCCGCTTCGCTCAATTTTGCGAGAGGGGAATCCCATCCCCTCTCGCCCTCGCCCCACGAAATCCGCAGGCGGGCATACTCCCAAATTTTAGGCGGCCGTGGGACTCAGAGCCGCAACTCTGCCTTCAGCGCCTTTTGCAGCACTGCCGAGAAATTGATATCCTCTTTCTCGGCCATCGTGTTCAGCCATGCCGGAATGCTCAGCGTTTTCTTCACGGCCTTGCTGCTGTAAAAACGCCGGTACTCCATCGTGTCACAGGCAACAAGGCTCAAAAAGGCGTCGTCCGGGCATGACAGTTTTCTCATGTCCGATGCGGCGGGAACAGGCTGCTTTCTTTCTTCCAGATCATAGAGCATTAAACACAAAGCATCCTTCGCCATATCCATGGCCTCTTCCAGCGTTTCCCCGGAAGTGGCAATGTCCAGGTCCGGGAAGATAACGCTGTAACCGCCTTCTTCCTTCTTGAACACGGCAGGGTACAAATACTTCATCACCATTTTCCTCCTTTATTTGCGGGAGAGTTTGGGCTTTATTCAAGCCCTGCGCTCACTTTAATCGACTTTAACGTTCCGACCGGCACATCCTGCGTCTTGTGCCGGCCTACTGTGAACACCTTTCCAGTCTTAGGGCTATACCATAGTGTATGCGATTTTCCTTCTCTTCTCACGGTACAGCCCGCTTGCTTTAGTATCTTTTCCAGCTCTGAATACTTGATCAGATCACCCTCTTTATCTCTATTACGGCCTCATTGTAGCACGTATTTTTACGTATGTCAAGATAAATGTACGTATTTTTACGTGTATTTATTAAGGTCTACTCAAGCCTCAAAAAAAGCGGCCTTTCGGCCGCTTTTTTGAGGCTTCAGAAAAATCTTTTCAGTGGAATAACAGGGCCTGGGCCACGCCGAAATAGACCAGCAGGGACAGAGCGTCCACCATGGTGGTGATAAAGGGGCTGGCCATCACCGCCGGGTCAAAGCCCAGCCTCTTGGCGCACATGGGCAGCGTGCAGCCGATCACCTTGGCCACCAGCACCGTCACCGCCATGGTAAAGCACACCACCAGCGCTGTCATGACCGTGATATCCAGGTTGCCCAGCAGCAGCTTGTCCACCAGCATGATCTTGGCAAAGCACAGCACCGCCAGCGCGGTCCCGCACAGCACCGCCGTCTGGATCTCCTTCCAGATGACCGCGGGCAGGTCCTTAAACGCCAGCTCCCCCAGGGACAGGGCCCGGATCACCGTGACCGAGGACTGGGAGCCGGAGTTGCCGCCGGTATCCATCAGCATGGGGATAAAAGCCGTCAGGATCACCTGGGCCGCCAGCGCGCTCTCGAAACCGGTGATGATCATCCCCGTAAAGGTGGCCGACACCATCAGCAGGCACAGCCAGGGGATGCGGTGCTTGAAAAGCTCCCAGGCGTTGGAGCGCAGATAGGGCTTTTCCGTGGGCGTGATGCCCGCCATGAGCTCCATATCCTCGGTGGTCTCTTCCTCCAGGACATCCATCGCGTCGTCAAAGGTGACGATGCCCACCATCCGCCCGTCGGTATCCACCACGGGCAGGGCCAGGAAGTTGTACCGGGAGAGCATCTGGGCCACCTCTTCCTGGTCGGCCATGGTGCTCACGGAGATCACGTTCTCATCCATCACCTCGGAGACGGGCGTGTCGTCGTTCTCGGTCAGCAGCAGATCCTTGACCGTCACGAAGCCTAAAAGCCGCCGGTCCTCGGTGATGTAGCAGGTGTAGATCGTCTCCTTGTCCACCCCTGTCTTACGGATGCGGGCAATGGCCTCCGCTACGGTCATGGCCGGCCGGAGGGAGACATACTCGGTGGTCATGATGGAGCCGGCGGAGTTCTCGGGATAGCGTAGGATCTGGTTGATCTCCCGGCGGGTCTGGGGGTCCGCCTGGGAGAGGATCCGCTTGACCACGTTGGCGGGCATCTCCTCCACCAGGTCCGCGGCGTCGTCTACATACAGCTCGCCGATCAGGTCCCTCAGCTCCAGATCGGAGAAGCCCCGGATCAGCAGCTCCTGCCGGTCCGGCTCCATCTCCACGAAGCACTCCGCCGCCAGCTCCTTAGGCAGCAGCCGGAACAGCAGCGGGACCCGCTCCTCCCCCAATTCCTCGAAGACGGCGGCTACGTCCGCCGGATTCATGGTCACCAGAACGTCCTTCAGGGTAGAGTACTTCTTTTCGTCGAGCAGGGTCTTCAAAGTCTTCTTTAAAAGCGCATTGTATTCTGCCATCGGTTTTTCCTCCTCTTTTGGAACGCGTCCAGATTTGGAAGCCGACACGCAGGCCAAAGCTCAGCGATGCAATTGGCAGGCGGAGGCACCCTGGCGCTCCGCGAAAAAACTTCGGCCTGTTGATGTGCCGCCGCTACTTCCACCGTCCATGACGTCTCCTCCTGTTTCATAAAATTTGGCAACCGCCATACGTTCAGCATACCTTGTCTGCCGGGATTTGTCAAGCGAAGACCATATAAAAAAATTCCCCCGGCGGGGATCGCGGGCGACGCCGGTCCCGCCGGGGAAAAAATCACAGATCCCGGCAAAAAAACAAGGTTGCAATTTACCGGGGCCTGTACTATACTTTAAAAGCTAAAACTATTTACTTTTATACACGGGAAGAACAGAAAACATGGCCTACAGACCGAGAGAGCATCTGGAATATCCTGAGCTGACCATGTACCAGATGGTCAGGCGAATCGCGGAGCAGTATCCCAAAGAGCCCGCCTATGAATTTTATAACCACAAAACCAGCTATGGGACGTTTTTGAAAAAGATCGACCGGGCGGCCAGGGCCTTTGCGGACATGGGCATCGGCCAGGGGGATGTGGTGACGGTGTGTATGCCCAACATTCCCCAGGCGCTGGACTGTTTTTACGCCATCAACCGGGTGGGCGCGGTGGCCAACATGGTGCACCCGCTGTCCGCCCGCAGCGAGATCAGCTTCTATCTGAATCTATCCAAGAGCAAGGTCATCCTGACGGTGGACATGTTCTGTGAGAAGGTGGAGGCGGCCCTGGCGGAGGTGGACCATCCGGTGACTGTTTTGGTGGCCCGGATGCAGGATGTGCTCAACCCCGTTCTGGCCGCGGCGTACACCCTGAAGGCGGGCAGGGCTTATCTGAAATACCCCAACACCGATCACGCTGTGCTGTGGAAGAAATTCCTCCGGCGGGGCGACAAGGACATCCCCCTCCCCCCGCCCAGCTTCGACCCCAAGCGCACGGCGGTCATTCTCTACAGCGGCGGCACCAGCGGTATGCCCAAGGGTATCTGCCTCAGTGACCTGAATTTCAACGCCCTGGCCATGCAGGCCCGGGAGGCCATCGGCGTGCGCTTAGGCGTGGGGCTGTCCATGCTCAGCTGTATGCCCTGTTTCCACGGCTTCGGCCTGGGCATCAACCTGCACGCGGTGCTGGTCTACGGCGGCCGCTGCATCCTGATGCCCACCTTCAACGGCAAGAGCTACGCCCATATGCTGGCCAAGAAAAAGCCCAACTTCATCGCCGGCGTGCCCACCATCTTTGAGGCGCTGCTGCACATTCCGGAGCTGGAAAAGGTGGATCTGAGCTTTCTCCACGGCATGTTCTGCGGAGGCGACTCTCTGTCTGTGGAGCTCAAGAAAAAGGTGGACGCCTTTTTGAAGGCCCACGGGGCCAGCATCCAGGTCCGGGAGGGCTACGGGCTTACCGAGTGCGTCACCGCCAGCTGCCTGACCCCCCGGGACGATTACCGGGAGCACAGCATCGGCCTGCCCTTCCCGGACACGCAATACTGCATCGTCCACCCGGGCACCGATGAGGAGCTGCCCCGGGGCGAGGAAGGGGAGATCATCCTCACCGGGCCCACCGTCATGCTGGGCTATCTGGACAACCCCAAGGAGACGGCGGACACCCTCCGGGTCCTCCGTGACGGGCGCACCTGGCTCTATACCGGCGACCTGGGGAAAATGGACGAGGACGGCTTTGTGTATTACAGCCGCCGGATCAAGCGCCTGATCATCACCAACGGGTACAATGTCTACCCCGGCCAGGTGGAGAACTGCATCGACTCCCATCCGGATGTGTCCTACAGCTGTGTGATCGGGGTCAAGGACCCCCGGCGTATGCAGCGGGTCAAGGCATACATCGTGCTGCGGGACGGTGTTTTGCCGGATGAGGACTGCAAAAAGCGCATCATGGCGTATTTGGAGCACCATGTAGCCAAATATGCCCTGCCCAAGGAGATCGAGTTCCGCCGGGAGCTGCCCAAGACTTTGGTGGGCAAAGTGGCCTACCGGCGGCTGGAGGACGAGGCCAACGGGCTGCAGGAAGCCGCCAACGACGAATAAGGAGAGGATCACATGGCTGAAAAGAGAGAAAAACACTGGGGCGACCGCTGGGACGGGCGCTGGGTCAAGGATGTGCCGGGCCTGCAGGCGATCATGCCCCACCTGATGCCCAACCGGACGGACAGCGAGGTCTATCTGCATGATGAGATCGACGCCACCGAGCTGCTGAAATTCATCGAGAAGAAAAACGAAACGCTGGATTATAAGATGACGCTGTTTCACTGTGCCATTACGGGCCTGGCCCGTATGGTCCGGGAGCGGCCCAAAATGAACCGCTTTATTCAGGGCCGCCGGACCTATGAGCGTTATGACATCAGCCTGAGCTTCGTTTGCAAGCGCCGTTTTGCCGACAACGCGGAGGAGGCGCTGATGGTGCTGACGCCCAAGGACACCGACACCATCAACGAGATCAGCCGCAAGATCGTGGGCGACGTGCGGGAGACCCGCAAGAGTGAGCACGCCACCGGCGGGGTGGACGCCACGCTGGACGCCTTTGCCAAGATCCCCCGGCCGCTGCTGATGCTGGTGATCCGGGTGATCCGCTGGATGGATTTCTGGGGCATCAACCCCAAATTCCTCACCGACGGGGACCCCAACTTTACCACCATTCTGGTCAGCAACCTGGGCAGCATCAAATGCCCCTCGGTGTATCACCACCTGAACAATTACGGCACCAACAGCATCATGGTGACCATCGGCGCGCTGCACAAGGCGGAGGTCGTCATGCCCGACGGGCACAAGGAGGTCCGGGACATGGTGGACATCGGCGCCACCCTGGACGAGCGCATCGGGGACGGCTTCTATTTTGCCCGGAGCCTGAAGTTGATCAAGTACATCTTCGCAAACCCCGAGCTGCTGGAAAAGCCTTTGGGTGAGCCCAGTGGATTTGATTACAATTAACAAAAAAATCTCCCGAGATGATCGGGAGATTTTTTGTTAATCCAGCTGGAAGCGCTCCAGCATGTTCTCCACGCTGTTGTCCAGCAGGCGGAGGAAGCGCTCCTTGGTGAAGCCTTTGGGCAGCTGCATCCCTACATCCATCCATTGGGCGATCAGGCCGATGACGCCGTTGGCGTAGAACTCCACCACAAAGTCGAAATCCTGCCGGTCGATGTTGCGCCCTTCGGATACGATGATGGCAAAGCTGTAAATGCAGCTCTGGAGCCGGTCTTTCAGATAGCGCAGCATATACAGGCGGCTGTTGGAATTGTATACGTTCAGGGCAAAGGTGCTGTTTTCATAGAGATATTCGAAGAAGATCACCACGTCTTCCCGCCAGTGGCTGTATACCACTTCCTTGGGCAGCACCCGGTTGGCATCCTGCTCGAAAACCCACTCCAGCAGATCGTACACATCGTCAAAATGATAGTAAAAGGTCTGCCGGTTGACCCCGCACAGCTCCACCAGGTCCTTGACGGTGATCTTCTCGATGGGCTTCATTTTCATCATCTGTTTTAAGGAGGCGGCCAGAGCCTCTTTTGTGGAAGACGCCATTGTCGTTCTTCCCCCCTTTTTCAGGTCTCGACCCTTGCATTGTTTTAAATTATAATACAGGTTTTCGCGCAAGTCAAAAAATTTTTATAATTTTATAAAAAAGATGGAGGCTGCATAAAACCTGCCCCCCGGAACTTTCGGAGGGCAGGCAAGACAAATCACGCTAAAAACGGGGAAAAATGGGCATTTATCGCCGGACCGGCAGGGGCAGGGCCGGGTCTCAGTCCTCGTTCTCGCCGTCGTCGCAGATGAGGCCGTAGCCCCCCTGGCGGCGCTTATACACCACGGAGATGGCGTCCTCCGCGTCCATGTTCTTGAACACGAAGAACTCATGCCCCAGCAGATTCATCTGCAAAATGGCCTCCTCGGCAGACATAGGTTTGATGGAGAAGCGCTTGCTGCGCACGATCTTGAACTCCTCGTCCCCATCGTCCTCCCCCGGGGCAAAGGCCGGGCCCGCGGGGATCGCGCCCTCCCGCAGGCGCTTTTCAAGCCGGGTCTTGTTCCGGCGGATCTGCCGCTCGATGGCGGCCACGCCGGAATCCACAGAGGCGTACATATCGTTGGTCAGCTCACTGGCACGGTAAAACATGCCGTTGCTGTGGATGGTGATTTCAGCCAGGAACCGGCCCCGCTCAATGCTGAAGGTGACCATGGCCTCCGCCTCGTTCTTGAAGAGCTTGTCCAGCTTGCCGATCTTCTTGACCGCATACGCCCGCAGCTCCTCGGAGGAATCCATCCTTTTCTCGGTAAACGTAAATTTCATTTGTTTCAGCTCCTTTCTGCTGCCTGTTCATGCCTGACAGGCCCGCGCCTGTCCTCTTGTAAAGATTGTAGCACAAATCCGAAATAAATAGAAGCACTTTTTGTTAAAAACGCAAAAATCGTCACAAATCACCGTGGAGCACCGGCATTTTTGTGTAAAACAGAAAATTTTTCCAGCTTTGCCGCCGGCCTGTTTCACGGCGCGCTCTTGGTCTCCGCCGGCTCTGCCTCCCCGGCGGGAGCCTGCTCCGGCGCCGGCTGGGCAGCGCTCTCTGTCTTGGCGGAAGACTCCGCCTTTGCCGGGGCCTCCGCCTGGGCCGGGGTCCCGGCCGCCTCCGGCTCCTGCTTCTCCGGCCCCTTGGCCGGGGCCTTGTTCTTGTCCTTCTCCTTGTTCTTCGGCTCCTCCGGCTTTTTCTTCTTCATGCCGAAGGCCGTGGCCAGCAGCGCCAGCATCACGCACAGGACCGACATCTCCTGCATCCCAGCAGAGAAGCTCAAGGTCCCGGCCCCTAAAGCGGGCAGATCCTCCACAAAGATATGGTACGCGAACGGCAGCGCGAACAGGGGCACCAGCAGCCACTTGGTCCGCACGGCCCCAAAAGCCGTGGCCGTATACAGCACCGCCACCAGCAGATACAGCATGATGCACAGCACCGTGTGCAGCCAGCTGTCAAAGCTGAAGGACTTGATGATAAAGAACACCACGCCCAGCAGCACCGGCAGCGCCGTGGCGCCGAAGAAGCGCCGGCCCAGCAGCAGGATGCACAGGATGAACAGCACGTTGCAGATCAGGGGCAGGGCGATCTGGGTGGCCGCAAAGAAGGAATCCCCCCACAGGCCCCAGCAGCCGATGAGCCGGAACGTGGCCGACAGCAGCATCAAAATGACCGCCGCCTGGACCCAAAAGCTCTGCCGCTCCACATAAAATTTTACCTTATGCGCGCTTCCGGTTTTCTCTTCCATCTCCGCCCCCGCTTTCTGTTCTCTCTTTCCGGCCGGTTCAGTCTGCCGCCCAGCCGCCGTCTCTGAAGATCGGCACCTCTTCGCCCCCGGCCGTGATCCCCGTGATGTTCAGATCCGCCGCGCCGATCATGAAATCCACATGGATCATAGACTCGTTGACGCCCAAAGCCGCGAAATCCTCCCGGCTGTATTTTTCAAAATCCTTCATGCAGCTGCTGTACCCCCGGCCCAGGGCCAGGTGGCAGGCGGCGTTCTCGTCAAACAGGGTGTTGTAGAACAAAATGCCGCTCTCCCGGATGGGGCTCTGCCAGGGCACCAATGCGCACTCGCCCAGCATGGCGGAGCCTTCGTCCATCCCCACCATCAGCCGCAGGGCCTCTTCGTTCTTTCCGGCGTGGACCTCCGCCACACGGCCGTTTTCAAACCGGAGGGAGAAGTCCTCGATCAGCACCCCCTGGTAGGACAGGGGCATCGTGGCGTAGACAATGCCCTCGGCCTGGCCCCGCATCGGCGTGGTGAACGCCTCCTCGGAGGGGATATTGGGGTTATACTCCACCCCCTGGACGGCGGCCCGCTCCGAACCGCCGCAAAAGAGCATATCCGGGATCAGCCCCACGCTGAAATCCGTCCCCGTGCTCTCGCTCTTATAGATCAGACGGCGCAGCTGCAGGGAGTTGAGCCAGTCGCAGCGCCGGTGGACGTTGGCGCTGTGGGCCTCCCAATCGGCCACCGGGTCCGGCCCGTCGGCCCGGGCACAGTGGAGGATCGCCTGCCAGAGCCGCTCCATGGCCTCCCCGTCGCTCACGCCGGGGAAGACCTTCCGGGCCCATTTCAGCCCCGGCACCGCCGCCACGCACCACTGGGCCCCGTTTTCCATGGCCTGCCGGTAGGGCTTCAGCACCGTATACCTGGCCTGCTGGGCCTTGGCGTACTTGGCCTGATCGATATCCTTCATGCCGTCCGGGTCCTCCGCGCTGAGGTGGATCCGGGCCGGCCGGGCCTCGGCCGTGTGCTTATACTTTTCCTCTTCCCATTTCTTCACATGGCTCAGGCTCTCCAGGCTCCGGTACTTGTAGTGCAGCCGGCTCACGTTCTGGGACACCCAGTCCACCCGCACTTCTCCGGCCCCGGCCAGATAACACTCCTCGGTCAGCATCTCCGCGAAATCCGGCTGTTCCACCGGTGCGGCAATGCTCACTTCCTGCCCCGGCACCACGTTGATGCCTGAACGAACGATCAGCCTTGCGTAGTTTCTGAGAATGTTTTCTTCCATGGATCCTCCTTGACCAGCCGCCCGGCGGCGTGTTTTTTCAGATACAGAAACTATACCATATTTTACCCCTTCACGCAAGGTCTAACAAGAAAACAGTCCGGAAATCAGAGATTTCCGGACTGTTCTTGCTTCTTTCAGGGTTTATTCCTCGGGGCTGAATTCATCCTTGCCCGCGCCGCACAGCTCGCAGGCGAAGTCCTCCGGCAGATCTTCCCACTTGACGCCGGTCTCTTCCTCGTCATAGACCCAGCCGCACAGATTGCAAACGTATTTCATCGTTTTCCCTCCGCTCAGCCGAAGTAGCGCTCCAGCAGGCCCTTGAAGGCCTTGCCGTGGCGGGCCTCATCCCGGGCCATCTCATGGACGGTGTCGTGGATGGCGTCCAGGTTGTACTTCTTGGCCAGCTTGGCCAGCTCAGTCTTGCCGGCGGTGGCGCCGTTTTCCGCGTCCACCCGCAGCTGCAGGTTCTTCTTGGTGCTGTCGGTGACCACTTCGCCCAAGAGCTCGGCAAACTTGGCGGCGTGCTCGGCCTCCTCCAGGCCGGCCTTCTCCCAGTACATGCCGATCTCGGGATAGCCCTCCCGGTGGGCGACCCGGGCCATCGCCAGATACATGCCCACTTCGGTGCATTCGCCCTCAAAGTTGGCCTTCAGACCGGCGATGATCTCCTTCTGGACCTCTTCGGGCACATCGGCGCCGAACTGCTTGCCCACGCCGACCACATGCTCGGCGGCCCAGGTCAGATCGCTCTTCTGCTCGGTGAACTTGGAGCCGGGGACCTTGCACTGGGGGCAGAACTCGGGGGGCGTATCGCCCTCATGGACATAACCGCATACGGGACAGACCCATTTCTTCATGATCTTTTCCTCCTGATCGTTTCTCAAAGTATGGATGTATATTTTTATTGCGTCGGCAATAAAAAACCAGTTAAACCCGCCCCGGCTCCCGGCTGCAGGCGGCGCACAGGCCGCTGAAGCACAGGGAGTGCCCCTCGGGCGCGCAGCCCAGGGCCGAGGCCACCGCCGGATACATGGGCGTCACCGCGTCCGGCAGATCCAGATCCAGCACCCGGTGGCAGCGGCGGCAGATAAAATGGGCATGGGGCTCCGTGCGCCCGTCATACCGCAGCTGCCCATCCACCGTGGCCACCGCGGCCGCCTGCCCCTCCTCCGCCATCACCGCCAGGTTCCGGTACACGGTCCCTAAGCTCAGCTCCGGATACGCCGGCTTCAGCGCCAGGTAGAGGCTCTCCGCCGTGGGGTGCTCCCGCGTTGACCGCAGGACCTCCAGCAGGGCAGCCCGTTTTTTGCTGTTTTTCCTTCTGCTTTCGTTCATCATTCTGTCATAAATCAAGAATCATTCTTATTATTGACCACAGTATAATATAAACCTGCCGTTTTGTAAAGAGGTTTTTTCGATTTTTTCCTGTTTTTATTCTGCCAGCGCCGGCGGCTCTCCCCCGCTCCCGTCCTCCGGGGGCCGGATCAGGTCCGCCAGGGCGGGGCCCGCCGCGTCGGCAAAGAGGCGGATGGCGGCCAAAGCCTCCTGGAGGGTGTTGCCGCTGCTGCCCACCTCGATGATCATGGAGCCGGGGGTCAGATGCTGGTTATAGCGCTCCCGCACCAGGGACACCGGCCGCATCAGCGTGGGGTGCTTGGCGGTCACCGCCTGCTGGAGGTACAGGGCCAGGGACAGATTGGTCCGCCAGTTGGGGTGCTCCAGGCCGCTGTCATCGCTGCCCACCAGGAGCATCACCTGACTGGCGCAGACCCCCTCCTCCTCCGCCATGGTCTTATAGATCACGTCATCCGAGCCCAGAGCGTCCCGGTGCAGGTCAATGACCACGGTGATGCTGGGGTAGTCCTCCAGATACTTCTCCACCGCCGCGCCGGAGCGGGTGTAGGAGCCGGTGTAGCTGGGGTAGTCGTAGATCTCACGGTCATGGAGCACCCGCAGCCCGGACGCCTCTAAGAGCTTTGCCAGTTCATCCCCCACCCGGATGATGTTGTACTCCGTGTCGGCGGTCCGGTTGGAGTCGTTGGCCTCATAGTGGTCCAGCCCCGCCTGGGTATAGGCCTCGCTGCCGTGGGTGTGCACGATGAGGATCTGGACCTCCCCCTCCGGCAGAGTCACCTGGGGCCCCTGGGCAAGCAGTTTATCCGGGTCGATGGTATAATGGGTCTCATTTTTGATGGTGAGCCCGCCCTGGATGGTGGTGGTCATGACCCCCTCACTGCCTCCGCTGTCCAGCACCGCCGCCACGGGCCGCAGCTCCGGCTCCTCCGGCAGCGCGTCCAGAGGCCGGGGGCCCGCTTCAGGCGTCGGGACCGGGGGCGGCGCCTCCGTAGGCTCCGCCGTCTCCGGCCCGGCGGAGACCGCCGGTCCTTCGGAGACCGTCTCCTCTTTCGCCCGCTCCGCCTCCATACGCTCCGCCAGGCCCCTGCGCAGCGCGGGAAAGATCCCCGTCACGCACAGCATGTACATGCACACCGCCGCCAGCCCCAACACCGCCAGTCTTTTGGCAGGTCCCACGGGACCACCCCCTTCGTATGGCTTTTCCAATCCACTCTATGCGCCGCCCGGTCCTTCTATGCTCAAAAGTGCGCCCGCCCTTGCAAAACGGGGCCGGGCGTGGTATGATTTGAGCAGAGCCGGCGGCGGGGTCCCGTCAGGGGCCGGCCGTCCGAGCAAGAGATACAAAGGAGGAACCACTATGAAATTCACATACCGGCCCAAGGGCGTCTGCTCCCAGCTGATGGAGATTGAGACAGAGGACGGCAAGATCAAGCACCTGTCTGTCCAGGGCGGCTGTAGCGGCAATCTCCAGGGCATCTCCGCCCTGGTGGTGGGGATGGACGTGGAGGAGGCCATCCGCCGGATGGAGGGCATCCGCTGCGGCTATAAATCCACCTCCTGCCCCGATCAGTTGGCCCAGGCCCTGAAACTCAGCCTGGCCGCCGGAAAATGAGCGGAGGCGGCGTCCGCCGCTTGCTCCTGTGCCTGGCGCTGCTTTTTTGCCTGCCCCTGGGCGGCTGCGCGCTGTTCTTTGGCCCGCCGGAGCCGGCCGGGCCCTCCGAGGCGCCGGAGGCCACCCCTTTTCCCCTGCCCAGTCCGCCGGAGCCTGTCCAGGGCCCCGGCTATCCGGACGTTCCCGTGTTTTTTGACGGACTGCTCAGCGGCAAGGGCTATCTGGTGGAAGATACGCTCTATCTCTCCCCCGCCTCTGTCTGCGCCCTTTTCGGAGAGGAACTGGAGACTACCGTCTCTGCCGACGGGGTGCTCATGACCGGCGACGGGCTGGAGCTCTACGCCATTACCGGCCTGGAGTATATCCGGGCCAACAGCCGCTATTTCTACACCCCCCTGGGCTGGTTTGAGACCGGCGGGCGGGTCTATCTGCCGGCGGACGCGGTGGAGCGGCTGCTGGGCGTCCGCGTTCTCTATCAGGAGGGCGGCGAAAAGGCGGAGATCGCCGGAGGCGGCATCGTGTTTCCCGAAGGCGGGGAGGACTACTATGAGCGCAGCTTCCCCACCGAGGATCTGTTCTGGCTCTCCCATATCATCAACGCCGAGGCCAAGGACGAGCCCCTGGCCGGGATGATCGGCGTGGGCAACGTGGTTTTGAACCGGGTGGCCAGCGACCGCTTCCCGGACACGGTCTATGACGTGGTCTATGACCGGGAATATGCCGTCCAGTTTGAGCCCATCTTAGGCGGCGGTGTGCTGGACGAGCCGGAGGAGCTGCCCGTCATCGCCGCCTGCCTGTGCCTGGAGGGCTACAACACCGTGGGCAGCAGCCTCTTTTTCGCCAACCCGGACAAGGGCATCAGCCCCTGGTTCGAGGAGGATCTGACCCCCACCGTCACCATCGGGCTGCATCATTTTTATGTAAACTGATCTTGAGGAGAACGCCATGCTGGAATCGCTGCTGACCGACGGGTTCGCCGGCCTGGGCCTGTCTCTGGACGAAACGGCCCTGGGCCGTTACCGGGGCTATTACGAATACCTGGAGGAGGTCAACCGGGTCATGAACCTGACGGCCATCTCCGGGGAGCAGGACGTGGCCCGGCTGCATTTTTTGGACTGCGCCGCCCTGCTGGCGCTGGCGGATCTCGAGGGCAAGTCTCTCATCGACGTGGGCTCCGGGGCAGGTTTCCCGGGTCTTGTCCTGAAGATCGCCCGGCCCCGGCTGGATCTGACCCTGTTGGACAGCCTGGACAAGCGCGTGCGCTTTCTCCGGGAGCTCTGCGGCCGGCTGGGCCTGGAGGACGTAAACTGCGTCCACGCCCGGGCGGAGGAGGCGCCGCCGGCGCTGCGGGAGGCCTTTGACATCGCCACGGCCCGGGCGGTGGCCCGGCTGAATCTGCTGGGAGAGCTGTGCCTGCCCTTTGTAAAGCCCGGCGGACTGTTCATCGCCATGAAGGGGCCGGACCCGGAGGAGGAGATCAGGGAGGCCAAACGGGGCCTGGCCCTGCTGGGCGGCCGGGTGGAGAAGGTGGAGAAGTACCCCATCCCCGGCACGGACGCGGTGCACAGCGCGGTGCTGATCCGCAAGGTCTCCCCCACCCCGGCCAAGTACCCCCGCCGCTGGGCCCAGATCAAAAGCAAACCATTATAAACAGATCCCGGCGCAAAAGCGCCGGGATCTGTTTATATTATTCTGACAGTAAAAGCTTTTCCAGCTCCGCCGGGCTGTGGGCCAGGCGTTCCGCCCCGGCGGCGCGCAGCTCCGGCTCGTCCCGGAAGCCCCAGGTGACTGCCACGCAGGCCATGCCCGCGTTTTCCGCCGTGCGGACATCCACCTCCGAGTCCCCCACATAGACGCATTCCTCCCGCCCGGCGCCCAGCAGCTCCGCCGCCGCCAGTACCGAGGCCGGGTCCGGCTTGCGGCCCACGCCCGGCCGCTCGCCCACGGCGGCCTCCAGCAGCCCCGGGAAAAAGGCCGCCGCCAGCTCCTGCACCGCCCCGTCCGGCTTATTGGAGACCACGGCCATCCGGACCCCTGCCGCCTTCAGATGCTCCATCAGAGGCAGGATCCCTTCATAAGGCCGGGTCTCCTCCCGGCAGTGAGCGGCGTACCAGGGCTTATACCAGGCCAGCACCTGTTCTGTCAGCTCCGGCGCCGTCCCGGCGGGGACGCAGGCCCCGATCAGCCGGGCCGCCCCGTTTCCCAAAGCTGCCCGGACCTGTCCCCGGCCTACCGCCGGCAGGCCGAACTCCTCCAGCGCCCGGTTCACCGCCCGGGCCAGATCCTCCAAGGTGTCCAGCACGGTCCCGTCCATATCAAACAGCACAGCCTTTTTCTTCACAGCCGCATCCCCCCGTTTTCTTTTGTCACAGTATACCCCCGCTGCCGCCTTTTGGCAAGCGGCTTGTTTTTTTGTCCGGTTCGTGATATAAAAGAGGAAAGGTAAGCAAAAAAGCGGAAAGAGAGTCTCGCCTATGAAACGAAAGATCCGGGCCCTGGTGGCCCTGCTGCTCCTGCTGCTCTGCCCGGCCTTGGGGGCCTGCGGCGGTGCCGGGGGTACGAAGGACGCCGTATCTCTCTGGGTGGCGGAGGGGCAGCCTCTGGCCGGGGAGCTGGCCCGTCTCGCGGCGGACTATAACGCCCCCCTGGGCCGGAAGGGGACTCCGGTGGAGGTCCGCAGCTTTGCGGACGAGGCGGCTCTGGCCGCCGCCTTTGACACGGCCCGGCCCGACCTGCTCCTGTGCTCCCACGAGCGGGCCTTCTCCCTCTATGCCTCCGGCGCCCTGTCCGGCGTGGTCTCCTTTTTGGGGCCGGACACGCCCTCCTACCCGGAGGCGCTGGCTCTGTACTCCCCCTGCATTGGCCAGAGCTATTTTCCCTTAGGCTTTGAGGCCCAGCTGCTCTACGCCCGGCCCGAGGCGGGCAGCTTTGACCGGCTCCCCGCCCTTTCGGAGCGGGCCGAAGCCTATGGAGCCGAGACCGGCCTGCCCTTCCTGACGGCGGACTCCTTCTCCGGCCTGCTGTATGAGGCCCTGCTCTCCCAGGGGACCCAGCTCCACGGCCTCCGGCAGCTGGATCTGGCGGAAGAGAATTATGTAAACACCTATAATCAGCTGGCCCAGGCGGCGTACACCGGCGGCCTGGCCGCCTTTGAGGCCCCCGCGGCGGAGCTGGTGGAGGCGGGGTATGTATCCTGCGCGGCGCTGGCCTCCTCCGCCCTGGCCGGGCGGGACTTGGGGGACCGGACGGTCACCCGGCTGCCCCGGATGGAGGACGGAGACATCTACCTGGCCAGAGGCTGGGGCCTGGCCTTCACCGCCCGGCCCGGCCGGGAGCGGCCGGCGGCGGACTTTCTCGCCTGGCTCTGCGCCGCTGAACGGCCGGCGGAAGCCGCCCTCTCCGGCGGCCTGGTCCCCGCCCTGGCTGTCGGGAGTATGGAAGGGGGCTCGCCCCTCGCCGCGCTGCTGCTGGAGATCAGCCGGACGCAGAGCCCCCATCTGCCGGAGGCGGAGGCGGACTTTGTCCGGAACCGGGAGGCCCTGGAGGCGGAGCTGCGCCAGGCGGCGGCGCTGCTGCGCGGATAGCCCGTCCCTTGTCATTTCTTTCGTTCTGTGGTAAAATAGCCTACATAGTAAAAATTATAATTCCCGCCGGGAAGAAAGGAGATCTGTTATGCCCTTTGAAAATCCGTCCCCCCGCCACGCGGGCCGCAAGTTCGGCGTCGTCATCACCGTCCTGCTCATTCTGTTTATCGTCGCGGTGGTGGGCATGTCCTGCGTGACCACCGTCCCCACCGGGCACACCGGGGTGGTGACCACCTTCGGCTCCGTGGAGAATTACACCTATGACTCCGGCGTGCACTTCAAGCTGCCCTGGCAGCGGGTGGTCATGATGGACAACCGGATCCAGAAGCAGACCGTGGACCTGTCCTGCTTCTCCTCGGATATCCAGGAGGTCAGCATGGTCTACACGGTGAACTACCAGATCAACCAGGCCAATGCTCAGAACATCTACCGCAGCATCGGCACCGAGTACTATAACACCGTGATCGTCCCCTGCATCACCGAGTCCACCAAGGTCATCACCGCTAAATACACCGCCGAGAACTTGGTGAGCCAGCGCTCCAGCCTGGCCAGCGCCATCGAGGTGGAGCTGGCGGAGAAGCTGAAGGCCTTCAACATCGAGCTGGTGAGCACCTCCATCGAGGACATGGACTTTACCGACGCCTTCACCACCGCTGTGGAGGAGAAGCAGGTAGCCCAGCAGAACAAGCTCCGGGCCGAGACCGAGGCCGAGCGGGCCAAGATCGAGGCGGAGGCGGACGCCGCGGTGGTCCGCATCGAGGCCCAGGCAGAGGCGGACGCCCGTCTGATCGAGGCGGAGGCCGAGGCCGAGGCCAACCGGCGCATTGCCGAGTCCCTCACCGACGAGATTTTGCAAAACCGCTTTTATGACACCTGGGACGGGGCTCTGCCCAAGGTCACCGGGGAGTCCGGCGGCAATCTGATCAACGTCCCTCTGGAAGATCTGAGCTAAAGCCGCGGGGCTAAAAAATACTCCCATGCGCTGTGCGCATGGGAGTATTTCAGATTGTGGACATAGCTGTTCTAAGTCTGCCGAAGCGTAGCAATATAGAATTAAATTTGTTTTTGAGGCAGCTTTGCCGCCTCAAAAACACTCTGAGCCGCATGTCGTCGGCAGAAGCTCCACGCATTCGCTTCCCCGTAAACGGGAAAGCTCATTTGCTCCACTCTGCCTCCTCTCAAAACCAAAGCATATGCTTTGGTTTTGGTAAGGAAGAACAAGGCTGACCGCCGATTTGGCGGGCCTTGGACCGCTAAATGGCTTTACAGCCTTGTTCTGACGCCACGCCGACCAACCGAAGGGCGATAAGCGCGAGTATCAAATGCGAGCCCAGCGAAGCGGGTCGCATTTGAATCATGTTGGTCTTATTTCGGTCTGGTCAGGCGGAAGGTCACCACGATCGTCACCACCGACAGGGCGATGGCCGTGCCGATCAGAGCGGCCTCATAGCGGAAGGGCAGCCGCCTGCGCAGCAGAAACACCGCCGCCAGCGCGGCGATATCCACCGCCATCCGGGCGGTATTGGCCGCCATCATGGCAGTGGCCGTGTTCTTTTTCATGCAGCTTTTGCTGATGGCGCCGTTGAGCAGCGCGGCCAGCGCGCCCCAGACCAGGCCCGCCAGCACGCCCGGCAAAATGTCCATTTCCGCTTCCTCCCGGTGAGATCCGGCCCGGTTCAGGCCGTGGTATGCTGATGGTAATAGATTATAAGCGTGGCGAGGCAGCCGATAAAGGTGGCGATGCTGAGCTTTTTCATACTCTTACCCCTTTCTTTCCAAGT
This sequence comes from uncultured Oscillospiraceae bacterium, assembly GCA_947630375.1. Taxonomy (GTDB): domain Bacteria; phylum Bacillota; class Clostridia; order Oscillospirales; family Oscillospiraceae; genus Limivicinus. The sequence goes on along the minus strand of CANRHH010000008.1, from coordinate 50,207 downwards.
TTATTCGCTTTTTATTTTAGCAGAAACTTCCGCCCTTGCCAACCGTGATTTTTCACATTTTCCGGCCGCCGTTTTGTCAGTATTGGACAAAAAAGCAGAATTTGCCTGGGTTAAGGGTCTTCCGCGCGCAGATACTAAGGCCGAGGTGATAAAAAATGAGTCCTAAAGAGCTGCTTTATATTGAAGACGCGCTCGGCCACACCCAGTTTCTCATGAACCAGTGCCGCACCGCGGCCAGCCAGCTTTCCGATCCTGCCCTGCGCCAGCAGGTGCAGCAGCTTGTAAACGGCAACCAGAAGCTGTTTACCCAGTTCTACAACCTGGTATAAGGAGGAACCCCGATGAATGACAAAGAACTCATGGAAGGCATCCTGCTGACGACCAAGGGCGTCTGCGACCTGTATCTGCACGGGTCCATCGAGTCCGGTACGCCCAACATCCACCAGGCGTTCAACACGGCTCTGAACGACGCTTTGTGTATGCAGAGCGCCATCTACAAGCAGATGGCCGACCACGGCTGGTATGCCGCCGAGCAGGCCCAGCCCCAGAAGATCCAGCAGGTCAAGCAGAAATTCGCCTCTGCCGGCTGAAAACCGGCAAGCAGGGCCGCCCTCAACAGGCGGCCCTGTTTTCTATTTGCTGCCCATTCCCGGCCTCCTGTCAACCGTTCCGGTTTGCTCCGGCTCTCCGCAAAAAGGCCGGGACGAATGGGGCGCCGGGGCTTGAAAACCGGCGGAAAATCCTGTATATTTATACGTGAAACAATCAAAACGCGGCGCGTCTTGCGTTTTCCCGCGAGAGGAGGATGCCTCTATGCGATGCGATACCTGTGGAAAAGAAGTAGCGGAGGGGACGGCGGTCTGCCCCTATTGCGGAGGGAAACTTCTGCCCGGAGCTCCGGGAGAGGACCGGCCTCTCTACCAGTGTGAGGTCAAGGGCCTGCTCAAGTCCGGCCAGCTGCTGGTCTACCGGGACCGGACGGAGTTTGTGTTCAGCCGGGTGCAGAAGATGGTCCTCCCCTACGCTTCGCTGGTGTCCCTGAAAAAGGGGCTGGACCGGATCAACTTCCTGATGGAGGACGGGCGGACCGAGTCCTGCTCCGTGAGCCGGAAGAACCTGCACGAGGCATATTACAGCATCGAGCAGGCCAGCAGGCCCTTCCTGGCCCAGCGCCGGGAGCGGCTTTTGGCCCAGGGCATCCGATACTCCTTCCCCAGCAGCCCCTCCGGCCTGGGCGGAGTGCTCGGCGGCGGCGTGCTGAACCTGCTGGAGGACCGGGCGGAATACCTCTCCCCCGCCGGCAAGAGCGACACGCTGTTTTACCGGGACATGCGGTCCGCCCGCGTCTCTCCCGCCGGGTCGCTGGAGCTGAGCTTCCTTGACGGGAGCAAAAGGGCCTTTACCGTGGATAAGGAGCTCCGGGAGGAGCTTGGCTCCTTTCTTTCGGAGGCGCTGCGCCCGTTTCTGGAGGAGCGGAAGGCGGCGCTGCTGGCCCAGGGGATCTACTTCTCCATGCTGAGCGGCCAGGGCTTTGGGAAGGGGACGCTCCATGTCTATGCCGACCGGCTGGTTTACACCGCCGAGGCCGGGCAGAGCGAGACCGTGGCTTTTCGGGAGATCCGCTCCTTTGCCGTCTCTGGTGGCTCCCTCACGGCGGATCTGACCAATGCCTCCACCAAGACCTATACGGTAGATAAGGAGGTCCAGGACGAGCTGCGCGCTTTCCTGGAGTCTGCCGTCGCCCCTTACATAAAAGAACGCACCGAGGGCTATACCCTCAGCTTTGGCATGAACGAGCGGCTGGAGATCCATGAGGAGCGGGGGCTCTTCCATGTGCTCCGCCAGGGCGGCAGGGAGATTTCCGAGGCCTATCCGCTGGACAGCCTGGTGAAGGCCGAGGCGGTGGAGACCAAGGCTTCCCGGGATCTGGTCAGCAGCCTGTTCTCCTTCAACGGCGAAGCGCCCGGGCAAAGCCGGGAGGAGCTGATCGCCGATCTGGGCGTCCTGCTCACGGTTCGCGCCGGGCAGGGGGAGGAACAGCTGCCGGTCTGCTTCGGCAACATGACCAGCGGTGCCGGACGGACAAGCCCCGCTTATATCCGCTGCGCGGCCGAGCGGGAGCGCTTCTTTGCCTATCTGGCAGAGCGGATCCCCGCCTGTGAGCAGATCCTACCCCCGCCCCCGGCGGAGGCGGAGCCTTCGGCGGACAGCGCCCCCCAGCCGGCCGCCTCCCCCGCGGTGGAAAGCGCGGAGACAGAGAGTGCGCCGGCCCCGGCTGCCGCCGGAGCGGACGGCGCCTTTGGAGAAGATGGCGGCGGGCAGGCCCTCCGGGCCTTTATGGGGGCGCTCCGCGCCTCTCTGGACGCGGAGGGGGACGGCCGCCTCCCGGACGACGCCTGCGGCGCCTTTGCCAAGGCGCTGTCCGTCTCAGCCTTCACGGCTTTCAACTGACACTGTATCAGACGAAAAGGAGTGCTTCCTTTTATGAAAGAATTTCTGGACCTGATCGACTACTGCCGGGGAAAGCGGGTCTATATCCAGACCCACAATTTCCCGGACCCGGACGCCATCCGGGACCTGTTTCTCGGCGCCCTGGACGTTGCTAAAGGCTGAATAACATCGCAAACCTGCCAGAGAAGGGCCGTTTTGACCCTTCCCTGGCAGGTTTTTATATCTATTATTCACTTACGATCTTATAGTAGGTCCGGGCCGTGGCCATATACATCAGCGCGTACACCAGCGTAAAAGCGCCGAGGGTGGCCAGGCTGCACCAGGCGGTCAGGGCGTTGTTGTAGACACCGAACAGCGTCAGCAGCATCTTCACCAGGCCGAAGTCAAAGGCCAGATGGACTCCCGCCACCAGCAGCGGGGCAAAGAACACGATGAGCACCTGGGCGTTGATGCTCTTTTTGATCTCCCGCTTGGTAAGCCCCACCTGCTGCATGATCCGAAAGCGCTCCCGGTCCTCGTAGCCCTCGGAGATCTGCTTGTAGTACATAATGAGCGCCATGGCCACGATGAAGATGAATCCCAGGAAGATCCCCAGGAAGGAAAAGCCGCCGTTCAGGGCATAGAAGTCCTCAGTGTTCACGCCCTCCCGGGCCTCGATCTGGAGCAGGTCCCACTCTAAGGGCCGGCCGCTGTCGTCCGTCAGTTCTCCCTTCCAGGCGAGCAGCTCCATGCATGCGTCCTCCAGGCGCTGCTGGGCGGCGGCATCCCCATCTGTATCCAGGCCCAGATACCAGGTGACAGAGCCGTTTTTCCAATTGGCAGCGCCCGTAGCCGTCCGCTGCATCAGCTCCGTCAGGCTGTCCGCGTCCGGCAGGACAAAGTAGACCGTGTTCAGAGCCATCACGCCGTAGTCCGCCAGGTAGAAATCGCTTTTCAGAGTGCCGGCCTGCCGGTACTCCAGCGCTTCTCCGCCATCGGGGCCTGCAAAGCGGACCGCGCCGGACTTGAAGCGGACCGTGGAGGCCAGCTCTCCCTCGCCCAGAGCCAGCGGCTCCCCGGTGAGGCTGGTATAACCCTCGGCGGTCATGAAGACCGCGGTCAGAGGGGCGTTCTGCGGGTCCAGAGGACCGTTTTTCTCTTCTTTGGATCGGGTACGGAAGCTGTCTCCATCCCGGCAGAGCTCCATGGCGGTCACCTGATAGGCGGTGCTGCCCGTTATTTTCATGCCCAGCTCCTCCGCCCGCTCTGTCAGCCGCTCTTTCAACTGCTCTACGTCAAAATACTGCTCCAGGCGGCTGCGGGCCCGGACGTTCAGCTGGGCCGGGTACCGGTCATGCAGCGCGTCCTCGGTGCCGGCATAGAGGGAGAGGGTGCCGGAGATCATCACCATCACCATGGTGGACAGAATGCAGATGTTCCCCAGACCCACGGCGTTCCGGTTCATCCGGTGGATCATGCCGGACACGCTGATAAAATGGGAGGTCTTGTAATAATAGCCCCGGTTAAAGCGCAGCAGCTTCAACACCAAGATGCTCAAAGCGGAGAACAGGCAATAGGTGCCGATCATCACCAGCCCCACGGCGACAAAATACATTGCCAGCGCGTCGATGGGGTTTTTGACGGTGACGGCAATGCCGTAGCCCCAGCCCAGGGTGACCAGGGCCAGCAAGGCGATGAAAAAGCGGGTCTTGGGCTGCCGCTCCCCCACCTGGCCGCCCCGCAGCAGCTCCACCGGCCTCTGGGCGTGGACCCGCCGCAGATTGACCGCCAGGGTCAGCAGCAGGCACAGGCCGAAAAAGGCCAGCGTGGTCCAGATCGCCTCCGGCACGATGCTGAAGCGGACCAGCGGGTCCACCCGCATCAGCCGCCGGGCCAGCAGGATCACCAGCCTTTGCAGCAGCATCCCCAGCAGGATGCCCACCCCTGCGCCTAAGATCCAGGTATAGAGGCTCTCGTAAATGAGCACCAGGGCGATATGCCCCTTGCCCATGCCCAGCACATTGTACAGTCCCAGTTCCCGGACCCGGCGCTTCATCAGGAAGCTGTTGGTGTACAGCAGGAAAATGAAGATAAAGAGGCCCAGGATCCCGGTGCCGATGGTCATGAACATGGTCAGGTAGTCGTAGCGGACCGCATCCTCCTCGACGGCCCAGGGGGACGAAGACAGCGCTTCGCAGATATAGAAGGCGGCGGCGGTGCAGATCACGGTGAGCAGATAGGGAAAGTAAAACTTCCCGTTTTTCATCATGTTCTGCAGGGCCAGTTGGGGATAGAAGCTCTTACGCACGGTCATCCCCGCCTCTCTGGAGCACCGTTAAGGCGTCGGAAATGCGGCCGAACATCTCGCTCTCGCTGAGCTGGGCCCGGTACAGCTGGTGGAACACCTGGCCGTCCTTGATAAACAGGACCCGCTTGGCGTGGCTGGCGGCCTTTACCGAGTGGGTCACCATGAGGATGGTCTGCCCCTCGCCGTTGATGCTGCCGAACAGCCGCAGCAGCTGGTCGGTGGCCTTGGAGTCCAGGGCCCCGGTGGGTTCGTCCGCCAGGATCAGCTGGGGACCGGTGATCAGGGCCCGGGCCACGGCGGTCCGCTGCTTCTGGCCGCCGGAGATCTCATAGGGGAACTTGCCCAGGATGTCCGCAATGCCCAGCTTCTGGGCAATGGGCTGGAGCCGGCGGCTCATCTCGTCGTACTTTTTGCCGGACAGGACCAGAGGCAGAAAAATATTGTCCCGGACGGAGAAGGTATCCAGCAGGTTGAAATCCTGGAACACAAAGCCCAGGTTGTCCCGGCGGAAGGCCGCCGCGTCCCGCTCCCGAATGGCCGCCAGGTCCTGGCCGTTGAGCAGGACGCTGCCGGAGCTGGGCTTGTCCAGCGTGGCCAGGATGTTCAGCAGCGTCGTCTTCCCGGAGCCGGACTCCCCCATGATGGCCACATACTCCCCCTGCTCCACCGTGAAGCTCACGTTGGTCAGCGCCTGGACGCTGCTGCCGCCGAAGCGGGTGGTGTATACTTTTTTCAGATTGTTTACTTCCAGCATAGGCATAAGCGTATGTCTCCTTTTTCCGTTTGAAAAAAGTATACCGCGGAAAAAAAGCTTCCGCCATTTCCCTGCCTTACGGTTTCAGCCCCCTGGCTTACAGTTTTGTAAGATTCAGTGGGGGAAAGGAAGTTGACAGCCGGCCTTCTTCATGCTATACTCAGCATAGAAAAAGGCGCTGCCGGTAAGCGGTCAGCCCCTCATAAACGCGGAGAAGTAATCGCCGATTTGTGAAGGGATCAGGCGGTTACTTCTTTTTGATCTGTAGAAACAGATTTACGATGCCAATGATCACAAGACAAAGCTGAAAAAGCTCTGAATATGTAACATGCACAGCATCACCCCCTTCGTACAAAAGACGGAGGGAAAGAAGCTGCCCCTCCATCTCAGGAGGGACCAACCGCGCACCGTATACGGCAGCGCCTTGCCCGTTCGGGCGTTTTTATTTTACACCTTTTATTATATTATGTCAACTCTTTACTCCCAGCTCTCCGCCTTTGCCTGGCCGAAGATAACGGTGGCCTCCGTGCCCTCGCCGGGGACGGAGCTGAGGCGGATCTCATGGCCCAGACGATTCAGCACCTGGCGGCAGAGCCAGAGACCCAGGCCGGTGGATTTCTGCTGGGCCCGCCCGTTATAGCCGGTGTAGCCCTTTTCAAAGACCCGGGGCAGATCCTCCGGGGCGATGCCGATCCCGGTGTCCGCGATCGTGAGGCTGTTCTCCCCGGTCCGGATGGACACGCTGCCCGAGAGGGTATATTTCAGGGCGTTGGACAGCAGCTGCTCCAGCACGAAGCCCAGCCATTTCTCGTCTGTCACTACCGTCAGCTCCGTCCCCTCATAGTCCAGGCGGATCCGGCGGCGGATAAACTGGCGGGCGTACTTTTTTACCGCCCGGCGGATAACCTGGTCCAGGGGGCAGGGGCGGAACACATAGTCTGTGGACTCGCTGCCCAGGCGCAGATAGTTCAGCGCCATCTCCACGTATTGCTCGGTCTCGAACAGCTCCTGCTCCAGCTCCCCGGCCTCGATAGGCTCCCCCTGCTGCAGGATCAGCCGCATCGCGGCCAAGGGGTTCTTGATCTGGTGGGCCCAAAGGCCAAAGGTCTCCTCCAGCTCCCGGCCCTGCCGGTCGGCCTGGGTCCGAAGAAGGGCCCGGTCGGCCAGGGCCAGGTCCAGCAGGCTTTGATAGTCCTCCTCCAGCAGGTCCCCCGCCGGGGGCAGGCAGTCCGGCGTCAGCAGCAGCCGGGTCTTGGCCTCCTCCAGGGCCCGGTGCCGCCCCCGATAACGGGCAAAGCCCCAGGCCAGCCCCGCCGCGCAGACCGCCGCCCAGAGCAGCAGGCTGTACCACAGCAGCTCCGTCTCCAAACCTCCGGCCCAGCCCAAAAGCAGGAACAGGCCGCACAGCAGCACGGCCAGGGCCGCGGTCCCCCACCGGGCTTTGAGATATCCCCAAAACAGTTTCATGCCAACATTTTTCCTATTCTATGATATAGCCCATGCCTTTTTTGGTGAGAATAAAGTCTGTCAGCCCCGCGCTCTCCAATTTCTTGCGCAGCCGGGCCACATTGACGCTGAGGGTATTCTCATCCACAAAACTGTCCGACTCCCACAGCCGCTGCATCAGCCGCTCCCGGGACACCATGCGGCCGTTGTTCTCCAGCAGCATCTGCATGATCCGGTATTCGTTCTTCGTCAGCTCCAGGCGCCGCCCCTGATAGCTCACCGTGCCGTCGTCCGTGTTCAGCAGCACGCCCCGGTGCTCCAGCAGGCGGCCGGAGAGCTGAAAGTCATAGGTCCGGCGCAGCAGGGCCTGGACCTTGGCGGTGAGCACCTCCAGGTCAAAGGGTTTGGCGATAAAATCATCGGCGCCCATATTCACCGCCATCACGATGTTCATGTTGTCAGCGGCGGAGGATATGAAGATGATAGGCACCTTGGAGACCTGGCGGATCTGGCCGCACCAGTAGAACCCGTTATAAAAGGGCAGCGCGATATCCAGCAGCACCAGCTGGGGGTCATAGCGGGCGAACTCCCCGGTGATGTCTTTAAAATCCTGGGCGATGCGGGCCTCACAGCCCCAGGCCCCGATCTGCCGGGCTACGACGCCGGCAATGACCGGGTCATCTTCCACGATAAGCACTCTCATTTTCACATCACCTCGGTTTTATTATACCCCCCGCCGGGCCCGGTGGCAAGTGCTTGTCATGAGGGGAAAAATATGATATGATACATTGTGTGATCAAACCGCGCTCCCATGACCGGAAAGGAACAGAACCCGTATAAAGCATATAAGGAGGAAAACATGGAAGAAGTATACGAATTTCTGAAGCAGGCGGGGACCTATTATCTGGCCACCTGCGAAAACGGCCAGCCCCGGGTCCGTCCCTTCGGCACCGTCCACATCTATAAGGACCGGCTCTATATCCAGACCGGCAAGTCCAAGGCCGTCTCCCGCCAGCTGCATACCAACCCCAAATTGGAGCTCTGCGCCATGGTGGGCGGCAGCTGGATCCGGGTGGAGGCCACCGCCGTGGAGGATGACGACCGGGACGCCCGGGTGAGTATGCTGGAGGCCTATCCCTCTCTCCAGGCCATGTACTCGCCGGACGACGGGAACACGGAGGTCTGGTATCTCCGCAAGGGGACCGCTACCATCTCCTCCTTCACCGAGCCCCCGAAGGTGTATCATTTCTAAGCCGTTGACCGTTTATAGCCTGTGGCCCCGCCGGCGAAGCTTCGCCGGCGGGGCCACAGGCTATTTTTTATACGGCCGCAGCCGCGGTTTTCGTCCGGCGGATGCGGAAACGCGTGAGCACCTCCCACCATCCGGCGGAGGCAAGCAAGACATAATAGGGCGCGTAGATATACAGATACCGGGCCCTCGCTTCAAACAGCATATTAAACAGCGTCAGGCCGAACAAAGACAGCATCATGACTGTCTCGGTGTCGCCAAAGCCGCGCTTATGTATGAACAGCAGACCCAAGGGCGCCAGCAGAGCAAACAGCCAGACCGACTGCTCAAACCCGGCAAAAAGCCCGAAAAACCGGCCGCCCTGATAATAGATCTCCCGCAGCAGCGGCGAGATCACCTTGTTTTTGAGCGGGAAGATCTCTTTGTAAAAACTCCCCTCAAAGCTCCAGGCAAAGGTCCCGTCCCCGAAGTTCACCAAAGCCTTTTTCAGGGTGTGCCGCGGCATACCCTCCTTGTTCTCCCGGATCCGCTCTCCGGCCGTCTGCAGATCGATCCGGGTCCGCTCCTGCCGGGTCGCGGCTGACTCGGACAGGATCACATCCCCAAAGTCAAATGAGCCGTTTGTGGTCTCATTCAGCCCCATCATGAAGAAATGGCTGGGGCCAAAGGCCGCTTTTCTGTCCAGCTCCACGCCCAGGGAGGGCAGCATTACATAGGAAAATATCCCCCCGCTCAAAAAAATCGCGGCGGCGAAGGCCACGCCGGAGACGGCCAGGCTTTTCCAGCGCTCTTTGAGAAGCGTCAGGCCGCCGCCAAGGAGCTTCAAAGCCTCTACCCCGGCGATCGCAATGACACAGATAACGCATGTGGGCTTGAGCCGGTATCCCCAATAGGCCAACAGCCCTATCAGGGCCCATTTCCATGGCAGACGCCGCCCATTTTTCATGGAGAGATACAGGTACAGGGCCAGCATCGGGATGATCAGGCCCAGAGAATCCGAGTAAGGGATCATCATCCAGGGAGAGATTCCCACCAGAACACAGTAAAACAGGGCGGCAGCCCAGGCCGCCTTGGGGCTCTTCCAGAGCCGCAGGGCCGTCTTCCACACCAGCAGCCCGGTGCAGGAGGACAAGGCGCACTGGACGACGATCACAGCCATGGAAGAGCCGCTGTCCGCGTCCAGGATGCCGGCCGCCTGGTGCAACCGGAGAAAAGAAGTGAGCAGCCAGGTCAAAAAAATGTTGTTCGGATATTTGCTCAAATACGCGCTTTCCCCTAAGCTCTCCCCTCCGGAGAGCATCCTGGCGTAGATCATCACCGTCTCTACGTCCCAGCCGGTCTCAAAATAACAGTTATAGCAGATATAGACCTGGGCCAGGAAAAAGAGGAAAAAGAACAGGGCCGGCCGGAAACGCTCCAGCAGGCTTCCGTACCGGCGGAGCAGAAGGGCACACAGGACAGCGGCCCCGGTCCCTACCAGCAGGAAAAGCCAGGTCGGGACCGGATAAAGCAGCTTGAACCTATAATCTGTCCCATCCCGAAAAAGCAGCACTACCATCAGGGCGGCCGCTTCAACGCTTATATAGAACCAAAAAACTGCCTTTCGCAGCAGGCGGCCGGCCTCCGATCCCAGACGTTCCATCTGCCCCTCATAACCTCTCGTCAAATTTATAGCTCAGGTCTTCCTTCAGGCTGAATTTCTCTTCCCGGCCTGTCAGCAGGCGGAAAGCGGCGGGGAGATGCCTGAGCAGGATCAGGGACCCGGTCAGGACGCACAGGATCATGGCGGGCCGGTCGTCCACCAGCAGGATCGAGGCGGCCACCAGCACCAGGGCCCCCACGATCACACCCAGCGACTCATACCGGGAAAACCAGGCCACCGCGGCCCCCACCACGAGCACGGCGATCCCCAGGGAACTCTCCACGCTGATGGCGGCTACCACCGCGCAGGCGGCGGCGTGCCCGCCCCGGAACCGGTAAAACGCCGGATAGAGCGCCCCCAGCGTCGTGCAGAAGCCGGCAAAGGCCCGGCCCGTGATGGCGTGGTCCCTCGTGCCCAGGAGCCAGCCGCCGATGAGAACGGGCAGCAGGTCTTTGACCAGCTCGATCAGGGCCAGCTTGATAAGCCCCGGGACCCCGTACAGCCGGAGAAAGTTGGACAGCCACACGCTGCCCTTCCCCAGCCGGGCCAGACTCCTGTGAAAAACAAAGTTGGAAGCGAGCACCGTGGACCTCAGGCTGCCGAAGAGATAGGCCGCCAGCGCCGTCGGCAGCAGCAGGAACCAATAGACATTCATTCCTTATCCCCTTTCTGCCGCACGACAAGGCGTACCGGCGTCCCCTCCAGGCCAAACACGGCGCGGATCTGGTTCTCAATATATCTCTGATAGGAGAAGTGAAACAGCTCCCGGGAATTGCAGAAGATCACAAAGTTGGGGGGCTTGACGCCGGTCTGGGTCATGTAGTAGATCTTCAGGCGGCGGCCCTTGTCTGTAGGCGGCTGGACCCGGGCCTGGGCGTCCGCCAGAACGTTGTTGAGCATCCCGGTGCTGATGCGCATACTGCTCTGGTCGTTGACAAAGTTGATCAGCTCAAAAAGCCGGTCCACCCGCTGCCCCGTCAGAGCCGAGATAAAGAGCACCGGCGCGTAGCTCATAAAACTCAGGTCCCGCATCACGTCTTTGCGCATTTTCTCCATGGTCCCGGTCTCTTTTTCCACCAGGTCCCATTTGTTCACCACGATGATGCTGGCCTTGCCCGCCTCGTGGGCCAGGCCGGCGATCTTGGTGTCCTGCTCGGTGACGCCGTCCCGGGCGTCGATCAGGACCAGGCACACGTCGGCCCGCTCAATGGCCATCTGAGCCCGGAGCACGGAGAACTTCTCCACCCGCTCGTCCACCCGGGACTTGCGGCGGATGCCGGCGGTGTCGATCAGCCGGTAGCGGCCGAAGCGGTTTTCAAAGGGGGTGTCCACCGCGTCCCGGGTGGTGCCGGCCATGTCGCTGACGATGACCCGGTCCTGGCCCAGGATCCGGTTGATCAGAGAGGACTTGCCCACATTGGGCTTGCCGATGACGGCCACCTTGATGCAGTCGTCCTCCTCCGCCTCCTGCTCCTGGGGCGGGAAATAGCGGAAACACTCGTCCAGCAGGTCCCCGGTGCCGTGGCCGTGGACCGCCGAGACCGGGATCGGGTCCCCTAATCCCAGGGAATAGAACTCATAGACCGCCGGGTCCACCGTACCGGTGGAGTCCGCCTTGTTTACCGCTAAGACCACCGGCTTCTTGGAGCGCAGCAGCAGATTCGCCACGTCCTTGTCCGCGGCGGTGACTCCGGTGCGGATATCCGTCACTAAGACGATCACCGTGGCCGCGTCGATGGCGATCTGGGCCTGCCGGCGCATGAACAGCAAAATCTCGCTGTCGGTCTGAGGCTCGATGCCCCCGGTGTCCACCAGGTCAAATTTCCGGCCCCGCCACTCGCACTCGGCATAGAGCCGGTCCCGGGTGACGCCCGGGGTGTCCTCCACGATGGACAGCCTCTGCCCGGTCAGCCGGTTGAACAGCAGGGATTTGCCCACATTGGGCCTGCCCACTATGGCTACAAGCGGTCTTGCCATGCCTTTCTCCTCATTCTAATTATTGTACCGGTAATACTGCTCGCCGCTCTCCCGCCGGTCCGGCGGGGGGATCCGGGGCAGGACGCCGCACATGGCGTCGAACAGCGCAAAGCCGTCCGCCTCGGTGGGGATCACCGGCAGGCCCAGGGCGGCAGAGGCCTCCTCCAGCGTCACATCGTCCAAAAAATCCTGCTCCTGGCGCCGGAGCATGTTCCAGGAGATAAACAGGCGCTCTCCCAGCTCCCGCCCCTGCAGCTGGCGGATCAGGTCCCCGCCGGTGACCAGCCCGGTCACGTTGATGCTGCGGCCGAAGAAGTCGTTCTCGATGGGATAGACCCGGCCCCGGATCTGCCCATATTCCTTCTCCGCCAGCTCTAAGAGCTGCCGGAAGAAGGGGGCCGCGGAGGTGCCGGTGGCGATGGAGAAGGGCCGTCCGTCCGGCTCTCCCCCCAATTTGAGGGCGGAGCGAAACTCCGTCTCCATCAGGCGCAGCATCCCCACGCCGTTCTCCAGCTGGGTATACTCCTCATAAAATTCGTCCGGCGGCAGAGGCCGCCCGGCCTTCAGATACAGCTCGTCCCCGCAGAAGAAGACCCGGCTGCCCAGCTTTTCCAGGCACCGGTCCCCGAAGGCGGTGACCAGATCGATGGTCCCGGCGGCGTGCTCCGCCGTGAAGGGGGTCAGCGGATAGAGCCCCTCCCGGAACCGGGTCAGCCCCACCGGCACCACAGACACGCTGTGCACCGCCGGGAACATCTCCGCCAGGTCCTCCATGGTCCGCTGCAGCTCCGCCCCGTCGTTTAAGCCGGGGCAGCAGACGATCTGGCAGTTCATGGTGATGCCCGCCTCTGCCAGCCGCCGCATCACGGCGATGCTCTCCCCCGCCCGGGGGTTGCGGAGCATCCGGACGCGCAGCTCCGGGTTGGTGGTATGCACCGAGACGTTCACCGGGCTGACACGCAGGGCGATGATCCGCTCGATCTCTCGGGGGGAGAGATTGGTAAGGGTGATGTAGTTGCCCAGCAGGAAGCTCAGCCGGGCGTCGTCATCCTTAAAATACAGCGTGGGGCGCATGCCCTTGGGCAGCTGGTCGATAAAGCAAAAGACGCAGTTGTTGGCGCAGGAGCGGGGCGCGTCCATCAGATAGCTCTCAAAATCCAGGCCCAGGTCCCCGCCCTCGCTTTTTCGCACGTGGACACAGACCTCTTCCCCGCCGGGGCGGCGCAGCACCACCTCCAGCCGGGGATCGTAGGCGAAGAACTTATAGTCCAGCACGTCCAGGATCCGGTGCCCGTTGATGGAGACCAGCGCATCCCCCGGCCGGGCCTTGTGCCGCAGAGGGCTGCCGGCATCTATGGACTTGATGATGTTTCGATCTCTCATAGCGTTTTTAAAGCAAAAGGAGGAAAGGCTAACCTCTCCTCCTCGAGCTTCGTTTACTTGCTCTCCTCAACCTTCAAAACGACGCGGCCATTATACTGCCCGCAGGCCTTGCAGGCGCGATGGGGCACGCAGAAAGCTCCGCAGTTGGGGCACTTGATGATGTCGGGAGCGGTAAGCTTCCAGGTGGAAGAGCGTCTCTTGTCACGTCTCTGCCGTGATACCTTTCCTTTTGGGACTGCCATGTTGACACCTCCTGATACAAGCTGTTTTGAGCAGCTCTTATTGTACTTTGTTACTTATCCAAAAGCTGCTCAAGCACAGCAAATCTTGGATCGATCTGTTTCCTGCATCCGCAGGGGCCGAGATTGAGATTTTTACCGCAGCGGTCGCAGAGGCCCTTGCAGTCCTCCCGGCAGAGGAACTTGGTCTCCATATCCAGGATGAAGCAGGTGGAGAGCACCTCGTCCAGGTCGACCTCCTCACCCTCCAAGACAAAGAGCTCCGGGTCGTCCCCGGTGTTTTCTTCCACCAGCACCGCGTCCACCGCCGTCTCTTTGACGCTGTCAAAATCCATGCCGCAGCGGTCACAAATGCAGATCATTTCCGCCGTGACGGTCCCCTCCAGACGGAGGATGCCCGCCTCGTTGAACACCCGGCCCGAGGCCCGGGGCTTCGCCCGGTAGCCCTTCACCGAGGGGAAATCCAGCCGCTCTGTCTCCAGTTCACATTGGAACGGGACGGACGCGCCGGGGTTGTCCATGATTTCTCGCAGGTCAAGCCGCATAAAAAATACCTCGCGGTGGGTAGGAAAGTCTCCGCAGTCGCCTAAACATTATAGTTGAACTGTCAAGTCTTGTCAACAGAAATTTTCTATAGTATAATCAAAATCAGCAAAAAAATGCTTCCTGGAGGTCTTTTCCATGAAAGAGCTGAGCATCCGCCCTAACGACGCGGGCCAGCGGCTGGACCGCTTTGTGGGCAAGGCGGTGCCCTTGCTGCCGGAGTCTCTGCTGCAAAAATATATCCGCCTCAAGCGCGTCAAGCTCAACGGCAAGGGCGCCAAGCGGGATACGCGCCTGGCCGCCGGGGATACGGTGCAGCTGTATATCAACGACGAGTTTTTCGAAAAGCCCCGGGAGGACAACGCCTTTCTGAAGGTGGGCACGCCCCGGCTGGATATCGTCTATGAGGACGAGAACATCCTCCTGGCGGATAAGAAGCCGGGCCAGCTCTGCCACAGCGCCGGGGTCTGGGATTATAACACCCTCATCGCCCATATCCAGGCCTATCTGTACCAGAAAAAAGAGTGGGATCCCCGGGACGAGGCCTCCTTCGCCCCGGCCCTGTGCAACCGGATCGACCGGAACACCGGCGGCATCGTCATCGCCGCCAAGAACGCGGAGGCCCTGCGGGTGCTCAACAGCAAGATCCGGGACCGGGAGATCGAGAAATATTACCTCTGCGCCGTCCGGGGCCGGCCCTCTCCCGCCGCGGGCCGGCTGGAAAATTACCTGTTCAAGGACGCGGCCTCCAACCAGGTCTATGTGAAGAAGCGGCCCGAGCCGGGGGCCAAGACCGCCGTCACCGAATACCGGACCCTGGTCACCAAAGGGCCTCTGTCCCTGGTGGAGTGCCGGCTGCTCACCGGGCGGACCCATCAGATCCGGGCCCAGATGGCCGCGGCGGGCTGGCCCCTGCTGGGGGACGGGAAATACGGCAGCGAGCGCTTCAACAAAAACTACGGGGAGAGCCGCCAGGCCCTCTGTTCCTATAAGCTGTTTTTCTCCTTTCCCACGGACGCGGGGCCCCTGGAATATCTGCGGGGCAGGGAGTTTCGGGTACGTAAGGTGGATTTCGCGGAGACTTATTTCGGTCTGCAAACGCTGGATTTTTGATCCGGGAGTGCCATTATGCTCAATTTTCTCATCAAACGCCTGATCCCCCGCCGGGACGACGTGCAGGACAACGCCGTCCGGCGGGCCTACGGAGTCCTCTGCGGGGCCTACGGGATCTTTTTGAATTTTCTGCTCTTCGGGGCCAAAAGCTTCGCGGGGATCCTCTCCGGCTCGGTGGCCGTCACGGCGGACGCCTTCAACAACCTGTCTGACGCGGCCTCCTCCGTGATCTCCCTGCTGGGCTTCGTCCTGGCCGGAAAGCGGCCGGACCCGGACCACCCCTACGGCCACGGCCGGGCGGAATATCTGGCCGGGCTGGGCCTGTCCCTGCTGATCGTCCTGTTAGGGGTGGAGCTGGGCCACAGCGCCATCGACAAGATCCTGCACCCGCAGCCGGTCGCCGCGGGGCTGCTGCCGGCAGTCATCCTGGCCGCCTCCATCGCCGTCAAGCTGTACATGGCCGCCTATAACCGGCGGATCGGGGCCAGGATCGGCTCCTCCTCTATGAAGGCTGTGGGTATAGATTCCCTGACGGACGCCGTGTCCACCACCGTGGTGCTCCTGTCCATGCTCCTGGCCCGGTTCACCGGCCGGGTGATCGACGGCTGGGCCGGTTTGGCGGTGGCCTGCTTCATCGTATACTCCGGCGTCTGCTCCGTCCGGGATACGGTCTCCCCCCTGCTGGGCCAGGCCCCGGACCCGGAGCTTGTGCGCCACATCCGGGAGACGGTCCTGGCCCGGCCGGAGGTCCTGGGGGTCCACGATCTGCTGGTCCACGACTATGGCCCGGGCCGGCTGATGGTCTCCCTCCACGCGGAGGTGGACGGCCGGGGGGATGTGTTCCAACTCCATGACGCCATCGACAGCGCGGAGCGGGAGATCCAGGAGCGCTTCGGCTGCCAGGCCACCATCCATATGGATCCGCTGCTGCCCGACGACGGGGAGCTGACCCGGGTCCGGCAGGAGTTGGAGGAGCTGCTCCGCGCCCTCTCCCCGGACCTGAGCATCCACGATCTGCGCATCGTCCCCGGCCCCACCCACACCAATTTGATCTTTGACGCGGTCTTTCCCGTCTCCGACCCCCGGACCGACCGGGACCTGGCCGCCCGGGTCCGTTCTCTGGTGGGCGCTGCCTGGCCGGACCGGTATCCGGTGGTGCACATCGACCGGAGTTATGTATAAAGTCCAAAAATTTGAACATTTTTATCTTTACTTCCCGGCCGGAATAGGGTATAGTAAGAAGGCAAAGGGAGGTGATCTCAATGAGCAATAAGATCCAGGAGCTGTGGCGCTTTGTCAAATTCGCGCTGTTTTCCGCCAGCGCGGCGTTGGTGGAGATGGGGAGCTTCGCGCTGCTCAATGAGCTGACCGGCTGGAGCTACTGGCCCTGTTACCTGATCGCTCTGGTGCTGTCCGTGCTCTGGAATTTTACGCTGAACCGGAAGTTCACCTTCAAATCCGCCGCCAATGTGCCGGTGGCCATGCTGAAGGTGTTGGGGTACTACGCGGTGTTCACGCCCCTGTCCACCCTGTTGGGCAGCTACCTGGCGGATACCCTGCTCTGGAACGAGTATCTGGTGACTATTATCAACATGCTGCTCAACTTCTCTACGGAGTTTCTGTTCCAGCGCTTTTTCGTCTTCGGCAAATCCATCGACACCGCCGTTAAAAAATAAGAGTGCCTTAAAACAGGCCAAAAGGCAGCGCGAAAGCGCTGCCTTTTGACATCTTGGATGAAATTTTGGAAATGTTGAATCGTTTTTGGATCAATAATACCGCTTGTTCTTATTTTTGCGGGCCGCCTCGGATTTCTTGCGGCGCTTGACGCTGGGGCTCTGGTAATACTCCTTCTTCCTCAGGTCGGCCAGGACGCCGGACTTGGCGCAGCTGCGCTTGAAACGCTTGAGCGCGTTGTCCAGAGACTCGTTCTCCTTGACGTATATTTCAGACATTTATTTCCCTCCCTCCAAAAACGCACAAAGACGCTTAAAGGGCCAAAGAATTGGCTTTTATCATGCTAATTATAGCCGGGAAAACAGTTCTTGTCAAGGTTCACTTTGCAGGCTTAAGAATTAAATTTATTAATTTATTCTTGACTACAATGGTCTTTACAAGCTGCATTCCCTGCATCTGGCGCTGGATCTTTTCTTCCTTCAGCGCCGCGTCCAGCACCGTCTGATCCTCCGCGTCGGCGGGGACGATCACCGTGGCCCGCAGTTTTCCGTTGACCTGCACGGCCATCTCCTTCTCCGCGTCCAGGGTCTTGGCGTGCTCGTATTCCGGCCAGGGCCGCTGCATGGCCATGCAGCCGTACTTGGCGGCGTAGCCTGTCAGCTCCCACATCTCCTCCACCATATGGGGGGCGAAGGGGCTGAGCAGCAGAAGCAGCTGCTCCAGATCACCCTTGGTGAGACCCTTGGCGTAGAACTCGTTGACCATGGTCATCAGCGCGGCGATGGCTGTGTTCATCTTCAGGTTGTCGATATCCTCGGTGACCTTCTTGATGGTCTTGTGGATGATGGCCTCGTTTTTGGCGGAGACGGCCTCGCTGTCCTCCGCGATGTCCATCAGGTTCCAGCAGCGGTCCAGGAAGCGCTTGGAGCCCTTCACCGCCTCGTTGGACCAGGTGACCGCCTTCTCAAAGTCGCCGATGAACATGATGTGCAGACGCATGGTGTCCGCCCCGTACTGGTTGACGATGTCGTTGGGGTTGACCACGTTGCCCCGGGACTTGGACATCTTCTCGCCGCCCTCGCCTAAGATCATGCCATGGGAGGTGCGCTTGGCGTAGGGCTCCTTGGTGTGCACCACGCCGATATCGTACAGGAACTTGTGCCAGAAGCGGCTGTAGAGCAGGTGGAGCGTGGTGTGCTCCATGCCGCCGTTATACCAGTCCACCGGACCCCAGTACTCCTCGGCCGCCTTGGAGACCAGCTCCTTGTCGTTGTGGGGGTCCATATAGCGCAGGAAATACCAGCTGGAGCCGGCCCACTGGGGCATGGTGTCCGTCTCCCGCTTGGCGGGGCCGCCGCAGCAGGGGCAGGTGGTGTTGACCCAGTCGGTCATTTTGGACAGGGGGGACTCCCCGTCGTCGGTGGGCTCATAGGACTCCACCTGGGGCAGGACCAGGGGCAGCTCGCTCTCCGGCAGGGGAACCCAGCCGCATTTTTCGCAGTTGACCAGGGGGATCGGCTCGCCCCAGTACCGCTGGCGGGAGAACACCCAGTCCCGCAGCTTGTAGTTGACCTTCTCCACGCCTACGCCCTGCTCCACCAGCCATTTTTTCATGGCGGGGATGGCCTGCTTGACGGTGAGCCCGTCCAGGAAGCCGGAGTTGACCATGACGCCGGTATCGTCCTTGAGGGTAAAGGCGCCCTCCTCGATGTTGCCGCCCTTGACCACTTCCACGATCTCGCAGCCGAACTTTTTCGCAAACTCCCAGTCACGGTCGTCGTGGGCAGGCACGGCCATGATGGCACCGGTGCCGTAGGTGACCAGGACATAGTCGGAGATGAAGATGGGGATCTCCCGTCCGTTGACCGGGTTGACGGCCTTCACGCCCTCCAGCATCACGCCGGTCTTTTCCTTGTTCAGCTCGGAGCGCTCAAAGTCGGACTTGTGGGCCGCGTCGTCCACATAGGCGGCCACGGCGTCCCAGTTTTGGATCAGGGGCTTCCACTTGTTCACATAGCCATGCTCCGGGGCCAGAACCATATAGGTGGCGCCAAAAAGGGTGTCCGGCCGGGTGGTGTAGACCACCAGATCGTCCCCGGCGGTGGTCTTGAAGGTGACCTCCGCGCCGGTGGAGCGGCCGATCCAGTTGCGCTGCTGGATCTTTACCCGCTCGATGTAGTCCAGATCGTCCAGATCGTCGATGAGACGCTGGGCGTACTTAGTGATGGCCAGCATCCACTGGCTCTTCTCCTTGCGGATGACCTCGCTGCCGCAGCGTTCGCACACGCCGTTGACCACTTCCTCGTTGGCCAGGACGCATTTGCAGCTGGTGCACCAGTTGACGGGCATGGTGGTCTTATAGGCCAGCCCCTTCTTATACAGCTGCAGGAAGATCCACTGGGTCCACTTGTAATAGTTGGGGTCCGTGGTGTCCACACAGCGGTCCCAGTCAAAGCCGTAGCCCAACATCTTCAGCTGGTTGGTGAAGTTGACAATGTTCTTCCTCGTCACCTCCGCCGGGTGGATGTGGTTCTTGATGGCATAGTTCTCCGTGGGCAGGCCGAAGGCGTCAAACCCGATGGGGAACAGAACGTTGTAGCCCTCCATCCGCTTTTTCCGGGTGACGATGTCCATGGCCGTGAAAGGCCGGGGATGGCCCACATGCAGGCCCTGGCCGGAGGGATAGGGGAACTCGATGAGCCCGTAAAACTTGGGCTTGTCGCTGAAGGTCTCCGCCGCGTAGGGCTTGGTCTCCTCCCAGCGCTGCTGCCACTTTTTCTCTATGGCCGCAAAGTCATACTTCATCTTTCCATGATCTCCTTTATGTGAAAAAGCAAATTCGTTCTGTATGCGCGCTTAAATTTCCGGCAGCTCCGCCGGCGGCACCGCCCGGGAGTCGCTCCAGAGGCGCTCCAGGTCATAGAATTTCCGGGCTTCCTCGGTGAACACGTGGACCACCACGCAGCCGAAGTCCATCAGCACCCAGATATCCGAGCGCATCCCCTCCCGGCGGCGGGGCGGTTCTCCGGCCTCGGTGAGCTGCCGGTCCACCTCGTCCACCAGCGCCTTGATATGGGGCGCGGAGGAGCCGCTGCACAGGACAAAATAGTCCGCCAGCACGGTCTGCTCGGTGGTGTTGAGGACCTTGATGTCCTTTGCCTTCTTTTCCTCCAGCGCTTTCACGGCGATAGAGGCGATCTCAGCGGGTGTAAGCATCTTCTCTCCTCCTTGTCAGTTTTCACGGCTGTACCAGCGGTACGCCTCCACGGTATCTATAAAAGGCTCTTCGCCCAGGTCCCGCAGTTCGTCCAGGGTGTTTTTCAGGGCCAGAGCCAGGGCCGCGTCCAGATCCTGGTAGGCCAGCGCCCGGGGGCCCTCCACGCCGGGGAAATCCCGGTTGGGCTCGATATAATCGGCCAGATAGAGGATCTTTTCCAGCAGCGTCATATCCGGCTTGCCGGTGGTATGCCAGCGGATGGCGCCGGCAATGGCGTCCGACACGCCGAAGCGGGCCTGCGCCAGGGCCGCGCCGGTGATGGCGTGGAGGATGCGGGGGTGCTCCAACTCCCCGTTGCTGCAAATCATACCATATTCCCGGCACAAGTGCAACTGTTCCTCAAAACGAAATTTTTTTGTGATGTCATGAAGGATCGCCGCGGTAGCGGCCCGCTCGGGCAGCTCCCCCCAGCGCATAGCCAGGGCCACCGCCTCGCTCTCGCAGCCGGCCACATGGCCCACCCGCCGTGGCTCCAGATATTCGTAGGCCCGCTCCCGCAGCCAGCTCAGCTCCGGCAGGGCGTCGTAAAAGCGGCGGCGGATGATCTCCTCATACACCGCGCCGTCCAGCCGGTCGGCCCCCATGCGCAGGCGCAGCAGCTGCCGGAGCTCTCCGGAGCTCATGGGCAGGGCCTCGTGCCGCAGCAGCACGACCCGGGCCCCGTATTTTGCCTCCAGGGCGGCGGCGCGCGCTTTTAAATCCGGCTTGTCCCCCTCCTCCCGGGAGAGGACGGCCAAGGTGCAGTTTCGCAGCAGGTATTCGAATCGATACCACTGCTCAAAGCTCAAGAGCATGTCGGAGCCCACCACCAGCAGCAGCTCCGCGTCCGGATATTGGGCCCTCAGCGCGGCCACCGTGTCCGCCGTGTAGCTTTTTCCGCCGCGCCGGATCTCCATATCCGAGACCTGGGCCCCGGGAACGGTCCGAAAGGCCAGGCGGCACAGCTCCAGCCGCTCCTCCGCGGTGGGGCTGCCCTCCGCCATCTCCTTGTGAGGCGGCATACGGTCCGGGATAATAAGAAATATGTCCGGCGCGAGCTCTTTGTAAACCGAGAGCGCCGCCTCCACGTGGCCTAAATGGGGCGGATTGAAGCTGCCGCCGTAGATTGCGACCTTCATTTCTTCTTTTCCTTGACCAGGACGATCTTCGGGGCCTGCTCGTTGCGCTTATACAAAACGAACTTGGTCCCGATCACCTGCACCTGCTCGGCCCGGCAGCGCTGGGACAGGATCTCGCAGGCCTCCCGGGCGGTGAGCATGGCGTTTTCCAGCACCTTACCCTTGACCAGCTCCCGGGCGGCCAGCGCCGCGCTGACGGAGGCGGTGACGGCGGGGGTCACGCCCCCCTTGCCGATCTGGATGATGGTGTCCTCCCCTGCGGCCAGGCCCCGCAGCTGGGCGCGCTGTTTGCTTGTCAGTGCCATTGTCTTCTCCTTTACGCTTTGAACAGCGCCGTCACAAAGTCCTGGGGGTCGAAGGGCAGCAGATCGTCCATCCCCTCGCCTACCCCCACGAATTTCACCGGCACGCCCAGCTCCTGGGCGATGGCAAAGACGATGCCGCCCTTGGCGGTGCCGTCTAACTTGGTCAGCACGATGCCGGTGACGCCGGAGGTCTCCAAAAACTGCCGGGCCTGGATCAGCCCATTCTGGCCGGTGGTGGCGTCCAGCACCATCAGGGACTCCACATCCGCCTCCGGCAGCTCCCGGGAAATGATACGGCGGATCTTGGCCAGCTCGTTCATCAGGTTCTGCTTGTTGTGCAGCCGCCCCGCGGTGTCGATGATCACCACATCGGAGCCCCGGGCCTTGGCGGCGTTGATGCCGTCAAAGACCACGGCGGCCGGGTCGCTGCCCTCCTCGTGGCGCACTAAGTCCGCCCCGGAGCGCTCGGCCCAGATGGCCAGCTGCTCCGCCGCGGCGGCCCGGAAGGTGTCCCCCGCGCAGAGGAGGACTTTCTTCCCCTGCTGCCGGAGCTGGTTGGAGAGCTTGCCGATGGTGGTGGTCTTGCCCACGCCGTTGACCCCGGTCATCAGGATCACGGAGGGCCTGGTGTCCAGCTTCAGGGCGGTGTCCCCGGCCTGGAGCATTTTGCTCAGCAGCTCGATGAGCCCCTCCCGGGCCTCGCTCCCCTTCCGGAAGCGCCGTTCCCAGGTGAGCTTCTTCATCCCCGCCACCACCTTCTCCGCGGTGGCGGCGCCTACGTCGGCCAGGACCAGCAGCTCCTCCAATTCCTCGTAAAAGTCCTCGCTGTCCGGCTGGTAGCCCTGGAACAGCTCCTCCAACTCCAGGTTGGAGCGGGTCTTGCTCAGCCCGGAAAAGATCTTGTCAAAAAAGCCCATATTCTTCTCACTCCTCAATGGCCTTCTGAGCGGCCTCCAGATCCAGCTCGATCACGGTGGAGACGCCCTTCTCCTGCATGGTCACGCCGTAGAGCATGTCCGCCTCCTCCATGGTCCCCCGCCGGTGGGTGATGACCAGGAACTGGGTCTTGCCGGACATGCGGCGCATATAGGCGGCGTAGCGGCCCACATTGGCCTCGTCCAAGGCGGCCTCGATCTCGTCCATCACGCAAAACGGCGTGGGCCGCACCTTCAAAATGGCAAAGTACAGGGCGATGGCCACAAAAGCCATCTCTCCGCCGGAGAGCAGGCTGATAGTGGACAGCGCTTTGCCCGGCGGCTGGACCCGGATATCGATGCCGCATTCCAGCACGTTCTTCTCGTCCTCCAGCACCAGGGCGGCTTTGCCGCCGCCGAAGAGTTCCAGGAAGGTCTGGCGGAAAGCCTTGTCGATCTCCTGGAAGCGCTCCCGGAAAAGGCTCTCCATCTCCCCGGTGATCTCCGCGATGATGCCGGCGAGCTCGCCCTTGGCCTTCTCGATATCGTCCCGCTGGCCGGAGAGAAACTCAAAGCGGCTGTTGACCCGCTCATATTCCTCGATGGCCCCTAAATTGGGCGTGCCCAGCGCGCCGATCTCCCGGCGCAGGGCGGCGATATCCCGGGCGGACTTCTGCATATTCTCTATGGGCCGGCGCAGGGCCTGGGCCTCGCTGTGGCTCAGTTCATAGTGCTCCCAGAGCTTGTCCAGCAGCTGCTTCTCCTCCAACTCGGCGGACAGCCGTTTCTGCTCGATGCGGGCGGACTGCCGCTCCAGCTCCAAAATGTCGGCGTTGCGGCTCTGGGCGTCCTTTTCGGCCTTGGTGCGCCTGCCCTCCAGCTCCAGCTTGCTCTGGCTGATCCGGGCGATCTCCTCCCGGATGCCGGCGGCCTGCTCCCGGATGGAAGCGGCCTGGCGCTCCTGCTCCCGCTGCTGCTCCCGGAAGCGGGTGATCTGCCGCTGGGCGGCCTCCACCGCCTGGCGGCGGCCCGCCTCGTCCCCGGTGAGACTGTCCAGCAGGCGCTCCAGCTGGAGCACCGAGTCCCCCGTGGCCCGGGATTCCGCCTCCTGGGAGGAGACCTGGCTTCTCAGCTCCGCCTGGTCCTCCAGGGCCATATCCAGCTGATAGCGGAGGCCGGCCAGGTTGGACCTGGCCCGCTCCAGCTCCCCGGCGCAGCGCTTCTCCTCGCCGGAGAGCCGGTCCTTCTGCTTTTGCAGCTTCTCCAGCTCGTTGGCCCGGGAGAGGATGCCGCTGCCCTTGGCGGCGCTGCCGCCGGTCATGGCTCCGCCGGGGCTGATGAGCTGCCCGTCCAGGCTGACGATCCGCAGCCGGTTGCCGTTGGCGGCGGAGATCTTCACCGCGTCGGCCAGGGTCTCGGCCACCACGGTCCTGCCCAGCAGATTTTCAAAAATGCCCTTATAGGCGCTGTCAAACCGGACCAGATCCACGGCCACGCCCACGATGCCCGGCCCTTTGATCTGCCGCTCATCCAGCACCGTGCCCGAGATCACGTCCAGGGGCAGGAAGGTGGCCCGGCCGGCGTCCTGCCGCTTCAGCAGCTCGATGGCCTGGCGGCCGGCGGCCTGGTTGTCCACCACGATGTTCTGGGCGGCGGCGCCTAAGGCCGTCTCGATGGCCAGGGCGCAGTCCTCCTCCGCCCGGAGGAGGTTGGCCGCCGGGGCGTGGATGCCCTTCAGGCTCCCCCGCTCCTTCTCCCGCATGACGGTTTTCACCGCCTTGGAATAGCCCTCAAAATCCCGCTCCATAGCCGAGAGCATGGCGATCCGGGCCTCCGTGCTGCGCAGCTCCACCGTCAGGCCGTTGGCCTTGGCGGTGAGCTGGTCCAGCAGCTCCTGCCGGCCCTGGAGCTTCATCCGGCAGCCGTCGATGCTGTTGGCGTTCTGCCGGCTCTCCTGCCGCAGCCGGTCCAGCTCCGCGTCAATGCGTCGGATCTTCTCCCGGCCCTCGTCGATGCCGGCGCGGACCTGGGCGGCCCGGCTCTCCTGCTGGCCCAGCTCCTGGAGCAGCCTCTTCAGGCTCTCCCCGGCGCTCTGCACATTGGCCTGCGCGGCGGCGGCCTGGGCCTCCGCGGCGGCGGCCTGAGCCTCTACGGCGGACAAGCGGTCTCTGGCCCGCTCGCTGTCGATATCCTTTTGGTGCATCCGCTCGGTGAGGCTGCCGGAGGAGGCGTACAGCGCCTCCAGCTCCGCCTTGGCCTGCTCCAGATTCTGCCGGGCCTGCTCCTGCTCCAGGCGGATCCCCTCGCTCTGGGCCCGCAGCCGGTCCAGGCTCTCCATCCAGACGGAGACCTCCTGCAGCCGCAGTTCCTCCCGGAGGACCAGATAGCGCCGGGCGGTCTCCGCCTGTTTTTTCAGGGGCCCCACCTGCAGCTCCAGCTCCTCGATCTTGTCCTTGATCCGCAGGAGGTTCTCTTCCGTCCGCTGGAGCTTCCGCTCCGCCTCCTCCTTCCGGTAACGGAAGCGGGAGATGCCCGCCGCCTCCTCAAAGACCTCCCGCCGGTCGGTGCTGCGGGTGGAGACGATCTCCGCGATGCGGCCCTGGCCGATGATGGAGTACCCGTCCCGGCCTAAACCGGTGTCCATCAGCAGGGCGTGGATGTCCTTGAGCCGGACCGGCTCCCGGTTGATGAAATACTCGCTCTCGCCGCTGCGGTAATAGCGGCGGGTCAGCATGACCTCGCTGCTGTCAGAATCAAAGATCCGGGCAGAATTGTCGATCACCAGAGAGACCTGGGCAAAGCCCAGGGCGCTCCGCTTCTCGGTGCCGCCAAAAATCACGTCCTCCATCTTGGCGCCCCGGAGGGCCTTGGTGCGCTGCTCGCCCATGACCCAGAGGATGGCGTCGGAAATGTTGGACTTGCCGGAGCCGTTGGGCCCCACAATGGCGGTGATATCTTTTTCAAAGGTAAGCCGGGTCTTATCCGGGAAGGATTTGAACCCCTGCAGTTCTAAAGCCCGTAGGTACAAGTGCGATAACCTCAACTAAAAAAATTAACTGGCATATTATACACTATCTCTTACGCTTTTTCAACGGAAATCACGGAGATTTCCCCGTTTTTCAGCGCCGCGGGGCGAATTTTCAGCTCCGAGAGCGCAAATTCCGCGCACAGCCGCCGGATATTCTCCCGGTGCTGGCCCACCGCCTGGGAGATCTGCCCCGGCGCGGCCCCCAAAACCACCGCGCTGCCGGGCTCTGTCTCCGCCAGCAGGGTCCTGGCCTTTTCCAGCCAGATCCGGCTGCGCACCAGCTCCCCCAGGGCCGGGTGATAGGCGCCGCCGGCGGCCTGGCCGCCGCTCAGCTCCTCCGTGGGGTTGAGCCCCAGCCGGATCACCGGCACCCCCGCCTCCTCAAACAGCGGCAGCAGCCGGGCGCAGACCTCCACCGCCTGCTCCACGCTGTGCTCCCGGTAACATCCGGCCTTCCACAGCTCATACAGGGCCGTGCCCCGGACGATCACCGTGGGATAGATCCGCACCCCGTCCGGCTTTAAGGCGATCAGCCGCCGGGCGGTCTCCAGGTCCTTCTCCGGGCTGTCCCCGGGCAGGCCCGTCATCATCTGCAGGATCAGGCGAAACCCCGCCGCCTTCACCAGGCGGGAGGCGGTCTCCACCGCCCGGGCCGTATGCCCCCGGCCGGACAGGCGCAGGACCTCTTCATCCATGGACTGGGCCCCCAGCTCCACAGTCTCCACGCCATAGCGCTTCAGCCGCTCCAGCACCGCCTCGTCCACCGCGTCGGGCCGGGTGGAGAGACGCACCGCGTCGATCTCTCCCCGGTCCAGGCCGGCCTTGGCCTCCGCCAGCAGCGCCTCCTGCTCCGGCAGGGGGATGGCGGTAAAACTGCCCCCATAAAAGGCCAGTTGCCGCTTTGCCCCGGTGCGGGGCAAGGCGGCGGCTTTTTGTATGGCTTCCCGGACGGTCCGGGCCGTGGCGGCCTCGGTCTGGCCGGAGATCCGGCGCTGGTCACAGAAAACGCAGTGATAGGGGCAGCCCAGGTGGGGTACAAAGACGGGGATGATCTCCTCCCGGGCCCTCATTTCTTCAAGGCCCCCAAGGCCTGGCGGGCGGCCATCTGCTCGGCCTCTTTTTTAGAGCGGCCGCTGCCCTCTCCGGCGCAGAGGCCGTTGATGAGCACCCGGTAGCGGAAGAGCTTGTTGTGGTCCGGGCCGGACTCCCCGCTGAGCTCATAGCTGATGCGCTGGTCGGTCTTGCGCTGCACCAGCTCCTGGAGCTCGGACTTATAGTCGCCGATGCGGCGGCTCTCCTCCACCTGGGCCTCGTTGAGCACGTTGCGCATAATGAAATCCCGGGCCTGGCTCATCCCGCCGTCCAGATAGATGGCGGCGATCAGGGCCTCCACCATGTCTGCCGTGATGGACCGGCGGCCCCGGACGCCGTTGTTCAGCTCGCTTTTGCCCAGGCGCATATAGTTGGACAGGCCCAGCGTCTCGGCCACCTTATGCAGGCTCTCTTCGCAGACCAGCTCCGCCCGGAGCCGGGTCATCCGGCCCTCGGCCAGCGGCGGCTGGTGCCGGTACAGAAATTCCGCCGCCGTCACCCCTAAGATGGCGTCCCCCAAAAACTCCAGCCGCTCGTAGCTCTCCGGCGCGTCCCGGTGCTCCTCGTTGGCATAGGAGCTGTGGGTCAGGGCGGTTTTCAGCAGGCTTCTGTCCTTGAACCGATATCCGATTTTATCTTCCAACATGCTCATGGTTTTTCTTTCATTCCGTCTTGAGACGCATATATTCGATGTTTTTCTCGATGTCCTGAATGACCCCGGCCTCCACAAAGGCCTTGGCCTGCCGGGTGGCGGCAAAGATGCTGCCCGCGTCGGAGGAGCCGTGGGCCTTGATGACCGGCTTGCTGATGCCCACGAAGGCCGTGCCGCCCACCTCGTTCACATCCAGGGCCTTCTTCATGACGTTCAGGTCCTTTTTCAGCACCGCGGCGGCCAGCTTGTTGACCGTGCTCTGGTAGAACACGCCCTTGAGCCGGCGCATCATCTCCTTGATGATGCCCTCGGTGGATTTCAGCAGCACGTTGCCGGTAAAGCCGTCGGTGACCACCACATCCACCTTGCCGGAAAACACGTCGGTGCCCTCCACGTTGCCGATGAAGCGGATGCGGCCCTCGGCCCCCGCCTGTTTGAGCAGCGCCAGGGCCTCATGCTGGAGCTCTCCGCCCTTGGTGTCCTCGGTGCCCACGTTCAGAAGCCCCACCCGGGGCTCGGCGCAGCCCAGCATCTTTTTGGCGTAAAAGCTGCCCATATAGGCGAACTGGAGCAGGTACTCCGCCGTGCACTCCACATTGGCCCCGCAGTCGATGAGTATGACCCCGTGTTCCCCGGCGGGGAGCACCGGCGCCATAGCGGCCCGGCGGATGCCCCGGATCCGCTTGACGATCAGCGTGGCGCCGGTGAGCAGGGCCCCCGTACTGCCGGCGGAGACCACCGCGTCCCCCGCCCCGTCCCGCAGCAGGTTCAGCGCCACGGTCATGGAGGCGTCCTTCTTCCGGCGGGTAGCGGTGCTGGGGTCGTCCTCCATGGTGATGACCTCCCGGGCGTCCACGATCTGCACCCGGTCCCGGTCCTCGCCCAGGCAGGCCTCGATCTCTTCCCGGCGGCCCACCAGGGTCACCTCCACCCCCAATTCCTTTCCGGCGCGGACCGCGCCCTTTACGATCTCTTCCGGGGCCTTGTCCCCGCCCATTGCGTCAAACAGGATCCTCACAGCGAAATACCTCCCTCTCCAGCAATCTGTCTATTGTCTCCAGAGAGCGCCGGGAGATCTCGGCGTTCTTATTTCTCTTGCCCCGCACCTTCCGGCCCAGGGGGCTGATAATGCCGAAATTGATGTTCATGGGCTGAAAATCGCCCACGCTGCCGCCGGATATGTACAGCCCCAGCGCGCCGATGGCCGTCTCCTGGGGGAAGTCCACCGGCGGCAGGCCCAGCAGCCGGGCCGCCGTCTCGATGCCCACCAGCATCCCCGACGCGGCGGACTCCACATAGCCCTCCACCCCGGTCATCTGCCCGGCGAAGCTGATCCGGGGCTGGCTCCGGAGCCGGTAATACCGGTCCAGCAGCCGGGGGCTGTCCAGATAGGTGTTCCGGTGCATGACCCCGTAACGCACGAACTCCGCGTTTCGCAGCGCCGGGATCATGGAGAACACCCGCCTCTGCTCGCCCCAGGTCAGGTGGGTCTGAAAGCCTACCATATTATATAAGGTGCCCTGGGCGTTGTCCCGCCGGAGCTGCACCACCGCGTAGCTCTCCTGGCCGGTACGGGGGTCCCGGAGCCCTACGGGCTTCAGCGGCCCGTAGCGCAGGGTGTCCACCCCCCGGCGGGCCATGACCTCCACCGGCATACAGCCCTCAAAGACGCCGCCGTCGTCAAAGCCGTGGACCTCCGCCTCTTTGGCGGAGACCAACTCTGTCACGAAGGCCAGATACTCCTCTTTTGTCATGGGGCAGTTTACATAATCTGCTGTCCCCTTGTCGTAGCGGGAGGCGAAATAGGCGCTGTCCATGTCCACGCTCTCCAGGGTGACGATGGGCGCCACCGCGTCGTAGAAATGGAGCTCCTGCTCGCCGCAGAGCCGGGCAATGACCTGGGCGATGGCGTCGCTGCTCAGGGGGCCGGTGGCCACCACCACTTCCCCCTCGGGGATCTCCCTGGCCTCGGCCCGGACCACCTCCACCAGGGTGTGTTCCTCCAAATGCCGGGTGATATATTGGGCGAAGCCCTCCCGGTCCACCGCCAGGGCGCCCCCGGCGGCCACCCGGTTGGCGTCCGCGCTGGCCAGGATGAGAGAGCCCATTTTCCGCATTTCGGCCTTCAAAAGGCCCACGGCGTTGGTCAGCTCGTCACTTCTTAGGGAGTTGGAGCAGACCAGCTCCCCGAAATAGGGGGAGACATGGGCCGGTGTCAGCTTTTCCGGCTTCATCTCCACCAGGCGCACGCCGATGCCCCGCTTTACCAGCTGCCAGGCGCACTCGCTTCCGGCCAGGCCCGCGCCCAGGACTGTCACTTTTTCCATGCCTTATTCCTTTGCCTTGGCGGCCTTGGGGGCCGCCCTCCTGGCCGGGGCCTTCTTTGCCCCGGTCTTTTTAGCGGCGGAGCTCTCTTTTTTACTCTCCGTGCCGCTCTTTTTCTGATAGACCCGCTTGTCCTCGGGGACGAAGTTGGGGCAGGCCTCGTTGATGCAGAAGGACTTTAAGGGCCCGCGCCCGCTGCGCTTGAACAGCGTCTTGCCGCAGGCAGGGCAGAAGTCCTTGGTGGGCACGTCCCAAGTGATAAAGCCGCAGTCGGTCCCCCGCTCGCAGGCATAGAACACATAGCCCTTCTTGGAGGTGCGCTTGAGGATGCGCCCGCCGCACTTGGGGCATTTGCCGGGCATCTCGATCACGATGGGCTTGGTGAAGGTGCACTCCGGGAACCCGGGGCAGGCCAGGAAATGGCCGAACTTGCCCTTCTTGACCACCATCCGCCGGCCGCAGACCTCGCAGTACTCGTCGCTGAGCACGTCCGGCACCTTCAGGCGGACCCCGTCCATGGCCTGCTCCGCCTGGTCAAACTCCTTGCTGAAGTCCTGGTAGAAATCGCCCAGCACGTCCCGCCATTGAGCCTTGCCGCTCTCGATCCCGTCCAGCTCCTCCTCCATATGATTGGTGAACTTCAGGTCCACGATGTCCGCGAAGTGCTCCTTCATCAGCCCGGTGACCACCTCGCCCAGCGGCGTGGGCCGGAGGTACTTGCCCTCCTTGATCACATAGTCGTGGGCGGTGATGGTGGAGATGGTGGGGGCGTAGGTGGAGGGCCGGCCGATCCCCTTCTCCTCCATGGCCCGGATCAGCGTGGCCTCGGTGTACCGGGCGGGGGGCTGGGTGAACTGCTGGTCCGGCGTCATTTTCTCCAGGCGCAGCCGCTGCCCCTGGCTGAGAGAGGGCAGAGGATTTTTCAGCTCGTCGCTCTCCTCGTCCCTGGCCTCCTCGTACACCGCCGTATAGCCGGGGAATTTCAGCTCCGAATAGTTGGCTTTGAAGATATACCCGGCGGAGTCCACGTCCACCGCCACGTTGTCATACAGGGCGTTGGCCATCTGGCAGGCGGTAAAGCGGCCCCAGATAAGCCGGTAGAGCCGGTACTGCTCCTGGGTCAGGTCCTTGCGCACAGTCTCCGGTGTCAGGTTCACGTCCGTGGGGCGGATGGCCTCATGGGCATCCTGGGCGCCGGCCTTGGTCTTGAAGCGCCGGGGCTGGGCCGGGCAGAAGCGGGCCCCATAGCGCTCGGTGATAAAGGCCCGGGCGGCGCTGATGGCCTCCTCAGACAGGCGCAGAGAGTCAGTCCGCATGTAGGTGATCAGGCCGATGCTGCCCCGGCCGCTGATCTCCACCCCTTCATAGAGCTGCTGGGCGATGGACATGGTCCGCCGGGGCGTCATGCTCAGACGGCGGGAGGCCTCCTGCTGTAAGGTGGAGGTGATGAAGGGGGGCGCGGGGCTGCGCTGTTTCTCCCCCCGCTTGACGGAGGCGACAACAAAGGGCGCGTCCTGGGTGGCCGCGATCACCGCATCCACCTGCTCCCGGTTTTTCAGCTCCTGCTTCTTCTCCCCCTTGCCGTGGAAGCGGGCCACAAAGCCCCCCTCCTGGTCCTCTAAGCGCAAATGGGCGTCCAGATGCCAAAACTCCTCGCTCTGAAAGGCGCGGATCTCCTCCTCCCGGTCCACCACCATCCGGGTGGCCACGGACTGGACCCGCCCGGCGGACAGGCCGGTCTTGATCTTCCGCCACAGCAGCGGCGACAGCTTATAGCCCACGATCCGGTCCAGGATGCGCCGGGCCTGCTGGGCGTCCACCAAGTCCTGGTCGATCTCCCTGGGATGCCGGATGCTCTCAGTGACCACCTTCTTGGTGATCTCATTGAAGGTGACCCGCTTGGCCTTGCCGTCTGGCAGCTCCAGCAGCTCCTTCAGGTGCCAGGAGATGGCCTCGCCCTCCCGGTCAGGGTCCGTGGCCAGATAGACCGTTCCGGCGGCCTTGGCCTCTTTTTTCAGCTGGGCGATGAGCTCCTTCTTGTCCCGCACGGGGATATACTGGGGCTCGAAGCCGTTTTCTATATCCACGCCCATTTTGCTCTTGGGCAGATCCCGCAGATGTCCCATAGAGGCGGTGACCTTATAGCCCCCGCCCAGATATTTTTCAATGGTCTTGGCCTTGGCCGGTGATTCGACAATGACCAGATCCTTCGCTTTTGCCATGGTCTTTCCTCACTTTTTCAGGGTTTCTTCACCGTGTTCAAAACGATCCGCTTCCCCGCCTCCCGGCGCACATAGCCCTTGATCTCCAGCAGCGTCAGCTGGGCCAGGACCGTGGCCGTAGGCAGCCCGGTGGCCTCGATGATATCGTCGATATGGGATGCGTCCTTTTCGATGGCGGCAACAATCTTCAGCTGGGTCTCCGACAGGGAGGCCAACTGTTCTTGCAGGCCAATATAGCTTGCTTTTCCGCCCTTGTCAACGCTTTTTTTGTCGTTTTTCGGTTTGTCCGCGGTTGCCGGGCCCTCCGGCGCCTCTTCGGCCGGGGCGGGCAGGGCGTCGGTCAGGCGGATCTTATCCGGATACAGCTCCTCGAACTCGCTCATCACGTCTTTTCCGCAGGTGACCAGCTTGGCCCCCTCCTTCAAAAGGGCGATGGTGCCGGCGCTGTTGGCCGCGTCCGCGTTGCCGGGGACGGCGAAGATCTCCTTCCCCTGCTCCAGGGCCTCGATTGCAAACAGCCGGGTCCCGCTCTTTTCCGGCGCCTCGACCACCACCACACCCACCGAGAGCCCCGCGGCGATCCGGTTCCGGTCCCGGAAAAAGTGCCGCTGCTGCACGGTCCCCGGCGGGTATTCGCTGATCAGCGCCCCCGCGGCGGCTACATCCCGGGCCAGGGCGCTCCGCTCCTGCTCGTGGGCCGTGCCTAAGATCCCCAAACAGCTGCCCCCGGACAGCAGAGCGGCCCGGGCCGCCTCGGCGTCGATGCCCCGGGTGAGGCCCGAGACCACCAGGCCGCCGCAGCGGCTGATCTGCCAGGCGATCTCCCGGCCCATTTTGATCCCATAGACGCTGGGCTCCCGGGTGCCGATCACCGCGATGGGGGCGTTGGCGTCCACATCCGGCAGCCGCCCCTTCACATACAGCACCGGCGGCGGGGCGAAGATCTGCTTCAGCCGGTGCGGATAGGCCGCGTCCTGCATGGTGACGATGCGCAGCCCCTGGGCGCCGCAGTCGTCTAAGATCCGGCCCGCCCGGCGGTCATCCCGCTGCTCCAGCAAGGCGGCCTCGGCGGCGCTTAAGCCCTCCACCGCGGCAAATTCCCCCTCCGGGGCATAAAAAGCCGCCTCCGCGCCGCCGTAATGCCGCAGGAGCGCGGCTTTCGCCCGGGCGCTCACCGGGGCGGCGGAGAGCCACAGCCAGGTTTTCAGTGCAGGCACGGCTTTTCACCTCTTCTTTATCTGGCCATCTCCCACATGATCAGCGCCGCGGCCACCGCCGCGTTGAGCGATTCGCTCTCCGGCGCCATGGGGATGATGATCTCCTTTTCACACAGCGCGAGCAGCGCCGGACTCAGGCCCCGGCCCTCGCTGCCCACGGCCACCGCCGCCCGCTTCAGCTCCACCCGGCGCAGATCCACCGCCAGGGGGGACAGGGCCGCCCCGTACAGGGGCAGGCCGTTTCGCGCCAGCAGTGCTTTCAGCTCCGGCCGCTCCAGCCGGAGCACCCGCTGGCGGAAAATGGCCCCCATGCTGGCCCGGACGGTTTTGGGCTGGTACAGATCCGCGCAGTCCCCCGTCAGCACCACGGCCCCCAGGCCGAAGGCGTTGGCGGTGCGCAGGACGGTGCCCACGTTGCCCGGGTCCTGCACGTTTTCCAGGATCAGCGCATTTGAAAGGGGCGTCTGCCGGTCCTCCGGCGGGATCTTCACGGTAAACAGCGGGCCCGGGCTGTTTTTCAGCGGCGAGGCATAGTCAAACAGCCCCGCCTCCGCCTCCAGCTGCCGCGCGCCCTCCAGGCCGGGCACCGGCTCCGCCTGCTCCTTCCAGAGGACGGAGACGATCTCCGCCCCGGCCTCCAGCGCGTCCCGCAGCATTTTGCGCCCGTCGCAGAGGTACTCCCCCTGCTCCCGGCGGGCCGCCCCGCCGGCGGCCAGAGCGCGCAGCTGGCGGATATACGGGTTTTGTCTCGAACTGATTCTTTCCATAAGCAGCCTGCTTTTGCATACAAAAATCCTTTATAAATAATACACATTTTAGAAGCATTTTTCAAGGGCCAAATGAAAAATAATCAAGCTGCAAACAGAGGACGCACGAAACTGTGCGTCCTCTGAAAAATTTTTTCGTTTTTGTTGAAACAAAAACCGGTGAAACGGGGTTTATATAGACGAAGGGCCTCGCTTCACAGGGCTTTGCTGTCCACTTCTTCCCGCAGCAGGGCCTTGAAGGCGTCCAGACTCATGGCGCCCAGGTCCTTGCCGCTGCGGGCCCGGATGGAGACGGTGCCGTTTTCCATGTCCTTGTCGCCGACCACCACCATGTAGGGGACCTTCTGGCCCTGGGCCTCCCGGATCTTATAGCCCAGCTTCTCGCTGCGGTGATCGGTCTCCACCCGGAAGCCGGCCGCGTCCAGCGCCTGGCTGATCTGGTCGGCATAGGCGGCGGCCCGGTCGGTGACGGGCAGGATCTTCACCTGCACGGGGGACAGCCACAGGGGGAAGGCCCCGGCAAAGTGCTCGGTGATGACGCCGATAAAGCGCTCGATGGAGCCCAGCAGCGCCCGGTGGATCATGACGGGCCGGTGCTTCTGCCCGTCCTCCCCCACGTACTCCAGCTCGAAGCGCTCGGGCATCTGGAAGTCCAGCTGGATGGTGCCGCACTGCCAGGTGCGCCCCAGGGAGTCGGCCAGATGGAAGTCCAGCTTCGGGCCGTAGAAAGCCCCGTCCCCGGCGTTGATAACAAAGTCCTTGCCCATCTCGGTGATGGCAGCCTGTAGGGTATCTTCCGCCATGTGCCAGACTTCCTCATCCCCCATATGGTCCTCCGGCATGGTGGACAGCTCTATCTGGTAGCTCAGGCCAAAGGTGGAGTAGATCTCGTCAAAGATCTTTACCACGCCCTTGATCTCGTCCTTCATCTGGGCGGGGGTCATGAAAATGTGGGCGTCGTCCTGGGTGAAGCAGCGGACCCGGAACAGGCCATGCAGCGCGCCAGACAGCTCATGCCGGTGGACCAGGCCCAGCTCCGCCACCCGCATGGGCAGATCCCGGTAGGAATGGGGCTCGGACTTGTACACCAGCATCCCGCCGGGGCAGTTCATGGGCTTGATGGCGTAATCCTCTCCGTCGATGACGGTGGTGTACATATTGTTCTTATAGTGGTCCCAGTGACCGCTGCGGTGCCAGAGCTCCTGGTTGAGGATGATGGGGGTGGAGATCTCCACATAGCCGTATTTCTTGTGGGTCTCGCGCCAGTAGTCCAGCAGGGTGTTGCGCAGGACCATGCCCTTGGGCAGGAAGAAGGGGAAGCCCGGCCCCTCGTCGGCCAGCATGAACAGGCCCAGCTCTTTGCCCAGCTTCCGGTGGTCCCGCTTCTTGGCCTCCTCGATCCGGGCCAGGTACGCGTCCAGCTCTTCCTTCTTCAAAAAGCAGGTGCCGTAGACCCGCTGGAGCATCTTCCGGTTGGAATCCCCCCGCCAGTAGGCGCCGGTGCAGGAGGTGAGCTTGAGGGCGTTGCCCTTGACCCGGCCGGTGGAATCCAGATGGGGGCCGGCGCACAGGTCGGTAAACTCCCCCTGCCGGTAGAAGCTGATGACCGCGTCCTCGGGCAGATCGTGGATGAGCTCCACCTTGTAGGGCTCCTCCCGCTCCTCCATGAACTTCACGGCCTCTTCCCGGGGCAGCTCGAAGCGCTCTAACTTCAGCTTCTCCTTGCAGATCTTCCGCATCTCCGCCTCCAGAGCCTCCAAGATCTCCGGGGTGATGGGGAAAGGCGCGTCAAAGTCATAATAGAAGCCGTTCTCGATGGCCGGGCCGATGGCCAGCTTGACCTCCGGGTACAGGCGCTTGACGGCCTGGGCCAGGATGTGACTGGTGGTGTGCCGGTAGGTGTCCCGGTACTCCTTGTTCTCAAAGGTGTATTTTTTCTCGTCCATTTTTCTCCTCCATGCAAAAAATACGCGCCCCCGGCGACGGCCAAGGGCGCTTCAAAGGCGCGGTTCCACCTTGATTTCTCACTTTTCAGGCGCTTAACGGGCGCCGTGCGGGGAGGCTTACGGCTTTTCGGCCCCCCGGCTCCGGAGCGGTCACGGCCCGCCTCTTCCACAGGGCGCTTCCAGCAAGCGCGCCCCTCTCTGGGTGGGGTCCGGCGGCGTGGTCTCCTTCACAGCCAATTTGAGCGTAGTATACACCCGCCCCGGTTTTCTGTCAAGCGGCGGAGAAACCGTCCCGGATGAAAATTTTAGAAAATCTTAAGAAACGATACAAAAACGATACAAAAAATTGACCGAAACGATACAAGTGCGTTGTATGATAGGAGCGCAAAGAGCAAAACGCGCATCAAAGCAAGGCACAAATCATTTTATGGAGGGTACACACCATGAAAAACAACCCCTATCTGCGGCTGCTGGCCTTTCTGCTGCTGGCGGCCTTCGTCGTGAGCCTGACGGGCTGCGGGAAACAGAGCGCCCCGCCGGCGCAAACGGATCCCCCGGCCGCCGGCAGCGAGACGGCGGCGCCGGAGGAGGTCTCCGCAGACGGTCTGGAGACACGCTGGAAAGTGGAGTCCATCCCCGCCCCCGAGCCGGAAAACGACGTGGCCGCGATGGTCCTGGCCGGGGACAGGCTCTACGCCGCCTACTGCAGCGACGCCGGCCCCAGCCTCTACGTCTCTGACCTGAGCGGCTCCGACTGGCAGGCGCTGGAGATCCCGGAGGCCCAGCCGGAGGAAGAGACCGGCGTCATAGGGCAGAACTTAGCGGGGCTGGCCGTGAACGGCAGCGGCGCCTATCTGCTGACCAGCACCTACACCGAACAGGGCACCGTCGGCACCCTCTACAGCTGGGACGCCTCTGACGCTTTCAACGGCAGCGTGGTCTTAGAGGGGGCCGAGTCCTTCTGGTTCGACAGCTGCACGCTCTTAGGGGACAAGCTCCTCCTGTCTGACCACCTCTATTCCCTCCAGGGGGAGCCTCTGGGCACCGTCCCCGGCGCGGACCAGGGCCTGCTCTCCGTTTACGCCACCGCCGGGGACCGGGTCTTTGCCTATACCGAGAGCGAGAGCGGCAAGGGCGTCACCCTCTGGGAGATGGACGGCGAGGGCGCGCTGTCCTCTCCGGTGGAGCTGCCTGATTTCAGCCCCTATTATGTGGAGTCCTGCGCCAGCGAGGAGGCGGTCTGCGTGGCCAGCTCCGACGGGCTCTGGACCCTGGACCCGGCCACCGGGGAGCGGACAGAAGTCATCAACTGGCTGGAGGCCGGCGTGGACTCCTTCTGGCTGAGCAGCGTCCACCTCACCGCGGCCGGGGAGATCTACCTGACCTGTGAGACGGAGATCCTCCGCCTGAGCTCTTACCGGGGTCCGGCCCGGCAGAAGCTGGAGCTGGCCGTGGGCGCGGGCGCCGTGGGCATTTACGTGGACAAGGCCATCTCCATCTTCAACCAGAGCAGCGAGGACTATGTGGTCCGTGAACGGCGGATCATGCCCGAGGATATGGAGGCCTTCCGCACCGAGCTGATCTCCGGCAAGGGGCCGGATCTGCTCTGCCTGGGCAGCACGGTGGATAAGGAGAGTTCGTTTACCCGCTTCGGGCTGGACAGCGGCCTGTGTGCGGACCTGCTGCCCTACATCGACGCGGACCCGGTCTACAACCGGGACGCCTTCCTCCCCGGCCTGCTGGACAGCGCCCTGGAGGGCGGGCATCTGTACCAGCTGGATCCGGGTTTCCAGCTCTATACCATCGAGGCCCCCGTCTCCCTCGCGGAGGAGGCCAAGAGCTGGACGGTGGATTCCCTCCTGGCCCTGCGGGATACCCTGCCCGAGGGCGTCACCCTCTTTGACGGCTACTCCCGCTCCAGCCTGGCGGACATCGTGCTGTACCTGGCCAGCGTGGAGTATGTGGACCGGGAAAACGCCACCTGCTTTTTTGACGATCCCAGCTTTGCCAAATGGCTGGAGATCTGGAACAGCTATACCGACGACCAGATGGCCAACGCCGACAGCGCCGCCCTCCAGGCGACCACCGTCCACGGCGGCCTGCCCAATTACCTGCGGCAGCAGTTCGGCCAGGACTACTTCTATGCGGGCCTGCCCGGCCGGGAGGGCTGTGTGCACCTGATCCGGGGCCTGGGCGGCTTCAGCATCCTGGCCGCCAGCCAGCACAAGGACGGGGCCTGGGCCTTTCTGCGGACCCTGCTGGATGTGCGGGTCCAGGCCGAGAGCATCACCGGTTTCTCCTTCCCGGTGACCGTGGAGGCTTTCGACCGGTACACCGCCAAGCTCATGGGGCCGGACTCCTACACCACCTTCACCCAGGAGGACGCGGACCGGCTGAAGGAGGCCGTGGCCCAGGCTAAGGGCTGGGTCCGGGGCGACGTGATCAGCGACATCATCACCGAGGAGGCGGAGAAAGCCTTTGCCTCCGGCCGTCCTCTGGAGGAAGCCGCCGCGGCCATCCAGAGCCGGGCCAAGATCTATTTGGCAGAACAATATTCTTAAGTTAACATAACTTCGTACCGACAGGGCAGCCCGCCGGTACGAATGAAAAACGGAGGTTCTCCCAATGAAACGTGCGCTTGCTCTTTTGCTTTGTCTTGCCCTGGCGCTTTCCCTGTGCGCCTGCGGCAAAAAGGACGCTTCCGGTTCGCCGGAGGGGACTCCGCTGGCGGCGGAGGGAAAACAGGGCTGGTCCATCCACTTTCTCCCCCTGCCCGATGGCATCGTGGACACCGTGGGCCAATGCGCCGATGGAAACTATATCTACCTGGCCGGCATCGGCCCGGACGGGAGCTACACCGTAGGCCGGTATGACGGGGAGCGTTTCACTCCCTATCCGGTCCCGGAGGACCTGGAGGAGTTGAGCGACATTTTCCCCACCTCCGGCGGGGGCATGGGAGTCCTGGGCGGGCCGAGCGAGTATGACTGGATCATGGAGCACAACGCTGACGAGCCCTGCCCCCGGGAGCTGCTGCTCTATGACGGGGAAGGGCAGCTTCTCTCCCGGCAGGACCTGACCCCCGCCTTAGAGGAGATCGGCCGCGTGGGCAAAACGGAGGTGGACGGCGGCATCGCCAATTTCATCCTCCGCAGCGCCGCCTGGTATGACGGCTGCCTGTTCCTGGCCGGAGACGACCTGCTCTTTCAGCTGGACAGCAGCCTGCAGATCCGGCGGACCTTCTCCGACTTCGGCAACTGCGGCTGCATGATCGCCGGACCCCAGGGCCTGATGGTGCAGTGCTATTCGTATGAAGGGCAGGAGAACTGGATGCAGGTCCGGCGCCTGGCCTCCGCCGATGCGGAGCCGGAACTGATCTTCCGCTGCCACACCGGGGACTACGAGGATGGTCTGGACCTTGTCGCCATAGGCTATACGCCGGAGGGGGAGCTGCTCCTGAACCTTTACGGCGACCGGCTCTGCAAGGCGGCGCCCTCCAACGGTTTAGGGGAGACCCTGTTCAGCTTCTATGAGGCGGGGATGAAAAATGGCTATGTGGGCTCCGCTGTCCTCCCCTGGTCCGGGGGCTATCTGTTCCCCGGCTATGGCAAAGAGCTGGTCTGCCTCCAATATGGGCCTCTGCCGGAGAAAACAGCCCTCGACATGTGGATAAACGGCGCGGATTATAACCTGGCGAGTTCCTATATCATGCGCTACAACATCAGCGACGCGCCCTATCTGGTCCGCTACAAGAATATCGACCAGCAGGAGGCCTCCACGGAGCTGGCCGCCGGCCGGGGGCCGGACCTGTACGCCTTCGACGGGGACGGTTTTATGGGCTGGACAGACAGCACGGTCTTTGAGGAGCTAAGCCCTTACATGGCCGCCTCCGGCCGGAGCAAGGCGGACTTTCTCCCCTCCCTCATAGAAGCGGTGAACCCGGGGGAGGAGATGTACTCCATCCCCCTGGGCTTCATCCTGGCCCTGTTTGTCCAGAACACTGCCCTCCAGCCGGACCCCAACGCCCCCTTCTCCGCCTCCTATGCCCTGCCCCAGGTCCAGACCGAGGAGGCCCGGGTCTTCCCCGAGAGCAGCTATACCGGCTGGCTGGATCTGTTCCCCAGCGGCTTTACCCGGGACAGCCTCTTTGACTGGCTGGCCACCGTCTACATGGGGACCCACCTGGACGAGCAAAACGGGACCTGCGACTTTGACAGTCAGGATTATGTTAACCTCTTGGAGTCCTGCGCCGCCTTTCAGAAGAGCTACGCCCCGGACAGCGCCGCCCTGGTGTACCGCTATCTGAACACCGATTCTTTATTCAGCGCCAATTACGGCCGGAGCTTTTTCGGGGACGACTACCGCTATGTCAACGCCATGGGCAGCCTTTTCAGCCTGTCCACAGTATTAGCTGTCTCCTCCGGCAGCGAACATAAGGACGGGGCCTGGGACTTTATCGACTACTGCCTGTCCTCCCCCTTGGGGGCCTCCCAGACCCAGATCTCCACCCTCAATGCCACCCTGGAGCAGCAGCTAACGCTTCTCTCCGGCGGCAAGGTACAGTTCGCGGAGGATGTGACGGCCTCAGACGTGGAGCAGTTCCGCGCCCTGCTGGAGAACACCCACGCCGTGGCGGGCGAACACCCGGAGCTGCTGTCCATCCTCCGGGAGGAGGCCCAGCGCTTCTACGCCGGGCAGGTCACGGCCCAGGAGGCGGCGGCCGCCTCCCAGAGCCGGGCCGCCATCTACATGGCGGAGAAATACGGCTGAACGAACCAAATAGTAGAAAGGCAGCCCCTCCGGCTTCGCCGGAGGGGCTGCCTTTCGGATATCAGTTTATTTGTAGAGCACCAGGGCGATGGCCTCCAGGGTCTCGCTGCCGGTGTTCAGCAGGGCGTGCCCCTCGCCCGCCTCCACAAAGGTCACGTCTCCGGGGCCCACGGTCACGGTCTGGCCGTTGTCGTCATACTCCCCCTGGCCCTTGAGGATGTAATACACCTCGCCGTCCCCCTGGTGGACATGGTAACCCACGCCGCAGCCGGGCTCCAAAAACAGGTGGCTGAACACCCGGCCCTTGCCGTAGAGCTCCTCCGGGTCCTCCCGGATGCGCACCAGCCTGGCAAGCCCCGGCCCGCCAAACATATTCTTGATATCTACCGTTCTCTCGTTTTCGCGTCTGACCATCTCGCAGCACCTCGCCTGTATTTTTTTCCCGGGAAACACCGGTTTTCTGACAGACATTATACTCCATGTCTCCGGGCTTTGGCAAGAGCTTACAGGTCCAGCGCCTCCGCCAGCTCCTTGGCCGAGAGGGCCAGCTCCCGGGCAAACTCCGCATCCTGGGAGGAGACGGCGATGCGGATGGCGGAGCGGCGGGAGAGCGGGGCGATATGCAGCTCGTAGCGGCGGCCCCGGAGGCGGATGCCGTCGGAGTAGTCCGCGCCTAAATCCAGCATGGCCTGGGACAGGGCCCCCATGAGTCCGGCCCGGCTGCGGCAGGCGCAGTCCAGAGACACGGTGGCCTCCTCCGGCTCCGGCTCCGCCTCAGGCGGGGCAGGCCGGAACGCCGGCCCCGGGTGCAGCTTCAGCCGGCCCTCCAAGGCGTCGGCGCAGCATTTGTAATAGGACAGCGGCGTGCCCACGTCGCACCAGTAGCCCTCCATGGGTACCCCCAGCAGCAGCTCCCCCCGCTCCAGCAGCAGGGGAAACAGGTCCTTGGCGAAGTCAAAGGGCCGCCCCGGGGGCACCGGCTCCAAGGCCCGGGGGGAGAGGATATAGATGCCGGTGTTCACCAGATCCGTCACCACCCGGCCCCAGCGGGGTTTTTCGATAAAGGCCCGCACCAGACCCCCTTCATCCGTCACCGCCAGGCCGTAGCTCAAAGGCTCCGGGTCGCGGCAGAGGGCCAGGGTGACGGCGGCGCCGCTCTCCCGGTGCCGGGCCATCAGGCCGGTCAGGTCAAAGTCACAGGCGGCGTCCCCGCTGATGACCAAAAAGTCCTCGTCTCCGTAGAAATCCGCGCAGTTTTTCACGCCCCCGGCGGTGCCTAAAGCCTCCTCTTCCACCCGGTACTCCAGGCTCAGGCCCAGGGCGGACCCGTCGCCAAAGGCGGCGCGGATCTCCTCCGCCCGGTATTTTACCGCAGCGCAGACCTCCGTAAAGCCCTGCTCCTTCAGCAGCAGCAAAATGTGCTCCATCATGGGTCTGCCCAGCAGGGGCACCAGAGGTTTGGGGGTCTCGCCGGTGACGGCCTTCAGGCGCTTGCCCTGGCCGCCGGCCATGATCACAGCCTTCACAGCCGCCTCCCTTCCGCCGCCGGAAAAGCGCCGGCGGCAAAATCATCATGATCATTTCTATTATCCTCCGCCAAATGAAAAATATTTGTTGTAAAGGCTGGACAGATTTGGTATAATACAAAATTAATGAAAAGTGTTTGTTTTTTTGAAGGCGGTCCGGTATTTCCCGGTGGCTCCGGTCCGCTTTGAGGGAGGTGTGGCTTTGAAATCCAGCAAAAAAAGCCTGAAACGGCTGTCGGAACCGGGGGTGGGGGTCTACTTTCTGGTCCTGCTGGTGTTTGCCGCGGCTTCGCTGGTCTTCCGGATGTACACTCTGGCGGCGGCGGAGGCGGGGATCACCGTGCTGCTGCTGATCTATGCGCTGATCGCCCGCCGGGTGCGGGAGAAGCAGCTGGCCGCCTATATCGAGTCCGTCACCTATGACACGGAGAGCGCCAAGAACAACACGCTCATGAATTTCCCCCTGCCCATCGCCGTTTTCCGCCTGGACGATTCCCGAATCATCTGGGGCAACGAGATGTTTTTTGCGATGTGCGGCAGCACCGGGACCCGGCTGGACGCCAGCATGGTGGACCTGGTGCCCCAGTTCTCCGGCAAATGGCTGTTTGAGGGGAAGACCACCTACCCCTCCCTGCTCCAGATCAATGGGCGGAAGTACCGGCTCCACGGCAACATCATCCGCTCGGAAGCGGAGGAGAAGCGGGCCTTCATGGGCATCACCTATTGGGTGGACGTTACAGAATATGACGATATCCGCCAGGAATATGTGGATTCCCGGCCGGTGCCCGGCATCATCATCATCGACAATTTGGATGAGCTTTTCCGGGGCCAGCCGGAGCGGATCCGGAACGACATCCGGGACGCGGTGGAGGACCGGCTCAGCCAGTGGTGCGACGGGTATCACGCCATCCTGCGCCGCTATGACCGGGACCGGTACATCGCCGTGTTCGAAGCCCGGGACCTGGAAAAAATGAAGCAGGACAAATTCCGCATCGTGGAGGAGATGCATCAGGTGGAGAGCCCCTCCGGGGTGGACGCCTCCATCAGCATCGGCCTGGGCGAGGGCGCCGAGACCATGGGCGAAGGGCTCCAGTTCGCGGATATGAGCGCGGAACTGGCTCTCTCCCGGGGCGGAGACCAGACGGTCATCAAAAACCGGCTGAACTTCGAGTTCTACGGCGGCCGGGGCATCGAGATCGAGCGGCGCACCAAGGTCCGCTCCCGGGTCATGGCCAACACCCTGGGCGAGCTGGTGCGGGATTCCTCCAAGGTCTACGTGATGGGCCACCGCTTCGCGGATCTGGACAGCGTGGGCGCCGCGGCCGGCGTCTGCTGCCTGGCCCGGAAATGCGGCGTCCGGGCCAATATCGTCATCGACCTGAACAACAACGCCGCCAAGCCCCTCATCGACCGGCTGCGCCGGGAGCCGGAGTACAAAGACATCTTCCTCAACCCCCAGGAGGCCATGGTCAAGGCCGACGGGCACACCCTGCTGGTGGTGGTGGACACCAACCGGCCCGAGCAGGTAGAGGATTCCGACCTGTTGGCCGCCTGCAACCGGGTGGCCGTGGTGGATCACCACCGGGTAGGCAACACATACATCCAAAATTACGCCCTCAGCTTTATCGAGCCCTACGCCTCCTCCGCCAGCGAGCTGATCACCGAGGTGCTCCAGGAGCTGGCCGACCAGACCGATATCACCCGCTGCGAGGCGGAGGCCCTGCTGGCCGGGATCGTGCTGGACACCAAGAATTTCTCCCTGCGCACCGGGGAGCGCACCTTTGACGCGGCGGCTTTCCTCCGCCGGGCCGG
Organism: uncultured Oscillospiraceae bacterium; assembly: GCA_947630375.1. Lineage (GTDB taxonomy): Bacteria > Bacillota > Clostridia > Oscillospirales > Oscillospiraceae > Limivicinus. The sequence continues at coordinate 6,481 of CANRHH010000008.1, read as the reverse complement.
GGCGGACACGGTGGAAGTGAAGAAGCTCTTCCAGAACGACATGGAGGCCACCGTAGCCCGGTACCGGATCATGCAGAGCGCTCAGCTGTACCGGAACGTGGCCCTGGCCGCGCCGAAGGAGCCCCAGGACCGGATCACCGCCGCCCAGGCGGCAGACGAGCTGCTGAACATCTCCGGCGTGGAGGCCTCCATCGTGGTGGCGCCGGACGGAAAGGGCGGCGTGTTCGCCTCCGCCCGCTCCATCGGGGATCTGAATGTGCAGATCGTGATGGAAAAATTAGGCGGCGGCGGCAACCGGAGCGCCGCGGCGGTCCAGTTCACCGGCATCAGCATCAGCCAGGCGGTGGAGAAGATCCACGCCGCCCTGGACGACTATTTGGGTTAAGCATTTTTCCGAGAAACGGCCTCAGGGCCGCATCATAAAAGGAGTATACAAGCGATGAAAGTGATTTTTAACGTAGATGTGAAGGGCCAGGGCAAGAAGGGCGAGATGAAGGAAGTCTCCTCCGGCTACGCCCGCAACTATCTGCTCCCCCGGGGCCTGGCCGCCGAGGCCACGGCCGACACCCTCAACGCCCTCAAGCTCAAGGAGAAGGCCCAGGCCGCCCAGCGGGCCCGGGAGAAGGCCCAGGCGGAGGAGTACGCCAAGAAGCTCTCCGCCGTGCAGGTCACCGTCCGGGCTAAGGCCGGCAGCGGCGGCAAGCTCTTCGGCGCCGTCACCTCCCAGGAGATCAGCCGGGCGCTGAAGGAGCAGTTCGACATGGACATTGAGAAGAACAAGATCGTCCAGTCCGAGCCGATCAAGACCTTCGGCAGCTTCACCGTCAAGGCCAAGCTGGGCTATGAGATCAGCGGCAATATCAACGTCTTAGTGGTAGAGGACAAGTAAGCCCCCCGGCTGGAAAGGAGCTTTTGAGGAATGGACGAGCTGCTGGGCAGAAAAACGCCCCACTCCGCCCCCGCTGAGCAGGCGGTGGTGGGCTCCATGCTCATTGACCCCCGCTGTGTCCCCGTGGTGCTGGAAAAGCTGCGGGCGGACGAGTTTTATATCAAGCTCAACCGGGATATCTATGAGACCATGTACGCCATGTTCTCCTACGGCCAGACCATCGACCCGGTGACGGTGCTGGACCAGATGAAGGTCCGGGGTGTGTACCAGGACAACTGCGAGAACTACCTGGCCGAGGTCATGCGTATCACGCCCACCGCCTCCAACGTGCTGGAGTACGCCGCCATCGTCCGGGACCAGGCCCTGCTGCGCCGCCTGGGCGAGACGGCCGACGAGATCAACAACATGGTCTACGAGGGCTCCGGCGAGGCGGACGCCATGCTGGAGGCCGCCGAGCGGAAGATCTACGCCCTGCGCCAGGGCCGGAACGTGGGCGGCCTGGTGCCCGTCTCCTCGGTGGTGCAGACCGTGTTTGACGACATGTCCGCGGCGGCCGCCTCCGGCAGCCGGATCCCGGGCCTGTCCACCGGCCTGCCGGATCTGGACAACCGGATCCTGGGCCTGAACCGGTCCGACTTGGTGCTGGTGGCCGCCCGCCCCGGCATGGGCAAAACCAGCATTGCCCTGAACTTCACCCTCCATGTGGCTATGGCCCTGAAAAAGACCGTTGCGGTGTTCTCCCTGGAGATGTCCCGGGAGCAGCTGGTGACCCGGCTTTTGTCCCGGGCCTCCCTGGTGCCCCTGCAGAATCTCCTGACCGGGCAGCTCAGCGAGCAGCAGTGGCGGGACGTGGCCGACGCGGCCCAGGCTCTCAGCGCCACGGACATCCGCATTGACGACAATCCCACCCTGACCGTGGCGGATATGAACGCCCAATGCCGCCGGGTGCCCGACCTGGGCCTGGTGGTCATTGACTATCTCCAGCTGCTCCAGTCCGCCGGCAGCGGGCACAGCTGGTCCAACGAGAGCCGCACCCAGGCCGTCAGCGATATCAGCCGGATGATGAAGATCATGGCCAAGGAGCTGAACGTGCCGGTGGTCTGCGCCTCCCAGCTGTCCCGGGCCAACGAGTCCCGCCAGGACAAGCGCCCCATGCTCTCGGACCTGCGGGAGTCCGGTGCCATCGAGCAGGACGCGGACGTGGTCATCGGCCTGTACCGGGACGGGTACTATAACAAGGAGTGTGAAAATCCCAACCTGGCCGAGGCCATCGTGCTGAAAAACCGTAAGGGCTCCACCGGTACCGTGGAACTGAACTGGCTGCCGGAATACACCTCCTTTGCCTCCTTCGAGAGGCGGCGGGACGATGACTATTGACACCTCCCTGCTGCCCGCCGGCAGCCGGGTCCTGTGCGCGGTCTCCGGCGGGGCGGACTCCATGTGTCTGCTCCATCTGCTCTGGAGCCGCCGGGAGGCCCTGGGCCTGGAGGTCCTGGCCGCCCACTACGAGCACGGGCTGCGGGGGGAAGAGTCCCTCCGGGACGCGGCTTTTGTGCGGGACTGGTGCCGGGAACAGGGGATCCCCCTCATTCTGGAGCACGGGGACGCGGCCGGGTACGCCAAAAGCCGGGGCCTGGGCATCGAGGAGGCCGCCCGGGCGCTGCGCTACGCCTTTTTGGAGCGCGCCGCCGGGGAGCGCGGCTGCGATCTCATCGCCACCGCCCACAATGCCGAGGACAACGCCGAGACCGTGCTTTTCCATCTGGTCCGCGGCAGCGGGGCGGCGGGCCTGAGCGGCATTCCGCCCAGGCGGGGCCGGATCGTCCGCCCCCTTTTAGGGGTGAGCCGCCGGGAGATCGGGGCCTATCTGGCCCGGGAACAGGTCCCCCATGTGGAGGACAGCTCCAACGCAAGCGAGGCGTACAGCCGCAATCTGCTCCGGTGCCGGGTGCTGCCGGTGCTGGAGGAGCTGAACCCGGCCTTCCCCGCTGCGGCGGGCCGGGCGGCCCGGCTGCTGCGGGAGGACGAGGCCTGCCTGTCCGGCCTGGCGGAGGATTTTATCCGGGCGGAGTATGACGGGGAGAGCCTGCTGGCGGAGAAGCTGCTGGCCCTGCCCTGGAGCGTCTCCTCCCGGGTGCTGCGCCGCCTGTGCCCGAGGCCCTTAAGCCTGGAGCACGTGGAGGCGGCCCTGGCCCTGGCCGGAGGCAGCGGCCTGGCCTGGGCGGATCTGCCGGGGCTCCGGCTCCGGCGGGAACAGGGGCGGCTGTATTTCGCGCCGGAGGGGCCGGTCCCCTCTTTTCCGGACCGGGTGCTCCGGCCCGGACAGGACCTGGAGATCCCGGAGCTGGGGCTCCTGGTACGGGCCCAGGTCGTGGAAGCGCTGGGAGAAATTCACGGCTTGTTCAAGACTTACTGCCTGAAATGTGAGAATATATATGGTGATATCGTATGCGGTCCGAGGCGCGGCGGAGACAAGCTCCGTCCGGCGGGCCGGGGCTGCACCAAGAGCCTGAAAAGCCTGTTTGCCGAGGCCGGCATGACCCGGCGGCAGCGGGAGCTGGCGCCGGTGCTGCGGGACGGGGCCGGCGTGCTGGCCGTGCCGGGCCTGGCTGTTGCGGAGAGAGCCGCCCCTGTTTTGGGAGACAGGGCGCTCAAGATAGAGATCGTGAGAATAGAGAGGGACAAAGAGCATGATTGAAAAAGATATTCAACGCATCCTGGTATCCCAGGAGGAGATCAAGGCCAAGGTTTCCGCCATTGGCGCCCAGATCTCCAGTGACTACGCGGGGAAGGACCCGGTCTTTGTGGGCGTGCTGAAGGGCTGCTTCATTTTCATGGCGGACCTGATGCGCACGGTGGACATCAGCTGCTCCATGGATTTCATGGCCGTCTCGTCCTATGACGGGGTCAACTCCACCGGCGCCGTGAAGATCAACAAGGACCTGCGGGAGGATGTCGCCGGCCGCCATCTGATCCTGGTGGAGGACATTCTGGATTCCGGCATCACCCTGAACTACCTGAAGAACTACCTGCTGATCCGCCAGCCCGCCTCCGTCGCGGTGGCGACGCTGCTGGATAAGCCTGCCCGCCGGAAGGCGGATATCTCGGCGGACTACTCCTGTTTCGAGATCCCGGACGCCTTTGTGGTGGGCTACGGGCTGGACTACAACGAGCGGTACCGCAATCTGCCGTATATCGGCGTGCTGAAACCGGAAATATATTCTTAAAGGCGAGCGACCCCTTTTTCGTTAGAAGGAAGTGACAGTTTCTTGAACAAACCAAACCGCAACCGCACCCGGGACCTGGGCTTTTACGTGCTGCTGATGATCATTCTGCTGGCCGTGATCTTTACCATGACCCGGGACTCCGAGGCCAACCGGGTGGAGAGCTATTCTGACCTGGCGGACCTGTTCTTGGAGGAAAAGGTCCAGTCTTTCGAGACGGAGGGCAACCAGATCATCCTCACCGTGCGCACGGGTGACCCGGTGGTCCCCACGGAAGAGATGGTTTACGACCTGTACAGCTTTTCCGTATTCTATGAGGACTTTCACGATATCATCTGGCAGCAGAAGCTGGACGGGATCATCGAGAGCTATGAGTACGGGGAGGGCGTGGTGATCCCCTGGTGGGTCCAGTTCCTGCCCTATCTGCTCATTATGGGCGGCGGCATGGCCCTGTGGTATGTGATGATGAACCGGGCCGGCGGCGCAGGGGGCGTGGCCCGCTTCAGCAAGGCCCGCACCCGCCTGGGCAGCGAGGAAAAAAACAAAAAGACCTTTGCCGATGTGGCCGGCTGTGAAGAGGAAAAGGAAGAGCTGGCCGAGATCGTGGACTTTCTGAAGGATCCCAAAGCCTATACTGCCATGGGCGCCCGCATCCCCAAGGGCGTGCTACTGGTGGGCCCTCCGGGCACCGGCAAAACGCTGCTGGCCAAGGCGGTGGCCGGCGAGGCGGACGTGCAGTTTCTGTCCATCTCCGGCTCGGACTTCGTGGAGCTGTATGTGGGCGTAGGCGCCGGCCGTGTCCGGGACCTGTTTGAGCAGGCCAAGAAGGTGGCCCCGGCCATCATCTTTATCGACGAGATCGACGCGGTGGGCCGCCAGAGAGGCAGCGGCCTGGGCGGCGGCCACGACGAGCGGGAGCAGACCCTGAACCAGCTGCTGGTGGAGATGGACGGCTTCGGCAGCAACGAGGGCGTCATCGTCATGGCGGCCACCAACCGGGCGGACATTCTGGACAACGCCCTGCTGCGCCCCGGCCGTTTCGACCGGCAGGTGTATGTGGGCCTGCCGGATATCCGGGGCCGGGAGGCCATTTTGCGGGTCCACTCCCGGGATAAGCAGCTGGCCGACGATGTGGATCTCAACAGCATCGCCAAGGGCACCCCGGGCTTTGCCGGGGCGGACCTGGAGAACCTGATGAACGAGGCGGCTCTGCTGGCCGTCCGGCGCAAACACCGCTTCATCACCATGGAGGACGTGGACGAGGCCATTTTGAAGGTCCAGATGGGCCCGGAGAAGAAGAGCCGGAAGATGAGCGAGAAGGCCCGCCGGCTCACCGCCTATCACGAGTCCGGCCATGCGGTGGCGGCCCGGTTCCTCAAGCATGTGGACCCGGTGCACTATATCACCATCATCCCCCGGGGTCCCGCCGGCGGCTTCACTCTGTTCCGGCCCCAGGAGGATATGGAGAACTTCCGCTCCCGGGAGGAGATGTTCGAGAACATCGTGGTGTCCCTGGGCGGGCGGATCGCGGAAAAGCTTTTCCTGGACGATATCTCCACCGGCGCCTCCGGCGATATCCAGCAGGCGTCCAAGATCGCCCGGGCCATGGTCATGCAGTACGGCATGTCTGACCGGCTGGGACCCATCAGCTATGACGACTCCGGCCACAGCATCTTCATCGGCCGGGACTTCGGCACCACCAAGTCCTATTCCGAGGAGACCGCCGCCATCATCGACGAGGAAGTCAAAAAGCTGTTTGACGAGGCGGCCCGCCGCTGCGAGGCTATTCTGACCGCTCACGCGGAGCAGCTGAAGGCCGTGGCCGAGTATCTGCTGGTCCATGAGACCATGGAGGCCGAGGAGTTCAACTGGTACTTTGAGCACGGGGACTTCATGCCCGAGAGCGAGAAGGCGGCCAAGCTGGCCCGCCGGGACGACACCATTGAGCGCCCGGCCCGGAAGATCTCCATGACCAACGGCGACGAGGAGGAGCGGCCCCAGGCCCCGGCCGGTACGCCGGAGCCCCCCTCGGAACCGGAGCCTTCCACCCAGCCGCCGGAGCCCGGCGAGAGCAAAGAAGAATAACCGAAAAAATCTCCCGACATCCGTCGGGAGATTTTTTCGGTTTCCGTTGAGATCTTACTTTTTGGCCATGCCCTTCTGGCGGGCATACTCGGCAGCGCCCAGCGCGCCCATCAGCTGCGGGTCGGTCTTCAGCTCCACCACTTTCAGCTTCAGCACATGCTCGATGGCCTCCTTCAGGCCGTCGTTCTTCGCGCAGCCACCCGTCAGCGTGATGCTGTCGGTAGCGCCGGCCTTCTTCGCCATCACGAAGCACCGCTTTGCAACCGCCATCTCGATGCCGGCC
>CANRHH010000007.1 GCA_947630375.1 uncultured Oscillospiraceae bacterium | reverse complement strand
AAGATCATCCCCAGCTTCTGGAACGCCAACGAGCTGGACGGCACCGTCTGGGCCCTGCCCATCCTGGCCTCTGTCCGTTCCCTGTTCTACAATGTGGACATTCTGGAAGCGGCCGGCGCTCAGGTCCCCACCACCTGGGACGAGGTGAAGACCGCCTGCGCTGCCATCCAGGCCTACGATCCCAACATCACCCCCTGGAGCCTGGACGTGTCCTCTGACGAAGGCCAGGCCGCTTTCGGTTACTACACCTGGAACAACGGCGGCGGCTTTGTGGACGCCGACGGCAACTGGGCTCTGAACAGCGCCGCGAACGTGGAAGCCCTCAACTTCATCAAGGAAATGGTGGATGCCGGCTACTGCTTTGCCGACCCCATGAACGCGACCCGTTATCCCCAGCAGGATGCCTTCAACGCCGGCTCCCTGGCGATGATGATCGGCCCCTGCAACATGATCAGCGCCAGCTCCGAGGTCAACTATGGCGTGGCCCCCATGCCCACCAACGGCGGCAACAGCCCCGTGGCCTTCGGTGTGTGCGACCGTCTGATGGCCTTCAAGAACGAGTCCGCCCCTGACCAGGCCGCCCGTACCGCCGCCATCAGCGCCTTCTTCGATTACTTCTACGATCAGGAAGTGTACTCCGAGTACATGGTGTATGAAGGCTTCCTGCCCGTCACCAGCGACGCCTCCGCCTATCTGCCGGAGCACGCCGATCAGTTCAACAAGTGCGAGGCCAACGGCGGCACGCCCGGTGAGAACGACTACTTCGCCACCTGGTGCGGCATGCTGGCCGACTGCGACTTCTATCCCGCTTCCCGCGCCGAGTGGATCGACGTGAAGCAGGGCGTCATCGACGCTGAGCAGCAGGTCCTGGAGGGGGCCGACGCTCAGGAGGTCCTGGACGCGCTCCAGGCCGATATCGCCGGCTGACGGAAACCGAACACAACAGACCCAATTAAAGGGGCCGGACCTGGTCCGGCCCCTCCGCGTATTTGCAAAGGCCGAAAGGACTTTGCCGCGCGCATAAACCGCCGTTTTTTTCAGAAGGCCAAGCCCTTCTGTCATTCCGCCGCAGGATTCTCCTCGCTCCGAAAAGGGGGTTATACATGAAAAAACAGCCTGTCCTGAAAAAGGTGGAGCCCTATCTGTGGATGCTGCCCAGTATTCTTTTGATGCTGTCTATGATCGCCGTCCCGGTCATCACGGTGTTCCGGCTGTCCGTGTCGGATATCAGCCGGGCGGGTGTGGTCAAGGGCTTTGCCGGCCTGGAGAACTTCCAGGCGATCTTCTCCTCGGCCAAATTCTGGCACACCCTGCAGAACACCCTGGTATGGACGGTGGTGGTGGTCGGCTTTTCCACCGTTTTGGGCTTCATCATCGCCATGGTCCTCAATCAGAAATTTACAGGCCGGAAGATCGTCCGGGCCATTGTGGTCTTTCCCTGGGCGACCAGCCTGATCATCCAGTCCATCATCTGGAAATACATCATCTCGGCCGATTTCGGCTCCCTGAACGTGATCCTGAAAAAGCTGGGCATCATCACCCAGAACATCAACTGGACGCCGACGGCCTCGGCCTATTTCGCCTGGGAGTGCTGGATCGGGATCTTTGTCACCGTCCCCTTCGTGACCTTCTGTGTGCTCTCCGGCCTGCAGAGCATCGACGAGAACTATTATGAGGCGGCGGAGATCGACGGCGCCGGCTTCTGGAAAAAGCTGACCAGCATCACCCTGCCGCTGCTGAAGCCCTCCCTCACGGTCAGCACGGTGCTGAACATCATCTATGTCTTTAACTCCTTCCCCATCATCTGGACCATCACCAAGGGCGACCCGGCGGACAAGACGCACACCCTGGCCACCTACCTGTATAAGCTGGCCTTCACCAACGGGCGCATGGGGCAGGCGGCGGCCGTGTCGGTGGTGGGCTTCGTTATCCTGTGCGTATGCGCGGGGGTCTATATGGTGCTTAGCCTGAAAGCGGAAAAGGAGGACCAGCTATGACAAGTCAACGCCGGAAAAATCCCTGGGCCAGGGCCTTCCTGTATCTCTTCGTGTTTGTGCTGTGCATCGTGATCCTCTACCCCTATTTTGTCATGTTCACCACCGCGGCCAAGACCCGGACGGAGATGTACGCCCTGGATATGACCATCCTCCCGAAAAAGTGGATGTGGTCGAACTTCGTGGATGTCTGGAGCCAGGCGCCCATCCTCCGGTATTTTCTCAACTCCCTTATCGTGGCGGGCGGCGCGACCTGCATCGCCATCCTCTGCGGCATCCCGGCGGCCTATGCCATGAGCCGGATGCAGTTTAAGGGCAAGAGCATCTTCCTGGGCGCGGTCATCATGAGCCAGATGTTTGCCCCGGTGGTGCTCCTGATGGGCATCTACCGGCTGATGCTGGACCTGAAGCTCACCAACCATCTGCTGGGCCTCGTGCTGCTCAACGCGGCCTTCAACCAGGCCTTTGCCATCTGGCTGCTGCGGGGCACCTTCCTGTCCATCTCCCCGGAGATGGAGCAGGCCGCCAAGATCGACGGCTGCACCACCATGGGCTCTCTGATCCGTATTCTGCTGCCCATGGCCGCCCCCGGCATCGTGACCACGCTGATCTTCGTGTTTATCAACGCCTGGAACGAATACACCATGGCGCTGACCCTGATCAGCACGGACACCCTCAAGCCCATCACCGTGGGCCTCAACGTGTTCAACGGCTTCAATATGATCCAGTGGCAGTACATGTTTGCCACCAGCATCTTCGCCACCATCCCGGTGATCATCCTCTTCCTGTGCATCGAAAAGCACCTGGCGGCGGGCCTGACCTCCGGCGGCGTCAAGGGCTGAATATTCAAATGCGACCCGCTTCGCTGGGCTCGCATTTGAGGGACTCGCGCTTATCGCCCTTCGGTTGGTCGGCGCGAGGGCTCACGTTGTTCGCCTTAGGGTATTTTTGGGGCGGCAAAGCCGCCCCAAAAACAAATTTGAATCTCTTTCACTTCTCCATGAATTTGTACAGAGGTTTGTCGGCAAACAAAAAGCTCCGCGTTCTGTGAACGCGGAGCTTTTAGCGGGTCGCATTTGAAATATAGCTTATTTTTCCCGCAGGGCGGCAAAGGGGTCCGCCCCGTTGCCGGAGAGGCTGGTAAAGTTGAGGCTGGCGTCCACATGGTCCGCCATGGCCTGGCGGGCCAGCTCCGGCATCCGCATCCGGATGGCGGAGACCACAGAGGTGTGGTTATAGCAGACGCTCTGCATCCAGGGGTTGGCCTCGTTGCCCTTCTGCCCCACGAACTCCAGAATGGAGGACTGGTACATCACCAGCTTCGGCAGGATCTGCTCATAGCTGCGCACCACATAGGGGTTGCCGCAGGAATCCACCAACAGCCGGTGAAAGGGCATATCCGTGTCCTTCAGGCCCCGGATATCCCGCCGGATCGCGCTCTCTTTAAAAGCGTCGGCCAGCAGGGTCAGCTCCCGGATCACCTCATCGTCCGCGTTGCGGGCGCAGAGATAGGCGGCCTCCCCCTCGATAGCGCTGCGCACCTGGTAGAGGGCGATCATGTCATGCAGGCTCAGGTCCACCACGAAGCTGCCCGCCTGCCCCGGCCGGGTGACCACGAAACCGATCTCCGCCAAGCTGGAGATAGCCTCGGCCACCGGAGTCCTGGAAATGCCCAGGGTGGAGGAGAGCTGGTTCACATTCAGCTTGGTGCCCGGCGCCAGGCGCAGGCTCACGATCTCGTCATACAGCAGCTTCATGACCAGGTCCTTCAGCTTGGCGTCCGGCGAGGTGTTCATATATTGTTGCAGTTGAAATTTATCCATCGTACCACAAGGCAGGTCCCGCGCCCCTGCCGGCTGTCCTTGTCAGAATCGGCCGCGCTCCGGCCGTCGTTCCGGGCCCCGCGGCCTCCGGGCCCACCTTGATCATACACCCGGATAAAAACAAAGTCAACCTCTGTTTTCATAAATTGCGCCGCGATCGGTGCACTTGGACCGGGACAAGGGAAAACGGCGCTTATTTTTTGTGATACAGCTTCTGGGCCTGGTAGCGGGGCTCGAAAGAGATGTTCACGCCCAGCTTTTTGAACATCTCCTCGTCCACGTGGGAGAGGATCACCGAGGAATGGGCCTCGCAGCCCCGCAGCTTATCCAGCTGGTCGATGGCATAGCCCGCCATGGGGCTGGTCACCGCGCAGATGGCCAGGGCGATGAGCAGCTCGTCGGTGTGCAGCCGGGGGTTCCGGTTGCCCAGGTGCTCCACCTTCAGGTGCTGGATGGGCTGGATCACCCCGGGGCTGATGAGCAGCAGCTTCTTGTCGATCCCGGCCAGGGCCTTCAGGGCGTTCAGCAGGCAGGCCGAGGAGGCGCCCAAGAGAGAGGTGGTCTTGCCGGTGATGACGCGGCCGTCGTTCAGCTCGATGGCCACCGCCGGGCCGCCGGTCTCCTCCGCCCTTTGCAGCGCGGCGGGGACCACCTTCCTGTCCTCCGGGACGATGCCGGCGGAGTTCATCACCAGCTCGATGCGCCGCAGCTCCTCCGGCGAGGAGGTCCCCTGCCGCAGGCCGCAGGCGGCGGCGTAGTAGCGGCGGATGATCTCCTGCTTGGAGGCCTCCCGGCAGGCTTCGTCGTCCACGATGCAGAAGCCGGCCATGTTGACGCCCATGTCCGTGGGGCTCTTGTAGGGGCTCTCGCCGTAAATGCGGCGGAAGACCGCCTGCAGCACCGGGAAGATCTCCACATCCCGGTTGTAGTTGACCGTGGTCTTCCCGTAGGCGTCCAGATGGAAGGGGTCGATCATATTCACGTCGTCCAGATCCGCGGTGGCGGCCTCATAGGCCAGGTTCACCGGGTGCTTCAGGGGCAGATTCCAGATGGGGAAGGTCTCGAACTTGGCGTAGCCGGCGGTGATGCCCCGCTTGTGCTCGTGGTACAGCTGGCTGAGGCAGGTGGCCATCTTGCCGCTGCCCGGGCCCGGCGCGGTGACCACCACCAAGCTCCGCTGAGTCTCGATATAATCGTTGCGGCCAAAGCCCTCCTCAGACACGATCAGCGGCACGTTGGAGGGATAGTCGGGGATGATATAGTGCTTATACACCGGCACTCCCAGCCCCTCCAGCCGGCTTTTGAACCGGTCCGCCTGGGCCTGGCCCCGGTAATGGGTCAGCACCACGCTGCCGATAAACAGGCCGATGCCCCGGAAGGCGTCGATGAGCCGGAGGCAGTCCTCGTCATAGGTGATGCCCAAATCCCCCCGGCGTTTGCTGCGCTCGATATCGTCAGCCGAGATGGCAATGACGATCTCCGCCTCGTCCTTCATCTCCAGCAGCATTTTCACCTTGCTGTCCGGCGCGAAGCCGGGCAGCACCCGGGCGGCGTGATAGTCGTCAAAGAGCTTGCCGCCAAATTCCAGATACAGCTTGCCGCCAAACTGGGCGATGCGCTGACGGATGTTTTGGGACTGAAGCTTTACATATTGGTCGTTGTCAAAACCGGGCCGGTTCATACACTGTCCTCCCAGAGCGTTCTGTTTTTTCTGCCCGTATTGTAGCACAGGGGAGGGGGAAATGTCCACAGCTGATATGACATTCTGATCTTTTTGCCGCGTATATACTTTTTTTCTTCATATTCTTGTGGTATACTAAGATGAAATCGTATCTGCACAGAAAGGGACCATAGAGCATGGGACTTTTTAACAAGCTGTTTGGCAGCTACTCGGACCGGGAGCTGAAAAGGATAAACCCCCTTGTGGACAAGATCGAGAAGCTGGAGCCCCAGTTCGCCGCTTTGAGCGACGGGGAGCTCCGGGCCAAGACCGGGGAGTTCAAGGAGCGGCTGGACCGGGGGGAGACCCTGGACGATCTGCTGCCCGAGGCCTTTGCCGCCGTGCGGGAGGCCGCCTGGCGGGTCCTGGGCATGAAGCCCTTCCGGGTCCAGCTCATCGGCGGCATCGTGCTGCACCAGGGCCGCATCGCCGAGATGAAGACCGGCGAAGGCAAGACGCTGGTGGCTGTGCTGCCCGCCTATCTGAACGCTCTGGCCGGCGAAGGGGTCCACATCGTCACCGTCAACGACTATCTGGCCCGCCGCGACAGCGAGTGGATGGGCAAGGTACATAGATTTATGGGCCTGTCCGTGGGCCTGATCGTCCACGGGCTGACCGGGGCCGAGCGCCGGGAGGCCTATGCCTGCGACATCACTTACGGCACCAACAACGAGATGGGCTTTGACTACCTGCGGGACAACATGGCCCTCTACCGGGAGCAGATGGTCCAGCGGGGGCACGCCTTCGCCATCGTGGACGAGGTGGACTCCATCCTCATCGACGAGGCCCGGACGCCGCTGATCATCTCCGGCCAGGGGGACGAGAGCACGGACCTGTACCGCCAGGCGGACGATTTTGTCAGCCGGCTGAAAAAGCAGGTCTACGCCTCCGTAGACGAGAAGCAGGAGGAGAGCGAGGACCTGGACGCGGACTACGTGGTGGACGAGAAGGCCCGCACCGCCACCCTCACCGCCCGGGGCATCGCCAAGGCCGAGCGGGCCTTTGGCCTGGAGAACCTGGCCGATATCGAAAACGCCACCCTGAGCCACCACATCAACCAGGCCCTGAAGGCCCACGGCATCATGAAGCGGGATATCGACTACATCGTCAAGGACGGGGAGATCATCATTGTGGATGAGTTCACCGGACGTCTGATGCTGGGCCGCCGCTACTCCGAGGGCCTGCACCAGGCCATCGAGGCCAAAGAGCATGTGGATGTGCAGAAGGAGAACAAGACCTTAGCCACCATCACCTTCCAGAACTACTTCCGGCTCTACGGCAAGCTCTCCGGCATGACCGGCACCGCCGTCACCGAGGCGGAGGAGTTCGGCGCCATCTACCAGCTGGATATCATCGAGATCCCCACCAACAAGCCGGTGATCCGCGTGGACCATCCGGACGTGATCTATAAGACGGAAAACGGCAAGAACCGGGCCATCATCCAGCAGATCCTCCAGTGCCACGAGAAGGGGCAGCCGGTGCTGGTGGGCACCGTGTCCATTGAAAAGAGCGAGTATCTGTCCTCCCTCCTCAAGCGGCAGAACGTGCCCCACACCGTGCTCAACGCCAAGTATCACGAGCAGGAGGCGGAGATCGTGGCCCAGGCGGGCAAGCTGGGCTCCGTGACCATCGCCACCAACATGGCCGGCCGCGGCACGGATATCATGCTGGGGGGCAACCCGGAGTATCTGGCCCGGCAGGACCTGCGCAAGGCGGGCTTTGACGAGGCCGTGATCACCGAGGCCACCGGCTATGCCGACACCGAGGACGAGACCGTGCTGGCCGCCCGGGCTCTGTTCGCGGAAAAGATGGAGCAGCACAAGGCCGTCACCTCCGCCGAGGCGGAGAAGGTCCGCGCCGCCGGGGGCCTCTTCATCCTGGGCACCGAGCGGCACGAGTCCCGCCGGATCGACAACCAGCTGCGCGGCCGGGCCGGCCGTCAGGGCGACCCGGGCGAGAGCCGCTTCTACCTGGCCATGACCGACGATATCATGCGCCTGTTCGGCTCCGAGCGGGTCATGGGCATGATGGATGCCCTCAAGTTGGAGGAGGACACGCCTCTGGACCACAAGATGCTCTCCGGCGCGGTGGAGCAGGCCCAGAAGACGGTGGAGAGCCGCAACTTCCAGACCCGCAAGAGCGTGCTGGAATACGACGACGTGATGAACAAGCAGCGGGGCATCATCTACGGCGAGCGCCAGAAGGTGCTGGACGGGGAGGACCTGCACGAGCAGGTGATGGGCATGGTGCATCAGTTCGTGTCCTCCACCGTGGCCGACGGATTGGGCGGCCTGCCCGCCGAGAGTCAGCAGCAGCTGGACGAGGCCCTGCAGCCCTTTGAAAAGCTGTTCATGCCCAAGGGCACATTTAAGATCGAACAGTTCGGCGGCAAAGCGGACGCCCAGGCCCTGTCCCAGGCGGTGGAGGAGCTGGCCGTGCGGGCCTACGAGGCCCGGGAGAAGGCCTTCGGCGACACCCCCAACGGGATGCCCCTCATGCGGGAGCTGGAGCGGGTTGTCATGCTGCGGGTGGTGGACGAGTACTGGATGGACCATATCGACGCCATGGACGAGCTCAAGCGGGGCATAGGCCTGCGGGGCTACGGCGCCATCAAGCCCATCGACGCCTACAAGCAGGAGGGCTTCGAGATGTTCGAGGCCATGGTGAACGGGATCCGGGAGGAGACGGTCCGGCGGCTGTTCACCGTGGTGGTGCGCCGGGAGCAGCCGGTGGAGCGGAAGGCTGTGGCGAAAAACGCCGCCGCCAACGTGGGCGGCGAGCCGGTGAAGAAAAAACCGGTGAAGAAGGTCCCCAAGCCCAAGCCCAACGACCCCTGCCCCTGCGGCCGGATGAAGGCCGACGGCAGCCGCCGCCTGAAATATAAGGAATGCTGCGGCAGAAACGGGTGAACCCATGGCATTTGTTGAAGAAAACAGAGAGGGTCTGCGCTTTATGCGCTCAACCCTCATCGGCGCGCCCCACGCTTTTACCACCCGCTTCGGCGGCGTGAGCACCGGGGAGTTCGCCACGCTGAACCTGGGCTCCAACCGGGGGGATGACCCGGCCGCCGTGCGGGAGAACTACCGGCGCGTCTGCGCCCTCATGGGCGTGGGGATCGACGGCTGCGCCGTCACCCGGCAGGTCCACGGCAGCGCGGTGCGCGCCGTCACCGCCGCGGACCGGCATATGTGCCAGACGCCGGTGCCCTATGAGGCGGACGGCATCGTCACCGGCGAAAAGGGCCTGCCGCTGATGTGCTTTACGGCGGACTGTGTGCCGGTGCTCCTCTGGGATGAGGAGGACCGGGCCGCCGGCGCCGTCCACTGCGGCTGGCGCAGCTCGGCGGCGGATATCCTGGGCCGGGCCGTGGCGCAGATGGAGGCTTTAGGAGCCCGGGCCGGGAGCATCCGGGCCGCCCTGGGTCCGGCCATCGGCCGCTGCTGCTTTGAGACCGACGGCGACGTGCCCCAGGCCATCGAGCGCTATCTGGGCGGGGACACGGCGGGTCTCTTCACCCGCCGGAGCGACGGGAAGTTCTTAGTGGACCTGCGCGCCGCCAACGCCCGGCGGCTCCGGCAGCTGGGGCTGCGCCCGGAAAACATAGACCTCTCCGAAGAGTGCACCATGTGCAGCCACGAGAAATACTGGTCCCACCGCTATACCAAAGGCCGCCGGGGCAGCCAGGCGGCGTGTATCGTCCTGAGGTAAACCTATGAGAAAGAGAAAAAAAGCTTTGGCCCTGTTCCTGGCCCTGGCCATGCTGCTGCTGTGCGCCGCCTGCAGCCGGGAGGACGAGGACCCCTACAGCAAGATCCCCCAATCCACCGGCGGCCGGGACGTGGTCCGTTCCGTCGCGGCGGACAATGTGTTCTCCCTCAACAGCAACAGCCGCTACAGCTTCGACCCCTTTGTGGCCACCAACCACTCCAACCAGCTGATCTGCAGCTTGGTGTATGAGAACATGCTGGACCTGGACAACAATTTCGACGTGATCAAAAGCGAGGACCGGCTGATCACCGAATGGGAGCCCAACGAGGACGGGACCTATTGGGAGTTCACCGTGGCCAAGGGCCACACCTTCCACGACGGCACCGAGGTCCGGCCCGTGGACCTGAGCTATTCCCTGGGCCGCGCCATCTATTCCGACCGGTATTCCGGCCGCTTCTCCAGCTTCCAGGGCGCCTCCTACACCGAGGACAAGTTCCAGGTCTCCCTGGGCGTCGGCGACATGCAGTTTTATAAGCTGCTGAACATCCCCGTGGTCAAGGCGGGCACCGCCGGGCAGACGGGCACACGCCCCATCGGCAGCGGCCCCTATACCTACAATGAGGAATATACCGAGCTGCTGGCCTATGAGGGCTACCCGGGCTATGATCATCTGCCGGTGGACAAGATCTATATCAAGGAATATTCCACCGCGGACAGCATCATCAGCGCCTTTGAGGACGCCAGCATCGACGTGGTCCTCAACGACCCCTCCAGCTATACCAACCTGGGCTATGCCAGCACCAACGAGACCCACACCTATTCCACCA
Organism: uncultured Oscillospiraceae bacterium; assembly: GCA_947630375.1. Lineage (GTDB taxonomy): Bacteria > Bacillota > Clostridia > Oscillospirales > Oscillospiraceae > Limivicinus. The sequence continues at coordinate 66,217 of CANRHH010000007.1, read as the reverse complement.
CCAACATGCACTATGTGGCCTTCAATGAGCAGAGCGCCCTGGGCCGCTTCGCCTATTTCCGCATCGCCATGCAGTACGCCTTTGACCGGGCCTACCTGGTGGAGCTGCTCCAGGGCAACGCGGTGGCTTCCCCGGTGCCCATGTTCCCCACCGCCAAGGACTACCCCCAGAATTTGGCGGAAAGCCTCAGCTATAATTTGGAGACCTGCCGGGTGGTGCTGGAGAACGCGGGGATCAAGGATTACGACGGGGACGGCAGGATGGAGTATATGTCCGGGACGCCCCAGAAGTTCACCCTGACCTTTGTGGTCACCAGCGACAGTACCGCCAAATCCGGCGTGGTGAACCGCTTCGCCCAGGACATGGATTCGCTGGGCATCAACGTGCGGGTGATGGAGCTGACCTGGGACGACTATATCAAGGCCCTGGAGGAAGGGAACTTTGACATGTACTACGGCGAGGTGAAGCTGCGCAACAACTTCGATATCACCGAGCTGGTCCAGGTGCACGACCCCTCCCACGACGACGAGGAGGGCTATATCCGCAAGGACATCAATTACACCGGCTCCACGGATACCGTGGTCGAGCAGTACGTCCGGGCCTATCTCTCGGCCCAGGACATGACCCGGGCCTCCGCCTTTGAGCAGCTGTGCGCCTATCTGACAGGCAACACCGGCAGCCTCATCACCATCGGCTTTGAGCGGCAGCAGGTCATCACCCACCGGGGCGTGGCCCGGGGCATCGACCCCAACGCCGGCAACCCCCTGTATAATTTCCAGAACTGGACCGTCAGCCTGGACGAGACCCCCTTGGGCGCCGGAAAGACGGATACTCCGGAGGAGACGGACGCGCCTGAGGAGACCGAGGCTCCCGAGGAGACCGGCGCCCCGGAGGAGTCGGAGGCCCCGGCGGGATCGGGCGCGCCCGAGACGGACAGCCCGGCCGGATCCGCCGCCCCTACGGCGACGACGGCGCCGGACAATGCGTAGCAGGCCGAAAAAATACGGCCCGTCCCGGCGGGACGGGTGAAAGGGAGAAGAGAAGATGACTGACAGAGATCTTATGTCCATGGCCCGGGAGGCCTCCTTCAACGCGTATGTGCCCTATTCCCGCTTTGCGGTGGGCGCGGCCTTAGAGTGCAGCGACGGCTCAGTCTACACCGGCTGCAACATCGAGAACGCCGCCCTGGGCAGCACAATCTGCGCCGAGCGCACCGCCTGCGTCAAGGCGGTCAGCGACGGGAAGCGGAGCTTCCGGCGCATCGCCGTCTTTGCCGACAGCAGCAACTGGTGCACCCCCTGCGGGGCCTGCCGCCAATTCCTGGCGGAGTTCTCCCCGGAGATGGAGGTGCTCTGTGCCAAGGCGGGGGGCCGCTATGTGAGCTACAAGCTCTCGGAGCTGCTGCCCCACACCTTTAACTATTGATGGAACTGGAGCAGCTGCGGATCTTTGCCGCCGTGGCGGGCTGCGGCAGCTTCAGCCGGGCCGCCCGGCAGCTCTATATCAGCCACTCCACCACCTCCCGGGCCGTGGCGGCCTTGGAGGAGGAGCTGGGCGTGCGCCTGCTGGAGCGAGGCAACCGGGTCTTAGGGCTGACGAAGGCGGGAGAGGTCCTGCTGGAGGAGGCCCGCCGCCTGGAGAGCGCCTTTCAGGCCGCCGGAGAGCGGGTCCGCGCGGCCTCCGCGGAGGAGGACGCATAGTAAAAGCGCCGTCAAACGACGGCGCTTTTACTATTACTTATTATATATAGTAGCATACTTTCAGCCCGCCGTTTTTGCCCCGCCCGGCGGGGCAAAAATTTTTCGGCGGACTTTACAAAATTTGAGGAAAAATTTCTGCGAAAACCACAAAAATTCTCTTGACATTCCCCCCTTGAACTGGTATATTAAGTAAGCGCCTGCGCGTGGAGCAAGGGCGCAGTATGCGATGAAGCGGGAGATTGCCCGGAGAACCGGGGTAACTTCCGTGGAGTATGTCCGGCGCCGGGCCTTCCCGGCGCGCAATCGGGCGGCTGAAGCCTATCCGGTACACGCGTATATCGCGCGGACGGAGGATCGACCGGCTGAAAACAGCCGGTTTGTTTTTCGGACGTGGTCTGATACGCACGGTTGTGTGTACAGGAAATGCGCTTCATCCGTACTATTAAAAAGGCGGTGCCCAATGCCGCCGGAAAAAGTACGAAAAAGGAGAACGAACCAATGGCAGCCACCAGCAAAAACATGATCCGCATCCGCCTCAAGGCCTACGATCACCAGCTGATCGACAAGGCGGCCGAGACGATCGTCGAAGCGGCCAAGCGCACGGACGCGAAGGTCTCCGGACCGATCCCCCTGCCCACCAAGACCGAGATCGTCACCATCCTCCGGGCCGTTCACAAGTATAAGGACAGCCGGGAGCAGTTCGAGCGGCGCACCCACAAGCGCCTGATCGACATCATGAGCCCCACCCAGAAGACCGTGGAAGCTCTGATGAACCTGGAAGTCCCCGCCGGCGTCGAGATCGAGATCAAGCTGTAAGTCCCGGCCGGCACGCACACCTTATCAATAACCCAGTGCCCGCAGCTTGCGTATGCGGGCGGGTTAAGTTGCCAGCCTCTGGGGCCCGGCGGAACCGGGCGGCCATGCGAGGCAACCAATAACCGTTAGGAGGAAATAAAAGCATGAAGAAAGCCATCATCGGCAAGAAGGTCGGCATGACGCAGATCTTCGACGAGAGCGGCAAGGTCATTCCCGTGACCGTCATCGAGGCCGGCCCCTGCGTGGTCGTGCAGAAGATGACCGAGGAAAAGGAAGGCTACAGCGCCGTTCAGTTCGGATACGAGGAAGTGTCCGAAAAGAAGCTCTCCAAGCCTGAGCAGGGCCATCTGAAGAAGGCCGGCGTGGGCATGGTGAAGCATCTCAAGGAGTTCCGCCTTGAGGACAGCGAGAAATTTGAAGTGGGCGACGTGGTCAAGGCCGATATTTTCGCCGAGGGCGACAAGATCGACGTGACCGGCACCAGCAAGGGCAAGGGCTATGCCGGCGTGGTCAAGCGCTACGGCCAGGGCCGGACCCCCACCAGCCACGGCGGCGGTCCCGTCCACCGGCACGCGGGCTCCATGGGCTCCAGCACGGACCCCTCCCGCATCTTCCCGGGCAAGCATCAGGCCGGCCACATGGGCGTGGATCAGGTCACCGTCCAGAACCTGGATGTGGTGCGCGTGGACGCGGAGATGAACATGATCGCCATCCGCGGCGCGGTCCCCGGCCCCAAGGGCAGCATCGTCTATATCCGTGACGCCGTTCGGACCCAGCCTGTCAAGAAGGGCGAGGGCGCCGGTGTCAGCGTCAACCCGCAGAAGGCTTCCGCCCGTGTCAACCCGCAGAAGGCTTCCGCCCGTACCAAGTAAAGAAAGGAGAGCAGCATAAATGCCTAAAGCGAACGTTTACAACATGGCAGGCGAGAAGATCGGCGAGATCCAGCTCTCCGAGGCCGTTTTCGGTATCGAGCCCAACAAGAGCGTCCTGCACGACTCCGTCAAGAACCATCTGGCCAATTGCCGCCAGGGCACTCAGAGCGCCCTCACCAAGGGCGAGGTTTCCTATACCACCCGCAAGCCCTGGCGCCAGAAGGGCACCGGCCGTGCCCGCGCCGGTTACGCCGGCTCCCCGGTGTGGACCCACGGCGGCGTGGCCTTTGCCCCCAAGCCCCGGGATTACAGCTACCGGCTCAACAAGAAGGTCAAGCGCCTGGCTCTCAAGTCCGCTCTGTCCGCCAAGGCGGCGGAGGAAGAGATCCTGGTCATCGACGGCCTGCAGATGGAAGAGATCAAGACCAAGGTGTTCCAGAACTTCCTGAACAAGCTGGGCGTCAGCGGCAAGGCCCTGGTGGTCACCGAGTCCGTGGACGAAAAGGTGGTCAAGTCCGCCCGGAACATCGAGGGCGTCTCCACCACCGTGGCCACGATCCTCAGCCCTTACAGCATTCTGACCGGCGGCAAGCTGATCGTGGATAAGGCCGCGCTGGCCAAGATCGAGGAGGTGTACGCCTGATGAGAACCGCATATGACATCGTGATCCGCCCCATCATCACCGAGCAGTCCATGGAAGACCTGGACATTAAGAAGTACGCCTTTGAAGTGGCCAAAGACGCCAACAAGATCGAGATCAAGAAGGCCGTGGAAGAGATCTTCGGCGTCACCGTGATCAAGGTCACCACGCAGAATGTCCACGGCAAGGCCAAGCGCACCGGCGCCTACCCCATGGGCAAGACGGCCTCCTGGAAAAAGGCGGTCGTGAAGCTCAGCGCCGACTCCAAAGACATCGAGCTCTTTGAAGGCATGGCTTAAGGGAGGTAGTAAAGAATGTCTATTAAAACGTATCGGCCCATTACTCCGGCCCGCAGAGGCATGACCGTCTCCGGCTTTGACGGTGTGGAAAAGCACGTCAAGCCCGAGAAGAGCCTGGTCGAGGTCCTCAAGAAACATTCCGGCCGCAACAGCTACGGCCGCATCACCGTCCGCCATCAGGGCGGCGGCAACCGGCAGAAGTACCGCGTGATCGACTTCAAGCGGGACAAAACCGAGATGAGCGCCAAGGTCCTCCGTCTGGAGTATGACCCCAACCGCAGCGCTTTCATCGCCCTGTGCGAGTATGAAGACGGCGAGCGCCGCTACATTCTGGCCCCCGTGGGCCTGAACCCCGGCGACAGCATCGTCTCCTCCCCGGCGGCCGACATCAAGCCCGGCAACGCCCTGCCCCTGAGCAACATCCCCGTGGGCACCGTGATCCACAACATCGAGATGCACCCCGGCAAGGGCGCCCAGCTGGTGCGCAGCGCCGGCGTGGCGGCCCAGCTGATGGCCAAGGAAAACGGCATGGCCACCATCCGCCTGCCCAGCGGCGAGTTCCGCAAGGTGCCTATGGGCTGCAAGGCCACCATCGGCCAGGTGGGCAACATCGACCACGCCAACATCCACATCGGCAAGGCCGGCCGCAAACGCCACATGGGCGTGCGGCCCACGGTCCGCGGCTCTGTTATGAACCCGGTGGATCACCCCCATGGCGGCGGCGAAGGCAAGGCTCCTGTGGGCCGGCCCGGGCCTGTAACTCCCTGGGGCAAGCCCGCCCTTGGCTACAAGACCCGCAAGACGAAGAACGCCAGCGATAAGTTCATCGTCAAGCGCCGCAACGCGAAGTAAGGAGGGAATCACACATGAGCAGAAGCATTAAGAAAGGTCCTTTCGCGGCTCCCGAGTTGCTCAAGAGGATCGACGAGATGAACAAGAGCGGCAGCAAGCAGGTCGTCAAGACCTGGTCCCGCGCCTCTACCATATTCCCGTCCTTTGTGGGGCACACCATCGCCGTCCATGACGGCCGCCGGCATGTGCCTGTGTACGTGACCGAGGACATGGTGGGCCACAAGCTGGGCGAGTTCGCCCCCACCAGGACCTTCCGCGGCCACGCCGGAAGCAAGACCGGCAAGTAAGGAGGAGCAGAGATGGACGAGAAGAAAATTGCCCGTGCGGAGCACAGATACGCCCGTATCGCTCCCCGGAAGGTGGAGATCATCTGCAACATGATCCGCGGCAAGGACGCGGCCTACGCCCTGGCTCTCATGGAGAACACCCCCAAGGCCGGCTGCGAGCTGATGATCAAGGTGCTCAAGAGCGCCATGGCCAATGCCGAGGCCAACTATGAGATGGACCCTGAAAAGCTCTACGTCTGCGAGACCTACGCAAACGCCGGCCCCATCCTCAAGCGGGGCATGCCCCGGGCTCAGGGCCGTATGTACCGCATCAACAAGCGCACCAGCCACATCATGATCGCCGTGGCTGAGAGAGACTAAGGGAAGGAGGCAGAATTATGGGACAGAAAGTTAATCCTCACGGACTGCGCGTCGGCGTCATCAAAGACTGGGATTCCAGATGGTACGCCAGAGAGGATAAGGTGGGCGACCTGATCGTCGAGGACTACAAGATCCGCCAGTACCTGAAAAAGACCCTCTATTCCGCCGGTGTTCCCACCATTGAGATCGAGCGGGATTCCGCCAAGGTCCGCATTTATATCCACTGCTCCCGGCCCGGCCTTGTCATCGGCAAGGGCGGCACCGAGATCGAGCGGATCCGCCAGGAGGTAGAGAAGCGCATCGGCAAGCCGGTGGCCCTCTCCATCGTGGAAGTCCGCACCCCTGACACCAACGCCCAGCTGGTGGCCGAGAACATCGCCCAGCAGCTGGAGAAGCGCATCGGCTTCCGCCGGGCCATGAAGAACGCCATGGGCCGCGCCATGCGCATGGGCGCCCGGGGCATCAAGGTCAAGTGCGGCGGCCGCCTGGGCGGCGCCGAGATCGCCCGCTCCGAGTGCTATCACGAGGGCACCATCCCTCTGCAGACCATCCGGGCCGACATCGACTACGGCTTTGCCGAGGCGAACACCACCTATGGCCGCATCGGCGTGAAGGTCTGGATCTACAAGGGCGAGGTCCTCTCCCAGACCCTGCGCACCACCCCGCGCACCATGGACCTGAGCAAGCCCGCCGGTGAGCGCCGCCGCCGCGACGACCGCCGCGGTGGGGACCGCCGCCGTGATGACCGCCGCGGTGGTTACAACAACGACCGCCGTCCCGGCGGATACGGCAACCGTCCCGCCGGCCAGGGTGACCGCCGTCCCGGCGGCTACACGCCCCGGCCCGCCGGCCCCGCCAAGGAAGGAGGCAACAACTAATGTTAATGCCTAAGAGAGTCAAGTACCGCCGGGTGCAGCGCGGCCGCATGAAAGGCAAAGCCACCCGCGGCAACTTCGTCAGCTACGGTGAGTTCGGCCTCCAGGCCCTGGAGCCCGGCTGGATCACCTCCAACCAGATCGAGGCGGCCCGTATCGCCATGACCCGTTACACCAAGCGTGGCGGTCAGGTCTGGATCAAGATCTTCCCCGACAAGCCCGTGACCGCCAAGCCCGCCGAGACCCGTATGGGTTCCGGTAAAGGCTCCCCGGAGTACTGGGTCGCCGTGGTGAAGCCCGGCCGTGTGATGTTTGAGATCGCCGGCGTGCCCGAAGAGACCGCCCGCGAGGCGCTGCGTCTGGCCAGCCACAAGCTGCCCATCAAGACCAAGATCATAGCCAAGGGCGCTGAGTCTGAGAACGGTGGTGAATAAGATGAAGGCAAATGAAATACGTTCCATGTCCGTCGGTGAGCTGGAAAGCAAGCTGGCCGATCTGAAGAAGGACCTGTTCATGCTCCGTATGCAGCATGCCACCAATCATCTTGACAATCCCGTGCGGATCTCCGCTGTGCGCCGCGACATCGCCCGCGTCAAGACCGTGCTGCGCGAGAAGCAGAACTGAGGAGGGCTGGAAAATGAGTGAACTGAGAACAACTTCCCGTAAAACCCGCGTCGGCAAGGTGGTATCCGACAAGATGGACAAGACCGTGGTCGTCATCGTGGAGGACCGGGTCGCCCATAAGACCTATAAAAAGATCATCGGCCGGACCTACCGGCTCAAGGCCCACGACGAGAACAACGAGTGCGGCGTTGGCGACATTGTCCGGGTGATGGAGACCCGCCCCCTGTCCAAGGACAAGAGATGGCGCGTGGTCGAGATCGTTGAGAAAGCTAAGTAAGGAGGCAGCCTAAATGATACAGCAGGAATCTTATCTGAAGGTCGCCGACAACACCGGCGCCAAGGAGCTCAAGTGCATCCGTGTGCTGGGCGGCTCCAAGCGCCGTTACGCCAGCATTGGCGACGTTATCATCTGCTCCGTTCGCAAGGCCGCCCCCGGCGGCTCCGTGAAGAAGGGCGATGTGGTCAAGGCTGTGGTGGTGCGGACTGTGAAGCCTGTCCGCCGGGCCGACGGGACCTACGTCCGCTTCGACGAGAATGCGGCGGTCCTCATCAACAGCGGGGACAAAAACCCCCGTGGCACCCGTATCTTTGGGCCTGTTGCCCGTGAGCTGCGCGACAAGGAGTATATGAAGATCCTGTCCCTGGCTCCTGAAGTGATTTGAGGAGGGCACAGAGAATGAAGATCAAAAAAGACGATATGGTAGTAGTGGTCTCCGGCCGGGACAACTACAAGAACTCCAAAGAGTGGCTGGACGACAAGAAGGTCACGGCCCACAAGGTCTTAGTGGCCGAGCCCAAGACCGGCAAGGTCATTGTCGAGGGCGTCAACGTGGCCACCAAGCACCAGAAGCCCCAGGGTCAGGGCAAAGAGGGCGGCATCATCAAGGTAGAGACCCCCATCTATGCCAGCAAGGTCATGCTCTACTGCCCCAAGTGCAAAAAGGGCGTGCGCGTAGGCTACAAAGTGGCCGACGGCAAGAAGACCCGCGTCTGCAAGAAGTGCGGCGCCGAAATCTGAGAAAGGAGAGACTGACTTATGACAAGAATGAAGAAAAAGTATCTTGAGGAAGTTGCTCCTGCTCTGATGGCCAAGTTCCAGTACAAGTCCGTGATGCAGATCCCCAAGCTGGATAAGATCGTGGTATCCGTGGGCTGCGGCGACTGCAAGGACAACGCCAAGGCGCTGGAAGCCGTGATTAAGGACATCTCCGCCATCACCGGCCAGCACGCGGTGGCCACCGTGGCCAAGAAGTCCGTGGCCAACTTCAAGCTCCGCGAGGGCATGAAGGTGGGCGTGAAGGTGACCCTCCGGCAGGACCGGATGTGGGAGTTCCTGGACCGTCTGTTCAACGTGGCCCTGCCCCGTGTCCGTGACTTCCGCGGCATCTCTGCCGACGCTTTTGACGGCCGCGGCAACTACAGCCTGGGCCTCAAGGAGCAGATCATCTTCCCCGAGATCGAGTATGACAAGATCGAAAAGCTGCGCGGTATGAACATTGCGATCACCACCACCGCTCAGACCGACGAAGAGGCCCGCGAGCTCCTGAAGCTCCTGGGCGCCCCCTTCGTGAGCTAAGGAGGAGGAAACTATGGCTAAAAAATCCATGATTCTCAAGCAGCAGGCCCCCGCGAAGTTCTCCACCCGCCGGTACAACCGCTGCAAGATCTGCGGCCGCCCCCACGCTTATCTGCGCAACTACGGCATCTGCCGTATCTGCTTCCGGGAGCTGGCTTATAAGGGCCAGATCCCCGGCGTGAGGAAAGCAAGCTTCTGATTTTCCGCCATGCTGCGCCGGCTCGCCTCGCAGTATACGGATACAGCTTCGCCTCGCCGGCCTCGCCTGACGAAAAATCAGCGCGCTTTGCCGGGTCTCCCGTAAAGCAAAACCCCATGTTTGTCCGACGGGGGCCGAAAGCCCCCGTGGCAATAGACGGACGGCGAAAGGCCGTGGCCAATCAAGCATTGGCATGGAACCTCGCCGCCAAAACCGTGGCGACACGGTAACTCTAAATTAGGAGGATAAATATCCATGCAGATCACCGACCCCATTGCAGACATGCTGACCCGCATCCGCAACGCCGGCAGCGCAAAGCATGAAACCGTTGACGTTCCCGCCTCCAAGATGAAGAAGGCCATTGCTGACATTCTGCTCAGCGAGGGCTACATCAAGAACTATCAGGTCATCGACGACGGCACCCAGGGCGTCATTCGCATCACCTTGAAGTACCTCCCCGGCAAAGAGAAGGCTATCCAGGGCCTCCGCCGCGTCAGCAAGCCCGGTCTGCGGGTCTATGCCGGCGCCGACGAGCTGCCCCGGGTCCTCAAAGGGCTGGGCGTGGCCATCATTTCCACCTCCAAGGGCGTCATGACCGACAAGCAGGCCCGCAAAGAGCATGTCGGCGGCGAAGTCCTTGCGTTCATCTGGTAAGGAGGGTGTTGAGATGTCGAGAATAGGAAGAGCACCCATCACCGTCCCCGCCGGCGTGGAAGTCAAGGTGGACGAGCACAATCACATCACCGTCAAGGGCCCCAAGGGCAGCCTGGAGCGCACCCTGGTGCCTCAGATGAAGGTCAACATCGAAGCGGGCGTTATCCATGTCACCCGCCCCGACGACACCAAAGAGAACCGTTCCCTCCACGGGCTCACCAGGACCCTGATCGACAACATGGTCACCGGCGTGACCCACGGCTTTGAGAAGAAGCTGGAGATCAACGGCGTGGGCTACCGCGCCGCCAAAGAGGGCAAGAATCTGGTCATGAACCTGGGCTATTCCCACCAGGTCATCGTCCCCGAGACCGAGGACATCCAGATCGACGTGCCCGACGCCAACCATGTGGTGATCAAGGGGATCGACAAGCAGAAGGTCGGCCAGTTTGCGGCAGAAGTTCGTGGCAAGAGGCCCCCGGAACCCTACAAGGGCAAGGGCATCAAGTATGACTACGAAGTGATCCGCCGCAAAGAAGGCAAGACCGGCGCTAAGTAAACGGAGGTGTGCCTGAATGATTAAAAGACCCGATACCAGAGGACAGCGCATCAAGCGCCACAACAGAGTGCGCGGCAAGATCTCCGGCACCGCCGAGCGGCCCCGGCTCTGCGTCTTCCGCAGCGAAAACAACATTTATGCCCAGATCATCGACGATGTGGCCGGCAACACCCTGGTGTCCGCCTCCACCGTCGAGAAGGCCTTCGAGGGCAACGGAGGCAACTGCGAGGCCGCCAAGAAGGTGGGCGCCGCGGTTGCGGAGCGGGCCCTGCAGAAGGGCATTGAGGAAGTCGTGTTCGACCGCGGCGGCTATATCTATCACGGCCGCGTGAAGGCACTGGCAGAGGGCGCCCGTGAGGGCGGCCTGAAGTTCTAAGGAAGGGGGACAACAAGATGGCTTACAACAACGACAGGAGAGACCGCCGCAGAGATGAGGCTCCCTCCGAGTTCATCGAAAAGGTCGTGTCCCTCAACCGGGTCAGCAAGACCGTCAAGGGCGGCCGCGTGGCCAAATTCTCCGCTCTGTGCGTAGTGGGCGACGGCAAGGGCCGCGTCGGCTTCGGCATGGGCAAGGCCAACGAAGTCTCCGAGGCCATCCGCAAGGGCCTGGAGGACGCCAAGAAGAACATCTGCAAAGTGACCCTCAGCGGGACCACCATTCCCCACGAGGTCATCGGCGAGTTCGGCGCCGGCCGCGTGCTGCTCAAGCCCGCGCCGGAAGGCACCGGCGTGATCGCCGGCGGCGCCGTCCGCGCGGTGGTGGAGGCCGCGGGCATCCGGAACATCCGGACCAAATGCCTGCGCACCAACAACCCGGCCAACGTGGTCGCCGCCACGATGGTGGGCCTCAAGTCCCTGCGCGACGCCGCCCAGGTGGCCGCCGTCCGGGGCAAGACCCCTGAAGAAGTTCAGGGTTAAGGAGGGCGGAACATGGCTAATCTGAAGATCAAGCTCGTCAAGAGCCTCAACGGCAGGCTGGACAGCCACATCGCCACTGCCCACTCCCTGGGCCTGCACAAGATCGGCAACGAGACCGTGCAGCCCGACAATCCCCAGACCCGCGGCAAGATCGCCAAGATCGGCTACCTGCTGCAGGTAACAGAAGAATAAGGAGGGCGGAAAATGTATATTCACGAACTTTCTCCCGTCCCTGGCTCTACCCATGTGGATAAGCGCAAGGGCAGAGGCCATGCCACCGGCAACGGCAAGACGGCCGGCCGCGGCCACAAGGGCCAGAAGGCCCGCAGCGGCGGCGGCGTCCGCATCGGGTTCGAAGGCGGCCAGATGCCTCTGGCCCGCCGGATCCCCAAGAGAGGCTTCAACAACATCTTTGCCAAGCCTCTGGAGGCCGTGAACGTCTCCGTGCTGGACAAATTTGAGGACGGCGCTGTGGTGGACGCCCAGGCCCTGCTTTCGGCAGGTATTCTCTCCCAGTGCAAGTACGGTGTAAAGATCCTTGGCAACGGCGAAGTTACCAAGAAGCTGACTGTTCAAGCTGCTGCTTTCTCCGAAACCGCGAAACAGAAGATAGAAGCGGCCGGCGGAAAGGCAGAGGTGGTATAAGTGCTTCAGACACTGCGCAACGCCTGGAGGATCGAGGATCTGCGCAGAAAGATCCTGTTCACCCTGATGATCATCCTGCTGTACAGAGTCGGCAACGCCATCCCCGTCCCCGGGGTCAACGTGCCCGCCCTGCAGACCTACTTTGCGTCTCTGCAGAACACGGTCCTGGGCCTGTACAACGTGATGTCCGGCGGCGCTTTCTCCCAGGCCACCATCTTCGCCCTGTCCATCCAGCCCTATATCAACGCCTCCATCATCATGCAGCTGCTGTGCATCGCCATCCCGGCCCTGGAGCGGCTGCAAAAGGAGGAGGGCGAGGAGGGCCGCAAGAAGATCGCCTCCATCACCCGTTACGTCACCGTGGGCATCGGCCTGCTGATGGGCTTCGGCTACTACATGATCATGGCCAACAACGGCCTGCTGGAGTCCGCCTATCAGGGGAACATCCCCATGGCGATCGTCATCATCCTGACCTTTACCTCCGGCTCCGCCCTGATCATGTGGCTGGGTGAGCAGATCAACGAGTTCGGCATTGGCAACGGCATCTCTATCATCCTCTTTGCCAGCATCGTGTCCCGTATGCCCTCCAGTGTGATCAGCAGCGTGAGCAACATCATCAGCGGCAACCTCCAGTGGTGGGTCCTGGTGCTGATGCTTTTGGGCGCCCTGGCCATCATCGTCCTCATCGTCTTCGTCAACGACGCGGAGCGGAGGATCCCGGTCCAGTACGCCAAGCGGGTGGTCGGCCGGAAGATGTACGGCGGCCAGAGCACGTACCTGCCCATGAAGGTGAACATGTCCGGCGTTATGCCCATCATCTTCGCCCAGTCCATCGCTTCCCTGCCCGCCACCGTCGCGGCGCTGGCGGGGGCCAACACCCAGACCGGCTGGTTCTCCAAGGTGTTTGGGCCCACTTCCATTGTTTACGCGATTTTGTACTTCCTGCTGATCCTCTTCTTCGCGTATTTCTATTCCACCATCCAGTTTGACCCCATTGAAGTATCCAACAACCTGAAGAAGAACGGCGGGTACATCCCCGGCTTCCGTCCCGGCAAGCCCACCAGCGAGTTCATCCACCGTGTGCTCAACAAGATCACCCTCTTCGGCGCCATCTATCTGGGCATTATCGCGGTGGTGCCCATCCTGGTGTCCCACTTCAGCAACTCCTCCTCTCTGACCGGGATCTCCCTGGGCGGCACTTCCATCATCATTGTGGTGGGCGTCGCGCTGGAGACCGCCCGGGCTCTGGAGGCGGAGATGATGATGCGCAACTACAAGGGCTTCCTTGACTGAAAACAGGAGGGAGAACATGAGACTTATACTGTTAGGCGCCCCCGGCGCAGGTAAAGGTACTCAGGCGGAGATCCTGAGCAAGACGCTTGGGATCCCCACCATCTCCACCGGCAACATCCTGCGGGCGGCCATGAAAGAGGGCACGCCCGTAGGGCTGGAAGCCAAGGCCTATGTAGACGCGGGCAAGCTGGTGCCGGATGACGTGATCATCGGCATCATCAAAGAGCGGCTGGCCCAGCCGGACTGCGCCAAGGGCTATATCCTGGACGGCGTGCCCCGCACCATCCCCCAGGCCGAGGCCATGGAGGCGATGGGCGTGGAAGTGGACTGCGCCCTCTCCATCGAGGTGGAGGACCAGGTCATCATCCAGCGCATGTCCGGCCGACGGACCTGTAAGGATTGCAGCCAGACCTTCCACATCGTCTCCAATCCCCCGAAAAAGGAGGGCGTGTGCGATTTCTGCGGCGGGGAACTCACCATCCGCAAGGACGACGCGCCGGAGACCGTCAAGGCCCGGCTGGAGACCTACCACAGGGATACCGAGCCGCTGAAAGCCTTCTACGCCCAGCGGGGCAAGCTCAAGAGCGTAGAAAACCAGAGCACCATCGAGGCCACCACGGCTCAGATCAACAAGGCCTTAGGGATTTGAGACCATGTCAGACAGCATTTATATCAAATCCCCCCGAGAGATCGAGCTGATGCGCCAGGCCGGCCGGCTGGCCGCCGGCGCCCGGACGGTAGCCCGGCAGGCCCTGGCCGCCGGGGTCAGCACCCGGCAGATCGACCGGGAGGTCCACGCCTTTCTGACCAAGTCCGGCGCCGTGCCCACCTTCCTCCACTACAACGGGTTTCCCGCCAGTGCCTGCATCTCCGTCAATGAGGAGGTCATCCACGGCATCCCCGGCAAGAAGATCGTCCGGGAGGGGGACATCGTGTCTCTGGATGTGGGGGCCACCTACAAGGGCTTTGTAGGCGATTGCGCGGGCACCTTCCCCTGCGGGGAGGTCAGCCCGGAGGCCAAAAAGCTCATAGAGGTCACCCGGCAGAGCTTTTTCGAGGGCATCAAATTCGCCAAAGAGGGTTACCGCATCTCCGATATCGGCGCGGCGGTACAGGACTATGTGGAGAGCCACGGCTATTCCGTGGTCCGGGACTATGTGGGCCACGGTGTGGGCCGCCAGCTCCACGAGGCGCCGGAGGTGCCCAATTACCGCTTTGCCCGGTTTGAGCGGGGCCTGGGCCGCCGGGCGGACCCCAGGCTGGTAAAAGGCATGACCATCGCCGTAGAGCCGATGGTGAACGCGGGAGGATACGAGATCCGGGTGCTGTCCAACGGCTGGACCGTTGTGACGGCGGACGGCTCCCTCTCCGCCCACTATGAGAACACCATTCTCATCACCGACGGCGAACCGGAGATACTCACCATGGCAGAGGATTTATAACCAACAACTGACCGACTTTGGAGGAAATTTACTTTGGCAAAAGACGATGTAATAGAACTCGAGGGCACGGTAGTGGAATCCCTGCCCAACACCATGTTCCAGGTGGATATCGGCAACGGCCACATCATACTGGCGCATATTTCCGGAAAGCTCCGGATGAACTTTATCAAGATCCTTCCCGGCGACAAAGTCACGGTGCAGATGTCCCCCTATGACGTCACCCGGGGCCGCATCACCTGGAGAAGCAAGTAGGAGGTATACGACAAATGAAAGTTAGACCTTCCGTGAAGCCCATGTGCGAGAAGTGCAAGATCATCAAGCGCAAGGGCAAAGTCATGGTCATCTGCGAGAACCCCAAGCATAAGCAGCGCCAGGGCTGAACCGGCCCGGTTCGCCCTGCTCGCAGAAGCCCGGGGCGCTGCCCCGGTATTCCGGCGGCACGGTTTTATCAAAACCTGTCTTTATAAAACATCCCGCGGGGAACAGGAGCTCCCTCCGGCGGGAATAAGTTCCTGTCCATGCGACAGCGGGAAAATGATCGAAAGGATGAAAAGAAAAGTATGGCACGTATAGCCGGCGTTGACCTGCCCAAAGACAAGAGGATTGAGATCGGTCTCACTTACGTCTATGGCATCGGCAGAACCAGCGCGAACAGGATTCTGGCGATGACCGGAATCAATCCCGACACCCGAGTGAAAGACCTCACCGATGAGGAAGAAGCCAAGCTGCGCGAGTGCATCGACCACAACTTTATCGTGGAAGGCGACCTGCGCCGTCAGACCGCGCTTGACATCAAGCGCCTGACCGAGATCGGCTGCTACCGCGGTATGCGCCACCGCCGCGGCCTGCCCGTCCGCGGCCAGCGGAGCAAGACCAATGCCCGCACCCGGAAGGGCCCGAAACGCACCATCGCAAATAAGAAGAAGTAAGGAGGGACTGAGACATGGCTGCGAATAACGCGAAGAAGAAAGTCAGAACCCGCAGAAGAGAGCGCAAGAACATTGAAAAGGGCCAGGTTCATATCAGCTCTTCCTTCAATAACACCATGGTCACCATCACCGATACCCAGGGCAACGCGATCTCCTGGGCCTCCGCCGGTGGCCTGGGCTTCCGCGGAAGCAAGAAATCCACCCCCTTTGCCGCTCAGACTGCCGCCGAGACCGCCGCAAGGGCGGCCATGGAGCACGGTCTGAAGACCGTCGAAGTGTTCGTCAAGGGCCCCGGTTCCGGCCGTGAGGCGGCCATCCGCGCCCTGCAGACGGCAGGTCTTGAAGTGACGATGATCAAGGATGTGACCCCCATCCCCCACAACGGATGCCGTCCTCCGAAACGTCGCCGCGTCTAATTGAAGGAGGGAAACAACTATGGCAAGATATACTGAAGCAGTCTGCCGCCAGTGCCGCAGAGAGGGCCAGAAGCTCTTTCTCAAGGGCGACCGCTGCTATACCGATAAATGCGCCATGAACGCCCGGGGCTTCGCCCCCGGCCAGCACGGCCAGGGCCGCAGCAAGGCCTCCGAGTACGGCCAGCAGCTGCGTGAGAAGCAGAAGGCCAAGCGCTTCTACGGCGTGCTGGAGAGCCAGTTCCGCAGCTACTTTGAGATGGCCGAGCGCCGTCCGGGCCAGACCGGCGAGAACCTGCTGGCGATCTTAGAGTGCCGGCTGGACAACGTGGTCTACCGCCTGGGCCTGGCCATGAGCCGCGCCGAGGCCCGCCAGATGGTCAGCCACGGGCACATCACCGTCAACGGCCGCAAGGTCAACATCCCCAGCTACCAGGTGAAGCCCGGCATGGTGGTGGCCCTCAAGGAGAGCAGCCGCAGCATCGAGAAGATCAAGGCCAATGTGGAGGCCAACGCCTTCCGCCCCGCCCCCAAGTGGCTTGAGTATGACGCCAACAACATGATGGCCAAGGTCGTGGCCATGCCCGCCCGGGACGACATCGACCTGCCCATCGAGGAGCACCTGATCGTCGAGTTGTACTCCAAGTAATATAGACACCCTCAAATTGGTAAGCTGACACGAAATGCGTCTCAAAACGCGAATCTTAAAAGGAGGGTACGAACACAAATATGATTGAAATCAAAAAGCCGCGGATCGAGTGCATCGAGACTCCCGCCGACAGCGCTTACGGCAAGTATATCGTCGAACCACTGGAGCGCGGCTATGGCACGACGCTTGGCAACTCTTTGCGCAGGGTTCTCCTATCCTCTCTGCCCGGTACTGCCTGCACCAGCATCAAGATCGCAGGCGTGCAGCATGAGTTTTCCACCATCCCCGGCGTCAAGGAGGACGTGACGGAGATCGTGCTCAACGTCAAGAGCATCATCGCCCGCCTCCACAGCACCGGCCCCAAGACCGTCTATATCGAGGCCTCCGGCGAGGGCGTTGTCACCGCCGGGGACATCAAGGCGGACGCGGAAGTGGAGATTCTCAACCCGGAGCAGCCCATCGCCACCCTGGGCCCGGACGGCGCTCTGAACATGGAGCTGGTCCTGGACCATGGCCGAGGCTACGTCTCCGCGGAGAAGAATAAAAATCCCCAGACCGCGATCGGCACCATCCCGGTCGACTCCATCTACACCCCCGTTCTGAAGGTCAACTACACCGTTGAGAACACCCGTGTGGGCAACCAGACGGACTTCGACAAGCTGACCATCGAGGTGTGGACTGACAAGACCATGACCGCCAGAGATGCCCTCTCCCTGGGCGCGAAGATCCTCTGCGACCACTTTACCCTCTTTACCGACCTGTCCGACACCATCGGCAGCAACTCCACGGTGGTGGAGAAGGTGGAGAAGGAGCCGGATACCATGCTCAAGATGACCATCGAAGAGCTGGATCTGTCGGTTCGCAGCTTCAACTGCCTCAAGCGTGCCAACATCAACACCGTGGAGGACCTGGTCAGCAAGACTCAGGAAGAAATGATCAAGGTCCGGAACCTGGGCCGCAAGTCCCTGGAAGAAGTCGAGCATAAGCTGACGATGATGGGCTTGTCTTTGGCCAGCGAGGAATCCCAGTAAGCAAGAAGGAGGAATGACAAAATGCCCGGAACAAGAAAACTCGGCAAACCGACCGACCAGCGCATGGCGATGATCCGCCAGCAGGTCACCGATTTCCTGGACAAAGGCCGTATGGAGACCACCGTCAGCCGCGCCAAGGAGATCGCCCCCATGGCCGAGAAAATGATAAGCCTTGGCAAGACCAAGACCCTGGCCTCTTACCGCCAGGCTCTGGCCTTCATTACCCGCGAGGACGTGGCGCACAAGGTGTTTAACGAGCTGGCGCCCAAGTATGCCGAGCGCAGCGGCGGCTACACCCGCGTCACCCGGATCGGCAACCGCCGGGGCGACGCCGCCGAGATGGCGGTCATCGAACTGGTATAAGGCACCGTAAACCGTAAAAGGGGCTGTAGCAATTAAGCTATAGCCCCTTTTGAATGTGTATGGCAAAAGCCGTTCTCTCATGCCTCCCCTGTGCATGGCTTAGGCCACCTTCTTATGCTTTCCCTGTGTAGGGGAGGTGCCGAGCGGCAGCGAGGCGGAGGGGGTGTTTCGGTGGAACTTCTATTTTGAGTATCAGCAGAGGAGAAGCTTGGTCTCTCGGTGCTATTGTACCCTTTCTTTGCCTTGCCGCAAAGAAAGGGTACCCTAAAGAAAAGGCCCCGGGGCAGCATCCCCGGACCCCTTGGGAAAACCCCGATGCTCCCTTGGGTGGTGATCGTTCCAATGGCGGCACGCGCTACTTTACATGGTCCTAAGGGCATAAATCTTATTGCACAGGGAGCTATGAGGGTGCATAACTATTTTGCAGATTAAGAGAGGGCTGTAGCAAAATCTGTTTTTGCTACAGCCCATTTTTATATGCTTGACGCTTTCTTTGCTCAATTACTAAAAATGTTGGGGGGTAGCTCGGCCAGATGACCGGGTTACCCCCACATTTATTTTAGAACCAAATTAGAACCAAAATTTTATTACAAAACAAGCAAATTTTTCCTTGTGCTTTTCTAAAAAACCCTGTATTCTATACTTGTAAATTACATTCAGTTAAGGAGGCGTGAATATGGGCTTTAATGTAAACAGCCCCGTGCTGTACGTGCTGGCAGGGCTCATCGTTGCCGCGGTGCTGGCCCAGTCGGTGTACTTCCTGGTGAAGGCGTGGCGGCGGGGCGTTGAACTCGGCATGAGCCGGGACAAGCTGAAGAGGATCGCTGTGACCTCGGCGGTCTTTACGGTAGCTCCCGCGGTGGCTATCGTCATCAGCGTCATCACCCTGGCCAAGGACTTAGGCGTGCCGCTGCCCTGGCTGCGGCTGAGCGTGGTGGGCTCCATGTCCTATGAGACGATAGCCGCCACCAACGCGGAGAGCGCTATGGGCCTGACCTTCGGACAGGTCAGCTCGCTGACGGCTTCCCAATATGTGACGATCGTCTGCGTGATGACCGTGAGCATCATGGTGGGCATATGGCTGGTGCCGGTAGTCGGCAAAAAACTTCAAAGCGGGATGATCTCCATGGAGAACCGGGACAAGAAGTGGAGCGATATCTTCTCCTCCTCTATGTTCATCGGCATGATATCCGCCTTTCTGGGCTATGTGTTCTGCGACTTCTCCAAGGTCTTTGCCGGCGACATGTCCGGCCTTATCCCGCCGCTGGTGCTGCTGGTGTCGGCCCTGGTGATGTGCCTGGCGGGCTTGGCGGTGAAGAAGCTCAAATGGCCCTGGATCTCGGATTATGCGCTGCCGGTGAGCCTGATCGCGGGCATGGCCGCGGCCATACCCATCACCGCCTGGCTGGGCTGAGAGGAGGCTGAAGATATGAAAAAGAAGCTCTCTTATATGGATTCTGTGCACCGGGACGGGCGCATATGGAACCTGTCGGTGATGGTGCTGCTGTTCGCGTTCCCGGCGGCGGTGGCCGTTATATACCGGGCCATGCCGGACTGGCACGGTTTTATCATGGGCCTTATCGCCACAGCGCCCATGTACTGGGCCGTGGCCGTGGTGGAGACCTTTACCTATGTGCCCATGCTGGGCGCCGGCGGTTCCTACCTGTCGTTCGTCACGGGCAATATATCCAACCTGAAGCTGCCGGTGGCCATAAACGCCCTGGAGCAGGCGGATGTGAAGGTCAATTCCGAGGAGGGGGAGATCATCTCCACCATCTCGATCGCGGTCTCCAGCATCGTCACCACGCTGATCATCATCCTGGGCGTGCTGCTCATCACGCCGCTGACGCCGGTCCTGAACTCCCCGGTGCTGGAGCCGGCCTTTGCCCAGATCCTGCCGGCCCTCTTCGGCGGCCTGGGTGTGGCGTTTATCTCCAAGAACTGGAAGATTGCTGTGGCCCCGGTGATCCTCATGCTGGTGCTGTTTATCGCCGTTCCGGCCCTGAACGCGGGGACGGTCGGCATCATGGTACCGGTGGGCGTGCTGTTCACCCTGGCCGTCTCCCGGATCCTGTACAAAAAGGGCCTGCTGTGAAGGGAGGTAAAATATGACCGTTCTTATCATTGTCCTGGCGGTTTTAGCCGTCTTCATAGCGCTTATCCTGGTCCGCACGGCTGCTTTTGTGCCGCCCAGAGCGGAGGAGCCGGCGTATGAGGAGATAAGTTTTGACAAAGCCGCCGCGGAGCGGAACCTGGCGGAGCTGGTAAAGTGCCGCACTGTGTCCTACGCCCGGCACGAACTGGAGGACGAGGGGGAGTTTGAAAAGCTCATCGGCCTGCTGCCGAAGCTGTACCCCCACGTGACGGAGACATGCCCCCTCACGAAAATGGAGGACCGGGCGCTGCTGTTTCACTGGAAGGGCAGAGGCAATGGAAAGCCGACTGTGCTCATGGCCCATTATGATGTGGTCCCGGTAGAGGAAGAGAACTGGAAAAAGCCTCCTTTTGAGGCCGTCGTGGAGGACGGGGTCATGTGGGGACGGGGGACACTGGACACCAAGGTCACCTTCAACGGCATTCTGTCCGCCGCTGAGGAACTCATCAAACAGGGCTTCACCCCGGAAAATGACGTGTACTTTGCCTTCTCCGGCGGGGAGGAGATCAACGGCCGGGGCGCTGTCCATATCGTTGAATATTTCGCCAGCCAGGGCATAGAGCCGGAGCTGGTGGTGGACGAGGGCGGCGCCGTGGTGCAGGACGTGTTCCCCGGCGTGAAGGAGCCCTGCGCGCTGATCGGTATCGCGGAGAAGGGCATGCTGAACCTGGAGTTCGGCATTTCCTCCGGCGGCGGCCACGCCTCGGCCCCGGCGCCCCACACGCCGGTGGGCCGGCTGTCTATGGCCTGTGCGAAGCTGGAGGCCCATCCCTTCCGCTCCCATCTGACAAAGCCGGTGCTGGAGATGTTCGACACCCTTGGCCGGCACTCCGGCTTCCTGTACAGGATGATCTTTGCCAACCTCTGGTGCTTCGGCGGGCTGCTGGACATGATCTGCAAAAAGAGCGGCGGCGAGCTGAACGCCCTTGTGCGCACCACGGTGGCCTTCACCCAGATGAGCGGCAGCAAGGCGCCCAACGTGATACCGCCTGTGGCCTCCATGGTGGCCAATATGCGCCTGAACCCGGAGGACTCTGTCAACTCCGCGATAGACTATGTGAGAGCGGTCATAAAGGACGGGGATATAAAGCTCACCGCCGGGGATCATATGGAGCCAAGCCCCATTTCCAGGACGGACTGCGAGGGCTGGCGGCGGGTCTCCGCGGCCGTGGCCGGCACCTGGCAGGGCTGCATCGTGTCGCCGTACCTGATGGTCCAGTGTTCTGACAGCAGGCATTACCGGGACCTCTCTGACCGGGTGTACCGCTTCTCCGCCATGGACCTGACCGGCGAGGAGCGCGCCACCATCCACGGCAACAACGAGCGCATCCGCCTGGAGGTCATCCACCGCGCGGTGGAGTTCTTCATAAGGCTCATAAAGCAGTGCTGAGCTCAAACGCGGCCCGCTGCTCTCCGGCCGAAGGGCCGCCCTGCGGTCGTTCGGCGCGGCGTATTCTCGCCCACCGTAAAAAGTCCCCTTGCGGCTTTGTCCGCAAGGGGGCTTTTCGTAGTTTTTCGGTTTTATGTCCGTCTCCGGTAGGTCTCGGTATAGCGGCGGAGCCTGGCGGCCAGCTTCCGGTCCGCGGCTCCGGGGCGCATACGCCAGCACCAGTTTCCGCCCACCGTGCCTGGGGTGTTCATGCGGCTCTCCGGCCCCAGCTCCAGAATATCCTGCATCTGGGAGACGAACAGGGCCGCGCTCATGCCCATGCCGGTGCGGATCAGGCCCCAGCACCAGCCCTCGTCCAGTGTGATATGCATGTACTTTTTGGCATAGTTCAGGGTCTTCCGGTCGGTGGCCTTCAGCCAGCCGGACACAGTGTCGTTGTCGTGGGTGCCAATGTAGCAGACGCTGTTGCGGACGCTGTTGTGAGGGGCGTAGTCCGAATCCGAGGCCGGATCAAAGGCAAAAAGGAGGATCTTCATGCCGGGCAGCCCGGAATCGGCCAGCAGCTTCTTGACCTCCGGCGTCACATAGCCCAGGTCCTCGGCGATAAAATGCAGGTCGTGGAACCAGCTGGACAGGACGCCCACCAGGCCCATGCCGGGGCCCGGCCTCCAGCGGCCGTTTTTGGCGGTGGTCTCCCCATAGGGCACGGCCCAGTAGCTCTCAAAACCCCGGAAATGGTCGATGCGGATCACATCATAGAGCTTCTTGGCGCCCTCTACCCGGCGGATCCACCAGCCGTAGCCGTCGGCGGCCATGGCCTCCCAGTTATACAGGGGGTTGCCCCAGAGCTGCCCGTCCTCGGTGAAGTCGTCCGGCGGGACGCCCGCCACCTCCGTAGGGACGCCCTCCTTGTCCAGCTGGAAGAACTCCGGCGCGCTCCAGACGTCCGCCGAGTCCAGCGCCACGTAGATGGGCAGATCGCCAATGAAGCGGATGCCCTTGCCGTGGGCGTAAGCGCGCAGCTTCTCCCACTGGCGGAAGAACAGGAACTGGGTAAAGATGTAGAAATCCACATCCTCGGCCAGCAGCTCCCCGTACTTTTTCACCGCCTCCGGCTTGTGCCGGCGGATGTCCGCCTCCGGCCAGTCCAGCCAGCTCTTCATGCCGAAGTGGGCCTTCACGGCCATATACAGGGCGTAATTCTCCAGCCAGGCGGCGTTCTCCTTCCGGAAAGCGGCCAGCTCCTCCTTCAGGAGCACCCGGCCCCGGGAAAAGGCCAGCCGGAGCACCTTGAAGCGGCTGTCAAAGATGGCGCCGTAGTCCACCTTTTCCGGGTCGCTGCCCCAATCGATCCCGCTCAGCTCCTCTCGCTTGAGGAGCCGTTCCCGGACCAGGGTGTCCAGGTCTATGAAATAGGGGTTCCCCGCAAAGGTGGAGAAGGGGGAATAGGGGCTGTCCCCGTAGCCGGTGGGGCCCAGGGGCAGGAGCTGCCAGTAGGTCTGCCCGGCAGCCTTCAGAAAATCCACAAACCCATAGGCCTCCCGGCCCATGGTCCCGATCCCGTAGGGGGACGGCAAAGAGCTCATTGCCATGAGCACGCCGCTGCTGCGGTCCATAAGCGAATACTCCAATCTTGTATTTTTATCCCTTCACGGCGCCCGCTGCCACGCCCTTGATGATGTGCTTCTGGCAGGTGAGGTAGAAGATGATCACCGGGATGATGCTCAGCAGGATCAGCGCCATGGTCGCGCCCAGGTCCACAGTGCCGTAGCTTCCCTTGAGATACTGGATGTGGATGGGGATCGTCCGGTATTTGTTGATATCCAGCACCAGATACGGCAGCAGATAGTCGTTCCAGATCCACATGATCTCCAGGATGCCCACGGAGATCATGGTAGGCTTGAGCATGGGCAGCACGACAGAGAAATAGGTCCGCACGGGCCCGCAGCCGTCGATCGACGCGGCCTCCTCTATTTCGAGAGGGATCGACTTTACAAAGCCCACGAACATGAACACGGCCAGGCCCGCGCCAAAGCCCAGGTAAACGATGGGGATGGTCCAGGGCGTGTTCAGCTTCAGCGTGTCGGCTGTTTTGGACAGGGTATACATGACCATCTGGAAAGGCACCACCATGGAAAAAACGCAGAGGTAGTATATACCACGACACACCAAAGAGTCAACCCTTGCAATGTACCAGGCGGCCATGGATGTGCCGATCAGGATGAGTGCCGTGGACAGCAGCGTGATCACCACGCTGTAGGTCACGGACTTCCAGAAGGGGTAATTGCCGAAGGTCATGCCCTTGATAAAGTTGTCAAATCCCGCGTACATCTCCCCTGTCGGCAGGGCAAAGGTATCGGTCTTGACATAGGTGTTGAGCTTAAAGGAGTTTATGACCACCGTCAGCACCGGCAGGACATAGATGACGCAGATCACCGCCAAAACGATGGACAGGATGGTCTTTCTCCGCCGCTGCGCGGAAAGGGTGTTTGCTTTTTTCATTGCTGCACCTCCCTCTTTCGGGTGTAGGCAAGCTGGGCCAGGCCCAGCCCGGCGACCAGGATAAAGAAGATAACGGCTTTTGCCTGGGCAAAGCCCTGGGACGAGGTGTTCTGCCCGTAAAAGGTGTTGTAGATATTCAGGGCCAGCATCTCGGTGGTCTTTACCGAGGAGCCGTCCGGCTGGATGAGGAACGGCTGCCCGCCGGTCAGGGCCAGGTTCTGGTCAAAGAGCTTGAAGCCGTTTGTGAGCGACAGGAACATGCAGATCGTGATGGAGGGCATCACGTTCGGGATGGTGACCCGGAAAAGGGTCTGCCAGGAGTTCGCCCCGTCGATCCTGGCTGACTCCAGCATGTCTCCCGGCACGGCCTGAAGCCCGGCTATGTAAATGATCATCATATACCCGATCTGCTGCCAGCACATGAGGATGATCAGGCCCCAGAAGCCGTATTTTGTCTCCATGAGGATGGACGTGCCGTAGCGGGAGAGCACGCCGTCAAAGATCATGGACCAGATATAGCCCAGCACGATGCCGCCGATCAGGTTGGGCATAAAGAACACGGTGCGGAAGAGATTGCTGCCTCGTATGCCCTGGGTCAGCGCGTAAGCCACGGCAAAGGCGAACAGATTGATCAGGACCAGGCTTACCACGGCAAACAGGGCCGTGTACCAGAAGGAGTGCTGGAAACTTTTATCGGCAAAAGCCCTGGCGTAGTTGCCAAAGCCAATAAACTTCGCGTCGGATATGAGCTTGAACTTGCAGAACGAGAGGTATATGCCCTGGATAAAGGGCCATACAAAGCCTATGCAGAACGCGGCCACCACAGGCCCCATAAAGAGCAGGGCCCAACGGCGCATGGGCCGGCGCAGGGTGGCGCCGCTGCTGATCTTCTTTTTCTTCTTCAATAAAATCACATCTCCTCGCCGTATAAATTCGATAATAGCTAAAAAGCGCGGGAGAAAAACGGGGAAACAAGGAAGGGACTGCAAATAAATTTTGTGATGCACATGAAAAATAAATGAGCAGCGGGGGTGCGCGAGGGGGTAAGACCCGCCTCGCGTTTGGATCGCGCCAGCAAGATGCCCGGGTTCCCGGGCTTTTGCCGAGCGTAGCGAGTTTTTTTAGAAGAGCTTTGCTCTTCTAAAAAAAGTGGCGCCCCAGCTTTTAGATAAAGTCCGCAGGACTTTGTCTAAAAGCTGGGGCGGGCGTAAAGCCCGCCCCGTCAGTGATTCGGAAAGCTGCTGTTTATCAGCCGTTGACGGCCTGGTACTGGGTGGCCCAGCCGGCTACGAAAGCGGTGACCACAGTCTCCCAGTTGGCGTCGGAAGGATCGGCGTTATACTGGTTCATAGCGGATACCAGAACGGCGCGGTACTCGTCCACGTTGGGCTGATAGTTGGTGGCCCAGTCCATGACATAGCAGCCCTTGGCGGCATAGTCGTTGGCGACGGCCAGGAAAGCGTTGGTGGAGGCGGCAGCCTGTTTGTAGGGCATGACGCCGAAGGCGCCCGCGCCGTTGACCAGCAGCTCAGAGGCCTCGGGGTCGGTCACGCACCAGTACATGAAGTCCAAGGTGGCCTTCTGGTCCTCTTCGGAGGCCTTGGCGTTGACGGCCCAGTAGTTCTCGGTGCCGCAGTTCAGCCCGGCCTTCTCCTCGCCCTCTACCCCGCAGTAGTAGGGGATCATGGTGGCGTTGGGAACGCCCTCGGCTACGCCGCCGTACTCCCAGGAGCCCTGCACATAGAAGGCGGCCTGGCCGGTCTTGAACTCGTTCTGGGCGTCGTGGCCGCCAGTGGCCAGGTCAGCACGGTCTACCAGGCTGTTGTTGACACACAGGTCATACAGGTTGCGGAAGTTGTCCATGTAGGCGCCGGTGATCGTGGCGGGGCACTCGGTCCAGGCAGCGCCGGCATCCTGCTCCTCATAGTAGTACTCCAGGTTGGCCATGTGGCCGGTGTAGCGCCAGGAAGAGGAGGAGTCCATATCGTTGGAGGTAAAGGCGTCGAAGCCCAGCTCGGCGGCACGGGCGTGGATGTCCTCGGCGACGGTCTTCAGGCCCTCAAAGTTGACCAGCTCATCCATGGAGTGGCCGGCCTGGGCGACCAGATCGGGGTTGACGATGATGCCGTAGCACTCATAGCAGTAGCCGATGGAGACCAGCTTGCCGCTGTCGTCATAGAGATTGTAGGCGTCGGTGTTCAGCTCGTTAGCCACAGCGGTGCCGGTCAGGTCGAGCGCATAGTCGCCCCACTCGTCCACGGCAGCCTTGTTGCCGATGACAAACATGGTGGGAGGGGAGGACTTGTCCATCTCGGAGGTGAGGGTCTGGTTGTAGGTACCGGAGGCGGCGGTGACGACCTTCACGGGCACGCCGGTCTCTTCGGTGTACATACCGGCGACCTGCTGAAGGATATCGTCCGCCTCGGGCTTGAAGTTCAGCCAGTACACGGAGCCGGCGGCAGCGGGGGCCTCCTCGGCGGGAGCCTCCTCAGCGGGGGCTTCGGCGGCGGGAGCCTCGGTGGCGGCGGGAGCCGAGGAACCGCCGCAGGCGGCCAGGGCAAACACCATGGCGAGGCTCAGAAGAAGCGCTAAGATCTTTTTCATTTGCTGATTTTCTCCTTTTTAAATTTTTCCTCAAATGAGGTTGTATTTTCAGGCCGGGGAGGCCGGAAAATCAAACTCAGCTTCAAATGCGACCCGCTTCGCTGGGCTCGCATTTGAGGTACTCGCGCTTATCGCAGGGGCCACGCCCCGTTTGGTCGGCGCGAGGGCCGCATTTCATGCGGCTTAGGGAGTTCTTGAGGCGGCAAAGCTGCCTCAAAAACAAATCTGATTTTTGTTGCACTGCGGCCAGTTTTTTAAGAAAGTCTGCCGTTTAATCTTTCTTGGACACAGGGCGGACGGAGCCGCCGGGACGGAGCCGGGTGGGCAGGACTACATGGCAGCCCCGCAGGCCCTTCTCGATGGAGTCCAACAGGATACGCACCCCCTCCCGGCCCATTTCCTCGGTGGGCTGGACCATGGTGGTCAGGGTGGGGTTCACATACTCCGAGACGGCGATGCCGTCGATGGCGATCACAGAGCAGTCCTCCGGCACACGGCGGCCGTGCTCCTCCAGCGCCTTCATGGCGGCGATGGCGGTGGTGTCCGAGAAGGCGAAGACCGCCGTAAAATCCGCGCCCCGGTTCAGGATGCGGCACATCCCCTCATAGGTGTCCGGCATGTCGAAGCAGCCACCGGTGACCTCGATCAGCTCCGGGTCCGGCTCGATGCCATGGTCCCGCAGGGCGGCGCAGGCGCCCTTGTAGCGCAGCTCGCTGATGGAGCGGTCGTCCAGGCTGGGGGCCAGCATGGCGATGCGCCGGTGGCCCAGCTCGACGAGCCGTTCCACAGCCCGGTAGGCCGTCAGCTGGTCATCGATGGAGACGGAGCAGTAGTCCTCCTCCGCCAAACTCCCGAAGCAGTTGGTGTAGGAGCAGCAGACGTAGGGCACGCCGATGGGGGCCAGCTCCGCGGGGGTGTAATCAAAGCGGCCGCCCAGGAACAGCAGGCCCCGCAGCTTTTTTTCCCGCTCCAGGGAGGCGCCGGTCTTGACTTCGTCGTCGTCCTCGCCGATGTAGCGCAGGACCATGGTGTAGCCCGCCCGGTCGATCTCCCGGGCCACGGTCTTCAGCACCGCGGAGAAAAACAGGTTCCCGGAGCCCCGGACCACCACGCCCAGCGCGTCGGACCGGCTGCGGACCAGGTCCCGGGCGCTGTCGTTGGGGATGTAGCCGTTGACCTCCACCATATCCAGCACCTTCCGGCGCACCGGCTCGCTCACATCGGGCCGGTTGTTCAGCACTCTGGACACGGTGCTCACGCTGACGCCGCAGGCTTTGGCGATGTCCTTGATGGTCACGGTCCTTCCAGCCCCTCTCCTTTTTCCGCCGGAGGGCTCCAGGGCCCGCCTGCGGTAAAATCCGCCGTAAAGTGACAAAATTTGCTAAAAGCAGCAAAGAAAACGTTACCGGAAACGTTTCCGGATTTCGTAATTAGATTCTATACGTTCTGTATTGAAAAGTCAACACCCAAAATGAGGAAGCCGCAAACTTTGGCGTCCTGCCTAATTTCTTCTGTTGAAATTGGGCAAATCATCCAAATAAAACCAGCCCTTAGGCTGGTTTTTTTATGTAGTAGATTTGACGGGGCGAAAAAAAGCCGGTCGCAGAGTTCACCCCTCCGCGGCCGTAGAACTTACACCCATTATTGAGGCCAGTATAGCGCATCAGGGGGCCAGGTTCAAGTATTTCTCGACAGCTTCTATGATTTTTTCATGCAGGGGAGGAAAATACAGGGAAGAAAACACGCCGTTTCCGGCCAAAATAGCGCAGAGGAAAGGGTTATCCCGGTCAAATCCGGTGTCGGGAGGCTATAATAAAAGGACTCCTTTTTATATTACAGGAGGTATTTAGTGCGATGCATCACACTAAATAATTAAAACGGCGTGCCGCTCGCCGCAAAGCGGCAACCGCGGCACATGCCGAAAATCTCCATTCTGCCGCATATGGGGGATTTCATTTCACTTTGTGCTGCCGGTCTTGCGGTAGAAAGGAGATTATCATGGCAAGAAAAGGCGAAAACATTTTTAAAAGGAAGGACGGGCGCTGGGAAGCCCGGTACGTCAAGGGCTATGAGCTCTCCGGCAAGATCAAATACGGATTCTGCTACGGGAAGACCTACCGGGAGGCGAAGGAAAAAGCTGCCCGGTGCAAGGCGGCGCTGCTGACGGGCGCGCCGCTGCCCACGGCAAAGAACCGGCACCGGTTTGCGTATTTCTGCCAGGAATGGCTCCAGCTGGAGCGGGGAAGAGTGAAGGAGTCCACCTATGTCAAGTACGATGGCGTCCTGAAAAAACACATTCTGCCCAAGCTGGGCGGCTGCTTCCCCTTAGGAATCTCGACCCAGCTGGTGGAGCGATTCAAGCAGGAGCTGCTGGCGGAGGGGCTTTCCGCCAAAACCACGCGGGATATCTTGGTGGTGCTGCACACGGCGCTGAAATACACCGCGAGCTGCTTTCCCGGCGTGTTCCCCGCCGTGGAGATCGCTTACCCCAACGAGCCGAAAAAGGAGGCCCGGGTCCTCAGCCTGGAGGAACAGCAGCGCTTTATGGCCTATCTCCAGACGGATATGGACAACTGCAAATTCGGCATCCTGCTGGCGCTGCTGACCGGCCTGCGGATCGGGGAGCTGTGCGCCCTGCAGTGGGAAAACGTCTCCCTGCAGGACCGGACTATCCAGGTGAAGGCCACCATGCAGCGGCTGCGGGATTACGACGCCGTGGACGACAAGAAAACCAAGGTGGTGATCAGCAGCCCCAAAACCGGCGCCTCGATCCGGGTGATTCCCCTCACCGAAAGCGCGGCCGAGCTCTGCGGGTGGTTTGATCCGCACCGTCCGGCCGCGTTTCTTTTGACCGGCACGGAACAGTTTATGGAGCCCAGGCAGGTGCAGAAACGGCTGGCCCGGTATACGAAGAACTGCGGCCTGGAGGGCGTCCATTTCCACACGATCCGCCACACCTTCGCCACCCGCTGCGTGGAGGCGGGGTTTGAGATCAAGAGCCTGTCGGAGATCCTGGGCCACGCCAGCACCACCATCACCCTGAACCGGTATGTCCACTCTTCCATGGAGATGAAACGGGCCAATATGAACAAGCTGGCCAGCGTGGGGCTGTGACGTATCGCAGCCTGATTTTTTAGTCAACGGGGGAACCGGTCCGGCTGTCCGGCAGAGAGCGTCAGCGGCTGGCCCTGGCCCGCGCCCTGTACCGGGAGCCGGCGCGGATCGTTTTTGATAAAGGCGGCCTAAACGCCCGGCGCCTGCGATCGAGGGCATGATGGAAAAACTACCCGTGCTGTTTAAACAGCACGGGCAGTTTTTTTTTATCTTTTTGATCGTTCAGATCAATACATGCCGCCCATGTCGGGAGCGGGAGGCGCGGGAGGATTCTTCTCCGGCAGGTCGGCCACCAGGCTCTCGGTGGTGAGGACCATGGAGGCCACGGAGGCGGCGTTCTCCAGGGCGCTGCGGCAGACCTTGGTCGGGTCCACGATGCCCATGGCGATCATGTCGCCATACTTGTCGTTGGCGGCGTCATAGCCGAAGTTGGGCACGTCGGAGTTGGACACGTTGTTCAGGATCACAGCCCCGGCCACGCCGGCGTTGGCAGCGATCTGCAGGATGGGGGCCTTCAGGGCCTTGGCCACGATGGAGGCGCCGGTCTTCTCGTCCCCTTCCAGGGAGGCCAGCAGAGCCTCGGCAGCCTTGGAGGCGGTCACGTAGGCGGTGCCGCCGCCGGCGACAATGCCCTCTTCCACCGCGGCGCGGGTGGCGTTCAGCGCGTCCTCGATGCGGAGCTTCTTCTCCTTCATCTCGGTCTCGGTGGCGGCACCCACCTTGATGACGGCCACACCGCCGCTGAGCTTGGCCAGACGCTCCTGGAGCTTCTCCCGGTCATAGTCGGAGGTAGTGGTCTCGATCTGGCGCTGGATCTGGCTGCCGCGGGCCTTGATCTCCGCGGAGTCGCCGGCGCCGTCCACGATGATGGTGTTCTCCTTGGTGACCTTGACCTGGTGGGCCTGGCCCAGCATGGAGATGTCAGCGTCCTTCAGCTCCATGCCCAGATCGCTGGAAATGACCTGGCCGCCGGTGAGCACGGCGATATCCTGGAGCATTTCCTTGCGCCGGTCGCCAAAGCCGGGGGCCTTGACGCACACGCAGACGAAGGTGCCGCGGAGCTTGTTGAGGATGATGGTGGCCAGGGCCTCGCCCTCCACGTCCTCGGCGATGATGAGGAGCTTGCGCCCGGCCTTCACGATCTGCTCCAGCAGGGGCAGAATCTCCTGGATGTTGGAGATCTTCTTGTCGGTGATGAGGATCAGCGCATCGTCAATGACGGCTTCCATCTTGTCCATATCGGTGGCCATGTAGGGGGACAGGTAGCCCCGGTCAAACTGCATGCCTTCCACCACGTCGCTGTAAGTCTCGGCGGTCTTGGACTCCTCGATGGTGATAACGCCGTTCTGGCTGACCTTCTCCATGGCCTCGGCGATCAGGGAGCCGATGAACTCATCCCCGGAGGAGATGGTGCCGACCCGGGCGATGTCGCTGGAGCCGGAGACCGGCTGGGAAACGCCCTTCACGGCCTTGACGGCCTCGGCGGCGGCCTTCTGGATGCCCTTCTTCATGACCATGGGGTTGGCGCCCGCGGCCAGGTTCTTCAGGCCCTCGCTGATCATGGCCTGGGCCAGAACCGTGGCGGTGGTGGTGCCGTCGCCGGCCACGTCGTTGGTCTTGGTGGAGACTTCCTTGATGAGCTGGGCGCCCATGTTCTCAAAAGCGTCCTCCAGCTCGATCTCCTTGGCGATGGTCACGCCGTCGTTGGTGATAACGGGGGTGCCGAATTTCTTGTCCAGGACCACGTTGCGGCCCTTGGGCCCCAGGGTAATTTTGACTGTGTCAGCCAGCTGGTTGACGCCGCGCTCGATGGCCTTGCGGGCCTCTTCACCGTAAATAATCTGTTTAGCCATTTTATTCGTTCCTCCTTAGAAATTACTCGATCACGGCCAGAATGTCAGACTGGCGGACAATGGTGTACTCCTCTTCGTCCAGCTTGACCTTGGTGCCGCTGTACTTGCCCACCAGGACCTTCTGCCCGGCGGAGACGATCATCTCGACCTCGTTGCCCTCGACCATGCCGCCAGGGCCCACCTCTACCACCTGGTAGATCTCGGGCTTCTCCTGGGCGGAGGAAGTCAGATAAATGCCGGAGGAGGTCCGCTCCTCGGCGGCGTCCTGCTTGAGGACTACGCGGTCGGCTAAAGGTTTGAGTTTCATGTCGTATATACCTCCATCATGTTTTTTACAAAATTCAACATCGTTAGCACTCTTAACTCTTGAGTGCTAACGATGCTTATCATATCACAATTTTCTATTTTTTCAAGTCCCCCTGCAAAAAAATCGCAGGAAAATTTATAAATTTTTTGTGACGGAAGTTGCCCGCTCACCGATCCGCCGCCCCGGCGGCCCGGGCGGCGTCGAAAAAGCGCATCCCTTTGGGGACGATGAGCCGGGCGGCGCCGGGCAGCAGCTGCATGGTCACGCTCTTGGCGTACACCGCTTCCCCGTCGATGTTCACCACGTTTTCCTCGTCAAAACCGATCTCCACCCGGTCCCCCCGCAGATGGGTCACATACCGGGGCAGCTCGTCCGCCCGGCCGACGGCGTATTTGCCGATCAGCATAGCCAGGGTGAACAGGTTCACGGCCTTAATCACATAGATATCCAGCACCCCGTCGTCGGGCCGGGCGCTGAGGCTGGGGTTGAAGCCGCCGCCGTAGAAGCGGCCGTTGCAGGCGCAGACCAGGCTGTGCTCCCCCCTGGCCGAGAAATCCCCGCAGCGGATGTCCATAAAGCGGTTGATGCCCTTGAACACGTTCACCACCGTGGACACCACATAGCCCGCGGCCCCGCCGATGAGGGGCAGGCCGCTGTATTTGTGCACGTCCACGCCGATGCGGGCGTCAATGCCCACGGAGCAGATGTTGGCCCCGTAGCGGCCGCAGCACTCGATCAGGTCGATGGGGGTCTCCCAGCCCTCCAGCAGGGCCTCTAAGTCCCGGTACAAGTCCCCCTCGGCCCCGAACATCCGGCAGAAGTCGTTGCCGGTGCCGGTGGGGAAGGGGCAGACCGCCACATTCTCCCGCAGGGCCGCGCCGCAGACGCACTCATTAAAGGTGCCGTCTCCGCCGCAGGCGTAGACCCGCAGCCGCTCCCCGCTCTCCGCCTCCCGGGCGATCTTCTCCGGCGCGTCCATGGGCCCCTTGGTGGCGTAGATCTCAAACCGGTCTGCCCGGTTTTGAAAGGCGGCCTCCACTGCGGCCCGGATCTGCCCGGTCCGGTCCTTTCCCCCGGCCACGGGATTTACGATGAACAGATGTTTCACGCTTCGCGCGCCTCCTTCAGAGCCTCCCGGCCCCTGTACATAAACAGGTCGCACTTGATCATCCCATTGTAGAGCTTGCGCTTTTTGTCCGCCTGGGCGCCGAAGCAGCGCTCAAAGTCCGGGTGAGCGGACAGCAGCGCCAGATCCCAGTTCCCGCTCCGGCGCCAGGCCGCGCCAAAGCGGCGGTACAGCTCCTCCGCCTCCCGCTGCTCCAGCAGGCGCAGGCCGTAGGGCGGGTTGGTGACCAGCACGCCCCGCTCCGTCCGCCGGGCGAAGTCCCCCGCGTCGGCCTGTTCAAAGCGGATCAGCTCCGTCACCCCGGCCCGGACCGCGTTGGCCCGGGCGATCTCCAGGGCCTTGGGGTCGATATCCGAGGCAAAGATCCGGTACGCCCCGTGAAATTCCCGCGCCCGGGCCGCCTGCCGGGCCTCCTCCCAGCGTCCGGGCTCAAAGCCCGGCCAGGCCATGGCGGCAAAGGCCCGGTCCAGGCCCGGGGCCCGGTTCAGGGCCGTCAGCGCCGCCTCGATGGGGAGGGTGCCGCTGCCGCAGAAGGGGTCGCAGAAATCCCCCTTCCCCCGGTAGCGGGCCAGGTCCACCATGCCGGCGGCCAAGGTCTCCCGCAGGGGCGCGGCGTTGTGGGCCGGCCGGTAGCCCCGCTTGTGCAGGCCCTCGCCGCTGGTATCCAGACAGAGGGAGACCCGGTCCTTCAGCAGGGAGAAGCGGATCTGATACAGCGGCCCCGTCTCCGGCAGCCAGGCGCGCTTATAGCGGCCGCCCAGGCGGGTAGCCACCGCCTTTTTGATGATCCTCTGGCAGTCCGGCACGGAGAAAAGCCGGGAGTTCAGGCTGCTGCCCTTTACCGGGAAAGCCCCGTCGGCGGGGATATAGTCCTCCCAGGGCAGGGCCTTGGTGCCCTCAAACAGCTCGTCAAAGCTGCCGGCCTCAAAGCTGCCCACCTGGATGAGCACCCGCTCCCCCGTGCGCAGGCACAGATTCGCGGTGATCACAGCCTCCGCCCCGCCGGTGAAGTAGACCCGGCCATTTTCGGCCCGGACGCCGTTCATGCCCAGCCGTTTCAGCTCCCCGGCGGCCAGCCCCTCCAGGCCGAACAGGCAGGGGACACAGAGCGTGTATTCCATCTGGCAGACCATCCTCTTTTCAGCGGTTTTTTCCCGCTGTTTTCTATCATATTAATTTATAATACATCACAAAGTTCCGCTTGTAAAGGGCCGCCGGGGCCAGGTCCGCCGGGCCCGGGCCTCAAAAATTTTTCCGGGAGGGAGCGCCGGGGGCTGTGCATTTTTCCGTTATTTTTCACGGGGTATTTTCCTGTTTAAAGCGAAAAAGCGCCCTCGTTTGGCGTCTTTGCCTGGCAAGGGCTGGCAGCGGCGGCAGAGACAGGAGAAATTTCGTCAAAAAACCTATTGAATTTTTTGACTATAAGAGTTATATTATAGTCAGGTCATAATCTGTTCATTTTTTGGAGGCGGCAAATGGCGGTAGAAAGGCAGGAATTCCTTGAAATTCTGCAGGATTCCTACAGTGCCTATTACAACATTGTCCCTTCCGAAGACGCGTCCGCGCCGCCGGAACTGCCCCTGATCTTCCGGGCGGATTACTTTTCCCGGGCGGAGCGGTATTGGCTCACCAAGAAGATCACCGTCTGGGGGAATGAGACCAACGAGTACGCCTACGTGTTCTCCGCCCCCGGCTTTACGCCTGAACAGATCAACCGCTGCATCGACTTTGCCATTGAAGACATGCTCCCCCGGGTCAAGCCCCACAAGGAGCACCAGTACACCAATGTGAAGACCATTTTCGTGGCGGACCGCTTTGATCCGGAAAGCCGCAAGGCGGTGCAGAAGCGGAGCTTTTCCAAGAGCTATCGCCACTCTCTTTACGGCTTCACCACCCTCTTGGCGACGGCGGTGGACCTGTCGGAGAGCAGGGCCTATCCCAACAAGGCCGGCACTGCCCTGGCCGATTACTTTAAAAAGCTATTTGCCTCCAGGGGGGAGAAAACCTGAGGGTAAATGCTTATAAAAACATTTTTTATAAGGAGTGAAAAGTGTGAACGCAATCGTAATCCTTCTGCTCGCGATCGTTCTGCTCGCCATCGGCTACGTTACATACGGCAGCTGGCTGGCCAAACAGTGGGGCGTTGACCCCAACCGCGAGACCCCTGCCCACACCAGCTATGACGGAAAGGACTTCGTTCCTGCCAACCCCGCCGTGCTGATGGGCCACCATTTCTCATCCATCGCCGGTGCCGGCCCCATTAACGGACCCATCCAGGCCGCTGTGTTCGGCTGGGTGCCCGTGTTCCTGTGGGTCGTTCTCGGCGGCATCTTCTTCGGCGCCATGCACGACTTTGGTGCTCTGTTCGCCTCCATCCGCCACAACGGCGGCTCCATCGGCGAGGTCATCAAGGAGAACATGGGCGTCCGTGCCCAGAGGCTGTTTACCATCTTCGCTCTGCTGGTGCTGATCCTGGTCATCGCCAACTTTACCTCCGTCGTGGCGGGCACCTTTGCCTCTGAGGGCAGCTTCATCACCGCTGGCCGCGCCAATGTGTCCGGCAACGCCTCCACCGCCACCACCTCCCTGCTGTTCATCGTGATCGCCTTCATCTTCGGCTTCTTTGTGTACCGCAAGAACGCCAAGATCGGCCCCGCCACCATCGTGGGCATCGTAGGCATCATCCTGATCGTTGTGGCCGGCCTGAACCTGGGCATCAATATGCCCAAGGGCGCGTGGGTCCTCTTCATCGCCGTGTATGTCACCGCGGCCTCTCTGCTGCCCGTCTGGATGCTGCTCCAGCCCCGTGACTACCTGAGTTCCTTCCTGCTCTACGGCATGATGATCATCGCCGTCGTGGGCATCTTCGGC
Organism: uncultured Oscillospiraceae bacterium; assembly: GCA_947630375.1. GTDB lineage: Bacteria > Bacillota > Clostridia > Oscillospirales > Oscillospiraceae > Limivicinus. The sequence continues at coordinate 30,302 of CANRHH010000007.1, read as the reverse complement.
GCCCACCCCGTACTGGACATCCCCGCTTTCAACGGCTGGACGGACGCCTCCACCGTCAACTTCGGCGGCACCGCCAGCATCGGCAATCTGTTCCCCGCCCTGTTCATCACCGTGGCCTGCGGCGCTGTGTCCGGCTTCCACTCCCTGATCGGTTCCGGCACCACCTCCAAGCAGCTGAACTCTGAGAAGGACGCCAAGGTCATCGGCTACGGCGCCATGATCGTTGAGTCCGGCCTGGCCATCATCTCCCTGATCGCTGTCGGCGTGGTGTGGAACAAGCTCGGCGCTGATTTCAAGATGGCTTCTCCTCCCACCATCTTTGCCGGCGGCATTGCCACCACCGTGGCCAACATGCTCGGCGGCGTGGCGGATGCTTCCAACCCTGTGTATGACACCGTTTACACTCTGCTGACCCTGGCCGTCTCCGTGTTCGCTCTGACCTCTCTGGACTCCGGCACCCGTCTGGCCCGGTACATGTTCGCCGAGCTGTTCATCCCCGAAGGCAAGAAGTATGAGGACCTGACCGGTGTCGCCAAGTTCTTTGCCACTCCCATTGTCGCCACCCTGATCATGGTCGTTGTCGGCTGCGGCATGGGCTTCCTGGGCCTGTCCCAGATTTGGGGCGTGTTCGGCGCTGCCAACCAGCTGCTGGCCGGCATCGCCATGCTGGCTGTGGCCGCGTGGCTGGCCAACATCGGCAAGAACAACAAGATGTTCTACTTCCCCATGGCCTTCATGCTGGTGGCCACTATCACCTCCCTGTGCACCACCGTTATCAAGAAGTTCGGTATGATCGGTGCCGGCACCGCCGCCTGGGGCGACTGGTTCCAGATGATCTGGTCCATCGGTCTGGTGGTCCTGGCCGTCATCCTGGTCATCGAGGCTATTCCTGTCTTCACCGGCAAGAAGAAGGCCGAGAAGAAGGCTTAAGTCTCTTCACAGCAACTACAACTAAAGGGCAGCTCTTTCGAGCTGCCCTTTTTCAAATGAAAAACAGGATACGGAGAAAACCATGTTTATCGATCAAACCGTTTATACAGGCCGTCCAAAGGATGAGCGGCTTTCAAAAGAACTGCGCTGTTACGACCTGCTGGATTCCCTCGGCATCGTGTACCGGCGGGTGGACCACGATCACGCGGACCATATCGAGGACTGCCACGCGGTAGAGGGGCTGCTGGGGGCAAAGATCTGCAAGAACCTGTTTCTCTGCAACCGGCAGCAGACGGATTTCTATCTGCTGCTCATGCCGGGGGACAAGCCTTTCAAGACCAAGCTGCTGTCGCATCAGCTGAACGTCTCCCGCCTGTCTTTTGCCGGGCCGGAACATATGGAGAAATATCTGGGCGTGACGCCCGGTTCTGCCAGTGTGCTGGGCCTGATGAATGACCCGGAGGGTGCGGTCCGGCTGCTGATCGACCGGGATCTGCTCTCGGACTCCTGGTTTGCCTGCCACCCCTGCATCAACACCTCCAGTCTCCGCTTCCCCATCCAGGACCTTCTGGAGAAGGTCCTGCCCGCCCTGGGCCATGAACCCAGCTTCGTGGATCTGCCCTGGGAGCTGTCAGAATAGCTGTTTCTGTACGCTTTTTTGAGCCCATACGCTACGCCTGACAGGCAAGAAAAAAGCCCGCCGGAAGGCGGGCTTTTTCGCGTCTGTCACGCGATGTTCAGCACCTGGTAATCCTGGGCCTCCACGGCGGCCTTCAGGGTCTCGTCGGTGACAGGGGCGGTCAGGGTGACCACCGCGGTCCCCTCGGTATGGCTCACCTGGGCGCTCTCCACGCCGTCCAGGGCCTCCAGGGCCTTCTTGACCCGGGCCTCGCAGTGGCCGCACATCATACCCTCGATCTTCATCGTCTTTGTCATGGTTTTTTCCTCCTCGATCGTTTCATTCTTATTTTGAACGGGCTTCAGGGCCCGGTCATGGCTTGCGTCGCGCATTTTAAACAGGTTCAGGCGCAGGGCGTTGGTGACCACGCAGAAGCTGGACAGGCTCATGGCCGCCGCGCCGAACATGGGATTGAGGGTCAGCCCCAGGCCCACAAAGAGCCCCGCGGCCAGGGGGATGCCCACGCTGTTGTAGAAAAAGGCCCAGAACAGGTTCTCGTGGATGTTGCGCAGGGTGGCCCGGCTCAGCCGCACGGCGGCGGCCACGTCCAGGAGGCTGCCCCCCACCAGAACCACGTCCGCCGCGTCCACGGCCACATCGGCCCCGGCGCCGATGGCGATGCCCACATCGGCCCGGGTCAGGGCCGGGGCGTCGTTGATGCCGTCGCCCACCATGGCCACCTTGCCGTAGCGGGAGAGCTTGCGCACGGCGCTCTCCTTCCCGTCGGGCAGGACGCCGGCAATGACCTCGTCCACCTCCGCCTGCCGGCCGATGGCCTGGGCGGTGCGCTCGTTGTCGCCGGTGAGCATGACCACCCGGATGCCCATGCCCTTCAGCTCCCGGACCGCCTGGGCGCTGTCAGGCTTGATGGTGTCCGCCACGGCGATCAGGCCCAGGCAGAGCCCGTCCCGGGCGAAGAACAGGGGCGTCTTCCCCTGGGCGGCCAGCTCCCCGGCCTTTTTCTCCAGGGCCGCGGGCAGCACCGCCCGGCTCTTGATATAGCTCAGATTCCCGCCGCAGAGGGCCTGCCCCTCTAACCTGGCCTGAAGGCCGTTGCCGGGCAGGGCGGCAAAGTCTGTCACCCCCGGCGGCGTCAGCCCCTCCTCCCCGGCCCGGTCCAGCACGGCCTTGGCCAGGGGGTGCTCACTGGGCTTCTCCAGGGCGGCGGCCAGGTTCAGCAGCTCCGCCTCTGTCAGCCCCTGGGCGGGCAGGATATCCGTCACCCTGGGGGCCCCGGCGGTGATGGTGCCGGTCTTATCCAGCGCGGCCACCCGGATCCGCCCGGTCTCCTCCAGGGCGGCGGCGGTCTTAAACAGAATGCCCTGCCGGGCGCCCATGCCGCTGCCCACCATGATGGCCACCGGCGTGGCCAGGCCCAGCGCGCAGGGGCAGCTGATCACCAGCACGGAGATGCCCCGGGCCAGGGCGAAGCCGATCCCCCGGCCCAGCGCCAGCCATACGGCGGTGGTGACCAGGGCGATGGCGATCACCGTGGGCACAAAGACGCCGGAGACCTTGTCGGCGATCTTGGCGATGGGGGCCTTGGTGGCCGCCGCGTCGCTGACCATACGGATGATCTGACTGAGGGTGGTGTCCTCTCCCACCCGGGTGGCCTGGCAGCGGATAAAGCCCGCCTGGTTCACCGTGGCGGCGGAGACGGTGTCCCCCTCCCCCTTGTCCACGGGGATGCTCTCCCCTGTCAGGGCGGATTCGTCCACGGCGCTGTGGCCGGACAGGACCACCCCGTCCACCGGGATGTTCTCCCCCGGCCGGACCACGAACACGTCCCCCTTCTTCACCTGGGCGATGGGGACGGTCTTTTCCCGGCCGTCCACCTCCACCGTGGCGGTCTGGGGCGCCAGCTTCATCAGGCTCTTCAGCGCGTCGGTGGTCTTGCCCATGGACCGGACATCCAGCATCTTGCCCACGGTGATCAGGGTCAGGATGGTGCCGGCGGACTCAAAATAAAACTCATCCATCCAGCGCATCACCGCGGCGTGGTCCCCCGCCGCCTGGGCCCCGGTCATGGCAAAGAGGGCATAGGTGCTGTAGACAAAGGCGGCCCCGGCGCCCATGGCCACCAGGGTGTCCATGTTGGGGGCCTTGTGCAGCAGGCCCTTAAAGCCGCTGATAAAGAACTTCTGGTTGATGACCATGATCGTCACCGTCAGCAGCAGCTGGGCCAGGCCCACGGCCACATGGTTGCCCTCAAAAAAGGCCGGGAGCGGCCAGTCCCACATCATGTGCCCCATGGAGAGGTACATCAGCACCGCTAAAAACGCCAGAGAGGTCCACAGCCGCTTTTTCAGCTTGGGCGTCTCCTTGTCCGCCAGGGCGTCTTCCCCCGGCGCCGGGGCGGCCGCGGCCGCGCCCTTCAGGCTGGCCCCGTAGCCCGCCGCCTCCACAGCGGAGATAATGGCCCCGTCGTCGCCGCCCTCCACGCCCATGGAGTTGGTCAGCAGGCTCACGGCGCAGGCCGTCACCCCCGGCACGGCGGATACCGCCTTTTCCACCCGGGCCGAGCAGGCGGCGCAGCTCATGCCGGTTACTTGAAACTGTCTCATTTTCTCCTCCCAGGAACAGACCCGTCTTTCCGGCGGCAAAGCCGGACCGGGCGTTATTTCATGAATTTTTGCAGGGTGTCCAGCAGCTCGTCCACCGTGCCCTCCCGGCCGGCGCGGATGTCCTCCACCACGCAGCTGCGGATGTGGCTGGCCAGCAGCTCCCGGCTGAAAGCGTTCAGCGCCGCGGCGGCCGCCGCCGACTGGGCCAGGATATCGGGGCAGTAGGCGTTCTTGTCCAGCATGCCCCGGATGCCCCGGATCTGCCCCTCGATCCGGTTGAGCCGGTTGGCGAGCTTTTTATACTCCTCCTCGGACCGTATTTTGGTCCGGCAGCAGTCTCTCTCGGGCGGCGCGTTTTCCGCGCAGCAAAGGCATTTCTCTTCCATAGTCTGCCCCCCTTTGCCTGCATTATATACCCCCAGGGGGTATATGTCAAGCCCCCCCGGGGGAAAAATAATGGTCCCCTGGCATATATACCGTGCCAGGGGACCGTTGTTCAGATTATGTTGTCATTCCGCGGGAGGGAGGCTTGCGTTCCCGGATGCCGCGGCAGCAGTTCATGCAGCGGAGGGAGATCTCCCTGAGCGGAGCAGCGGGGACAGCACCTGGAGCAGATAGGCAATACAGCTCCATTTAGAGGGGGAAAACCTTTGCCCAGGGCAGAGCCAAGTTTGATAAACAAGACGCAAAAGGAGCGGTCATTTCACCCGGATATCCTTCATCCTTTTACTAAGAAGAGGAATTGCTTTTCCAAACCCGGATGCGTTTTCAATATGACGACGTCTATGGCTGCTGTCAGGATCTTCTACGATTACATAGACGTAATTAAAGTATGCTTTATCCCGATTTGAAAGTTGTTTTGGATCTACTTCTGCTAATTCCTTAAGGCAAAGCTCTTTTTTCCCTTCAGACAGATAAGAATAGGCGGCAGACAGATGTTTGATGCTGGCGTTTAGATTGGTATAGCGACTGCTTTCGGAAAACGAAACCAAAGAATCGTAACACTTGCGGGTCTCAGCAGGAGCATAAAAAAAGCTGTATTGGAGTGCCGCCGACAGGTAAAACATACGCTCATCGGTATGCCTCGAGGTAGACTTGGATTTGTTTGATTCTAAAAAGGAAAGCGCTTTTTTCTTGTCTCCTGAGTCGATGCAGAGTTGACATTCTAATAGAAAGACCTTCCGCCGATACAGGCGAAGAAAATCCAATCGCTTAAGACGATCCACAGCGGCCATAGCGGCTGTTGTATTACAGGACACAACGGTAACATTTACGGCGCTTTCGTACAGCTTACGCAAATTTTCGTAAAACGAGCGAATGAGAAAAAATATTACAAGAACAAGGCATGCAATTATTTTCAAGGATTCATTTTGAGTTGTACTCACCACGCCCAAGCAGACTATCAAAACAAGCAGATTGGAAATCAGCGTTATGAGAAAATGAATAACTTTTTTCATTTTTCGTCTCCTTCGGATGTTTTGGATGAGAAAAATGTAGGAGCCCCATCTCCTAATCTTATACAGGTGATACCTTCCCTGCTTAAATCTTCAAGGTCTTTTGTTTTTGCCTCGCTGCCGGTGATGAGATAGTCTATGGAGGAGAGAGGCGCAAAGAAAAAATTGGAGCGCTTGCCGATTTTTGTATAATCGGCAAGAACATAAACCAGGCCATAGCATCGCTCTACCATTGCCCGGTTGATGGATGATTCTGAATGAACAGCCGTTGTCAGACCGCAATCAATAGATAAGCCGCTGCACCCGACAAAGCATTTGTCGGCATGTATCTGATTAATGGTGTCCATAGCAAAATCGCCTGTTAGGGAGAACTTAGGCCGTCTCAACTCGCCGCCGCTGAGAATAATTTGAATACAGGGATCATGATCTATACACACAGCGCTTGCGTTGTTCGTGACGATCGTTATATTTTTTCCGTGAATATACCTTATAATTTCAAGTGCTGTAGAACTGGTGTTAATAAAAATAGTATCGTTTTCTTCGACCAGTGATGCAGCGTACTCGGCCAACAAATGTTTGGTATGATTCCTTTTTGAAGTTTTTTGCGAGTTTTTTGCTTCAGGGATGAACACGGCGCCTCCGTGTGTACGGGAGATCAGCTGATGGGAGTCTAACCACTTGTCATATTTTTTCGAGGTTACCTTGAACAAATGTTGATTGAGACCGCAAGTGCAGCCGCACCAAAAATCAACCAGCAGACTTCCCGACCAAGAGAAAATGACATCGCCATCGTGAATGATGTATTCACTTTTGATGTTAGGAGAGCAGATTTCACTGCTTTCATCACAGCAGCCTTGACGGAGTTCCTTGATTTTAAGAACAGGAATACCTATTTCGTCATCTGATGGACGGTGTTTCTGCATAGCGAGACCATTTAAGTAGTCAGCAATATCAATTAAGCTTGCTCGTTTCCACCCTTCGGGAAGTGTTTGAAGCTCTAAGAATTGATTTTCAAAGAACGCCTGCGCCTGCTGTTGTAAATTATCGTTTACAGAATAAACAGCTTTATAAAAGCAGCCTTATAAACCACAATTTAACTCCACTGAAATTAACCAAAACCATCAAAAGAAGGGGGCCAAAGCTATGGCCGGATTTTATACAGAAGCAGATTTTGAGAACGCGGTGCTCCAACTGTTTCGGGAGAGCCTTGGCTATTCTTATGCCTATGGCCCGGACATTGTGCGCGATTATCAGTCCCCCATTTATGAGGACTTCCTTCTGCCCGCTCTCCGCCAAATCAACAGCACCCTGCCCCCGGAGGCAGTTCAGGAGGCGGTCTCTAAGCTGAAAAACATCGACAGCGGCACGTTGGTGCAGAAAAACATGACCTTCATGAACTATCTGCAAAACGGGATAGAGGTCCGCTATTTTGTCAAGGGGGAGGAGCGCTCGTCCATCGTCTATCTCATCGACTATGCGCACACCGGCAACAACTCCTTCTATGTAGTCAATCAGTTCACTTACGTTGAGAACAACAATAACCGCCGCCCGGACATCCTTCTGTTTATAAATGGCCTTCCGTTGGTGGTGATGGAGCTGAAAAGCCCCTCTAAGGACGAAGTCGGGGCCGAAAACGCATTCCATCAGCTCCGCAACTACATGAAGGACATCCCTTCTCTGTTTATCTACAACGCATTCTGCGTGATCAGCGACCTTTCCACCAACAAGGCGGGAACGATCACCTCCGGCCTTGACCGTTTCATGGAATGGAAAACCAAGGACGGGAATTATGAAAATACCGCCTATGCGCAGTTTGACACCTTCTATGAAGGGATGTTTCAAAAGGACCGGCTCCTGGATATTCTGAAGAACTTTATTCTTTTCTCCGGCGTCAGTCAGAATCCGGTCAAGATCCTGGCTGGCTATCACCAATATTTTGCCGTGCGCAAGGCGGTGGAAAAGGCCGTCGTTGCGACGAAAACAGACGGGAAAGGCGGCGTATTCTGGCACACCCAGGGCAGCGGGAAGTCGCTCTCCATGGTGTTCTATGCCCATCTGCTGCAGGAGGTTCTGGACAGCCCCACCGTCGTTGTGATGACAGACCGTATCGACCTTGACGACCAGCTCTATACGCAGTTTTCCATGTGCCAGAATTTTCTCCGTCAGACCCCCGTCCAGGCAGAGAGCAAGGAGCATCTGAAAAAGCTGCTGGACGGCCGGACCGCGAACGGCATCATCTTTACGACCATGTTCAAATTTGAGCAAGGAGAAGCGCCCCTCTCTGAGCGGCGGAACATTGTCGTCATGGCAGATGAAGCCCACCGCGGGCAATACGGCTTTGAGGAAAAAATCGTGATGTCTGAAACGGCCAGCGGGGAAAAAGAGGCCCGGGTCGTGGTCGGCAACGCTCGGATCATCCATGACGCGCTGCCAAATGCGACCTTTGTCGGCTTCACCGGGACGCCGATCTCTATGAAAGACCGCAACACCCGCGAGGTGTTTGGCGATTACATAGACATTTATGACATGACCCAGGCTGTGGAGGACAACGCCACCCGCCCGGTCTATTATGAGAGCCGCGTGATCCACCTGAAGCTGGACGAGAACACGCTAAAGCTCATCGACGCTACCTATGACCTGCTTGAGCAGCAGGCGGACGCTGTCACCATCGAAAAGAGCAAGAAAATGCTTGGCCAGATGGAAAGCGTCCTCGGCGCAGACTCCACCATCGAGTCCCTGTGCGAAGATATCGTCATGCATTATGAGACTTACCGGGCCAATCTTCTCACCGGCAAGGCCATGATCGTGGCCTATTCCCGCACCATTGCCATGAAGATATACCGTAAGCTCCTTGAACTGCGCCCTGCCTGGAAAGAAAAGATTGGTGTTGTCATGACCAGCGGCAACAATGACCCAGAGGACTGGCGTGAGATTATCGGGACAAAAGCCCACAAAGAGGAGCTGGCTCGGAAATTCAAAGATAATGACGACCCCATGAAGATAGCCATTGTGGTCGATATGTGGCTCACCGGCTTTGACGTTCCCTCCTTGGCCACCATGTACGTCTACAAGCCAATGCACGGCTACAATCTGATGCAGGCGATAGCCCGTGTAAACCGGGTGTTCAAGGACAAAGAGGGCGGCCTGATCATCGACTATGTGGGCATAGCCTCCGCGCTGAAAGCGGCCATGAAGGAATACTCCGCCAGAGACCGCCAGCGTTACGGCGATATGGACATTGCCAAGACCGCATACCCGAAGTTCCAGGAAAAGCTGCAGGTCTGCAAGGATTTGATGCACGGATACGATTACAGTGGCTTTATGACAAGGGAGCCTCTCGCCATGGCAAAGGCCATCTCCGGCGCGGCAAACTTCGTTCTGGACTCCAGGGCTCCCAAACGGAAAGAGTACTACATAAAAGAGGCCCTGCTTCTGAAGCAGGCCCATTCCCTCTGCTCCAGTATGGCCAATGAGCAGGAGCGGCATGAGGCGGCCTTCTTTGAGGCTGTCCGCTCTATCGTGGTCAAGGTAACAACGGAGGGTACGTCGGTAAAGCCTTTGTCTCTCAAAGAGATCAACGCGCAGATAAACGAACTTCTCAAGGCCAGCATTCAAAGTGAGGGTGTTATCAATCTCTTTGACAGCCGCGATGTGGGCGAGCGTTTTTCCCTGTTCGACCCAAATGTTCTGGAAGAGATTGCCCGGATGAAGGAGAAAAACGTCGTCGTTGAGATCCTACGCAAACTGATGGCAGAGCAGATCGCCATTTACCGGCGGACCAATGTCGTTCAGGCGACCACCTTCTCCGAAAAGATCACCCGCCTTATGAACTCCTATTACAACGGGCTAATCACAAACGAGGAAGTCATCAAAGAACTGCTGAAAGCCGCGGAGGAGATCGCCTCTCTGCGCAGTGAAGGGCAAAAGCTGGGGCTTTCAGAGGAAGAAATGGCTTTTTATGACGCGCTGACAAAGCCGGAGGCAGTCAAAGACTTCTACAGCAACGATGAATTGGTCGCCATGACCAGGGAATTGACCGAAATGCTCCGCAAGAACAGGACGATCGACTGGCAGAGGAAAGAAATTGCCCGCGCCGGCATGCGGAGAATGGTCAAACGCCTTTTGCGAAAATACAAGTACCCGCCCGATAAATGCGAAGATGCTATCGAGACCGTCATGACGCAGTGCGAGCTCTGGACCGACAACACGGATATGTGACAGCCCGGAGAAAACAGGCTGGCGATTTTTCTTGTGATATAGCAGAGATTCCAAACAGCATAGCGACCGGCCCCGGTGAGTGGAGATTCACTCGCCGGGGCCGGTCGCTATGCACAAATCACAATTCGCTTTCAGTTCGCGACTTCCTGTGCCGGAACGCTGTTTTTGTAGATATATTCCGGGGAAAGGTCAATGTTTCCCTCGTCCCAGACAGGTATACCGTAATCGATATAAACATCCTTAAAAATTTGCGGATTTCTCAACGGCGCGAAGGCCGCGGAATCGACAAGAGGGCTGCAATCAAGTAGCCGAGCCTCCCCTGTATTGAACCGAACCCAGAGCATAAGTCCATCCTTTGGACGTACCCCGGATATTTTCAAATCAGGAACCGGTTCACCTGCATATGCGATCCCGTCAACGACATACATTTGACTCTCCCCCTTTACTGCAAAGGAGCAATACGGTCAAAGGGAACTCCTTTGACTGCGTTATTCCATGCCCTGTATAATTCTTCCTCGTGGATCGCGGCCCATGCCTGCACCATACGGAGCTGCTTTACCGGAAGGCTGCCAGCCAGCAGCTCTCCGTCTATGCCCACAGAGGCTTCGTATTCTGCGTAGTATACGTGGAAATGGGGCTTGTTATGCTGCCCGATATCATTAAAGATCATTTTAATGACGATGTTATAAAATCTGCATAGTTCTGGCATAATGGCCTCCCACAAATACGATGGTAAAATCATTATAACATACGAAATGAGGCTGTTCAAGGTTTATCGTGGGAGACGTTGTTTGCTAAGCAATCTCCGCACCGTTTGCGGCGCAGTAGACAATGAATAAGCCGGGAGAGGGCGGCCTCCTCCTGGCTTAAATTGTAATGCTCTCATCCCTGTGCGCCGCAGGCGGCGCAGACAGTCCCGACGACAATTTCCTGGTCATATGCCGGTTGGACGATGACCGTCTCATAGTGGGATATTTCAGGGGTACCCGCCACCCATACCTGGTCACAGCGGACGTCGGTGGTGAAACCGCCGTGCTGCTCCGAGCCTCCGGCCTGAGCGTGGGTGCGCCAGCCGTCATAGGAGGTAAAAGTTTCACCGCAGCGGCAGACCATCACCTCATAGGAGCCTCCCTCAAAATGCCCTTCCGTTCCGGGTACGTCCACGACCTTGACCTCTTCCACGACCGCCTCAAAGTGAACAGTCGTTTTAACAGGGACCCATTCATGGACATGGACTGGAGCCTGGACAGAAACAGCGGCAGGAATCTCACGGTCTGGCTCTGGCTGGTTGCTATACAGCAGAGCTTCTGCGACAGGCTCTTTTCTCTCAGGCACAGCGGCAGCTTCCGGTGCAGATGATGGAGATGGCGTTGCAAACTGCGCGGGAGGTATAACAGACTTCTCTTCCGAACTGATTTCCGCGGCAGCGGTCACAGTGGGTACAGGGCTTATTTCTTCCACCCGCGTTTCTGTCGAGATGCTTTTGGCGGGACAAGACAGCATAAAGATACCGATAGCAAATAGAATCGCAATACTCTTTTTCATGTGGCGCACTCCTTCGTAAAAAGTTTTGAACAACTGTTGGCTTCGATGTTTTGTGGATAGTACCATAGTGAAAAGATTATTGCAAGTCATTTCTCAGAGAGAAAACCAGTGGCCCAAACAATTCTCATGCCTGGGCCGGTTGTAGCACCTCACCGTTTGCGGCGCAGTAGACAATGAAAAACTCTTACGACTCCTTCAGCCATCGGGTGAATTCCGCTGGACTGAGCTCACCCCGGTCACACTCCGTTTTCTTCTTCTGCGCCAGTTGGCTCCAGGCTGAGAACTGTTCCCCCGTCCACTTCCCCAGACGTATCCAGGCATAGCGCCGCTTGTATTCCCGGCGGTAGTCCTGGAACGTCTCGTCCTCCTGGACCATCTTTTTCTCCCAGGTCTTGGTAGAGCCCACGTCTTTACAGGTGCTGCCCGAGGCGGTAACAGTCCTGTCGCAGTACTCCGCGCTGAGCCGCCCCGTCATGGGGAAATACCGGCCGCAGTTTTTGCACACCCGCCATTTCCTGTCACGCAGCAGATTCTCCCGCAGATGGTAGTCTACCAGATCATAGATGCTCTTCGGGTGCAGCGTCTCGCAAAAGCCGTTCGCTGTTTGCTCAAATCCTTTTGACAGCGGTTCAAAGGAAAACAGTTCTCCTTTCTGAAAATGAAATTGATCCATCCTCTGAATAGCCGTCTCCTTGCGCTTCCTGATCTTGTCCAGATCCATTGTCAGCGGCAACAGCTCAAGGATCTTTTGCTGCTGGGTCGCCACCTCTGAGGGAATCCAGGAGATTTTCTTGTGAGGCAAAAGCCTCTGCGCGTCCTGAAATTGTTTTGCCTCTGCGTTCTTCAATCGCTCCCGCCAATCCAAACGGAGAAACTCAAAATAGATATGCTCATGCGCCAACTCGTCCAGCCCGGTGAGGATATCTTTCGTATAGGAAGCGTCTTTCTCTCTGCACAGAGCGAGAATAGCAGGATCGATCTGCTTGCAGATCAGATCCAGCTTGAGATAATCCAGATCCAAAAATCGCATCAGACTTTCCGAAAAGAGAAAGTCTTTTTTTATTGTCCGGATCTCTTCTCTGTAAGGGGGGACGCCGGATGGCAAAGGCCCTGTACTCTCGCCGTAGACATAGTACTCTCTGCCGTTGGCTATATAGGTGTAATAGATATAACTCATGCTCTTCTCCTGATTCCGTGTTCGATTTAGACTGTTCATAAAATATTAACTACGCCAAGTCTTGACAAGAGCGTTGGCATATGTTATCCTGTGCATGTTAGAAAGATATAGACTAACAAGATAGAAGTAGTCTAACAAAAGAAGTCGAGACTGTCAAGAAATTTTTTTGAAAAACAAAACCAGGAGGTAAATATTATTGAAGAACTCTCTCTACAAAAGCTATGACGAGTTGCCGCTGTTCCTAAATGCGGACACAGTGGCAAAGGTATTGGGTATCGCGCCATCGAGCAGCTATGAGTTGCTGCATGAGCCGGACTTCCCGTCTCTGCGTATCGGCAACCGGATCGTGGTACCGAAGGAAAAGTTCATCCAGTGGGTGGAAGCAAGAACTGGAGGCGCGAATGAAGGCGACAGCTGAGTACATGGAGAAAAATTATTTCCCTCTGCCGAATCAGATCTTCAGTCTGGGACTCTGCTCAGAGGAGTTCATCATCTACAGTTACCTGATGTACCTGGAGGACCGAAAAACATTTCAGTGTCACCCCAGCGCCAGGACCATCGGGAAAGCCGTGGGGCTGACTGAGAACACCGTGCGCAAGTACATCCGCAGGCTGGAGGACAAGGGACTCATCTACACGGAGCACACAAAGGTGCGGCCAAGGAACGGCCCGCCGCGCAACGGGAATCTGCTGTTCACCGTCCGGCCTATAAAGGACGCCGTAGAAAACTATCAGGAGCGGCAGCTGGCAGAGGCGGACGCAGAGCGGCAGCACCAGGAAGCGATGCGCCGTGTGGAGGACTACAACGACCAGCACCCGGACAAGCCCATCACGGTGACGGAGAACGACCGGCCGTCTGTTCCCACGCCGTGAGGCCGCAGGTGGCCGTGTGTGCGTTCTTTCGTTTCCCGGAGAGCGAGTACACATCCGTGAAGGCTGCGCGAGGTGTGGAGCGAGTGACGCAAAAGGGAAGAACAAAGGAACAAAGTCATTCATGCGAAGTCCCCGTCAAGGGCCTACCCCTTGACGGGGAGGACCAAGCAGGAGAAAGAGGTGGCGTCGCCCCGCGCCTCCCTCCTTCCCACTTCTGCCCGCAGTGCGGGCAGTTTTCGGAGGTTCCAAGGTGACGTCTTTTTGACCCCGAAAAAACCATGGTGCAGTCACCTTTGGGAAAAAGTCCGATTATTCAAGAAATAAAGTGGCGTCTTTCGCCACTCAGAAAGGAGTTTTCAAGAAAATGACGGATAAAAGCAAAGTTACCGTATATCTCAACCCCGAAACACTGGATCAGATCCGGAGCTGCTATAAAGAAGATAACTGCAGCAGTGTAAGTATGTTCATGGAGAAGGCCGCGCTCTTCTACTGCGGCTTCCTCCGCGCCAAACAAACCGAGAACTATCTGCCTCGCGTCCTCAGCTCTTTCCTGCAAGGGATGCTGGACACATTCGCGGAACGCATAGGTAAGCTGCTGTTCAAACAGGCAGTGGAGAGCAATATCGTTCATCACCTCATCGCTGCCACCAATGAGGTGGACCTGGATACATACGAACGGCTCCGCAACCTCAGTGTCCGTCAGGTGCGTGAAACGAACGGGAAGATATCCTTCAAAGATGATATCATTTTTCAGAAAGGGCTGTAAGCTGTGGCCAAGCTCATTCAGAAAAGCGGATACATCAGCAGCGGAGGAAAGGCCAGCCGGTATATGCAGTACATCGCTACCCGTGAGGGCGTGGAGATCCTGGAGGGTACCAGCGACCCGACGCCTAAGCAGAAGGAGCTTATAGAAAATATCCTCCGGGACTTCCCGGATACCAAGGAGCTGTTCGAGTACGGGGACTACCGGGATGCTCCCTGCGTCCGAACAGCCTCCGCCTTCATCGGCGCGGCGCTGGACTACAACGCCGGGGACCTTCGCTCCTCTGAGATCTATATGCAGTACATCGCCACCCGCCCCGGCGCGGAGAAGCATGAGGGACACGGGCTCTTCAGCGCGGCAGCGACAACGGATCTGGACTCGGCCATGTGGATGATGGACCGGCACAAGGGGAAGGTGTGGACCTTCATCTACTCTCTGCGCCGGGAGGACGCCGCCCGCCTGGGCTATGACAACGCGGAGAGCTGGCGCAGTCTCATCCTCTCGCTGGAGCCGGAGCTGGCGTCTGCCCTGCGGATATCTCCCGGCAACCTCAAGTGGTACGCCGCCTACCATGACGCGGACTCCCATCCTCACATCCACATGATGGTCTGGTCGATGGACCCCCAGGAGGGATACCTGAGCAAGCAGGGGATCGAGGCCATGCGTTCCAAATTCACCAACACGATCTTCCAGGATGAGATGTACAGTCTCTATCAGGAGAAGGATATCTCCTACAAGGAGCTGAGAGAGACAACGCGGGAGGCCATGCGGAATCTGATCAGGCAGATGAAGAACAGCGTGTGCTCCAGCCCGGTGATAGAGCAGCGCATGACAGAACTGGTACAGGTGCTGTCAACGGCCAAGGGTAAGAAGCAGTACGGCTATCTGAAAAAACCGGCCAAGGAGATCGTGGACGCTATCGTGGACGAGCTGGCAAAGCAGCCCCAAGTGGCGCAGTGCTATGAGGAATGGAACCGGTTCCGGGATGCGTTGGAGAGCTACTACAAGGACAAGCCCCGTGAGCATCTTCCTCTTTCACAGCAAAAGGAGTTCCGGGCCATCAAGAACATGGTCATTCAGGAGGCGGAAAACATCCGGCAGGGAGTGCTGACCTTCGAGGATGAGAGAATAGACGATGAGCCGGAGCCGGAGCTGCCGATGACAAAGGAACCTGAGCCTCAGTCCATGTGGGATATAGTTTATGGGCAGGAGGAAGAACGGAGGTCGTCTGTTGTGGAGGACCTGGAATATCTCTGGCGGTTGGGCTACACTGCCGCGGCGTACAAGCTGGGCAAGCTGTACCGGGACGGCATCCGTGTGGTACAGGACTATGAAAAAGCGGAGCGGTGGTTCACCCAGGCGGCCCAGGCCGGGGATCGCAATGCTGAGTATGTGCTGGGCAAGATGCTGCTTGGTCAGGGAAGGACAGAGGACGGTATTCGGTGGCTGCTCAGCGCGGCGAATCACGAGAACAGCTATGCCATGTACCGCATCGGCAAGGAGCTGCTGGCCGGGGAACATTTGGATCGGGACACCGGCCTTGCGCGGGAGTATTTCGCCTGGGCGGGACAGCATGGCAATGCCGCGGCCCAATACGTTCTGGGGAAGCTGCTCCTGGAGGGGAGAGAACTTCCGAAGGATAAGGAGGAAGCTCTGCGCTGGCTGGGGCTCTCTGCCGACCAGGGCAACGCCTACGCCCAGCTGCTGATGGAACGGGCCGATGAACCATGCGGCCCTGCCATCCTCCTCAGCACCACAAAGCTGCTCCATCACATGGGCCGGGTCTTCCGTGATAACTCGGTGGCCCCGGCCGTTCCCTAGGGGCTGAAGATAGACTCCCAGCGGCGCAGGCAGATGCAGGAGAAGCGCCTTGCCATGGGGCACAAGATCGACGATCATGAGGACTATGTACCGACGCAGGAATGGGAGCAGACGATGTAAATTTTTGTTGAGTTTGGGTATGGCTATTTCCCAAAGTTGTGGTATTGTGTGTTGCTGACAAAGGAGGCGAACAGAAAATGGCAAGGAAAAGAGCCAACGGCGAGGGCAACATCAGGAAACGGAAGGACGGACGCTGGGAAGGACGCTACACAGCGGGCAACGATCCGCAGACCGGTAAGCCCATCTCAAAAAATGTTCTGGGCAAAACCCAAGCCGAGGTTAGGGAGAAGCTCAAAGAGGCGATGACCGCAGCTGAGAAGATCGACGTGACCCGCTCTGAGGATTTCACGCTCGCCCAGTGGCTCCGCTACTGGTTGGATAACTATGGTCAGGTGTACCTCCGGCCCTCCTCCCAGGTCAACTACGAGGGCTTCCTGAAAAACCAGATCACTCATGACCCCATCGGCAGCGTGAAGATCAGAAAGCTCACCACCCACGACCTCCAGTTCTTCTTCAACCGGATGCGTGTCTCCGGCAGGGTGCAGAGGAAGGAGTCCGAGAAAAAGCCCGCCGGTCTCGCGGGCAAGTCCATCCGCAATATGTACTTCTTCGTGTCCCACGCGCTGGACCGGGCGGTGATCGAAAAGCTGATCCCGGAGAATCCGGCCAAAGGAGTTGTCCTGCCCAAGAAAGAGAAGCCTGAGATGAAGACTCTGCCTCTGGAGGATCTGAAGAAGTTCTTCCAGGAGGCGAAAAACTCCGGCGTGTTCGAGCTCTACTACACAGAGCTGGCCACCGGCCTGCGGCGCGGCGAACTGCTGGGGCTCAAGTGGGAGGATCTGGACTTCACGGCCAACAGCATCTATATCCACTGCCAGATCACACGGATGGACGGCAAGGTACAGGAGTCTCCCCTGAAAACCGGCAACGCCTATCGGAGCATCATTGTGGTGGAGGACGTGATGAACATCCTGAAAGAGAAGAAGGAACGGGAGGACGGCTTCAGCAAATATGTGTTCTCCTCACCCAGCGGTGGGCCGATCTCGCCGGACAGCGTGCTGCATATGCTGCACCGGGTACTGAAGCGGGCAGGGCTGGAACGGGTCCGATTTCACGATCTCAGGCATACCTTCGCGACCTTGGCCTTGCAAAACGGCGTGGATGTGAAAACACTCTCCGGTCTCCTCGGACACTACTCGGCGGGCTTCACCCTGGACACATACGGGCACATCACCAGCGCCATGAAACGCGACGCGGCCAACAGGGTGGGAAATTTTCTAGCCGGATCAGTATAAAACAGCGGCGCAGGATTTGCGCCGCTGTAACCAATGAAGAGTTTTATAATCGAATTGCAAACTACAACTATCAAAGGATAGTTTCTCTTCCATGAAATCAACAAGGGATCTTCATGTTCTTCAAAAAACTTTCTATATTTGTTGCTTTGCTATTGGAATCGTCTGTCAAAAGCCCGTCATCGGTCAACAGCGGTGTATCAAGAATCGATTTGACCGAAACGGCCACGCTTGCGCAAGCGGCTATTGTGTCCTTGGAGGTATCAGAGTAAGTTCTGTAATCGTTTCCTTCAGATTTTACGATGTCCTCCATACTGTATATCAGTGGGAGAAAATATGTGTCCAGCCGAGCGAGCAGATTGTAAAACAGATAGGTCCGTCTTCTGATCGTCGCACACTGCAAGGAGGCCGTATTCAACTGCGCAGCGATTTGAACGGCCTCGGCTTTGTTGGTGTAGGCTTTGTCGAGGTTTTTCTTGGCAGCATTGCCCGCAACAAATCCCATGACCATAAGAGCAGGGCCGGCAACAAGTCCGCCAAGCACCATGGCGCCACCGGCCATGCCGAGACCTCCCGCTGCCAGGGAACCGCCTCCGAAGAAAGCCAGCGTCGCATTGGACGCCGCCACTCCGTGCAGGGCAGCTATTGCGGTGCCGGTGGATGCACACGCCAGAGCCTGAGCTGCCCCGTATGCTCCGAACGCGGTTAACGCTCCTCCGGCAGTCCCAGCAATGGCTCCTCCTGCCAGAGAACCGGCAAAGCTCACCATAGCCTTCATCTCAGTAAATTCTTTCTCGTCTACATGGAGCCGGTGAAGCTCGTTCAGGCCCTCGGTTTCCTGGAAATCAACATTTTTGATTTTCGTGAACGTATCAAGAAACTGCTTCATGCTGGTGTTCAGCACAAACAGTTTTTCGCTGCCCAGGTGTGAGAGTGAATTTCCACATGCAAGCCTTTGCGCATTCAGAAGCTTCGTAGAGTCGTTCACAATCTCATTTGCGCTTTTGTTGATGCTGCTTGCGTTTACTGTATCGATCCCCGCCTTTACGGTCTTCCCAACACCAAACGCCCCTGTCGTTGCGGCGACGCCAATGAACAATAATGGTAGTGGCATAAGTTTTCTCCTCCTGCCTCAGAGCGCGATTAAATCCTTAACGCTCTCAAAGATTACGTTTTTTCTATCAGCGATCTCGTTGACCATGGTTTCAACTGTCAGATAGGGCCTGTCTGTAGACTTTATCCATTTCAGTTCTCGCTCCAGATCTATCAATGTCAGGATACTGCTCTCCATCTCCAGGAAGATGGCTTTATCGATATTCAGTTTGCGGACAACGTATTTCAGAAGCCGTCTCTCAGACATATCATAGTTCCCATCACTGTAAGCGATGGTCAGCAGATCCCAAACAAGCAGTTTTGGCGTGATAAAAGCAGCCTCCGTCCGAGACGATGAGGAAAGCGCCAGCTCAATGCCCTCCTGAAGAACATCGCAATAGTCCTCAGGGTCGATCACCTTGTCCATCTGGGTTTTGCATTCTTTGACGATCTGCTCTTTGTTTCCGGAAAAATCCGGATCCAACTCCGCACCTATCGCATCAAATTTTTCTTCTTCGCTGTGAAATATCTCACCGTCAGCCGCCATCAAATAATAAATGATTTTTATAGCGTTTTTTGTTGAGATGGCTTTCACCTCGAACAACTCGTCCGTATCGTCCCGCGTGTCCTTATGCGGCTTCAGTTTAAACAACTCCTTGACTTGATCGGGTACCTTGATTTCCGGCGTGTTGACATCTGGCAACTTAACGTTTTTAACTGATGTCTTGACAGAATCCACAGCGTTATGGAGTGTAGTGAATACGCCTTTGACTTTTTCTTTTTCAGTTTCCTTTTTTGCCATTTTTTCGTCTCCTATCATAGCGTCAATGGAACATCGGATTCCATCAGGGCATCAAATTCTTCCCGATTTGTAAACTGTGGCTCCCTGCCAAGGACCTTCTGGATGACGATGTTTCCGCGGATGACAAGGTCTGGATCCCCAGTGTCTGTTCCCTGCCTCATATATTCAAAGCCCGTTATGAACTCCGTAATATCCTCCGCGAGGTAGTTGGACACCTTTTCTTCGAGCTTTGCCTTGAAGTCCTGAAGCTGTGCCAGGAACAGGGACGCCTTTGTCTCAGAGAGAAGCATTTTTTCATGGATCAGCTGTGTCTCTTTCTTTTCGCAGGAAACTTCCTTCACAATAGCTATAGCGGCTCTGCCAGCGCCAACATAGTTGAACCTTGTTACAAACCTCCCGGAAAACAACACCCAATTCCCGCCGGACTCAACAGCAGCATGAATGGCCGCGTCAGCGGTGTCGGCCACCGTGAAGGTCATGGCGGAGACGGTGATCATCCGTTCAACGGTTCGATTTTGGAAGGGCAAAATAGTATTCCAATTCAACTTAACAATGTCCTGCGGGCTGCTCAGGTCAGTACTGGCAAGTCCTGCGGCAAGCCGCCGGATGAAATAGAACGCTCTGACGATACACTCATTGATGACGACCGGTATCGCCTGACGTCCTATATGGCGCGCGACTCCCACCTCTGTCCGAAGGTCAAATTTGTGAGGGACCAGCTTGTTATCCACGGTCCGTTCACCAAGCAGAGTGCCGTTGAACAGCTTGGAGATATGAACGGAGAATTCCTTATATCCCCGGTCATCCAGCTTTTGAAAGAGTGGCGTAGCGGACAATTCTTTCAACAGAGAAACGATTGGACCAGGCAGTCCTGTCCCAAAGCTTCCCTTCATTACGGAGCCGGATGAGCCCGCTATGTCGCTTGCCATGTGGAACGCCCAGTTGACTGTACCGAACATGATCTTTTCGGGAAAGTTCCTCCCGACCAGCGCCAGCCCGTCATTATTCAATTCAACCGCTTGAAACACTCCGGCAACATCTGTTCCATAGACCTTTCCCGTGAACTGTGTAAGGATAGAGCACACAAGGCCCACCGGAGTCGGATGGTGGGAGAAGTCACGAAGATGATGCTGGAGCCCGCCGCCAAATTGGCCAGTCGCTTTATCAGCGGCAATAGGGAACAGTTCTTCAAGATACTTTATTGCACCGGCCGGCTTACTTCCGTTATAGCCTTGGGTTTTAGCAATTTTCAGCACAAAGGCGTTTGCTTTTTCATTGCCCCACCGGTCAGCATCTTCCAAATCAAATTCACCCACAAAAAGGCTGTCGATGATGCCGGCAAGGATGCCGCTGCCAACGGCCAAGGCGTAATCTGCCATATCTGCGGCGCTGGTATACCGTTCCAGCTTGGAATCGACATCCCTAAGCGCCTGGTTGACCGTGTCAAGGTCAGTTTTTTCCGCAGTAACGGTCACCTCAGCGGAGACGACCTCTTCCTCAGTGCAGCGATCTTCCTCTACCTGCTTGTCCTGAAGCGTATATGTACCGTTAATGATCCCTCGATATTGTGCTGACTTCGACCATTCGTAGCATTCGTAAGCGCGTGTCGCCATTCTTGGGTGGCTTTCTCCACTTACCAGCATTTGCTCGATGAATTTGCTTGACGCGGAATCATTGACAAACGCATTGAGATCCATGGCCTGCTTCAAGAACTCGGCTCGGTCAATGTTTTTGCCATACCCGTTTATCCGCAGAAGGACATCAACCGTTTTATCCGCAGACCCATCACAGAGGACTGAGGCGCGGTCAGCCGAAAGCTCACTGCACCTGTCCCAGAACAGCAGAGCCCTCACGAGTGATGGCGTCAGGAATCTCCGAATCGCAGGGATATGCGCCAATGGGCTGCGGTCAATACCGTCAATCAGTTGAGCGGCGATAGAATGATAGAGGGAGTGTTTGCAGGCAATGTGTCCGCACTCGTGAGCCAGCACGCTTGAGATTAAATCGGGCGGCAGTTCATTTACCAGCCTGGAGGTCAAAAAGATATACGGCTGGGTGCTTCCACCCGTTGCGGCGTTCATGACCTTAGATCTCACATAATATAACTCCGGCACATCGATCCCCAGCTGATCACAGACCGGCGGGAGGAGCCGGTATATCTCCGGCATTTGCTTATCGCTCAGTCGAATCGCGGATGAGAGAAAGTCAAATTTGGCGGTTTTTTCATCGTAGTTGGCATGGTAAGCTTCTAAAAGCTTTATAAACTTCGGGAAAGTGTTCAACGCAGCTGTTGCCTTCCTGTCCAGATCATGCATATAAAGCTCGGAATCATATGGCATATGATCACCTCCCTGTGGTTTTATCTTTTCCCTGTTTCTGAATCCGGGACAAATTCAACAATATCATCAAGCTTGCAGTCAAGGGTGGTACAGAGTTTCTCCAGCACATTGACCCTGACGTCCTCATTCCGCCCAAGCTTGGCCATCGCATTTGTACTGATCCCGGCAAGATGAGTTAACTCAGTTCTATTAATCCTCTTATCGATCAGAAGTTTCCAAAGCTTGTTGTAGCTGACGGGCATATGGACCCCTCCATTACTTAAATAATAAATAATAAATCTTTATAAGCTCTTTATAAGAAGTATATCACACGTCGTTCAGAAACTCAAGAAAATCTTGAGATTTTCAAGAATTGGCAGAGCATCTTTTGAGCAATGGAGGGGCATCGCACCTCACCGTTTGCGGCGCAGTAAACAAAGAATAAGCTCAGATGAAAGTAAAAGAAGGCCTGTAAAAAGCCTGTGTCTTTCTCCTTGAAAATTCAGCTACAAATGATCTGTCGCTATTGGAGGCCAATATTCTTTTCAGCGGCGGATTTTTGCTTTTGAATACAGCAAAGGATCTGGCAATAGGCTCCGTCCCTGTTCTAAAACAAATACAAAAATTTCCCGTTTGGGTCAGGTTTGGGTCAACGGCGGTTTCGCGAAAATAAACTGCCCTAAAAAGTGCAAAAAATCACCGGTTTTTACTGATAAACCGGTGATTTTTTGGCACGCCGTAAGGGATTCGAACCCCTGACCTTCTGGTCCGTAGCCAGACGCTCTATCCAGCTGAGCTAACGGCGCATTTTTGAAGCTTAAACATATTAGCACAGCTTGGTAAGAATTGCAAGAGTTTTTCAGAATTTTTCTTGCCGGGAGGCGAAAAACTCCCGCGGCGGACCGGAGGACGGGCGGCGGGGCGGGATTTACCAGCCCATGGCGTCGCAAACGGAGTCCACCATTTCGCCCATGTTGTGCAGGGCCTTCCCCACGCTGCTCTTCATGCAGTTCTTCTTCCGGGGCCGCACCATCATCGCCGCGGCGCTGACCGCCATGATCCCCATGCCCATGCCTACATAAAAATTCTTCTTGTTCATAAACAAGCCTCCTTTGAAAATGTATTCCTATTATGTGCAACAATGCCGTTGCTACAAGCATGTAAAATGTGGTACAATGTTTTTATGAGAGACACGCGGAATCTGCGAACTTGGGAGGCGGGAAAATGAGTGTGAAGATCCTGGCGGTGGGCGATATCTGCGGCGAGCCAGGGCTGGACTTCCTGGGCAAAAAGCTCCGGGACTTCCGGAAAGAGCAGGGGATCGACTTTGTGGTGGTCAACGGGGAGAACGCCAACGTGGTGGGCATCACCCCCCGGCAGGCGGACGCCATTTTCCGCGCCGGGGCGGACGTGGTGACCTTAGGCAACCACACCTGGACCCGCACGGAGCTGCGCCCCTACCTGGAGGAGCGGCGGAAGATCCTCCGCCCGGCCAACTACGGCCCCCAGTGCCCGGGGCGGGGCATCGGCGTGTACCACGCGCCCTTCGGGGATGTGTGCGTGCTGAATCTGCTGGGCCGCTTCACCCTGGACAACAACACGGACAACCCCTTTGTCATCGCTGACGGCTACATGGCGGAGATCCAGGAGAAGATCATCTTAGTGGACTTCCACGCGGAGGGCACCAGCGAGAAGCGGGCCATGGGCTTCATGCTGGATGGCAAGGTCAGCGCCGTGTGGGGGACCCACACCCATGTGCAGACCTCGGACGCCTGTGTGCTGCCCAACGGCACCGGATACATCACCGACCTGGGCATGACCGGGCCGGTCCAGTCGGTGCTGGGCATCGACCCGGAGCAGAGCATCGGCAAGTTTATGGGCGATCCCCCCAGGCGCTACGAGTCCGCCAAGGGCCCGGTGAAGTTGGAGGGCTGTCTGTTTGAGATAGACCCGGAGACGGGAAAATGTCTGAGCGCGGAGGCCCTGCGGCTTCTTTGAGGCCGGGGCGTTCGGAGGGAGACGGATATGAGAAAGATCAAGATACTGCACGGGGCGGACCTGCACCTGGACTCCCCCTTTGAGGGCCTGCCGGCGGGGAAGGCGGCGGTGCGCCGCTCAGAGCAGCGGGAGCTGCTGGGCCGCCTGGCCGCCCTGGTCCAGAGCGAAAGCGTGGACCTGGTGCTGCTCAGCGGGGATTTGCTGGACAGCGGCAAGCCCTACTTTGAGACCGGGGAGGAGCTGGTCCGGAGCCTGGGCCGGATGGGCGTGCCTGTGTTCATCGCCCCCGGCAACCACGACTATTATGACGCCAAATCGCCCTACGCCCGGCTGAAGCTGCCGGAGAACGTGCACGTGTTCACAAGCGGGCGGATCCAGGCGGTGGAGCTGCCGGAGCTGGGCGTGCGCGTCTACGGGGCAGCCTTTACGGAGAGCCGCAGCGGCCCTCTGCTGGATGGCTTCCGGGCGGAGCGGACCGAGGGTGTGTACGATCTGCTCTGCCTCCACGGAGAGGTGGGCGTCCGGGACTCGGTCTATGACCCGGTGACGGAGGCGGCGCTGGCCCAGAGCGGCCTTGACTACGCCGCGTTCGGCCACGTCCACAAGGCCAGCGGCCTGCAGAAGGCCGGGGCCACCTGGTACGCCTGGCCCGGCTGCCCGGAGGGCCGGGGCTTTGACGAGACGGGAGAAAAAAGCGTCTACCTGGTGGAATTGGAGGGCACGGACTGCCGGCTGACGCCGGTGTGCGTCGCCGGGCGGAAGTACCAGCTGCTGCGGGTGGACGTGACGGACGCAGACCCGCTCCTGGCCATCCACACCCAGCTGCCCGACGACACGGTGCGGGACATTTACCGCATCGTCCTCACCGGGGAGACGGAGGAGACGCCGGACTTGCGGCGGCTGCACAGCGGCCTGGCGGAGCTGTTCTTTGAACTCCAGCTCCGGGACGAGACCCGCCTGCGGCGGGACGTGTGGGACGGGGCCGGGAGCGACACGCTCCGGGGCCTGTTCCTGGCCAAGCTCCGGGCCCGCTACGACAAGGCCCGGGACGAGAGCGAGCGCATCCGCATCGAGCAGGCGGCCCGCTGGGGCCTGGCTGCCCTGGACAACACGGAGGAGGTGGTCCGGCATGAAGATCCATAAGCTGACGGCCTCCTTCGGCCGGCTGGAAAACGAGACCCTGACTTTCCACGAGGGCCTCAACGTGCTCTACGCCCCCAACGAGAGCGGGAAATCCACCTGGTGCGCCTTTATCAAGGCCATGCTCTACGGGGTGGACAGCGCCGAGCGGGCCCGCGCCGGCCATCTGCCGGACAAGACCCGCTACTCCCCCTGGTCCGGGGCCCCCATGGCCGGGACCATGGAGCTGACGGCGGACCGGTGCGACATCACCATCACCCGCTCCACCAAGGCCAAGAGCGCCCCCATGCGGGAGTTCTCCGCGGTGTACACCGGCTCCAACGTGCCTGTGGAGGGCATGACCGGCGCCAACGCCGGGGAGATGCTGACCGGGGTGAGCAAGGACGTGTTCGTCCGCAGCGCCTTTGTGGCCCAGGGGGCGGCGGCGGTCAGCGGCAGCCCGGAGCTGGAGCGGCGCATCGGCGCCATTGTCACCACCGGGGAGGAGACCAGCTCCTACAGCGAGGCGGACGAGCGCCTGCGGGCCTGGCAGCGCAAGCGCCGGTACAACCGGCGGGGGATGCTGCCGGAGCTGGAGGGGAAAATGGACGAGACCCAGCGCAAGCTGGACGAACTGAGCGGCTCCGTGGGGGAGCTGCGGCTGTTGGAGGAGCGGCTGGAGAAGACCCGGCGGGACTGCACGGGCCTGGAGGCCGCCGTCACGGAGAGCCGCAAAAAGCAGCGCCGGGAGGCCCTGGACCGGCTCAACGCCAGCCGGACGGAGCTGAAGCGGAGCAGCGAGGCCCACGACGCGGCCCTGGCTCAGCTGTCGGTCCGGCGGGAGGAGCTGCGCGGCAGCCCCTTTGGGGACCGGCCCCGGCAGGAGCTGGAGAGCCAGATCCAGGCCGACTTGGAGGCGCTGGAGGAGCTGGACCGGCGGCCGAAGGCCCGGCTGCCCCTGCTGCCGGCCGTCGTCTGCTTCCTGCTGGCGGTGGCCCTGGCCGCGGCCTATACCTTCCTGGACCGGATCCTCTGCATCATCGGCGCGGCGGTCTTCTGCGTGGCGGCGCTGGTGTTCCTGCTCCGCTACACCAGGCACCGGCAGGCGGTCCAGGACGCGGCGGCGGAGCGGCGGCGCCTGCTGCGAAAATACCGGGCCGCGAGCCCGGGGGATATCACCGCCCAGCTGGAGAATTACCGGGCCCTGGCGGACCGGGTGACCCAGGCCGAGGCGGAGGAGCGGCGCTGCCGCGCCGTCTACGAGCAGGCCCGGGACAGCCAGGCCCAATTGGAGGAGGCGGCTCTGCGGGAGCTGGATTTTGCCGGGGGCAATTCCCAGGCCGCCCAGCTCAGCCGGGAGCTGGCCGCCGCCCGGGCCGGGGCCGAGCGGATCTCCGCCCAGATCGCCCAGCTCAACGGCCGCCTGTCCGCCATGGGGGACCCGCTGGTGCTCTCCAGCAGCCTCAGCGCCATGCAGGAGGAATACGAGCTGCTGCTGGCCGAGTATGAGGCTCTGAGCCTGGCCATCGACGTGCTCCGGGAGGCGGATGGGGAGATCCAAAGCCGCTTCTCCCCGGAATTGGGGAAGCTGGCGGCCCGGTACATGGCCTCCGTCACCGACGGGCGCTACGAGGACGTGCTCCTGAACCGGGACTTCACCGCCCGCACCCGCACCAAGGACGACGCGGTGGCCCGGGAGGCGGAGTATCTCAGCGCCGGGACCCTGGACCTGATGTATCTGGCCGTGCGTTTAGCGGTGTGCGAGCTGGCCCTGCCGGAGGGGGAGCCCTGCCCCCTCATCATCGACGACGCCCTGGTGAACCTGGACGCGGAGCGCTACGGCCAGGCCATCGAGCTTTTAAAGCAGATCGCCCGGAAGCGCCAAGTGATCCTCTTTACCTGCCGGCAATAAAGAGTTTGTGCCCGGGCCCTTGACAGAGGGCCGGATTTACCTGCATAAAAAAATAACACCGTGATAACACGGTGTTATTTTTTTATGCAGACAATCTGACAAAGGGAAAAAAAGCCGGTCGCAGAGTTTAGCCCTCTGCGCCTGTAGATATTACACCCATTATTGAGGCAAGTATAGCACATCGGGGGGTCAGGTGCAAGTGTTTCTTGACAATTTCCATAAATTTTTTCATGCAAGGCCGGGAAGCGCCGGGGGAAAACCCAGCGATTTCCGGCCAAAACGGCGTGCAGGGGCGGCCCATCGCAGTCGAATCCGTAGTCAACCGGCGCGGATAAAAGCATATCACAGAATGTATTATTATGGAAAGAAAAGGGAAAAACGGGAGAGAAGCGGCGGGCCAATGTGCGCAAACGGGCCGGCGAAGGGCCGCGAAAAATTGCAGTCAAATTTTTTAGTCAAAGGGGATCCCGGCCCGTCCGCTTTTTTTGCGTGTTATAGAGCCATGCGGGTTTCCGGTCACGGAGAACTGGTAAAACCTGGAAAATTCGCAGAGGGCTAAACTCTGCGACCGGGGTATGGCCGTGAAAGCGGCGATTTGCGCCGAAAAGGATCCCTACTTTGGCAGGAACCTCCTGATAAAAATCGGGGGGGTAAATATAACCTGACTCTGGCGAAAGGAGGACTGCAAAAAGATGAAAGAAACCTATGAGACCCCCCGGTTGGAGGTCATCCAGTTCGAGGCGGACGAGATATGGACCGGTGTCGAATGGGGCAACCCGAGCGGCGTTGAATAAGAAAGGGAAACACATCGACATGCGGCGGCAAGGAGGCGGAGCACGGCCCCGCCTCCTTGCCATACTGAGGTGAAGAGCTTATGATTAGCGGGTTTTACCGCATCGCGGGCTGGAACGCAGGCATCACTACAATTTATGAAGAGTTCCACGACCGAAGTAAGGAATACAGATGCGCCGGACCGGCGGCGTTTTGGGTGGAGATGACCCAGGAGGACATCGACCGAATGCGGGCCGGATCCGCGGCATCGGGGATCGAGACGCCTTATCCGGACAGCTTCTATGAGCACTGTATGGTCCGAACGCGTTTGGCCGAGCTGCTGCTTCCCCGGGGGGTGCTCCTGTTCCACGGCGCAGCCGTGGCGGTAGACGGGGCGGCGTATATCTTCACCGCGAAGAGCGGCACGGGAAAATCCACCCACGCCCAATACTGGCGGGCGC
Organism: uncultured Oscillospiraceae bacterium; assembly: GCA_947630375.1. Taxonomy (GTDB): domain Bacteria; phylum Bacillota; class Clostridia; order Oscillospirales; family Oscillospiraceae; genus Limivicinus. Next base: position 2,454 of record CANRHH010000007.1, on the reverse strand, counting down.
TTTTCGGGGAGCGGGCGATCATCATCAATGACGACAAGCCGTTTTTACACATAGGAGAGGACGGGGTGACCGTCTACGGTTCCCCCTGGGCAGGCAAGGAACACATTCAGACAAATACGTCCGCGCCGGTAAAGGCCATCTGCCTGCTGGAACGAAGCGCGGACAATTTTATCACGGCTGTTTCGCCCGGAGAGGCATTCCCGATTCTGTATCGGGAAACATGCTTGTTGGAAACAAAAGAGCAAAGGCACCGGCAGCTTGCTTTGCTGGACAAGCTGTCCCGCTCTGTCCGGCTGTATCGCCTGGGCGTCAATATGTCCGTAGACGCCGCCCGGGTGGCTTACGCGGGAATGAATGGAGGAACCGGCACATGAAGCTGAAAGATACATTTGTCACTTATGCCTCGGGGAATGAGCACACCATGGTAGCCACAGAGGGCTTTTTGGGCATGGTGCGGAGCAACAAAACTGCCGCGTTCATCATCGAGGCGTTGAAGGAGCCCACCACACCGGAGAAGATCGCGGAGGCGCTTGCGGCCCGTTTTGACGCGCCCCGCCCGGCGATCGAAAAGGATGTGGCCGGCATTCTGGAGCAGCTGCGTTCCATCGGCGCGATCGAAGAATGACCCTCCGGTTTGAGGACGCCCTGGCCCACGGCGGCACACTGGTCTATACCTGCGTTGGGACCAGTATGCTGCCCATGCTGCGGCAAAAGCGGGACCTCTTTGTTCTGAAGCCGCCCACAGGGCGGCTCCAAAAGTACGATGTGGCCCTATACCGGGACAGAAGCGGAAAATACATTCTGCACCGCGTCATCGAAGCAGGGGAAGCGGACTATGTGTTCCGGGGGGACAACAACTATACCGGAGAGCGCGGTATAACAGATGCGCAGATCATTGGCGTATTGACCGCCTTTGTCCGGGACGGGCGGGAGATCCCCGTAACAGACAAGCGGTATCGGCTGTATGTGCGCCTGTGGTGCGGCCTCTTTCCGCTGCGGGCCGCCCTGGTATGGTTCGCGGCGTTACCGGGCAAGCTGAAAAGGAGATGGAAGCGGGTCCATGAGCAGCGAAGCAGAGCAAAAAACAGAAAAGACATATGACGCCCTGTGCCGTCTGGTCGCGGCGTGGGTGAACGGCGTTTCCCCGGAGATAGAGGAGACGCCGGACTTCAACGAGCTTTTTCTGGCGGCGGACAGGCATTTGCTGTCCGCCGCCGTGTGCGCAGCGCTGGAGAGCGCCGGGCTGATGGAGGCCTGCCCGCCGGAGATGGCGAAGCGTTTTCAGCAGGCAAAGTTCGCCGCTGTCCGCAAGACCCTTCTCATGGACCGGGAGCGGAAGGTGCTTCTGGATTTTCTTGAAAAAAGCGGCGTCTGGTATCTGCCCCTGAAGGGGGCGGTGCTGAACGGCGTCTATCCCCAGTACGGGACCAGGCAGTTCGCGGACAACGACATCCTCTTTGACGCCGGGCGCTGGCGGGAGGTCCGGGCCTTCATGGAGGGCCGGGGCTATACGGCCAAGAGCGTGGGCAAAGGGGCCCATGACATCTATCACAAGCCGCCGGTCTATAACTTTGAGCTGCACCGGCAGCTGTTCACGGAGGGGGAGAGTCCGTTTTCAAAAGCGGCCGCGGCCTATTACGGGGATGTAAAGGGGCGGCTGGTCAAGGACGGGGGAAGCCGCTTTGGATACCGCTTCCGGGACGAGGACTTTTACGTCTATTTTCTGGCCCACAGCTATAAGCACTGGAGCGGCGGAGGCGCCGGCCTGCGGACGCTGCTGGATATCTATCTGTACCGGCGGGCCAAGGGGGACATGGACCAGGCGTATATCGCGGGCGAGCTGGAAAAACTGGGATTGACACAGTTCGAGGCCCTGCTTCGCGCCCTGGGGGAAAAGCTGTTCGGGCCCGCGCCCGCCCCGGCGCTGACCGGGGAGGAGCGGGAGGCGCTGGCCTGGGCGGAGAGCTCGGGCGTGTACGGCACGCTGGAACACAGCGTGCAGACCGACCTGCGGCGGCTGCAGGGGGGCGAAAGCCCCATCGGCGGCCGAACCAGGGTGAAATATCTGCTGCGGCGGCTGTTCCCGGGCCGGGAGTGGTACCGGGCCAACGCGCCCTTTTTCTACCGGCACGGCTGGGCCAGGCCCTTTTACTGGGTGTACCGGCTGGGCCGGGGACTGTTCGCGCACGGGAAGCTGCACCTCGCCGTTCTGAAAGCGGTCTGCTTTCCCCCCGGGGAAAAAAGTCTCTTCCGCCTGGGGGCGGAAAAGGGGAAAGCGCTCCTTTCCCGCCCGTTCCAAAAGCCCGCCAGCCGGTGGCCGCTGGAAAAGCGGGTCAAGGCGATCATGCAAGGCTATGAACGCAGAGAGGGGCACACATTTGACCTGGACCATCCGGAGCTGTTCACGGAGAAACTGGTCTGGTATGCGCTCTTTTTCCATCATCCCGATCTGCC
>CANRHH010000006.1 GCA_947630375.1 uncultured Oscillospiraceae bacterium | reverse complement strand
TTTTCCCTAACTTTCCCTCTCATAGGTATAGAAATGGAGCTGTAGTGAAACTTGACGTTTCGCTACAGCCCCTTTTTAGTTGCGGCGCCACGCTTCAGCCGCCATTCATCAAAAAGTCCAGAATGTCCATGCCCCGGCTGGTGCGGCCCCGGTACAGCTCCGTATAGCCGCAGCGGGTGCAGGAGACGGTGATAAAGCGCTTGTTCTGCACGTCAAAGATCTTGGCAAAGTTGCCGCCGGTGGCCTGAAACTGGTCCGATTCATAGCTGTCGCAGCCGCATTTGGGGCAGCGGTACGGGATCCTTTCCATCCTTTACTCCTCCTTCATTGGCTCCGGAGAGCCGCGTTTTCCTTCCTCCCCGCCGTCGATCTCGGCGCAGAGGGCCTCCATCCGGGGCTCCCAGAGCCCGCTCGCATCATACTGCCGCAGATTTTCCCGCAGGTGCGCCCCGATCTCCGGCCGGGCCAGGATCTCCTCCAGCCCCCGCTCCAGCTCCTCCGGCGCCTGACCGGTGAGGATGCCCCAGCGGCTGTCCAGAGTCTCGGCAATGGCGGGGCAGGCAGCGGCCAGCACCGGCACGCCTAAGACCAGCGCCTCCTGAATCGTCAGCCCGTAGCTCTCGCTGGCGGAGGCGCTGAGCACCCAGTCGGCACAGGCCATATAAGGATAGGGATTGTCCCGGCCGCCCAGCAGCCGGACGCAGGCCGGCCCCCTTTCCCGGAGCTGCCGCCGGAGGGACTCTTCCAGTTCCCCGCCGCCCACGATCCAGAGCTCAAAATCCCAGCGCCGGGCCAGCCGGGCGCAGATCTCCAGCAGCAGACCGTAGCGCTTGACCTCCGTCAGGCGCCCTACGGACACCAGCAGGGGTTTGCCCTGGGGGCGCACGCAGTCCGGCGGCGTCTCCGCCGCTTTGCGCAGCAGGCTCTCCCCGTCGATGGGGCTGTACAGGACCCGGAGATTCCCCGGGTCGCCCACGGCCTCGCACACGCTGTCCCGCACCGCCCGGGACACGCAGATCACCCGGTCAAAGCCCGCCATACAGGCCCGCTCCTCCTCCGGCCCCCGGAACAGGTAGCCGGTCCAGTGAAAATGGGCGTAGTCCGTGTGGATCCAGGCGACCTCCCGCTTGGCCCGCAGGCGGGAGGCCAGCAGCATGGACTCCCCTTCCTTCACGGCCACCACCGTGTCCCACTTCTTCAGCCGCAGCAGACAGCCCTCGAACAGGACCCGGCAGGCCCGTGTGAAAAACCAGCGGGGGCTGAAGCGCCTGCAGGGCCCGTACCAGAAGGGGTATTTCCGGAACCGGACCCCAGCCGGATAGCAGCGGCGCAGGGTCTCCCGGTCCCCGTTGCAGGCCCAGAGGGTCAGCCTGTCCCCCCTCTGGGAGAGCCGGGCCGCCAGGCGCTGGAGGATCTTCTCCACGCCGCCGGTATCCAGATTGTCATTGATCAGCAGGATGTCCCGTCCCATAGCGCCTCACTCTCCGTCAGGGGCCCGGCCCAGCGCCTTGCGGACCATGCCATAAAAACGCCGGCGCTCCGGGGCCTTTAAAAGCAGGAAAAAGTTCAGGGCAAAGCCGCACAGGGCCGTACCGATGGCCCCGGCAAACCAGCCGATCCAGGAGGCGGACAGGTCAAACAGGGCGTTGACGCCCAGGCCCAGGGCGGAGACCAGCACGAAGGACAGGATGCTCTTGAGCACCTCCGGGAAGAACTCCAGCCGGGGCAGGCCGATGTGCTTGGCCGCGAAGGGCAGATGGTACAGCGTGGCCACGAACAGGGAGCCCACCAGGCTCACCGTGACCACCGCATACACCCCCATGTTGGTCAGGCGCAGCAGGGTATACGAGCAGAGGATGCAGGCGAAGCCATAGGAGATCATCACCAGGGCGTTCTCCCGGACCTTGTTGGTGATGGTAAAGATCTGGTACAGGGGCTGCATGGGCCCGGTGATGCAGGAGTTGATGATGGTCAGCAGGGACAGCAAATTGATCATCGCCGCCGGCTGGCCCGGGACCCAGAGCTCATAAAAATCCACGCCCATGGACAGCAAAATGGCGTTGGGGATGGAGACGAACAGCGCCATGAAGCGCATGGCGCTTTTGGCCGCGTCCTTCAGGCCCTCTGTATCCCCCTCCGCGTACAGGCGCATCAGGTTGGGGCTGAAGGCGTTGGCAATGGTGGCGTTAAAGGAGATGAGCACATTGGGCACCGTCTTTGCGATGGACAGGTAGCCCATCTCTACCGGGCCGATAAACACGTTGGTGATCAGCAGGTCCAGCCCCGAGGCCAGCAGTTGGCCTAAGTTGTTGATGCTGTTCCAGAGCCCGGAGGACAGCACCTCCCACACGCAGCGGGGACTGAAATCCGCCAGGCGGCAGCGCAGCTCCGGCAGCAGCCGCCGGGAGGCCCGCCGGTTGGCGATGGAGGTAAAGGCCGTGGCGGCCAGGGTCCCCAGGACCACATAGCTGATCCGGGGCTCGAAAAAGACGAACAGGGTCAGCACCGTAGCCGCGTTGAGGATGCTGGCCTGGGAGGTCCGCAGGGAGGAGAGATAGAGGGTATTGGTCAGGTAATAGCAGTTGCTGTATATGGAAAAGATCAGCTGGATCAGAAAGTTCAGAAAGGTCAGGGCAAAGGTCAGCTTCACCTGGCCCACCATCAGAGGGGAGATCTCAAACAGGGTGTCCAAAAAGAGCACGCAGAGGGCGGAGGGAAGGATGAAGATGGCCGCTAAGAGGATGTTGGCCACGCCCACCGAGGAGAAATATTGCTGGGCCTTGGCCTGGTTGCCCCGGGTCTGCTCCAGCATGATGAAGCGGCTGGCCATGGAGTTGAGGGCGATGCTGAACAGAGAGGCGTAGTTGGCAAAGTCGTTGGCCAGCTTCACATAGCCGTACACATCACTGCCGAAGCGGCCGGTGATCAGCGGGGTGATGAAGAAGCTGATCAGGGTGTTGAGGCCAAAGGTGACGGCGCTGAAAATGATGTTTTTGGACAAGGCCCGGCTGTTAAAGCCTTCTGCACGAGAATAAGCCACGGTATGATCCTTTCAGCCGCGACGGCGGCGCGCTTTTTCTTTGGCCTGGCGGAGCATCTCGGTAAAATCCCGCCCCAGGAGCCGGTAACCCCAGTAGCGGAGCTTTACTTTGATGTCCAGTTCAGGCAGCAGGTAAGGCCGTTCCCGGCCGGCCCGGAGGTATTCCCGGCAGACCTGGTCCCCCTTGGCCGCCTGGTACACCAGCTCACTGAGCAGCACCCGGGCGGCGGCCAGCTGGAGCCGGCGGGCGCCCTTCTCCCCGAAGTAGCGCGTCCGCTCCTCCATAGCCTGCAGCTCCGCCTCCATGTTTTCACGGGTGCGGCTGTGGGTGACGCTTTGGCCGTTTTGGAAGTAGGCATAGATGACCCGCTCCCCCACGGCGGTGACGCCGCCCTCGTACAAGATCTTATACAAGGTGGCCTCATCCTCGTGGAGATGGCCCACCGGGAAGGGGTGGCGCTCCACCAGCGGCCGGGGCAGGAGCTTGCCCCAGGGAGTGACGAACTGGATATACCGCTCCCCCATCAGCGCCAGGCTGGCCGCCTCCCGGTCCAGGCATTCCACCCGCTCGGGGGGCTGCTGCGCAAAGCTTTCGCTCCCGTCCCAGACGATGCGGTAGGCGCCGCAGGCGATATCCGCCCCCGTCTCCCGCAGCAGGCCCAGCAGATAGGCCAGATAATCCGGGGACACATAGTCGTCCGCGTCCACAAAGCTGATATAGTCCCCCCGGGCCTGGCGGACCCCCTGGTTGCGGGCGTCGGCCTGGCCGCCGTTGGGCTTGTGCAGGACCCGGACACGCCCGTCCCGCCGGGCCCAGGCGTCACAGAGCCGGGGGCAGTCGTCGGGAGAGCCGTCGTCCACTAAGATCAGCTCAAAATGCCTGTAGCTCTGGGCCAGCAAACTCTCCACACAGCGGTCCAGATAGGCCTCCGCCTTATATACGGGCACCACGACGGAAAGCAGCGTTTCTTCCGGCGGCACGGCAGTCCCTCCTTTTCCGGCAAAAGCTTATAGATAGTTTATTTTACCACGCTCCGGCCGGTCTTTCAACACAAAAAAGCCGCCCCGCGGGTGGAAAAGCCGTAGAAAGAAGCGGGTGGAAAAGCTGGAGAAAGAAGAACATTGACAACGGGGCAAAAATCCATTATACTTGGAAATGAAAAAAGGCGCTGCCGGTAAACGGTCAGCCCCTCATAGTTGAGTAGAAGTAACCACCGAACTGTGGAAGGGGACGGCGGTTACTTCTTTTTTGCCTGGAAAACCAGGTTTATGACGCCAATGATCACAAGACAAAGCTGAAAAAGCTCAGAGTATGTAATGTTCACGGGCATCCCCCCTCTCGCAGGAGGGGAAGAAGCCCCCTCCTTGAATGAGAGGGGCTAAACCGCCTACCGTTATGGCAGCGCCTTGCCTTTTCAGGCAAATTCAGTATAAGCTCGTTTTCAAATTATGTCAACTTATTTTTGTTCATCCGTTCACGCCAGGCCGTAGAGCCGGGTGAACTTTTCCTCCAGGTAGTCCAGAAAATACCGCTCGTTCAGGCCCTCGCCGGTGACGGCGCGGATCCACGCATCCGGGGTGGACAGGGAGGCGATGGAGAAGACCCGCTCCGTGAGCCAGTCTGTCACCTTGTACAGCTCCCCGGCCCGGACAGCGGCAAACACGTCCATTTCCTTCTCCATGGTGTGCAGGATCTGGGCGCCGTAGGCACTGCCCAGGGCATAGGAGGGGAAATACCCGAAATCGCTGGTCCAGTGCACGTCCTGCAGGCAGCCCGAGGCGTCGTCGGGGACCTCCACCCCCAGATACTCCTTGTACAGCGCGTTCCAGAGGGCGGGGATCTCCTCCACGGTGATCTCCCCATCGATAAAGCGCTTCTCCAGCTCGTAGCGGATGAGGACATGCAGGCTGTAGCTCAGCTCGTCCGCCTCGGTGCGGATCAGGTCCGGGTGGACCAGGTTCACCGCCTCATACAGCTCCCGCTCGCTCACATCGTCAAAGGTGCCGCCGCTGAGCTCCCGGATCTTGGGATAGATATAGTGGATAAATGCCTCGCTGCGGCCGATGATGTTCTCATAAAAGCGGGAAATGCACTCGTGCATGGCGTTGGTGGGCCGGTCGTTGCAGTGGTTCACAAAGAGCTCCTTGGGCTCGTTCTGCATAAAGACCGCATGGCCGCCCTCGTGGAGGGTGGAGAAAATGTTGGAGATAAAGTTCTCCTCATAGTAGTGGGTGGTGACCCGCACATCCCCGGGGCCGAAATTGGTGGTAAAGGGGTGCTCCGTGGTCATGAGCACCAGGGCGCTTTTGCGCAGGCCCTCCTGCTCCAGCAGGGCCCGGGACATGGCCTCCTGCCGGTATACCGGCACCGGGCGGGACAGAAAGTCCCCCCGGATGGGCTTGCCCTCGGCCCGGATCCGCCGGATCAGCGGCACAATCCGCCCTTTCAGCGCCTCAAAAAAAGCGTCCAGCCGGGGAACGGTCAGCCCCGGCTCGCTGTCGTCCAGGCAGGCGGCGTAGGCGCTGGGAAAACGCTCGTCCCGCAGGGCGATCTCCCGGCGCCGGAAACCGATCATCGTCTCCAGGGAATCCCGGAACAGGGCAAAATCGTTCTCCTTCTTGGCCCGGAGCCAGGCGCCGTAGGCCTTGTTGGCCGCCCGGTTGTATTCATAGGAGAAGCGGGGCGTCAGGTTTTTGGTCTTCCGGTAGTCTCTATACAGGTGCTCTACGGCCTTTTTCTGCACCGCCGTCAGCCCCTCGCTGTCCTCATGCAGGGCGCAGAGCAGCTCCGTGTAGCCCTTGGCGTGGGTCAGGCTGTACAGGCGCTTGCTCAGCAGGGCCATGTCCTCCCCCGCCTGGTCCAGCCCCTCCTCCGGGGCGCAGCAGCTCTGGTCAAAGCTCATTTTGCCCAGGCAGCGGTTGTAAGCGTCGATCTCGTCTAACTTCTGATACAGTTTTTTCAGCTTTTCCTGATTGGTCACAGGCATCTTCCTTTCAGCGTGTCGACTTTGTCGGCACGCTTCAAATGCGACCCACTTCGTTGGGCTCGCATTTGATACTCGCGCTTATCGCCCTTCGGTTGGTCGGCGCGAGGGCTCACTTTGTTCGCCTCAGAGTGTTTTTGAGGCGGCAAAGCTGCCTCAAAAACAAATTAAATTCTTCTTACACCTTCGCATGAATCCATGTAAGGATTTGTCCATAGTCTAAAGGGGAGTTCAATGCGAACTCCCCCTCGTTTCATTTTAGGGTCGGTTTTGTCTTACTTGCCCATGTTCATCTGGGCGGCCACCTCAGCGGCGAAGTCCTCCTGCTTTTTCTCGATGCCCTCGCCCTTCATGAAGCGCACCGCGTCCACAAATCTGACGGAGCCGCCCAGGGCCTTGGCGGCACCGGCGATATACTTCTCCACGGTCATGGAGTTGTCCTTCACGAACTCCTGCTGGAGCAGGCAGTTCTCCTCGTAGAACTTGTTGAGCTTGCCGAGGACGATCTTCTCCTTGACCTGCTGGGGCTTGGCGGCCATCTTCGGGTCCTGATCCATCAGGGCCAGAGCCACCTTCTTCTCCTCCTCCAGGACCTCGGGGGTCACATCGGACTTATCCCAGAAGCGGGGGTTCAGCGCGGCGATCTGCATGGCTACGTCCTTGCCGATCTCGGTGGCGTCGATGCCGCCCTCCACAGCCAGGTTCACCAGCACGCCGATCTTGCCGCCGGCGTGGACATAGGCCACGCTGGTGTTCTCGGCAAAGCGGGCGAAGCGGCGGATCTGCAGGTTCTCCCCGATGGTCATGACCTTCTCGGGCAGGACCTCGGCGATGGTCAGGTCGCTGCCGGGGTACTTGCAGGCCTTCAGAGCCTCCACGTCGGCCGGGGCGTTGGCGGCCACGGCGGCGGCGATATCCTTTACGAAGCTGACAAACAGATCGGACTTGGCGGCAAAGTCGGTCTCGGAGTTGACCTCCACCACCACGCCCACGCCGTCGATCACGGCGGCATAAGCCATGCCCTCGGCGGCAATGCGGCCGGCCTTCTTGGCGGCCTTGGCCAGGCCCTTCTCACGCAGCCATTCGACTGCCTTGTCCATATCGCCGTCGGTGGCGGTCAGGGCCTTCTTGCAGTCCATCATGCCAACGTTGGTCATCTCACGCAGCGTCTTTACATCCTGTGCGGTAAAAGCCATAGTTTTCTTTCCTCCTGTATCATTCCGGGCTAAGGGGCCTTCCGGCCCCTTAGCGTCTTTTCTTTTGTTTTACTCGGCCTGGGCGGCGGGAGCCTCTTCCTCCGCGGGGGCGTCAGCGCCCTGGAGGCCCTCCTGCACGGCGTTGGCCATGGTGGCGGAGATGAGCCGGATGGCGCGGATGGCGTCATCGTTGGCGGGGATCACATAGTCCACCTCGTCCGGGTCGCAGTTGGTGTCCACAATGGCGACGATGGGGATGTGCAGCTTCCGGGCCTCGGCAATGGCGTTGTGCTCCTTGCGGGGGTCCACCACGAACAGGGCGCCGGGGAGCCGCTTCATGTCCTTCACGCCGCCCAGATACTTCTCTAACTTGGCCATCTCGCCCAGGTGCTTCATGACCTCTTTCTTGGGGAGCATATCGAAGGTGCCGTCCTCCTGCATCTTCTTCAGCTGGGCCAGCCGGTCCACGCGGGTGCGCATAGTCTTGAAGTTGGTGAGCATACCGCCCAGCCAGCGGGCGTTCACATAGAACATGCCGACCCGGGACGCCTCCTCACGGACCGCGTCGGTGGCCTGCTTCTTGGTGCCCACGAACAGGATGCTCTGGCCATTGGCCGCCAGGTCACGGACAAAGTTGTAGGCCTCTTCCATCTTCTTCACGGTCTTCTGCAGGTCGATGATGTAGATGCCGTTGCGCTCGCAATAGATGTACTCCGCCATCTTGGGGTTCCAGCGGCGGGTCTGGTGACCGAAGTGCACGCCGGCCTCCAGAAGCTGTTTCATAGATACGACTGCCATGTTTTCTTTTCCTCCATTTTTTGTTTTTTCCTCCGGGCGGCTCATCCCTTTTCCCAAGCCCGGGCCCATGTCCCGGACCACCTGGGAAAAAATCCCCGCCCGTGCGAAATGCCTTGATATTATATCCGAAATTTTCCCTGTTTGCAAGGGCTTTTGAAAATTTTTCTGCTAAAAAAGCCGGCCGGAGCTGCCCGGCCGGCTTTGCGCGCTTCTTTTTAAAGGGCTCTCTCCAGCCTCTCGGCGATCTGCTCCCCTGTGAGGCCGTACTCCCGCATCAGCTCGTCCACCGTGCCGGACTGACCGAACTGGTCCTCCACCCCGATGGAGACGAAGCGGGGATGCCTGCCCCCGGTCAGCAGCGCCGAGGCCACCGCCTCGCCCAGGCCGCCGATCATACTGGCCTCCTCGGCCACCGCCAGCACCGGGCACTTGTCCGCGTAGGACAGGATGCAGGCCGTGTCCAGGGGCTTGATGGTGTGCATGTTGATCACCGCCACCGACAGGCCCTTTGCCGCCAGCAGCTCCGCCGCCTGCAGGGACTGCCCCACCATGTACCCATAGGCGAAGAGGGCCGCGTCCGCCCCGTCCCGCAGCACGTTGGCCTTGCCTACGGTGAAGGGCTTGACCATCTCTCCCTCCAGCACCGGCGCGGGGCTGCGGGAGAGGCGCAGATACACGGGCCCTTCCATCTGGGCCGCCGCGAAAACGGCCTCCCGGGTCTCGTTGGCGTCCGCCGGGCAGATCACCGTCATGCCCGGGATCGCCCGCATCAGGGCCACGTCCTCGATGCACTGGTGGCTGCCGCCGTCCTCGCCCACGGTGATGCCCGCGTGGGTCATGGCCAGCTTCACGTTCAGCCGCGGATACGCGATGCTGTTCCGGATCTGCTCATAGGCCCGGCAGGCGCCGAACATGGCGAAGCTGGAACAGAAGGGGATCAGGCCCGCCGTGGACATGCCCCCGGCCACGTCGATCATGTTGGCCTCGGCAATGCCCATGTTGTAATGCCGGTCCGGGAACTCCTTTTTAAACAGCAGCGTCTGGGTGGCGTGGGCCAGGTCCGCGTCCAGCACGACGACCCGCTCATTCTCTCTGCCCAGCTCGATCAGCGCCTCCCCGTATGCCTGCCGCGTCGCTTTCATTTTCATACGCTCGCCTCCAGTTCTTCCAATGCCGTCCGGCACTGCTCCTCATTCGGCGCCTTCCCGTGCCAGCCGGCCTGGTCCTCCATAAAGGAGACGCCTTTGCCCTTGACGGTGCGGGCCAGGATGCATTTGGGCCTGCCCGGCTCCACCGGGGCGTTCAGCGCGGCCAGCACCTGCTTGATGTCGTTCCCGTCCTCCAGCTCCATCAGCTGGAAGCCGAAAGCGCGGAGCTTCTCCCGCAGATCGCCTAAAGACATGACTTCGTCGTTCCGGCCGTCGATCTGCAGGCCGTTCCAGTCCACGATCACCGTCAGGTTGTCCAGCTTATAGTGGGCGGCGGCCATGAAGGCCTCCCAGACCTGTCCCTCCTGGAGCTCCCCGTCCCCGGTGACTACGTATGTTTTATAATCCTTCTTCAGATGCTTGGCGGCCAGGGCCATGCCCACCGCCAAAGACACCCCCTGCCCCAAAGAGCCGGTGGCCACGTCCACGCCGGGGAGCTTCTTGCTGTCGGGATGCCCCTGCAGGCGGCTGTGCAGCTTCCGAAGGGTGCCCAGCTCCTCCACGGGGAAGAAGCCCCTGTGGGCCAGCACCGCGTAATAAGCCGGCGCGCAGTGGCCCTTTGAGAGAACAAAACGGTCCCGGTCCGGGTCCTTGGGATTGGCCGGGTCCACCCGCATCTGGGTAAAATAGACGGCTGTCAGCAGCTCCGTGCAGGAGAGCGAGCCCCCCGGATGGCCGCTGCCCGCCGCGCTGATCATCCGGACTACGTCCATGCGGATCTCCCGGCACAGACGCTTCAGTTCCAATACGTCCATACATATCTCCATTCTGCCGCTGCTCCGGCGCGCGGCCCGCCTTTCCGCCGGCCGCCGGGTCCTTTCCCCCGCTGTCCGGCCGGTCTTTTCTATCATACCTGAAAATCCGGAAAATTACAAGGGATCCCCCTATAATTTCTCCCACCCTACGGTTGAAGAAAGATATTCAACCGTAGGCCGGCTTTTTTGTTTTAGTCCTGTTTTTCCCGCAGTTTTTCCCAGGCCTCCTGGGCCTCCTTCAGGTGCTCGGTCAGCAGGCGCTCGGTCCGAAAGACGAAGAGGAAGTGGGCCCGCTCCTCGGCGGCGTGGATGTGGGCCTTCAAATTCTCCAGCTTGACCACCACCTGGTTCTCCTCCGCGTAGCGCTTCAGCTTGGTCACCACCTGGGCCGAGTACGCCACGTCGATGGTGAACACCCCGAAGAAAAAGCCGATGACGAAGGAAAAGGCCAGGTTGTTGGCCAGCCAGTTCAGGGACTGGATCACATGGGGATGCACGAGGAAATAATAGACCGCGCCCATCAGGGCCCAGGCCGCCGAAAACAGCGGGCAGATCAGGCCCTGGATATTTCCCCACAGCTGGCTGTAATCCCACAGCCGCAGCTTCATCCCCTTGAGCAGCACGATGCCCGCCAGGTACTCGATGGCCGTCATGCTCACCGCCATGCCCACAAACAGCAGTGCCTTTCCGCCGGCGCTCTGGCCCAGGCCGCTTACCTCGCCCCAGGTGGCCAGCAGATAGAGGATGCACAGGCCGGAGCCGTACAGGGGCACATAGGGCCCTACGCAAAAGCCCGGGTTGATCCACCGGTGCTCCGGGTTGGCGCTTGAGAAGAACTTGCGAAAGAACAGCTCCAGTACCCAGCCCAGCACGGAGCCGATAAAGAACAGATAAGCCAGGCTCAAAAAGAGGCTCATGTCTTGTCCCTCCTTGACAGATATGCTAAAGTAATCTTATCAAATCCGCGCGAAAAGGAAAATAGGCAAATTATTTTATGTGTAAAAAAAGGCCCGGGCCGGCCTTTCCGTCAAGGTCCGCGGGCCGTCGGAGGAGGCAAGCCGATGCAGCAGCCGTCTATGGACAGGGTCACCGTCCGGACCGCGGCGCCGGAGGACGCCGGGCGTCTTTTGGAGATCTACGCCTATTATGTGGAAAACACCGCCATTTCTTTTGAATGCGTCCCGCCGTCCCTGCCGGAATTTCAGGAGCGGATCCGCGGCACCCTCCGGCGCTATCCCTATCTGGTGGCAGAGCGGGAGGGGATCATCCTGGGCTATGCCTACGCGGGCGCCCTCAAGGGCCGGGCCGCCTACGACTGGAGCTGTGAGCTGAGCATCTATCTGGACCCCGGGGCGCAAAAGCGCGGCCTGGGCCGGCTGCTGTACGAGGCGCTGGAGGAGCAGCTGATGGAAATGGGCATCGTCAATCTGTACGCCTGCATCGCCGTCCCCGCGGAAGAGGAGGACGAGACCCTCACCTGGAACAGCGCCCGGTTCCACGCCCACATGGGCTTTGCCACCGTCGGCGAGTTTCCCCGCTGCGCGTATAAATTCGGGCGCTGGTACAGTATGCTCTGGATGGGCAGGACCATCGGGGAGCATCTGGCGCTCCAGCCGCCGGTCCGGTTCCGCACGTCCCAGGCCCCCGGCCGCTGAAAAGGAGGGCCCATGCGTTTTTCCTTTGCCCCCATGGAGGGCGTCACCTCCCATGTCTACCGCCGGGTCCACGCCGAGATGTTCCCGGGGGTGGAGCGGTACTACTCCCCTTTTATCGCCCCGAACGGCAGCGGCCGCTATCGGGCCGGGAATTTACGGGATATCCTGCCCGAGAACAACCGGGGTGTGGATCTGGTCCCCCAGATCCTGTGCAGCCGGCCGGAGCCCTTTCTGGCCGTGGCCCGGGAGCTGGCGGCCATGGGCTACCGGGAGGTCAACCTGAACGCGGGCTGCCCCTCGGGCACCGTGGTCCCCAAGCACAAGGGGGCCGGCCTGCTGGGGGACCTGCCGGCGCTGGACGCCCTTTTGGAAGAGATCTTCTCCCGCTGCCCCCTGGCCGTCTCCGTCAAGACCCGGATGGGCCTGGAGAGCACGGAGGAGTTCGGCGCCATTTTAGAGATCTACAACAAATATCCCCTGTCCCTGCTCATCATCCACGCCCGGGACCGGGCCGGCATGTACAAGAGCAGGCCGGACCTGGCCGGTTTTACCCGAGCCTTGGCCGCGAGTAAAAATCCGGTCTGCTATAACGGCAGCGTCTTCTCCGGCGCCGCCCTGGCCGCTGTGGAGGCGGCCGCGCCGGGGCTGGAGCAGGTGATGCTGGGCCGGGGCGCGGCGGCCAATCCGGCCCTGTTCCGGCAGCTCAGCCAGGGCCGGGCTCTGGAGGCGGAGGAGCTGCGGGCCTTTCACGGGCAGCTGCTGGATGCCTGGCTGGCCCAGGGTCTGGGCGAGAGGCACTGCCTGGCCCGGATGAAAGAGCTGTGGTATTACATGATCCACATGTTCCCCGGCGCCTCCGCCAAGCGGCTCAACAAGGCCCAAACGCTGGCGGCTTACCGGGCGGAGGCGGAGGCTCTGTTCGCCTCCGGGGCCTTCTCGGCGGAGGCTTGTTTCCGGGAGGACGCATAAAAAAAGCCAACGGTTCTTCCATCAACCGTTGGCTTTTTTTAGTTCTGTTTACGCTTCCGCCGCATCCGCCGCCAGCTCCAGGAGCCAGTCGTTGATCTGCTTCTCGGGCACCTTCAGCCCCTGGGACAGGAAGGCTACCATCTCGTTGAAATTCAGGCCGCGCAGATACTCAAAGTTCGTGACCCGCTTGAAATTAAAGATCGAACCGTCCAGCCGGCGGCCCTCGATATAGCCGCACTCATAGCACATAAAAAGGTCGATCTTCCGATGGCCGTCCACGACCATATCATGACCGCAGCGGGGGCACTTCATCGTCGCATTCATCGTATTTTTCTACCTCCTGATCGGGCCGGCTTCCTGGGCCGGTTTTGTTTGTTAATTGTCTTTCAATGTCCCTTTGTAATGCATACTATACTCCCGCGCCCAGTTTTTGTCAACCGTTATATGTTCATTTTTGGCAATAAAAATGCCGATTTTTCGGCCTGTTTTCTTCATTTTGTGCCGCCATTTTTGTACAATTTACTATGCATGGGCTCTGGACAAAGAGGCCGCGCCGTTGTAAACTAATACAGACGGGGGACGGCGGCGGCCGCGCCCTCTTCAGGAACAGACCATCACACGCGGAGGAACAGCTATGCGTTATTTTGAACTGAGTCTGGACGCCCCGGCCCAGGACCTGGACCGGCTCTGCCTGGAGCTGAACGAGCTGGGGGCGGAGGGCTTCGTCATCGAGAGTGAGGAGGACTTCCGGGACTTTTTAGAGCACAACCGGCAGTACTGGGACTATGTGGACAGCCAGCTGGAGCAGCGCTTCGCCGGGCTCAGCCGGATCAAATTCTACCTGACCGACGACGGGGAGGGCCGGGCGGTGCTGGAGCGGGTCCGGGCCCGGTTTCCCCAGTTGGTCCTGGGCACCGTCCAGGACAGCGACTGGGAGAACAACTGGCGGGCTTACTATAAGCCCATCCCGGTGGGGGAAAAGCTCGTCGTGGTGCCCGAATGGGAACCGGTCCCCCAGGGGGAGCGGCTGCCCCTGCGGCTGGACCCGGGCCTCATCTTCGGCACCGGCAGCCACGCCACTACCCGGATGTGCCTGGCCCGGCTGGAGAATCTGGTCCGGCCGGGGATGCGGCTGCTGGACCTGGGCTGCGGCAGCGGGATCCTGGGCATCGGCGGCCTGGTGTTGGGGGCCGGCTTCTGCCTGGGCTGCGACGTGGACCCCAAGGCTCCGGACGTGGTGCTGGCCAACGCGGCGCTGAACGGCCTGGGGCCGGACCGGATCCAGGTCCTGGCCGGGGATCTGATCGCCGACGCCTCCCTCCGCCGGCGCTTCGGCGGGGGCTATGACCTGGTGCTGGCCAACATCGTCTCGGATGTGATCATCCCCCTGGCCCCCCATGTGCCCGGCTTTTTGAAGCCCGGCGGGGTGTTCATCACCTCCGGCATCATCGAGGGGCGGCAGGACGAGGTGGCCGCGGCCCTCCGGGCCGCCGGCCTGCGCATCACCGGCCACGACTGTTTGGAGGAGTGGCACTGCTTCACGGCGGAGCCGGCCCCGGAAGGGGGCGGCGGCGCTTGACGGAGCTGGAGAGACTGGCCGGGTGCGTGCCGCCGCTGCTGGCCTGGCACGAGGCGCACCGGCGGCCCCTGCCCTGGCGGGAGGACCAGAGTCCTTACCGGGTGTGGGTGTCGGAGATCATGCTCCAGCAGACCCGGATCGAGGCGGTCATCCCCTATTTTGCCCGCTTTATGGAGCGGCTGCCCACCGTGGAGGCCCTGGCCCGGGTCCCCGAGGCGGAGCTGCTGAAGCTCTGGGAGGGCCTGGGCTATTACAGCCGGGCCAGGAACCTGCAAAAGGCGGCCCGGGAGGTCATGGAGCGCTGGGGCGGGCAGCTGCCCCGGCGGGCGGAGGAGCTGCGGCAGCTGCCCGGCATCGGGGACTACACCGCCGGGGCCATCGCCTCCATCGCCTGCGGGCAGCCGGAGCCCGCCGTGGACGGGAACGTCCTGCGCCTGGTCCTGCGGCTGACGGCCAGCCGGGAGGACGCCCTCTCGCCTAAGACCCGGGCCCGGATCGGCGCGCTGCTGCGGCAGGTCTACCCCTCCGGCCGGGAGGCGGGCCTGCTGACCGAGGGGCTCATGGAGCTGGGCGAGACCGTCTGCCTGCCCCAGGGGCAGCTGCGCTGCTCCCTCTGCCCCCTGGCCGCCCTGTGCCTGGGCCGGGAGACGGGCCAGGCTGCCGAGCTGCCGGTGCGCAGCGAGAAAAAGCCCCGGCGGACAGAGGCGCGGACGGTGCTCCTGCTCTCCTGCGGGGAACGCTGGGCCCTGCGCCGCCGGGAGGACCGGGGGCTTTTGGCGGGCATGTGGGAGTTTCCGAACTTAGAGGGCGCCTGGGAGCCGGAGGCCCTGCGCTCATGGCTGGAGGAGTTGGAGGCGGAGCCGCTGGACCCGGAGCCTTTGGGCCCGGCCCGGCACATCTTCACCCATGTGGAGTGGCACATGCAGGGCTGGCATATCCCCTGCCGCCGGGAGGCGGCCGCCTTTCAGTGGCACAGCGCCGCCGAGATCCGCTCCAGCTTCCCCATCCCCTCGGCCTTTCGCTTTTATTTAAAGCAGATCCCCTAAAGAAAATCCCCGGGCCGGCGTTCTCGCCGGCCCGGGGATTTCGCATGTCACACGTAGGACTCCCGGGGCATTTTGTCGTAATGTCTGAGGAAGAAGGGCTCGATCTTGGACAGGAGCTTCATGTCCAGATTGAGGAAATAGATCGCAAAGGTGACGGCGAACACCGCCGCCGGGATCCCCAAAATCAGCAGGGGGATTTTTATATACTTCGGCATGATTCTTCTCCTTATTTTTCAGAAAGTTCGCAAAACAGGCCGTGCTCGCGCGGCCAGGTGGCTTGACAGCGTTGTTCCGACGTCACCATGCTTTCTCGTCCGGCAGGACCTCGATGGACGGATCCAGAGGCTCCTCCCGCATGACCGTGCGCATGTAGGTGTTCAGCTGGTCCCGGATCGCCTGACGGGTGTAGACCCGGGGGTCGCACAGGTCGTGGCAGACCCAGACCAGGTGGATGCCCCGCTCCCGGGCCTGCTCCTCAAACTGGCCGTGCATCCCGGTGAGGGCCTTGCAGCTCATGTGCTCCCACATGATGACCATGTCCGCGTTCATCTGTTCGCAGAACTGCCACAGCTCGTCCACCAGCACCTCATAGCCGCCGTGGGTCCGGTTGCGCATGATCATGTTCTCGTTGAGCCAGGCCATGTCGTAGTACGCCTGCTCCCGGTTCTCCGGCGTGTCCTCCTCGGCGATCTGGCGGGTGTTGACCATGGAGAGCATGTCCGTCAGCGGGACGATGCCCCAGCAGTGGATCATCCAGTTGAGCATGTCGATCACATACTGGGGCTGCACCCCCCAGATGATCGCCCGGTGCCGGTACTCGGGGGCCATCATCCGCTTGGCCTCGTAGCCGTGTTGGGCGTATTTCATGATCTTCCGGTCGATGGGCGGGAACTTGGGCGAGCGGCCGCAGTTGCCCATATAGTTGGTGTCGTTATACAGGGAGAAGGGGGCGCCCACGAACTGGGGATAGTTGGTGCTGTTCATCTCCAGCCAGGCCAGGCGGTTGCGGGTGATGTCGTTGACCCGCTTGGCGCATTCGAAATAGGCGGTCCAGTCCCACTTCTCGCCGGTGTGCTCCTCGATGAAGGCGATGGCGTTCCTGATATCCTGGGCGGCGTAGTCCTGCACGTCCTCCTCCCGGTGGCGCATGGGGGCCACCAGCTGGAAGGTGGGGATGCCGTACTCCCGCTCCAGGCGCTTGGCGATGATGCCGTTGCCCATGAGGGAGCCGTCGCAGGTGGTGTTCACCTGCACGGCGCAGGCCCCCAGCACGGCAAAGTCGTCGTCGATGGAGATGCCCGCCTCCGCCTCCGGCATGGGGCACACGTCGCCGGGGATGCCGGCGGCCTGGGCCACATCCAGGTAGTGGGTGGTGGAGTACTGGTTGAGGAGGTTGGCCACGAACATGGTGGGCACCTCCCGGAGGATGGCCTTCAGCGTGGGGAAGCCCATCATGAAGGCGGTCATGGCGTTTTCATCCGTCAGGACGCATTTGTCGGAAAATTTCTTGTCGTTGCCGGTGCGCCGGTCGCCCCGGAAAATGTTCTCCATGGTCTGGGCCACGTCGTACACCACAAAGTCCATGGCGGTGTGAACGATGCGCAGCGGCTCGTCCCGCAGGCCCATGGTGAACTTGTCCACCATATGGGGCACGGCCAGGTAGTTTGCCATCCAGCGGTAGCGGAACATGGCCTTGATGTTCCGGGGCTTGACGATAAACCGGGCCAGGATGGACATGATATAGACCCAGCGGCCATAATCATACAGCGTGTCCTTCACGCCCCGCCACTCCCGGCGGCGGCGGACCTTGCCCCCGTCAAACAGTACGCCCAGCCTCTGGTCGCCGGGCCGGGACCAGTCTTCCTGTTTTACGATCATCAGCGTTCACCTCTCTGCAATTTCTTGATCTCCACGCTCTCGATAAAGGCCTGGACCCGGGTGCGCATCTGGCCCACCGAAGAGCCGATGTTGTAGGGCCGGTCCACGGAGAGCACCGGGTAGCCGTAATCCTCCCGGAGCATGACGGAGCCCAGGGTCCGCTCATAGGCCCAGGGGTCGCAGAATTTCACCTGCTCATAGATGATGCCGTCGGCCTTGTACTCTTTGGCCAGGTCGGCCACATAGGCCTTGCGGCCGTACACCTTGGCCATGTTCATCATCCGGGGGCACTGGCAGTTGACCATATAGTGCCGGCAGACCTGGGTCAGGGCGTCCTCGCTGTCGTTGAGCTCAATGGGGTCCCGCCCGGGCAGGGAGCCGAAGCAGAACCGGTCGGCGCAGACATAGGCCCCCGTCTCCTCCACCAGCTTGATCATCCCGCTGTCGTCCAGCTCCGAGCCCACCACCAGCAGCCGGGCCCGGTACTTCCTGTTGTCGGGCTCCCGGGTCTTCAGCTCCTCCAGAGTCTCCTCCAGCTTGTCGATCAACAAATATTTGGGGCAGACATAGGTGGCCAGGGTCAGCACATGGAACTCATACCCGGTGATGCGGGGCCGCTCCTCCTTCCGGAAGTCCCCGATGGCGCGGATCAGGCGGCAGACCTTGTTGTGCTCCTCCACCGCCTGGCGGATGGCGGCGTCGGAAATGTCCAGCCCGTAGGCTTCCTGCAGGGGCGTGAGGATGTGGTTTTTACACTGGACCACATACAGATTCAGCCCGTTGTCGTCGCACTTCAGGGGGATCTCCATATACTGCCAGAAGAAGCGCTCCTTCCCCTTCCCCATGGTCTGCAGCAGCTGCATATTCTCCGCGCAGCGGTTGACCATGGTGCAGCCGTCGGGGGTGATCATGCAGTCGGCAAAATTAAAGCCGCCCTCGATGGCCCGCTCCAGCAGGGCCCGGCTGGTCTCGCAGAGGAGGTTGGTCATGTAATAGGTGGCAATGTCGGTAGAGCCGGTGTTGGGCGCGAAGAGGCGCACGGAAAAGGCCCCTTTCAGGTTCAGCAGCGGCTCCGGGATATTCTCGCAGGGGTAAGCGACGCAGATTTTGCCCTCGCTCTGGGCCTGGCCGATCAGCGGGTTGTTCGCCACTTGCAGCAGGTCTTCAAAGGTTTGCAGGTGCTTTAAATCTCTCATACAGGCTTCACTCTCCCTTGTTCGGATTTTACGGAACAGTTTCCAGTTTATACAATTTGTATTTTATCGTTATTTTAACCACAAGTCAATCTGTACACAAAATTTCATCTTTTTGCACACGAAAGCCTTATAAAATTGGCTGATTTGTACAAATTGGCGCAAAAATATTCTGGCAGACAGGTTCCCTGTCTGCCAGAACGAGCGTTTAAATTATACAAAGCGGGCAAAATGTACAAACGCTTTTTGCCCTTCGTCAGGACGCGGCTTTTGCGGCCTTTCTCTCCTCCAACTTGGAGACGATGACGGCGCAGGCGGCGTCGCCGGTGATGTTGATGGTGGTGCGGCCCATGTCGAAGATCCGGTCCACGCCCATCACCAGGCCGATGCCGGCCACCGGCAGGCCCACGCTCTCCAGCACCATGGCCAGCATGACCATGCCCGCGCCGGGGACGCCGGCGGTGCCGATGGAGGCCAGGGTGGCGGTGAGGACGATGGTGATCATCTGGCCGAAACTCAGGTCAATGCCGTAGCAGGCGGCGATGAACACGGCGCAGACGCCCTGATAGATGGCGGTGCCGTCCATGTTGATGGTGGCGCCCAGGGGCACCACGAAGGAGGAGACCTCTTTCTTGGCGCCCAGCTTCTCCGCGCACTCCAAGGTAAAGGGCATGGTGCCCACGGAGGAGGCGGAGGAGAAGGCCATCACCATGGCGGGGACCATGGCCTTGAAGAAGGCCAGCGGCGAGATCTTGGCCAGGGTCTTTATCGTCAGGGAGTAGACCAGTAGGGCGTGGATCACATAGCCCACATAGGCCACCAGCAGCACCGCGCCCAAGCCCACCAAGAGCAGCGGGCCGTTCTCGGCCACCACCGGGGCCAGCAGGCAAATGACGCCGATGGGCGAAAGCTTGATGATCAGGTCCATGATCTTCATGGAGACTTCATTGAAGCTCTCCACCACCTGGGCCGCCACCTGGCCCTTCTCCCCGGCCAGCAGGATGCCGAAGCCCAGCAGCAGGGCGATCACGATGACCTGGAGCATGGTGGAGTTGGCCAGCGGGGTGATGGGGTTGGAGGGGAAGATCCCCACGATGGTGTCCATAATGTTGGCGGTATTGGCCTCATAGCTGGCGCCGGAGGGGTCCAGCAGGGGGAACATGCCCTTGGCCAGGGTGGCCAGCATCAGGGCAATGACCACGGCCACGGCGGTAGTGCACAGGTAATACACCAGGGTCTTCACGCCCACAGAGCCCACCTTGCGCACATCCCGCATAGAGATGACGCCGGCGGTGATGGAGAAGACCACGATGGGGACCACGATGAACTTCAACAGGTTCAGGAAGATGGTACCGAAGGGGGAGATGTACGCCTTGGCGAAGGCCACCCCGTTGGGCACTGCCATGAGGATCAGGCCCAGCACGATACCGGCTACCAGCCCCGCGAAGATCCACGCGGCCAGGGGGAGCTTTTTCTTTTTCATACCAGTTTTCCTTTCTTTTCTTCCCATAGGCGCGCGGATGCGCCGCCTATAAACAACTTGTACTGAACAAGCCTCGGCACGGTTTGTTCAGTACCTCTCCGATTCCCATTATATAGGAAATCCCGGCGCTTGGCAAGAACTTTTTTATACGGCCCGTATACAGGCCATATACGGGCCGTATAAAATTCAGCTGTAGGCGAGCCCGGCGAAGTGCCCGCAGGGCACAAGCGGGTCGCATTTGAAGCGTGCCGGCTTTGCCGGCGCGCAAAAGCCGGGCCCCCGGAAAAAGGGAAAATTTCTTTTCCTTTTTTCCGAGGGCCCGCTTCCGTCCCTTTTTTCCGCCAGCCTTACTCACACTCGGGCATAAGCTCCTTTGACATGATCGCCAGGATCTCGTCGAACTTATCCACGTCGGCCTTGGGCAAACGCCGCTTTACCCGCTCCATAACCTCTTTCTCATACGAGCTCATCAGAGACTGATACCCGTAAAACTTCTCCGAGAGGACCAGATGGTATTCCCGCCGGTCCTTGGTGGAGTTCTCCCGATCCAGATAGCCCTTTTTGATGAGGTTATTGACCTTGTATGTAGCGTTTGACTGGGAGATGTTCAAGAAGTCCGCGAACTGGCCCACCGTGGGCCGGCCCAGGGAGTTGATAATCTCCAGAGAGAAGACCTCCATGGCCGAAAGAGACCCCTCTCTTTCCCGCACGCGCTCGAACACGCCGCGGTAAAAGTGCAGCTTGAACTTGTCATACACGTCCATGAAACTCTTTTCGAGCACGCCATCGCCCCCCTTCAAATACTTTATCTATATTGTATACCTAAATTAACATTTTGTATATGGAAATTCCTTGATTTTCCGGGAATTTTCGGGAAAAATTCTACGCATTTCAAGCCTTTCCGGACCCCGTCGGAGAATTGTACAAACTGTGAATTTTCCGCCCCCGCCAGGGCGAAACTATTGACAAAGCCAGCCTTCGGTGCTATATTAGCACTCGTAAGGAAAGAGTGCCAACAGTCTCGGGGCAGGAGTGCTAACAGGCGGAGGCCGGTATGGAGATCAGCGCGCGGAAAAAGAAAATACTGGCCGCGGTGGTGGAGGAATATATCCGCACGGCGGAGCCGGTGGGCAGCAAGTCCATCGCCCAGACCGCCGGCCTGGGCTGTTCTCCCGCCACCATCCGCAACGAGCTGGCGGAGCTGGTGAACATGGGCTACTTAGAGCAGCCCCACACCTCGGCGGGCCGGGTGCCCACGCCCATGGGCTACCGGATGTACGTCAATGAGCTGATGGAGCAGCAGAAGCTGAGCTTGGAGGAGACGGAGGAGATCAACCGCCGCCTGAACCAGAAGCTCCAGCAGCTGGACGACACTATCAGCGACGTGAGCCGCCTGGCCTCCCAGCTGACGGATTATCCCGCCCTGGCGCTGACGGCCCAGAGCTCCGTCACCGCCAAGCGCTTTGACCTGATCTATGTGGACGCCAACACCTTCATCATCGTTCTTATGCTCAGCAGCAATTCCGTCAAGAGCAAGCTGGTGCATCTGCCCCTGTCGGTGGACCAGAACATGGTGCAGCGGCTGGCCTCCCTGTTCAACGCCGGTTTTACCGGCCTCACCGCCGACCAGATCACGCCTTTGCTGATCCACTCCACCGAGCGGGCCGCGGACGACACCATGGGCCTGACCTCCGTCGTTGCGGCCTTTTTGATCGAGACGCTGACCGAGGCCAACACCCCCACCGCCTTTATCTCCGGCGAGAACCGGCTGCTGAACCAGCCGGAGTTCAAGGACCCGGAGAAAGCCCACAAGCTCATGAGCTATCTGTCCGGCGGCGGGTACATCCTCCCCTCCGGTCAGGAGGAGAGCATGGTGAGCGCCGGGGAGGTCCGGGTGCTCATTGGGCCGGAGAACGTGGCCGAGGAGCTGAAGGATTCCAGCGTGATCATCGCCAGCTATGACGCCGGGGACAACACCCGGGGGCTCATCGGTGTGGTGGGGCCCACCCGGATGGACTATTCCGCCGTGGCCGCCAAGCTCAGCTTCCTGGCCGCGGGCCTGTCCAAGCGCCTGGGCGGGGGCGAGGCGCCGCCGGAAGGGATGCACAACAAACTGATTATCAAGGGAGATGACCCAAATGAGCACGGAGGATAAGCTGCGCGAGGAAAAGCAGGAGCCGGCGCCTCAGCCGGAGCCTGAAGAGAAGCCCCAGGCGCCCCAGCCGGAGGCGGCCCCGGAAGAGTCCAAGGAGACTCCAAAGGAGGCCCCCAAGGCCAAGGAGAGCCGGGCGGAGAAAAAGGCCGCCAAAAAAGAGGCCGGCAAGGAAGCCGTCCAGCGGGCGGAGAAAGCGGAGCAGGAGCTGGCCGCGCTGAACGACAAATACCTGCGCCTGTGCGCCGAGTATGACAATTTCCGCCGCCGGAGCCAGAAGGAAAAGGAGGCTCTGTACGGCGGCATCAAGGCCGATACGGCGGTGCAGTTTCTCCCGGTGTATGACAACCTGGAGCGGGCGCTGAACCAGAGCACGGACGACGAGGCCTACCGCAAAGGGGTGGAGATGATCATGAATCAGTTCTGCGCCACCCTGGAGAAGCTGGGCATCAGCCCCATCGACTGTCTGGGCCAGACCTTTGATCCCAGCCTGCACAACGCGGTGATGCATGTGGAGGATGAGAGCAAAGGGGAAAACGAGATCGTGGAGGTCTTTCAGAAGGGCTTCAAAATGGGCGAAAAGGTCATCCGTTTCGCCATGGTCAAAGTGGCAAACTAAGGGTTTTTCCCTTTAGTTATAAATAATTTATAAAAACATCTATATCGATACGGGAGGAAAATACAATGGGTAAGATCATAGGCATAGACCTTGGAACGACCAACAGCTGCGTAGCCGTCATGGAAGGCGGCGAGACCGTCGTCATCGCCAACGCCGAGGGCGCCCGGACCACGCCGTCCGTGGTGGCCTTCTCCAAGACCGGCGAGCGCATGGTGGGCCAGGTGGCAAAGCGCCAGGCCATCACCAACCCGGACCGGACCATCTCCTCTATCAAGCGGGAGATGGGCTCCAACTACAAAGTGACCATTGACAACAAGTCCTACACCCCCCAGGAGATCTCCGCCATGGTGCTGCAGAAGCTGAAGGCCGACGCGGAGGCCTATCTGGGCCAGATCGGCACCGAGGCGGTCATCACCGTCCCCGCCTACTTTACCGACTCTCAGCGCCAGGCCACCAAGGACGCGGGCAAGATCGCGGGTCTGGACGTGAAGCGCATCATCAACGAGCCCACCGCCGCGGCCCTGGCCTACGGCCTGGACAAGGAGAATGACCAGCGGATCATGGTCTATGACCTGGGCGGCGGCACCTTCGATGTGTCCGTACTGGAGATCGGCGACGGCGTCATCGACGTGCTGGCCACCGCCGGCAACAACCGCCTGGGCGGCGACGATTTTGACGCCTGCATCACCAAGTACCTGGTAGACGAGTTCAAGAAGACCGAGGGCGTGGACCTGAGCAGCGACAAGGTGGCCATGCAGCGGCTGCGTGAGGCCGCCGAGAAGGCCAAGGTGGAGCTGTCCGGCGTCACCACCTCCAATATCAACCTGCCCTACATCACCGCCGACGCCACCGGCCCCAAGCACATGGACGTGACCCTCACCCGGGCCAAGTTCAACGAGCTGACCCACCACCTGGTGGAGAAGACCGTGGGCCCCGTGAAGCAGGCCCTGTCCGACGCCGGCCTCCAGCCCAGCGACATCAGCAAGGTCCTGCTGGTGGGCGGCTCCAGCCGGATCCCCGCCGTGCAGGAGATGGTCAAGTCCCTGATCGGCAAAGAAGGCTTCAAGGGCATCAACCCCGACGAGTGCGTGGCCATCGGCGCGGCCATCCAGGGCGGCGTCCTGTCCGGCGACGTGGAGGGCATCGTCCTGGTGGACGTGACGCCTCTGTCCCTGGGCATCGAGACCCTGGGCGGTGTGTTCACCAAGCTCATCGAGCGCAACACCTCCATCCCCACCCGCAAGAGCCAGGTGTTCTCCACCGCGGCGGACAACCAGACCTCCGTGGAAGTGAACGTTCTCCAGGGCGAGCGGGAGATGGCCGCCTACAACAAGAGCCTGGGCCGCTTCCATCTGGACGGCATCGCCCCGGCCCGCCGCGGCGTGCCTCAGATCGAGGTCACCTTTGATATCGACGCCAACGGCATCGTGAACGTCTCCGCCAAGGACCTGGGCACCGGCAAGGAGCAGCACATCACCATCACCGCCTCCTCCAACATGTCCAAGGAGGACATCGACAAGGCCGTCAAGGAGGCCGAGATGTACGCCGCCGAGGACGCCAAGCGCAAGGAAGAGGTGGACGTGCGCAACCAGGGCGACCAGATGGTGTACCAGACCGAGAAGACCATCGCCGACCTGGGCGACAAGCTCAGCGGCGAGGAGAAGGCCGAGGTGGAGAGCAAGCTGTCCGCCCTGAAGCAGGCCCTCACCGGCACCGACACCGCCGCCATCAAGCACGCCACCGAAGAGCTGACCCAGGCCTTCTACAAGCTGTCCGAGAAGCTGTACCAGGCGGCCAATCCCCAGGGCCAGGCCGGCGGCTACAACCCGGGCCAGGGCCAGGGCGGCCCCAACGGCGGCCAGGACTACTACGACGCGGATTACACCGTCGTGGACGACGACAACAAGTAAGCATACACTAAAACAGAGCAGCGCCTTTATCCCGGCGGCCCGGCCGCCGGGATGAAGTGCTGTAAGAACGGAGTTTCCCATGGCAGAAAAACGAGACTACTACGAGGTGCTGGGCGTCGAAAAGGGCGCCACGGCGGAGGAGATCAAGAAGGCCTACCGGAAGATCACCAAGGCCAACCACCCGGATCTGCACCCCGGCGACAAAGAGTGCGAGGAGCGCTTCAAGGAGGCCAACGAGGCCTACGAGGTGCTCTCCGACGAGGAGAAGCGCAAGAAGTACGACCAGTTCGGCCACGCGGCCTTTGACCCCAACGCGGGCTTTGGCGGCGGCTTCGGGGACGGTTTCGGCGGCTTCGGCGATTTTGGGGACATATTCAGCAGCTTCGGGGACATATTCGGCTTCGGCGGGAGCACCGGGCGCAATCCCAACGCCCCCCGCAAGGGCGAGAACGTCCGCGCCACGGTGAACATCAGCTTCGAGGAGGCCGCCTTCGGCTGTGAGAAGGAAGTGACGGTGGCCCGGGTGGAGTCCTGCGCCGACTGCAACGGCACCGGCTGCGCCCCCGGCACCACGCCGGAGATCTGCCCGGACTGCAAGGGCAGCGGCACCGTGCGCACCACCACCCGCACCCCCTTCGGCCTGGCCCAGTCCACCAGCGCCTGCCCCAAATGCCGGGGCACCGGCAAGATCATCCACCAGCCCTGCAAGACCTGCCGGGGCATGGGGGCGGTCCGGCGGCAGCACAAGATAAAGGTCAACATCCCCGCCGGCATCGACGACGGGCAGACCATCTCCCGCCCGGGCTACGGCAGCGCCGGCTCCAACGGCGGCCCCGCCGGGGATCTGTTGATATCTGTGATCGTGCGGCCCCACGCCCGCTTTGAGCGGGACGGGACCTCGGTGCTGCTGGAGCAGGAGATCAGCTACGCCCAGGCGGTGCTGGGGGCGGAGATCCAGGTCCCCACCCTGGACGGCAACATCAAGCTGACCATCCCCGAGGGCACCCAGCCCGGGGCGGTGTTCCGCCTGCGGGGCAAGGGCATCCCCTATCTGCGGGGCGGCGGCCGGGGGGATCAGTTCATCACCGTGACCATCGCCGTGCCCAAGAACCTGAGCTCCTCCCAGAAGGAGCTGCTGCGCCAGTTTGCCGCCTCCATGGGCGAGCTGGACAACGGCCGCAGCGGCATCTTCGGCAAAAAGAAGAAATAACGCGGCAGCGATCCCGGCGGGCAGCGTGAAGCGCCCGCCGGTTTTTATACGGAAAGTATTTCTTAAAAATGCACGGCGTTCTCTTGCGCATCCGGGGGAATTTCAGTATAATAAAACTGTCCATCTTGTCTAAAGATACAGAGGTCGGCAAGTCATGAAGAAATCCACCCTTATTCAGTCCCTCATCCTGATCCTGCTGCTGATTCCCTTGGGGATCGTGGTGCACAAACGCCACGAGCTGGGGGCCGTCTCCACGCCCCTGGGCGCTCCGCCCGCCGCCCGGCAGGAGGCCCCGGCGGAGACGCCCGCGCCCACCGTGGAGCCCGGGACCTTCGTGCTCTCCGCCATTGGGGACTGCACCCTGGCCCCCAACGAAAACTTTGTCGGCAGCCCCTACGGCTACGACGGGAAAATGAACGGGGACTACGCCTATCCTTTTTCCAACACCGTGTCCTACTTCACGGAAGACGATTTTACCATGGCCAATTTGGAGTGCGTCCTGTCTGACCGGCGCCTGACGCCGGATTACCACTCCCAGTTCCACTTCAAGGCCCCCACCGACTACGCCAACATCCTCATCGAGGGCGGGGTGGACTTTGTCACCGCCGCCAACAACCACCTGTTGGAGGACTTCGGCAGCAAGGGCGAGGAGGATACCTATGCCGCCTTGGAGGAGTACGGCATCCCCTACGGCAAGGAGGGCCAGGCTCAGATCCTCACCACCGGCAGCGGCCTGAAGCTGGGCATCTACTGCGCGTATAACGACCTGGAGCCGGACAAAAACGAGGCCACGGCGGCGGTGCGCCGCCTGGAGGCCGACGGGGCGGAGTACATCATCTGTATGTTCCACTGGGGCGGCGAGCTGGTGTATCACCTCTCGGACGCGGATATCGAGCTGGCCCACGCCTGTGTGGACGCGGGGGCCAACCTGATCTACGGCTGCCACTCCCACATGCTCCAGCCCATCGAGCAGTATAACGGCGCCGTCATCCTCTACGGCATGGGCAACTGGACCTACGGCGGCAGCACCATGCCCACCTACCCGGAGACGGCCATCGTCCAGGTGGTGGTGGACCGGGCCTCTGACGGGAGCGTCACCAACCGGGATATTCGGATCATCCCCTGCTCCGTCAGCTCCCAGCCCTATGTGGCCAAGACCAATTACAACGACTATAAGCCCACCCCCTACGAGGAGGGGACCGAGGAATACGAGCGGGTGCTGAGTATGCTCAACGGCAGCTTCACGCCGGACAGCGAGGGCGCGGACTATTCCGACTGGTGGCAGCAGCACCTGGCCCAATAAAAGAACCGAACAAAGAAGGAGGAACCCATATGCCTTTAGTCCCGATGAAAGCGATCCTGGACACCGCGGAGAAATACAACTATGCCCAAGGGGCCTTCAACGTCAACGCCGTATGCCAGGCCAAGGCGGTGATCCAGGTCCACGAGATGTTCCGCTCCGCCGCCATTTTGCAGGGGGCGGACCTGGCCAACGCCTTCATGGGCGGCCGGACGGACTTTGCCAACGGCACCCTGGAGGACAAGAAGATCGGCGCCCAGAACATCGCCAACGCCGTGAAAAAATACGGCGAGCACAGCCCCATCCCCATCGCCCTGCACCTGGACCACGGCAAGACCTTTGAGTCCTGCGCCGCCGCCATCGCCGGAGGCTATACCTCGGTGATGATCGACGGGTCCTCCCTCCCCTTCGCGGAGAACGTGGAGCTGACCCGGGAGGTGGTCAAGTATGCCCATGAGCGGGGCGTCACCGTGGAGGGAGAATTGGGCGTCCTGGCCGGCGTGGAGGACCACGTCTTTGCCGCCAGCTCCACCTACACCAACCCCCTGGACGCGGTGAAGTTCTTCCGCCAGACCGGGGTGGACGCCCTGGCCATCAGCTACGGCACCAAGCACGGGGCCAACAAGGGCAAGGACACGGTAATCCGCAAGGAGATCGCCATCGCCACCAAGGAGTGTATGCTCCACGAGGGCATCGAGGGCACCTTGGTGAGCCACGGCTCCTCCACCGTGCCCCAGTACATCGTCTCCGAGATCAACGCCTTAGGGGGCGACATTCACGACGCTTACGGCATCAAGAAAGAGCAGCTGAAGGAGGTCTCCAAGTTAGGCATCCGCAAGATCAATGTGGACACGGATATCCGCCTGGCCGTCACCCGGAACCTGCGGGAGCTGTTCCGGGACGAGCCCGCTCTGCGCGCCAGCGCCTCCATCGGCGGCATCTACCGGCTGCTGCTGGCCAATCCCGCCGCCTTTGACCCCCGGGTCTTTTTCCCGCCCATCATGGACACCGTCATGTACGGCGTGGTGCCGGACGGAGACGTGGCCCGGATCGTGGACTGCATCGAGCGGGGCGTCAAAGAGGTGGTGGGCACCCTGATCGTGGAGTTTGACAGCGTGGGCAGGGCCCCGCTGGTGGAGCCGGTTTCCCTGGACGAGATGGCCGAGCGCTACCGGAAGAAGGGCATCTGAGCCATGGGGATGAATATTTTAGTCGCCCACGGCGGCGGCCCCACGGCGGTCATCAACAGCTCTCTCCAGGGCGTCATCGAGGCCGCCCGGGACAGCGGCCGGGTGGACAGGATCTACGCCGCCCGCTTCGGCGCGGAGGGCATTTTAAAAGGGGATCTGATCGACCTGACCCACATCCCCGCCCAGACCGTCACCCGCCTGGGGCATACCCCCGCCTCCGCCATCGGCTCCTGCCGCCGGAAGCTGGAGGACGCGGACTACCCCCAGGTGCTGGAGACCCTGAAAGCATTCAACATCGGCTGTTTCTTCTATAACGGCGGGAACGACTCTATGGACACCTGCTGCAAGATCAGCGCCCTGGCCCGGCGGGAGGGCCTGGATCTGCGGGTGCTGGGCATCCCCAAGACCATGGACAACGACCTGGAGGTCACGGACCACTGCCCCGGCTTCGGCTCCGCGGCCCGGTATGCGGCCCTCAGCGCCTCTGAGCTGGCGCTGGACGCCTCGGCCCTGCCCATTCATGTGGTAGTGCTGGAGCTCATGGGCCGCAACACCGGCTGGGTCACCGCCGCGGGGGCCATGGCCGCCCGGCTGACGGACTGCCAGGTGCTCACCTATCTGCCGGAGCTGCCGGTGGACACGGACCGGATGCTGGCCGACATCGAGGCGGGCTACGCCAGGGGCAAGGGCCTGTTGGTGGTGGTCAGCGAGGGGATCTGCGGCACGGACGGCAAGCCTTTAGCGGACACGGGGATCGTGGACGGCTTCGGGCACACGGTGCCCGGCGGCACCGCCCAGCACATCAGCGACTTGATCATGCGGCAATTGCATATCAAGTCCCGGGCGGAGAAGCCGGGCCTGCTGGGCCGGGCCAGCATCCCCTACGTCTCCCCGGTGGACCGGGCCGAGGCCTATGCCGCCGGGCGCTACGCGGTGAACGCGGCGCTGCGGGGCGAGAGCGGCTCTATGGCGGCCATCAGCGCCTGCCGGGAGCCGGAGTACAGCAGCAGCCTGTTTCTGGCCCCGCTGGAGCAGGTGGCCAACGCGGAAAAGAAATTTCCCTTGGAATGGATCGTGGACGGGAACCGGATCTCCGACGCGTTTTTCCAATACGCCATGCCTCTCATGGGCGGGAATTTCCCGGAATATGCCCTGTTAAGATAAGGAGCGGCCATGAAACACATCTATCTGAACCTGAAGCGCTTTGACGTGCCCGCGGAATACGGCGGCGTGAACCGGCTCTCCCCCCTGAAGGACTGGGGCGCAGCGGTGGTGCGGGGCACCCAGGAGGCGCTGAAAAAATACGACCCTGAAAAGGTGGAGTTTGTCCAGTATCTGCCGGAGGCCCATCTGCTGGGCGCCGTGGGCGCCCTGTGCGCCAACAGCCCCGTGCAGATCGGCAGCCAGGGGGTCTACCGGGTGAACACGGCGGTGGGCGGCAACTTCGGCGCGCTGACCACCAACCGGCCCGCCTCGGTGGTGAAGGCCCTGGGCTGCACCTCCACCCTGATCGGCCACTGTGAGGAGCGCAACGACAAAAAAGGCATCCTGGCCGAGGCCGGGGTGCAGGACAGCGCGGCGGTGAACCGGCTTTTGAACCAGGAGATCCTCCGCGCCCAGGAGGCGGGGCTCACGGTGCTTTACTGCATCGGCGAGACCAGCCAGGAGCAGCCGGCCTGGGAGCAGGTCCTGGGCGAGCAGCTGGACCTGGGCCTGGCGGGCGTGGACAAGTCCCGGGTGGTCATCGGCTATGAGCCGGTGTGGAGCATCGGGCCGGGGAAGACCCCTGCGGACCGGGATTATATCCGGAAGATCGCCCGCTTCGTCAAGGAGCGGACCGGGGGGATGGACGTGGTCTACGGCGGCGGCCTGAAGGCCGACAACGCCGCCATGCTGGCCTCCATCCCGGAGATCGACGGGGGCCTCATCGCCCTGACCCGCTTCAGCGGCCAGATCGGCTTCTACCCAGAGGAATATCTGGAGATCATCGCCCTC
Organism: uncultured Oscillospiraceae bacterium; assembly: GCA_947630375.1. Classification (GTDB taxonomy): domain Bacteria; phylum Bacillota; class Clostridia; order Oscillospirales; family Oscillospiraceae; genus Limivicinus. Next base: position 49,732 of record CANRHH010000006.1, on the reverse strand, counting down.
TACTTAGGGGAATAAGGAGAGAAGACCATGAAACTGGATTTTGAATACGGCAACGGCTTCATGAGCGCCGAGCTGCCGGACTCCACGGACGTGTTCATCCCCGGGGAGACCGTGCCCGACCCGCCCTGCCTGCCCCAGGACTGGGACAGCCTCTATGCCGCCACCTTGGAGAGCATCCGGCACCCCATCGGGATGCCGCCCCTGCGGGAGCTAGCAGGGCCGGGGAAAACGGCGGTCATCGTCATCCCGGACATCGTCAAGGGCGGCAACCAGCCCACCAGTCACCGGAAGGTGGCCATCCGGGCCTGCCTGGACGAGCTGTACGCCGCCGGGGTGGAGAAGAAGGACATTTTGCTCCTGTTCTCCAACGGTCTGCACCCCCGGGCCACGGTGAAGGAGATGCGCACCATTTTGGGGGACGCGCTTTTCAACGAGTTCTACCCCTCCGGCCAGATCACCAGCCACGACAGCGAGGATTACGAGCATCTGGTGGACCTGGGCTATACCGCCTCCGGCGACCATGTGATCATGAACAAATATGTCTTTGACGCGGACCTGCCCATCCTCATCGGGCACACCCAGGGCAACCCCTACGGGGGCTACTCCGGGGGCTACAAACACTGCGCCACCGGCATCACCCACTGGCGGAGCATCGCCGGGCACCACGTGCCCCGGGTGATGCACCAGCCGGACTTTGTCCCCGTCTCCACCAACAGCGTCATGCGCGCCAAGTTTGACGAGCAGGGCATGTTCATGGAAGAGAAGATGGGCAAACGGTTCTTCTGCTGCGACGCGGTGCTGGACACCAAGAGCCGCCAGATCGAGATCAACGCCGGCTATGCCAAAGAGATGCAGCCCGTCTCCTGGAAAACGGCGGACAAGCGGACCTATGTCCACTGGGCGGAGAAGAAATACGATGTGGTGGTCTTCGGGATGCCCACCAACTTCCACTACGGGGACGGCATGGGCACCAACCCCATTCAGATGATGCAGGCCCTGTCCGCCCAGGTGATCCGGCACAAGCGGGTCCTGGCGGACCGCTGTGTGTTCATCGTGCCCAGCATCTGCGACGGCTGGTTCCACGAGGAGCGCTGGCCCTATCTGCGGGAGCTCTATGAGATGTTCCAGCACGACAGCATGAACATCCTCCCGGATATGGACCGCTATGGGGAGTATTTCGCCACCAACGAGGCGTATATCCGCAAATACCGCTTTGCCAACGCTTTCCACCCCTTCCACGGCTTTTCCATGATGAGCTGCGGGCACTTGGCGGAGGAACACACCAGCGCCATCTATATCGTGGGCGCCCGGGAACCGGGCATCGCCCGGAGCATGGGGCTCAAGACCCGGGCCACCGTGGAGGAGGCTTTGGCGGACGCCATGAAGAAATATGTGGGCCCGAATCCCAATATCCTGGCCCTGCCCAAGACCTTTACCACCGCGGCGGTGCATCTGTGCATGAAGGACCCCGCCCAGAACAGCCACAGCCGGGACGGCGCCGGCCACCCCTGCGGCGGCTGAGGGCCAGGAGGAGAAAGCCATGGTATTCGGTCTTCTGAAAGATACGAAGCCCGGGGAATACCGGACCATCGCCACGCCTCTGGAGATCGCCTCCATCGTGGGCGACGGGCACAGGGCCCTGGTCCAGCGGGGCGCGGGCGAGGCCGCCGGCTTCCCGGACGGGGCCTACGCGGCCGCCGGGGCCCAGCTGGCGGACAGCTTAGAGGAGATCTACGCCCAGGCGGATCTGGTGGCCAAGGTCAAGGAGCTGGAGCCCCCGGAATTTGGCCTGCTGCGGCCGGGGCAGATGGTCTTCACCTGCATCCACCCGGCGGCTCACCCGGCAGAGGTCCGGGGCCTGCTGGAGAGCGGGTGCGTCGCCTTTTCCGCCGAGGACTCCCACCGCTACGGCTCCCCCAACTGCGAGGCGGCCGGGAAGCAGGGGGCTCTGTTCGGCCTGGAGTCCATGCTGACCATCCACGGAGGCAAGGGCAAATACGTGGGCGGCCTGGCCGGGGCCCCGGCCATGAAGGTGCTGATCATAGGGGCCGGCAACGTGGGCCAGGGGGCCCTGTCGGTGCTCTACGCCTTAGGGGCCCGGGTCACGGTGATGGACACCAAGCTGGGCCTGCTGCGTCAGCTCAAGCGCCAGTATCATGAGCGGATCGACACCGCCCTCAGCAGCAAGGAGAACATCGCGGCCCTGCTGCCGGAGACGGACATGGTGCTCAACTGCGTCAAGTGGCACAAGGGCACCCAGGGCTGGCTCATCGACCGGCCCATGCTCCGGCTCATGGAGAGGGGCTCCGTGCTGGTGGACATCAGCTGTGACGAGAACGGGGCCATCGAGACCTTCCGCGAGACCACCCACGACGACCCCCGCTATATTGAGGAGGGCGTCGTCCACTACTGCGTGCCCAATATCGCCGGGGCCATTGCCAACTCCGCCTCCATCGCCTTCGCGGCCTCTGTGATCCCCCATTTTCGCGCTCTGCTGCATTTAGGTGTGGCGGAGGCCTGCGCCCGGGATGGGTATCTGCGCCGGGCCCTCACCGTCTACCGGGGGGTCCTGACCCATGAGGAGACCAGCGCCCTGCAAAACATTCCCTGGGTGCGGCCGGAGGACATTTTAGGCATCGCGGACCGGCCGCTGGATCCGGCGCCGCCCGCCACCGTCACCCGTTCAACGAACTTCCTCCCGCCGGACCGGATCCGGCTCATATAAGAAAAAGGGGCCGCGGCTTTTGCCGTGGCTCCTTTTTCTTATTAAGCTATCAGGCCAAACGGCTCCAGCAGGACCCGGATAAAGAAGATCGCCAGCACCGTCAGCATAATGGGCTTCACGGCCCGCGCGCCCCGGTCCTCAAAGAAGCGAGCGCCCAGCCAGTTCCCGGTGATGCTGAACAGGCCCGCCGTCAGCCCCAGGAGGAACAGCACCTTGCCGCTGCTCCAGTAAACCGCCAGAGCGGTGACATTGGTGGTCAGATTGATAGCCTTTGCCACGCCGTTGGCGGGCCGCAGGCCCATGTGGGCCACGGCTGTCAGAAGCAGGATAAGAAAGGTCCCTGTGCCGGGGCCGTAAAAGCCGTCATAGACGCCGATGCAGAAGGCGATGCCCATGCTGATGGCCAGGGTCTTCCCTTGAGAGAAGGGCTCCTTCTCCGCGGCCAGGGCCTTGCTCCGGGTGACGTAGACCGCCGTCAGCGGGAGGATCCCCAGCATCAGCAGGCGAAAGATCCCGTCCTCCAGCAGCAGCGCCAGCCGGGCGCCCAGCCCGGACCCGGCCAGGGCGCAGACGACACAGAAGCCCGCCTGCCTCCAGGGGATATAGCCTTTTCTGGCAAACCGGCCGGTGGCAATGGCGGTCCCCATGCCGGAGCTCAGCTTGTTGGTCCCGATGGCATAGTGGACCGGCAGACCGGCGATCATATATGCGGGCAGGGAGATCAGCCCGCCGCCGCCCGCCACAGCGTCCACAAAGCCCGCCAGGAAAACCAGGGGGCAGACGATCAGATATTGGCTCAATCCGGCGTTCAAGAAAACGCACCTCCATCCGCATACGGGCTTCTCCCTATTGTAGCGAAAACGCACGCCGGGTCAAGTACTTACTTTTAGGTAAGCATCCTTTGCGGCAGGAAGCATAAAAAAAGGGCTTAGGACCATGTAAAGTAGCGCGTGCCGCCATTGGAACGATTACCACCCAAGGGTGCATCGGGGTTTTCCCAGAGGGGTCCCGGGGAAACCTCCCCGGGCGCCGTTTCTTTCGGTTCACTTTCTTTGGGCGAACAAAGAAAGTGAACAATGCACCAAGAGACCAAACTAATTTTCTGCTGGCTCTCAAAATAGAAGTTCCGCTGGAACAACCCATCCGGCCCTTTGGGCCACCTCCCCTCAAGGTGAATTGCCGCGAAGCGGCAAGAGAAAGTGGCCTGGGCCATGCACAGGGGAGGCATGAGTGCGGCTTTGGCCATACACAAGAGAGGCATGTAAGAAGGAGCCACGGCAAAAGCCGCGGCCCCTTTTTCTTATGTTGTCTGTTCAGCCGAAAACCTGCTTTTTGAGCTGTTTTCCGGTGCGGGTGGCCGCCAGGCCGCCCTCCGCTGTCTCCTTCAGCGCGGGGGACATGGCGTCTCCCACCTTCTTCATGGCCCAGATCACTTCATCCGCCGGGATGGCGCTCTCGATCCCCGCCAGGGCCAGCTCCGCCGCCACGAAGGCGCCCGCGACGCCGGAGGCGTTTCTCTTGATGCAGGGGATCTCCACCAGGCCCGCCACCGGGTCACAGACCAGGCCCAGGATGTTCTTCAGGGCGATCGCCACCGCGTGGGAGACCATCCGGGGCGTGCCCCCGGCCAGCTCCGTGATGGCGGCGGCGGCCATGGCCGCGGCCGAACCGCACTCGGCCTGGCAGCCGCCCTCGGCCCCGGCCAGGCTGGCGTTCTCCGCGATCACCACGCCCACCGCCGAGGCGGTGAACATGGCCATCACACAGTCCATCTCCGAGACGCCCCGCTCCTGCTGCATGGTCAGCAGCGCCGCCGGCAGAATACCGCAGCTGCCCGCCGTGGGGGCCGCCACGATCCGGCCCATGGAGGCGTTCAGCTCCGAGACCGCCAGGGCCCGGTACAGGGCCCCGGAGAGCAGGGAGCCGGTCAGGCTCTCTCCCGCCTCGGACACCCGGCGCATCTTTGCCGCGCTGCCGCCGGTCAGGCCGCTGGTGCTGCGCAGGTTCGGGTCACAGCCCGGCTCGATGCACATGCGCATGACCTGGAACCGGCTGCGCATCCGCTCATAGACCGCCTCCCGGCTGATCTCCAGCTGGGCGGCCTGCTGCTCCATCACCAGGGCGGAGATGGGCTTGCCGCTGGCCTCGGCGGCCTGGACGATGGACTCCAGCGAGTGAAGATTCAACTGTTGCTCTTCCAACTGTGCCATTCTTTGCTTCCTCTCTTCCTCCGCTCAGACCGGGCGCAGCAAAATGCTGTACAGGACGCCCGGCAGCTGGCTGACCCGCTGGTTCAGATCGTCGGAGAAAATGCCGTCCAGCTCGATGCACATGACGGCCTCCCCGCCCTTGGACTGGCGGTCCAGGCGGAAATTGGCGATGTTGGCGCCTATGTCCGCCGTCACCTCCGCCACCGCCGCGATCACGCCCGGCCGGTCCCGGTGCAGCACCAGCAGGGTCTGCCTCTCCCCGGTGTAGTGGACGGACATGCCGTTTATTTTGGTCACTACGATGTTGCCGCCGCCGACGCTGCTGCCCTGGAGAGAGATCTCCTTTCCGGCCGCGTCCCGCAGGGTGATCAGGGCCGTGTTCACATGGGCCCCCTCGATCTCCCCCGGTTCCAGAATGACCTCCAGCTCTCTCTCCCGGGCCACCTCCAGCGCGTCCCGGATCCGGGGATCGGCGGTGTTCATCCCCATGATCCCCGCCACTAAGGCCCGGTCGGTGCCGTGGCCCCGGTAGGTCTTTGCGAAGGAACCGTGGAGCAGGATGTGGGCCCACACCGGCTCGCTGCCCAGCAGCGTCCGGGCCGTCAGGCCGATGCGCACCGCCCCCGCTGTGTGAGAGCTGGAGGGGCCGGTCATGACCGGCCCCAGAATATCGAATACGTTCACATTTTATACCCGGCTGCAGGCCACAAAGTGGTTCGGCGCGATCTCACGCAGCTGGGGGTTGCCCTGCTTGCAGATATCGGCAGCCACGTCGCAGCGCTTGCAGAAGCGGCACTCGTCCGGCAGATTCACCGGGGAGGTGATCTCGCCCTTGATCAGCTGGCGCTGGGGCTTCTCCTTGCCCACGATGGGCAGCGGGATGGCCGACAGCAGAGCCTTGGTATAGGGGTGGGTGGGCTTCTCAAACAGCAGATCCGACGGCGCTTTTTCCACCATCTGGCCCAGATACATCACCGCGATATCGTCGGAGAAGTATTTGACCACCGACAGGTCGTGGGTGATGAAGATATAGGTCAGGCCGAAGTCCTTCTGCAGCTTCCGCAGCAGGTTCAGGATCTGGGCCTGGATGGACACGTCCAGCGCGGACACGGGCTCGTCGCAGACGATCAGCTTCGGGTTCACGGCCAGAGCCCGGGCGATGCCGATCCGCTGCCGGCGGCCGCCGTCCAGCTCGTGGGGGTAGACGTTGATATACCGCTCGGCCAGGCCCACGGTCTCCATCAGCTCCAGGGTGCGCTTCTCGATATCCGCCTTGGACTTGAGCAGCTTGTGCTCGATGATGGGCTCACTGATGAGCTGCATCACCGTCTGCCGGGGGTCCAGAGAGGAGAAGGGGTCCTGGAACACCATCTGCATCTCCTGCCGGAGGGGGCGCATCTGCTTGCGGCTGTATTTGGTGATGTCCTTCCCGTCAAAGATGATCTTGCCGGAGGTGGGCTCGATGAGCTTGAGGATGGTCCGTCCGGTGGTGGACTTGCCGCAGCCGGACTCGCCCACGATCCCCAGGGTCTTGCCCTCTTCGATGGAGAAGCTCACGCCGTCCACCGCGTGCAGCTGGCCGGCAGGAGTCGTAAAGTACTTGGTGAGGTTCTGTACTTCCAGAATAGTCTTACTTGCCATCCCTATTCCTCCTCAGTTTAAAGTCCGGATCCGCATAGGCGGTGCAGGCCACGAAGTGGGTCGCGCTGCCTTCCACGGACTGAAGCGCCGGGACCGCCTTGGTGCAGGCCTCGGTGGCATACGGGCACCGGGGAGCGAACGCGCATCCGGGGGGCAGGTCCGACGGGTCGGGCATCAGGCCCTGGATGGGCACCAGCTCCTCGCCTCTCTGCTTCAGGTTGGGCAGAGAGTCGAACAGGCCCTCGGTATAGGGGTGGCGCATGTGGTTGAACACATCGTCCGCAGTCCCCTTTTCCACGATACGCCCGGCATAGACCACCGCCACGTCCTCGCAGACCTCGGCCACGACACCCAGGTCGTGGGTGATCAGGAGCATGGACATCTCCTTTTCCCGGATCAGCTGCTTCATCAGCTCCAGCACCTGGGCCTGGATGGTCACGTCCAGGGCGGTGGTGGGCTCGTCGGCGATCAGGAGCTTGGGGTTGCAGGCCAGCGCGATGGCGATGACCACACGCTGCTTCATGCCGCCGGAGAACTGGTGGGGATAGTCGTAAGCACGGCTCTCGGCGATGCCCACCATTTTCAGCATCTCCTTGGCCTTTTCAAAGGCGGCCTTCTTGTCCAGCCCCTGGTGGAGCATGATGCTCTCGCCGATCTGGTCGCCCACGGTCATGACCGGGTTCAGAGCGGTCATGGGGTCCTGGAAAATCATGGCCACGTCGTTGCCGCGCATGTGCTCCAGCTCGTGGGGCTTCATCTCCAGGACGTTCTCGCCGTCCAGCCAGATCTCGCCCTGCTTGATCACACCGGGAGGGTTGGGCACCAGGTTCAGGATGGACAGAGCCGTGGTGGTCTTGCCGGCGCCGGTCTCGCCCACTAAGCCCAGGGTGCGCTTTTTGGCGATCTCAATGTCGATGCCGTTGACCGCATGGACGTCGGCGTCCTCGGTCTCATAGTGCACAACAAGATCTTTGATCTGTAATACCAAATCTTCGTTCATATCCGTCCCTCCTATTTCTTCAGCTTGGGATCCAGCGCGTCACGCAGGCCGTCGCCCAACAGGTTCAGGGCCAGCACCGTAAACATGATGGCCAGGCCGGGGATCACGCACATGTAGCTGGCGTCCCGGATATGGCCTCTGCCCGCGGACAGCAGGGCGCCCCATTCCGGAGCCGGCGCGGGAACGCCGATGCCCAGGAAGCTCAGGGAGGAGGCCGAGATGATGGTGGTGCCGATCAGAAGCGTGATCTGCACGATGATGGGAGAAAGGCAGTTGGGCAGGATGTGCTTGACGATGATCTTCCAGGTGGGAAGGCCCATGGCATAGGAGGATTCCACATATTCCTGGTCCCGGATGGTCATCACCGAAGCGCGGACGATCCGGGCGAAGCTGCTGGCACAGGAGAAGGCCAGCGCGATCATCAGGTTCACCGTACTGGTCCCCAACAGGGACACAATGACCACGGCGGTCATGATGTTGGGGATGGAGTAGAAAATATCAATGCCGCGCATGATGATGGAGTCCGTGATGCCGCCTTTGAAGCCGGCCGCGGAGCCCAGGATCGTGCCCACGATCAGGCCCAGCATCACCGCGCCCACGCCGATGATCAGAGAGTACCGGGCGCCGTAGAGCACACGGGCAAACAGATCGCGGCCGTATTCGTCGGTACCGAACCAGTGGGCGGCATTGGGGGGTTGGAGCGCCTCGGCCATGTTCTGGCCGATGATATCCGTCTCATAGTCGAAGAGGACCGGGCTGAGCACGGCTACGGCGATCAGCAGGATCAGGAAGACCATGCCCACGATGGCGCCGCGGTTTTTGATCAGCCGCCGCCAGGTCTCCTGGAACAGGGTCCGGCTTTTCACTTTGGTGGTTGCTTTCGTCTCAGTTGCCATATTCTCACCCCTTCTTGCTGTACTGCGCCTTGATACGCGGATCGAAGAACGCGTAAATCAAGTCCACAACCAGGTTGATGATACACATCAGGACTGAGCACAGGATGATGGAGCCTGTGACCATAGGCGTGTCGCGCTTGCTGATGGAGTCATAGACCAGACGGCCGATGCCGGGCCAGGAGAACACGGTCTCCGCCAGCACGGAGCCGGTGATCACCAGGGACATCTGCAGGCCGATGGCGGTGATGATGGGGATCAGCGCATTTTTCAGGCCGTGGGTGTAGATCACGCGCTTCTCGGAGCAGCCTTTGGCCCGGGCCGTGGTCATGTAGTCCTGCCGCAGCACGTCCAGCATGGAGGAACGGGTGGTACGGGTGATCAGGGCCGCCAGGCCAAAGCCCACCGTCACAGCCGGCAGGATCAGGCTTGCGAAGCCCGTCTTACCGCCGGAAGGCAGCCAGCCTAAGGTCAGGGAGAAGATGATGATCAGCATCAGGCCCAACCAGAAGTTTGGCATCGAGGTGCCGAACAGGGCAAAGATCATGCCCGCCGTATCTTTCCAGGTGTTTTGGTGGATCGCCGTATAAATGCCCAGCGGCAGCGATACCAGCACCGCGATGAGCACCGCCGCGCCGCCCAGCATCAGGGTGTTGGGCAGACGCTCCATAAAGGTCTTGAACACATCCCGCTTGGTCACGTAGGACTGCCCCATGTCGCCGGTCACCATGCCCGCCATATACTTGGCGTAGCGTACCAGGAAGGGGTCGTTGAGCCCCAGCTCTTCGCGGATCTGCTCCACCTGCTCCGGCGTGGCCTTATCACCGGCGATCTGAAGGGCAGGGTCGCCGCCGGTCAAGCTCATGGCCCAGAAAATCAGGAAGGAGGTCACAAGAATAACCGGGATCAGCATAACCAGCCGCTTCAATATGTATTTGATCATACGTTATTCACTCCTTTTTTACGGGGCTGCTTTTTAACCACAAGCCTGCGGGCGCAGCCCGCAGGCTTGTGGAACGGAATACTGTCTTTTTGGCCCCGCCGGGGCCGGGAAAGGGGGAATTTTGCTGAATCAATCGGCCACGTAGGCGTGACGCCAGTCGTGGTTGCCGCCGCCGTACAGATAAGTCCCCTGCAGGTTCTTATTGTAGGCAATGACCAGGTTGGCGATGTACAGAGGCACCTGCGGGCAGGCGTCCACCAGGTACTCCTGCAGCTCCTTGGCAGCCGCCAGACGCACGTCCTGATCCTTCTCGGTGGCGACCTTGTCGATCAGCTCGTCCGCATGGGCGTCGGAGTAGTGGTGATAGTTGGAGCCGGAGCCGGTGTAGAACAGGTCACGGTACACGAAGTCGACCTTGGAGTCCTCGTTCCAGCGCCACAGGAACAGCTCCTGGCCGCCGTCCACGCAGTTGGACTTGTGGGTGGCTTCTTCCATGGGGCTCAGGGTCACATCGATGCCGATGGCCTTGAGGTTGGCCTGGATGACCGTGGCGATCTGCTCATAGGGAGCGCCGTTGGAATAGCTCAGGGTGGTGGAGATGCCGCCGTTGGGATAGCCGGCCTCGGCCATCAGGGACTTGGCCCGGTCCACATCGTAGTCAAAGCCTTCCATGTCGTCATAGAAGCCCCACAGGCCGCGGTTCAGGATGGTGGTCTGAGGCGTGCCCTTGCCGTACACGGCGGCCTGGAGCACGGCGTCACGGTCGATGGCGCAGGCCACGGCCTGACGGAGGGTCTGGTTGTCCCAGGGCTCCTTGGTCACGTTGAAGGCGAAGTAGAACAGACGGGTGCCCGGCTGCTCATAGACGGTCACATTCTCGTCCTCTTCCAGATACTGCAGCTCGTTGATGGGCGGGTTGACACAGACGTCGATCTCGCCGGTCTGCAGGGCGATGACGCGGGAGGAGGCCTCGATGTAGGGCCGGAACTCGATCACATCGGAGGCGCCGGGAGCCAGGTTGTCGTCAGCGGGCAGATCGTTGCCCCAGTAATCCTCCACCTTCACCAGGCGGCAGTACTCACCTTCCACCCACTCGTCGAACTTGTAGGGGCCGGTGCCGATGTAATAGGGATCTTCCACGCCGTCGTCATAGGCTTTCTTGCTCTGGATGGACAGAGGCACGGAAGCCAGGGACTGCACGAACTCGTTGTTGTAGGTCTCGATCTCGATGCGGATGGTATAGTCGTCCACGATCTCGCAGCCTACATAGCCGGCCAGAGCGGTGGCGACCAGGTTATCCATGGCCATATCCAGGGTGAACTTCACGTCTTCAGCGGTCATGGGGGTCTTGGCCTCGTCGTTGAAGTGCACGTCGTCACGCAGATGCATCAGGATATGGGTGTCATCCTCAAAGGTCCAGTCGGTGGCCAGGCAGGGGTCGAAACGGACGTCGTCCCCCCGGGAGCCGTTGTTGAAGAACACCAGGGTCTGGTGGGTATTCTTCAGCACCACGTTGTTGATGGCGTTCTGCTGGGTCTGCAGGTTCAGGTTGTCGATATCGGCCTCGGTGCCGATCCGCAGGACCTTCTTGTCCGCGGAGCTGCCGGAGCCGCCGCCGGAACCGCCGCAGCCGGCCAGCACGCCGACCAGCATGACCAGGCAGAGTAACAGTGCGATCGTTTTTTTCATGCTTTTTTCTCCTTATTCTTGTTGAATCCTGCCCGGCGGGAGCCCCGCCGGACACCTGTCATATGAGCCGGAGCCGGAGCCCGCTTCCCCTGTGCGGTCCCCGTTTCCGCCCTCATTTGTTCATTATTTTATTACAGTTTTTGGTTCTTGTCAACAAATAGTTGCCGGACAGAGCCGCCGTTTTTTGCGCATATTATGTAATATATCCAAAAAATCTGCTAAATGTAAGGATATAGCTAAAAAATGGCAGATAGTTTGCCTATAAATCCTTTTTGTATAAAAGAGGGCTGTGAAAGCCGAAGTCCTTATGAACTCTTCCTTTCACAGCCCCAGGTCATGCCGCTTTAAAAACGGCCGCGGGAATTACTTTTTGGGGGGATACTCCAGGCCGATGCGCTTGCTCTGGCGCTCGGGATCCCAGAAGAAGTGCCACTGGACAAAGTTCTTGATCCGCGCTGTGTCGGCGGGGGTCCAGGTGTTCAGCTCGCCCTTCTTGTACAGCTCGTCGATCTCCTCGTCGGTGTAGCCGAAGGAGCTGAGGACCTCCCGGTTGTGCTCGCCGAAGCAGGGAGCGGAGGCGACGATCTGAGAGGGGTTCTTCTTGAAGATGTTGACAACGCCGATGCCCTTCATCTTGCCAAAGCACTGATCCTCCCACTCCACGATGTTCTCGCGGGCCTCGTACTGGGGATCCTTCTCGATGTCGGCGGGGCCGTAGGCGCGCTGGCAGGGGATGCCGGCGGCGTTGAAGATCTCTTCCAGCTCATCGCAGGTGCGCTCGGCGCAGAACTTGGCGCACAGGGCCTCGGCCTTCTGGCCGCGGGGGTCGAACAGCGGGAAGCCGGTGCACTCCTTGGGGATATCCGGGTCCACGCCGGGCTTGCCCATGCCGATGATGGGATAGCCGCGGGTGACAGGGCCCTGGCCCACGATGGCGACAAACATAGCGCCGCCGTCCTTGGTGTCATAGAAGGAGAAGCAGGCGGCCTGGTCGCTCTTGTTGCCGGTGCGGTAAGGCACGGGCTCGCCGGGCTTGGGATAGCCCTTGTTGAACCAGTTGGCCGGATAGTTGTCCAGCAGACGGAACATGGTGTCATACTGGGCCACGTCGCAGGAGTCGCCCTCGCCGGTGTTCTTGGCGTGGATGTAGCCGGCCATGGCGCAGATGCAGGCGTTGTACGCGGTCACGTAGTCGGACAGATAGGGGTTGACCTTCAGGGGGCCGGCGGTGGGGGACACGCCGTTGAGGTACATGTAGCCGCCCATGGCCTGGCCGGACACGTCGTAGGAGGGCTTGTCCTTGGAGGGGCCGAACTGGCCGTAGCCGGACACGTGGACGATGGACAGGGCCTTGTTGTGCTCCCAGCAGACCTCATCGGTCAGGCCGCGCTTCTTGTAGGTGCCGGGGCGGCCGGCCTCGATCCAAATGTCGGCCCACTCGATGCACTTGAGGAAGATCTTCTTGCCCTTGGGGGAGGAGGTGTTGATGGTGATGGCAAACTCGTTGCGGTGGTTCTGGGACCAGGACAGGGTGCCGCGGGTCTGGCAGGCGATGTTGGGGGCCTCGGCCTGGAGGACCTTCGCGCCCATCTCGGCCATCAGGGACCCGGCGAAGGGGCCGGCGATGTTGGTGCCGGTGACAAAGACCTTCACGCCCTGGAGGACGCCAAACGCAGGATATTCGTCGAACTTCTGAGTCAGCTTATTGTCAATAACCTTCATTTCGTAATTCCTTTCAGATAATTTAATGTAGACAGCCTGTTTTCAGACTGCGCTCAGGCTTTCTGCTTCTCGTGGACAGTGGGGAGCAGGAAGCAGACCACGATGCCGACGATCACGCAGGCCAGCTGCACCATAGCGACGGTGTGCAGAGCGCTGGCGGCGGCAGCGGAAGCCGCTGCGCCGGCGGCGGCCTTCGAGGTCATGTTGGAAACGAACATGGACACGAAGATGGCCACGCCGAAGGGAGCGCACATATCCTTGAACACGTTAAAGGTGCCGGAGGCGGAGGAGGAGTCGGCCGGAGCGACGCCGGAGAGGGCGACCTTCATGAAGATGGTGGCGTTGCCGCCAAGGCCCAGACCCACAAAGAACAGAGCGCCGCCCATGGACAGCACGCCCGCCGTCTCGTTGATGAGGAGCATGATGGCGGAGCCGATGGCCACGAACACGAGGGCCACAGCGGCGACGACCTTGGGCTCCTTCTTGTCGGCCATAGGTCCGAGGACGATGGTGCCGATGGCCATGCCCAGATACTCGATGCTCATGGCGACGGAGGCGATGGTGGCCTTCTCAATGGCATAGCCGAAGCGGATGATCTCGGTCAGGCAGGCGGTCATCAGGCCCTGGGTGAGGAAGAGCACGACCACGGGGAGGATGAAGTTCTTCCGGGCCATGAACTTGCCGCTCAGGATGGGGTTGGCAGCCTTCTTCTCCACGAACATGAGGACGATCAGGCCGATCACGGAGGCCGCGATGGAGATCAGGGTGTAGGGGGAGCCCCAGCCCTTGGTGGCATCCTGGCCGAAGGTGGGGATGCAGACGAGGCCGCCGAACATGATCAGCACGAACACGGCGCCGACCCAGTCAAAGCCCTTCATAGAGCCCTTGGGCAGGTTGGGGTTGTCGCGGACCATGGCAAAGCACAGGGCAAAGGAGATCACGCACAGAGCAACGCACACCCACATGACGATACGCCAGGATTCGGCGGTGCCGATCACGCTCATGATGATGCCGCCCACAGTGGGTCCAAAGATGACCATGCCGCAGGACAGCGCCATGTAGATCGTGAAGCCCTGGCCCATCTTCTCGGGGGGGAACTCCATCATGATGTAGGCCATGACGACCGGGGCGATACCGGCGGCACCAATACCGACCATGAAACGGAAGATCAGCAGCATGGGGACGTTGGCGGGGCAGATGGCGATGAGCGCCTGACCCACGGTGTACAGACCCATGGCGATCAGCAGCATCTTCCGGCGGCCGATGGTCCCGCCCAGCTTGCCCATAATGGGGGCCATGGCGGCGGCGGCCAGGGAGTAGGCCACGGTGATAAAGGTCAGCGACCAGTCAGCGTTCCAGCCGACCGCGATCGCAGAAGGCACGGAGGCGGTGAAGCCGCCGCAAAGGCTCAGGACCGCAGCGGCGATGGCATACGGTATGAAACCTTTCATATAGTTTTTGTTTTCCATTACTTTTCCAGCTCCTTAATCTGGTTTCTGGGGGTCGCAGATACGATATCAGTAACCCTTTTTCAGACTTTCCTCTATGAGAGCGCCCCGGACGAGCTTCCCGCTCTCGCTGCGGGGGATGAGATCCACAAACTCGAAGGATTTGGGCATTTTGTAGGGCGGCAGATAGTTGAGGGAGAATTTGATGAGCTCCTTGTCGCTGACCGCCTCGGAGGCCTCGATGATGGCGTGGATCCGGTGGCCCCACTCCTCGTCGGGCAGGCCCACCACCACCGCGTCGGCCACCTTCCGGTGCTTCTTCAGCACCTCTTCCACCTCGGCGGCAAAGACGTTTTCCCCGCCGGTGACGATCATGTCGCTGCGCCGGTCGGCGAAATAGAGGTAACCCTCCTCGTCCATCCAGCCCATGTCCCCCACGCTGCGGAAGCCTTTCTCATCCACCGGCAGCGGGGGCACGTTCTTGTAGGTCACCTGGGGGCCGTTTTCGCCCCAGCTCATGAAGATCTCCCCGATCTGGCCCGGGGGCAGGTCCCGGCCCTCCTCGTCCCGGACCTCGATCCGGCCGGAGAGCATCCGGCCCACGCTGCCCGGGTGTTGGAGCCACTCGTCGCCCCGGATGTAGGTCATGCCCACGCACTCGGTCATGGCATAGATCTCATAGACCCGCTCCGGCGGCAGCAGCTCCAGCCAGCGGCGCTTCAGATCCTTGGAGCAGATGCCCCCGGTGTGGCACAGGGCCTTCAGGCTCCGCAGCCGCTCCCCGGAGAAGTCCGGCAGACGGAGGATCCGCTCCATCAGGGTCGGCACCATCTGCACGTACTCCACCTGGTACTTCTCGATCAGCTCCAGCACCGTCTCCGCCTTGAGACTGGCGGGCATGATCAGGGTGTTGCCCGCGTACAGGCCGTTGAAAGCCGCCGAGTGGGGCGCCCCGTGGAACAGGGGCCCGGCCAGCATCTGGCGCATTTCGAAGTCCATCCCGGTCATTTTGAACCAGGTCTCCAGGCCCTCGTCGCTCTCGCCGGCGGGCATATTCTGCTCGATCACCTTGGTCTTTCCCGTGCTGCCGCCGGAGCAGTTGGCCAGGTTGGGGATGGCCTGGATGTCCGGCGGGGCCTGGTCGGAGAAGCCCTCGCACAGCTCCCGGAGCTCCGCCGTACTGAGGCTGGCAAACTCCTTGGGCTTGGCGCGGTTGGTCACCACCAGGGAGGGGGCGACGCATTCACAGATCTCCGCCATGTTCCGCCGGGGCGCCCGGTTGGAGACGGGCACATAACAGGCCCCCGCCTTCCAGATGCCGAAAGCCAGGGTCACATGGAAGGGGGTGTTGGGCAGGGCGGCGATCACGCTGTGCCCCGGGCCGATGCCCCGGTCCATCAGGAACCAGGCGATCCGGTTGGACAGCTCTTCGATCTCCCGCCAGGTGCTCACGCTCTCCCGCCCCTCCTGGGATATGTAGATGATCGCGGGGGCGTCCGGCTTTACCCGGGCGATGTTCCCCAGCTGCCTGCCGGCGGTAAAGCAGCTGGACCCGCCCCGGTTGAAGATGTTAAAATGCTCGACAGCTTCTGCCATGACAAATGCCTCTGACACTTAAATTCTATGCGCAGGACAAAGCGCCACGCCCAAAAGGGCCCGGCCGGGTCTTATTTCGGCTGGTTGTTGGGACGGTAGCCGCCGTCTACCTGCAGGCAGACGCCGGTGATGTAAGAGGCCGCGTCGGAGGCCAGGAACATCATGGCGTTGGCGATGTCCTCGGGCTGGCCCATGCGCTTCATGGGGATGGTGTCGCCGATGCTGTCCTTGGCAAATTTGGGCAGATTCTTGACCAGGTCGGTCTCCACCACGCCCGGGGCGATGCAGTTGACGCGCACACCGCGGTCAGCCAGAGAGTAGGCCAGGGACTTGGTCATGGCGATCACGGCCGCCTTGGAGGCGGGATAGGGCAGGCCGGTGGGGGTGCCGTACACGCCGGCCACGGAGGCGGTGTTGATGATGCAGCCCTTGGTCTTCTGCAGATAGGGGACCGCATACTTGCTCATGTTGAAGGTGCCCTTCATGTTCAGGTTCACCACGTCGTCCCACTCGGACTGTTTCAGCTTGGTGATCCAGGTGCTGGAGTCCTTGCCGGCGTTGTTGATCAGAACATCGATCTTGCCCCACTTGGCCTCGACCTCTTTGTACAGATCCTGGGCGGCCTTGAAGTCGCACAGGTCGATGTGGCGGGTGAAGACCTCATAGTCGGGGTTGATTTCCTGCAGCTCGGCCAGAGCCTTGGCGCCGGTCTCTTCATAGTGGCTCAGGAAGCAGACCTTCGCTCCGCCGGCCAGGAAGCCCTTCACAGCGGCGAACCCGATGCCGCGGCTGCCTCCGGAGATGACAACAACCTTGTCTTTGAATGCGTTTTCAAACATAAGCTTCTTCCTTTCTCAGTTCATAAAAATTCTTGTGGAGTTTTCTGCCGGCCGCCGGGGCCTTCCCAAACCCCGCCGGTCCCCTTTGTAATATGCTTCCTATACGCTAATATTTTAACAGCTCTTTCCCCACCGTATTTGTTTAAATTTTTTTATTTTATACCACGCCAGCTGACAAAATTTTATATTTTGCTACGTTTTTGCCTTTCGCCGGATTATGTAAATTCCACAAAAACCGGAAAACCGCCGTCGAAAAGCTTTGGCCAGTTTCTACACTATTCGCCGGAGGAGCCCCGGACCCGCCGGAAAAAAACGGCGCCGCCTCTCCGGCGGAGCCGGAGGGCGGCGTTTCTCGACTGATTACTTCTTGTTTTTATTCTTTCTCCGGGCCATCTCGTCGGCCACGATGCCGAACAGCTCCGTCATATAGCAGAAGCAGAGGCTGCCGGCGTCCCAGGTGTTCTTCCCCTGTTCGGTCAGGAGCCCGTCCATGGCCGTGTAGGCCACCTCCCGCATCAGCCCCTCCAGATAGACCACCGGCGGCTCCGAGGGGACGGTGAAGTTCTGCATCCGGAAATAGGGGTTGGAGATCAGGTACATATAGGCCCCGTTGTTCATGCGGCTCTCCGTCACTTCCAGGGTCTGCCCCTCGCCGGGGGTGTAGGAATAGATATGGAAGGGCCCCAGGCTCACCAGGGTGCCGGGCCGCAGGGCATACTCCAGGCCGTTGACGGTCAGGATGCCGGCGCCCCGCCGGATGAGCAGAAAGGTCTGATCCCGGTTGTGGATCAGGGAGGTGGGGCTGTGGACGCTGCGCCGGTGGGCCTGGATGCCGCTGGGCAGCACGTTGCGCACAAAATAGCTGTGCGTCTCCCCAAATTTGGAATTGAGGGTTCCTTCTTTCTTTCCTTGCATATCAGGCGTCCTTCCTCCTCTCCCGGCGCTGCTTTCTGAACTCGCTGGGCGAAACGCCGTTGATCTCCCAGAAGGTCCGGCTAAAGGTCCGGTCCGAGCTGAAGCCGGACTCGATGGAGATGTCGATCACGGGCATGTCCGTGGTGGTGAGCAGGGCCTCGGCGTAGCGGACCCGGAACAGGGCCAGGATGTTCTTGAAGCCGGTATTGAAGCAGTCCTTGAACTGGATGCGCAGCAGGCTCCCGGATACGAACAGGGCCTTGGAGATAGTCTCCGCGTCGATATGCTCGGTGAGGTTTTCGTACAGATAGTTGACGGTGGAGACGATGTGCTCACTGAGGATCATCTTCCGGTAGACCCGGCCGCTTTTTCCATTGCTGAGCATCTGGCTGCGGTAGGTCTCCGGGGTCATGCCGGTGAGCTTTTTAAAGCGGCGGTAAAAGGTCACGTCGATATCAAAGCCCACGCTGGAGGCGATATAGTCAAAGGGCAGGCTGTAATATAAAAAGTAGGAGGCCGCCATCACCAGCCGCAGCCGGACCAGGTATTGGTTGAAATTCATCCCCGTGGTCACCAGCAGGGCGTGGTTCACCGCCGCGCCGGTGAGCTGGGGGGAGATGGCCTCCGCCACCGACTCCGGCGTCAGCTTCAGGGTGCTGCGGGTGGCGATATACAGGCTGACCCGGCGGCCCAGAGGCATGTCGTCCAGCCTGTACTGCTCTTTGTATTTCTGGGCCTCCCGGTTATACAGCAGCTCCATCTTCCGCAGATAGGCGCTGCGGATCACCGCCGCCCCGTTGCTCTTCATCCGGCACAGCTGGTCAAACTGGCTGAAGAGCTTCAGCAGCGCGGGCATGTTCTCCCCCTCGGGGCCGATCACCGGCACCTCGGTGACGATGTCGCTCTCCTTGTTCAGGCTCACCTGGTCGAACATGAAATAGTTCAGCAGCTGATAGTCGTAGGCACAGACCCACAGCTCCATCTCCTCCCCGAAGGCGGGCAGGATGGACAGCACCTGGGAGGCCTGGATCCAGGCCACGCAGCCGGGCAGGGCGTCAAAGGCCTCGCCGTTGATGACGAATTTGCCCTCCCCCCGCCGGACCAGGATAAAATAGCTGTCAAATTCCAGCACGGGGGACATATGGTCGCTGATGAGCACCTTTTGCAAAACCAGATATTTGTCAGGGCCGGTAAACACGCGCTCCTTCGCCTTTTCGTAGAGGACTCTGCCCTGCTTCACCGCCGTCACTCCCCTCCCGGACGGTCCCGCGCCGCGGAACCGTTCAAAGTATGGAATAGTTCAAATATAAATTGTATCATCTTTTAGCAAAATGTCAAGTTTTGCGCTAAAATTAACAGCCCCGGACGGATTTTCCGTCCGGGGCGCGGATAGTATTTGTCAAAAAGTTGGCCAGGTTTTTTACAGGTTGTAGCCCACCTCGAAGCCCTGATGCATGGCGTCACTGGACTGGCCCGGCTTGATGGCGTCGCCGATCACATGGATCTCGGGCACCACGTCCTTCAGGGCCTCGGACAGGGGATCGTACTTCCGGGAGCCCAGGCCCAGGACGATGTAGTCAAAGCCCTTGAGCCACTCCTCGCTGCCGTCCTTGTGCTGGATCTTCACATCGTGCTCGGTGACCTCCAGGACCTTGGAGTTGACGTGCATCTTCACGCCCTCCCGGCGGAGGCTGGCCAGGGCGATGTTCCGGTTGGGCAGGCACACGCCGGTCATCATCTGGGGCAGCATCTCCACCAGCTCCACTTCCACGTCGCCGATGCTGCCGGTGGTGGCAAAGGAGTTGGGCCGGGCGTCGGCCATGAGCATCTCGGCGGTCTCGCAGGCCACTTCGCCGCCGCCCAGGATGCACACGCGGCCCTTGGGGATGGTGACCTTCCGGCTGAGGATGTCATGGGTGGTGATGATGGGATACTGGCCCACGCCCTTGATGAAGGTGGGGATCAGCGGGGTGGCGCCGGTGGCCAGGACCACCGCGTCGGGGGCGAACTCCTTCACGTTCTCCACGGTGGCTTCCTTCTTGAACTCGAACTTCACGCCGGCCTTCTTGGCCCGGTAGTTCAGGTGGACCAGCCACTTGCACATCTCCTGCTTGCCGGGGGAGACCACCGCCAGGTTCAGCTGGCCGCCGATCTGGCCGCTCTTCTCCCACACGGTCACGTCATGCCCCCGCTCGGCGGCGGTGACGGCGGTGTACATGCCGCCGGGGCCGGCGCCCACGATGAGGATCTTCCGGGGCTTGTCCACCGGATTAAAGGGGAAGTCGTACTCCCGGCCCACCAGGGGGTTGATGTGGCACTTGCACACCGGGTGCTGGGGATCCTCGGGGGTGATGCAGCGGCCGCCGCAGGAGCCGCAGGGGGTGATATCGTCAAAGCGGTTTTCATAGGCCTTCTTGGGCAGGTCGGGATCGGCCAGCAGGGGGCGGCCCAGGCTGATGCCGTCCACCAGGCCCCGCTCCACCAGGTCGGCGCCGTAGCGGATGTCGTTGATCTTGCCCACCACGAACACAGGGATGTTGACCACCTTCTTGATCTCGGAGGCCTCGTACACGTTCATGCCGATCTTCTGGCTGTGGGAGGGCAGGATGTTCTGCAATCCCTCGTACTGGACGCCGCCGGAGACCTCCAGCATGTCCACGCCGGCCGCCTCGAACTTGGGGGCCAGATACAGCATCTCGTCCAGGCCGTTGCCGCCGGGCTGCCGCTCGGAGCCGGAGACCCGCAGGATGATGGGGAAATCCCGGCTCACGTTCCGCCGGCACTCCTCGATGATCTCCAGGGTCAGGCGGGCCCGGTTGTCGATGCAGCCGCCGTACTCGTCCATGCGCTTGTTGCGCAGGGGGGAGAGGAACGCGCCGGGGAGCATATAGGCGTGGGCACAGTGCAGGGCGATGCCGCCGCAGCCGGCCTCTTCGGCCCGGCGGGCCGCCTGGCCGTACTGCTTGACGATCTTCTGGATCTCCTCCACGCTGATGGCCCGGCTCACCGCGCCGTTGGCGTTGGTGTTCACGGAGGGGCCCAGGGGCTTGATGCCCTTCAGGGCGCAGATGGACTCGGGGCCCGGATGGATGATCTGGGGGATCAGGGTGCTGCCCGCGTCGCTGATGCGCTTGGCAAAGGCCCGGAACTGGGGCACCAGCTTGTCCTTGTCCAGAGCGGTGGTGCGGCCGATGTACCAATACTTGTGGTCCACGGTCACCGCGTCGATGACCACGTAGCCCGCGCCGCCCTCGGCCCGGCGCACAAAGATGTCCGCCAACTGTTTGGGGACCGTGCCGTCGGAGGCCTCATAGTGCATGCTCATGGGGGCCATGGCGATGCGGTTTTTCAGGGTCGTCCGGCCCAGCTGAAGGGGGGTAAACAGTTTCGCGTTTTTCATGTCTGTGATCATGTTGCCTTCTCCTTTTCGTTGTATATTTTCGTGTTTGTGTTCCGCAGTCGCGTGGGATTCAGGGGTTGACGGTGCTGGGACGGTACCCGCCGTCCACAGAGAGGGTGGTGCCGGTGATGTAGCGGGCCATGTCCGAGGCCAGGAACAGGATCGCGTCGGCCACGTCCTCCGCCTCGCCCATGCGCCGCAGGGGGATGCTGTTGGCAAAGGTCTGCCGGGCCTGGTCGGTCAGCATACTCACCATCTCGGTGTTGATGACCCCGGGGGCCACGGAGTTGACCCGCACATTCCAGGGGGCCAGCTCGATGGCCAGGCTCTGGGTCAGCCCGATGACGGCGGCCTTGCTGGCCGAATAGGGGCAGCCCATGCCGGAGCCATAGATCCCGTTGACGGAGGAGGTGTTGACGATGACGCCCCGCTTCTGCTTCTTGAAGAGCCGGGCCGCGTACTTGCAGAAGTTAAAGGCGCCTTTGACGTTGATGTCCATCACCCGGTCAAACTCCTCGCCGCTGATGCGGGTCACCGGGCTGGAGCAGGACACGCCCGCGTTGTTCACCACGATATCCACCCGGCCGAAGCGCTCCAAGGCCCGGGCAAACACCTCTTTCACCTCCGCCCCGTTGCGCACGTCGCACCGGCAGGGCAAAAACGCGCCGCCCGCCGCCTCGATACAGGTCTGCAGCTGGTCCATCCGGTCCGTCCGGATATCCACGCCCACCACGCTGGCGCCGTTTTGCCCGAACAGCTCCGCCGTTTTGCGGCCGATCCCGGAGTTGACGCCGGTGATCACCGCCACCTTGTTTTTCAGCAGCTCCATATGTCTCTCCATTCCCGCGCCGCCGTCCGCCGGCGCGGCCTTTTACTATTTGTTATTATAGGGCACATGTGAATTTTATGTCACTCATTTTTATCGGGAAACAGACAGAAACCCCACAGAAAAAGCCGCATTTTTCTGTTTATTTATTCGTCATTATTTTATAAATCGCTTACATTTTATGCGTTTTTTCTCTCCCTCCGCCGCCGGGCGGCCCCGGACGTCCCCAAAAAGGCCCTCTATTTTTTAACATTTCCATCAGGCGGGCGCCCTTTTATCCGAAAACGCTTTATGCAATTTGCCGGGAGTCTTTGAAAAGTGACGGTAAAACTTCAATTTTTGTACATTTCCTTTTTATGATATCGCAAGATAATATCCAGTGCGTATAATGTCCGGGTGTTATAATTTTGTCATAAAAGTTTTCTGCCGTGTTCTTCCCAACCGAGCAGCTTCCCGAAAAAGCCTGAAAAACAGGCAAAAAAAATTAAAATTTTGAAAAGGAAAGATGGTACAGCTTATGAGTTATGATGCTCTGTTTAGCCCCATTAAGCTCCGCGGACTGGAGCTGAAGAACCGTATTCTGCTTCCCGGCATGAACACCAAAATGGTCAAGAACCGGCACGGTGTGGCCGAGGACGTGGTGGCCTACCACGCGGCCCGCGCCGCCGGCGGCTGCGGCCTGAATATGGTGGAGATCGTCTCCGTCTGCCCCGAGTCCCACGCCCCTCTGTACTACGGCATGTACACCGATGAGGACGTGGCCGGCATGAAGAAAGTCACCGACGCCATCCACGCCGCCGGCGGCAAGGCCGGTGTGCAAATCTGGCACGGCGGCTTTGTGCCCGAGCAGTTCTTTGACGAGACCAACAAGCTGGAGACCCCCGACACCCTGAGCGTGGAGGATATCCACCGGATCGTGCGCCAGTTCGGCGAGGCCGCCAAGCGGGTGGTGGACGCCGGCTTTGATACCATGGAGTATCACGCCGCCCATACCTATCTGCCCCACGAGTTCCTCAATCCCTATCTGAACACCCGGACCGACGAGTACGGCGGGAGCTTTGAAAATCGCTGCCGCTTCCCCTTAGAGTGCATCAAGGCCATCCGGGCCAACATGCCTGAGGACATGCCCCTGTTCATGCGGCTGGACGCCATCGACGAGATGATGCCCAAGAACATGAGCGAGGACGAGATCGTGGAGTTCATCAACCAGGCGGCGGACGCCGGTGTGGACATCGTGGACCTGTCCCGCGGCAACGCCCGCAGCAACGCCACGGTGTATGAGGTTCCCCCCTACAACCTGGAGCCCGGCTTCAATATGGAGATCATCGCCCGGGTCAAGTCCCGCGTGAAGATCCCCGTGGCCGGCGTGGGCCGCATCGTCTCCCCCGCCCTGGCCAACCAGCTGATCGAAGAGGGCAAGTGCGACATGGTGGCCATCGGCCGCGCCCAGATCACCGACCCAGAGTGGTGCAACAAGGCCAAGGAAGGCCGGGATGACGAGATCCGCCAGTGCATCGGCTGCACCCAGGGCTGCTATGACAAGGTCATCGACCCCAACGCCACCCACATCACCTGCACCCGCAACCCCATGGCCTGCCTGGAGTACAAGGGCCTGACCAAGACCGACACGCCCAAGAATGTGATGATCATCGGCGGCGGCCTGGGCGGCATGATGGCGGCCGAGTTCCTGAAGGCCCGGGGCCACAATCCCACCATTTACGAAGCCTCCGACCATCTGGGCGGCCGCTTCATCCTGGCCGGCAAGGCCCCCAAGAAGCAGGGCTTCACCGAGGCGGCCCTGTGGGAGGCCAAGGAGTGCGAGCGCATGGGCATCGAGATCAAGACCGGCGTCACTGTGACGCCCGAGATGATCGCCGAAGTGAAGCCCGACCATGTGATCGTGGCCATCGGCGCCGAGTACAAAGCGCCCGACATCCCCGGCATCGACGGGGCGGACATCTTCTCGGTGGACGATATCCTCTCCGGCAAGGCTGTGGCCCATGGGGAGACCCTGATCCTGGGCGGCGGCGGAGACGGCATCGAAGTGGCCCAGTTCCTGTATGAGAAGGGCTGCGACGTGCGCGTGATGGACAAGGTCCGCGTGGGCAACGGCACCGGGATGCTGCGCAACATGTTCCTGAACCTGGAATACACCCCCGACCAGATCAAGCGCAGCAACAAGTCCAACATCCTCTCCATCGGCGACCACGAGGTCACCTACAAGTTCACCGACAAGTTCAAGAAGACCTCCACCAAGACCCGGCATTTTGACAGCCTGGTCATCGCCATCGGCATCACCTCCCGTCCCACCGAGGCCCTCACCGCCAAGTGCGCGGAGCTGGGCGTCCCCTGCGACGTGATCGGCGACGCCAAGGAAGTCCGCATGGGCATCGACGCCACCCGCGAGGCCTACGAGGTCGGCACCGCCATCTGACCGCCACCGGATCCACACATCTTGTAGAAAGGACGATTTATCATGACTGTTGAAGAACGGCTGGAAGCGCTTGAAAAAGAAGTCCAGAAAATGAAGGATATCGAGGCCATCAAGGTCCTCAAGAGCCGCTACTTCCGCGCGCTGGACACCAAGGATTGGGACGCGCTGGAGAAGACCATGCACCCTGACATCTCCACCTCCTACTCCAACGGCAAGCTGGTGTTCCACGGCCCCAAGGAGATCACCGACTACTTCAAGGAGGTCCAGCCTCCCACGGAGATCACCCTGCACCAGGGCCACAACCCGGAGATCACCATCGTCAGCGACACTGAGGCTGTCGGCAAATGGTACCTCCAGGACAACCTGATCTTCGCCGAGGGCAACCCCTATGAGGGCACCCAGATCCAGGGTTCCGCCATCTACACCGACAAGTATGTGAAGGTGGACGGCGAGTGGCTCATCATGGAGACCGGCTACCTGCGGATCTACGAGGAGTCCTTCCAGCGGGACAAGACCCACCGGATCAGCATCAACATGTTCCGGCCCAAGAAAAAGAAAGTCGTCAAGAAATAAAACCGCTGTTATCTGTCAAAAGCCGCCATGCCCTCTCGTGGCATGGCGGCCTTTCTACTGTTTATCCGCGGTCGAAAGGCCGTGAAAACCGCCGCAAGGCCGGGGAGGGATCGCCATGCTCCACGAGCTTAGAAGAAAGATCTATAAAAAGATCCGCTTTAAGACCTGGTACCGCAAAGCCTACTACTACCACCGCAAGCGCCGTCAGATCGACGATATCATACGCGCCTTCAAGAGTCCGGAGCTACTGGCCGACCGGCATTATGTCCGGTCCCTGCGCCGGGACATGATCCGCTCTCTCTTTAAATACGGCTCCTATTACAACGAATATTTCCTCTTCGGCTATGAGGGGCGGGACGCGGCCTACCGCTCCTCCTTCATCACCGAGGGCATCCGCATGAGCTTTTATCCCCGCATGAACGACCCTAAGAACACAAATTTGCTGGAAAATAAATTTCTTACTTATAAATACTTTCAGAATTTGTTTAAACGTGATATGATATGCATACGGGCCAAGGCTCCCGCCGGAGGCAGCCTGGAGGAGAGCTACCGGGCCTTTGCCGAAAAGCACCCGGACTATATCGTCAAGCCCATTTACGCCGCCTTCGGCCGGGGCGTCCATCTGGACAGCGCCCGGAACTACGCCTCCGCCGCCCAGGCCGTAGAGGCCTACCGGGAGAAGGGGGCCGTGCTGGAGGAGCTCATCGACCAGGGAAGCGAGATGGCGGCGATCCACAGCGGCTCGGTGAACACCCTGCGCGTGCCCACCGCCGTCATCCGGGGGGAGAACGGGGAGCCGGAGGTCCGGCTGTTCCACCCCACGCTCCGGGTGGGTCTGGGCAGCAGCGTGGTCGATAATTTCAGCGCCGGCGGCATCACCGCCCTGATCGACCCGGACACCGGCCTGGTCTGCTCCGACGGGGCGGACAAAAAAGGCGGCCGCTATGCCGTCCATCCGGACAGCGGCGTGGCCTTCCGGGGCTTTGCCATCCCCCACTGGGAGGAGGCGGTGGCCATGGTGAAGGAGGCGGCCTTGGCCGTCCCCGGGAACCACTACTGCGGCTGGGACCTGGCCTGGAGCCGGGAGAGAGGCTGGTGCATGGTGGAGGCCAACTGCACCGCCCAGATGGGCGGGATGCAGATCGCCACCCGGACCGGCCGCCGGTGGGAGCTGGAAGAGCTCATATCCAAAATGTGATCCTATTTTTAAAGAAAATCCGTATAAAAACCGGGAGGATGCCCCATGAGAGACAAACAGCCCAAATCCCTTCCCAACCCTGTCGCCGCCCGGCTCTACATCCGGGATTTTGCCCGGGAGCTGGCCGGCC
Organism: uncultured Oscillospiraceae bacterium; assembly: GCA_947630375.1. GTDB lineage: Bacteria > Bacillota > Clostridia > Oscillospirales > Oscillospiraceae > Limivicinus. Next base: position 23,550 of record CANRHH010000006.1, on the reverse strand, counting down.
GGACCGGCCTGGACGCGCGCTGGCTGGAGCGGGACATTCTCTCTGTCAAAAAATACAGCCACATCTCCCTGGATGAGTACGAGTGGACCGGCTGCTACGCCCTGAGCGAAAGCCAGAAGCGCAGCGTCTCCACCCTGTGGACCCGGGCGGAGTTTCGCAAGACCTTTACCGACCGGCGCTATATCAGCATGCTGATGAACAAATTCATCTTCTCCCGGGTCTTCCGGGAGTTTACCGGCCGGGAATGCCTGCGCCTGGAGGAGGCGGGGCCCGGGGAGCTGGCCCGGCTGGCCGGGGAGGACGGCCGGGTGGTGCTCAAGCCCGGCTGCAAGGGCCAGGGGAAGGGCGTGCGGGTCTTTGACCTGGGTCTGCCCGGCGGCATGGAGGCCGCCCTGGACTACAAGCGCCAGCTGGGCGCCGGCGTGGCCGAGCCCTATATCCGGCAGCACCCGGCCATGGCCGCCTTCAACCCCCAGGCGGTGAACATCCTCCGCTTTTATTCCGTGTGCTCCCCCGCCGGGGCCTATCTCTTCGCCCCGGTGCTCACCGTGGCGGACCTGCAGGACATCTCCAACGGCTCCCAGGACGCGCTTACCGCCATGGTGGACATCCGCAGCGGCGTCGTTTTGACGGACGCGGTGGACCAGAACAACGTGGTGGACTACGCCGCCCACCCGGTCACCGGCGCGGTGTTCAAAGGGGCCCGGATCCCCTTCTGGGAGGAGACCCTGGCCATGCTGAGCCGGGCGGTGCCCCTGGCGGAGAAGATCTCCAACGTGGGCTGGGACGTGGCCCTCACCGAGCGGGGCCCTCTGCTCATCGAGGCCAACACCATCCCCGGCTTCAACACCGCCCAATACCGGGGCTTCGGCTGGGTGACGGACGGCTACGGCTATCAACCCCTCTTTACCGAGGGCATGACGGGGATGCCCTTCTCCCAGGCCCACTATAAAAAAGTGCTGCTGAAGCTGCGGTAAGATACCGGGAGGCTGCTGCCAAAAGATCTTCGACTGATTTTGCCGGAAGGAGGCATAAAGATGGAACTTGCGCTCTCTGTCTTCTTCGGCCTCTGGATCGCCGTCACCGCCCTGGTCTACCGGGCGGTCTGCTCCGGCGGGAAGGAGCGCAAAAAATGAACATCTACCTGCTGGGCCTGCTGCTGTCCCTGGTGGCCTTCTTCCTCATCGGCATCTGGGCCGGCCGCCGGGTCAAGGACACGGACGATTACTATGTGGCCGGCCGCCGGGCCCCCACCCTGTTGGTGGTGGGTTCCCTGATCGCCTCCTTTCTGTCCACCGGGGCCTTCTTGGGGGACACCGGGGAAGTCTATTCCGGCTTCTTCATGGGCATCGTCATCGTGGGCATCCTCCAGGCCACCGGCTATATCTACGGAGCCGGTTTCTTCGGCCGCTACATCCGCCGGAGCCGGGCCTCCACCCTGCCGGAATATTTCGGCGAGCGCTTCGGCTCTCTGGGGCTGCGCCGGGCGGCCTCCCTGATTTTGATCGTCTCCGTCAGCGCCTATCTGCTGTCGGCCATCCAGGGGGTCTCCACCCTTATCAGCAGCGTCACCGGCCTGGATTACTCCCTGTGCACCGTCCTGGTCTGGCTCACTTTTACCGCCTTCACCATCTACTCCGGGTCCCCCGGCGTCCTGCTGACGGACACGGTGATGTTTCTGATCTTCTTAGCCGCCTCCTTGGCGGCGGTCCCCTATATCGTCCGGGCTGCCGGCGGCTGGTTCAGCGGCATCGCCGCCCTGGCCACCCAGCAGGAGCTGCCGGGGATGCTGTCCTGGGCGGGCTGGTCCGGCTATCTGTACCCGGACGGGCTGAGCAACCTGCTCTGGGCGCTGACCTACGGGGTAGTCTGGGCCCTGGTGGTGTCCGTGAGCCCCTGGCAGACCAGCCGCTACCTGATGGCCCGGGACGAGCACGTGGTGCTGCGCTCCTCGGTCTGGTCCTCCATCGGCGTGATGGGGGTCACCACCGCGCTGTACTTCACCGCCGCCTTCATCCGGGTGCTTGACCCCGGTTTAGAGGGCAGCAAGGCCGTGCTCTGGGCGGCCACCCACGTGCTGCCCACCTTTGTGGGCATCGTGATGCTCTCGGGCATCGCCGCGGCGGGCATCTCCTCCGCCTCCACCTTTCTGTCCCTCATCGGCTTTTCCGCCGTGAACGACGTGTTCCCCGTCTCCGGCGGGGACGACCGGAAGAAGCTGGGCCGCTCCCGGCTGGCCATGCTGCTGGCGGGGCTGGTGATCCTGGTCCTGGCCTATTTTAACCCGCCCCAGATCTTCGTCATCATGTATTTCGGCGGCACCGTGATCGCCAGCTCCTGGAGCGTGGTGGCCTTCGGCAGCATCTGGAGCAAAAAACTCAGCCGGGCCGGGGCCCTGCTGAGCATGATCCTGGGCTTTGTGGGCTGCGCCGGGTCCAAGATCGCCTACGCGGCGGCCGGCATCACGCCTCCCGTGTGGGCGGACTCCTTCTTTGTGGGCATCGTCTCCAGCCTGGCCGGGGCCGTGACCGGCTCCCTGCTCTGGAAGGTCACCCCCGAGGGAGAGGAGAAGCGGCGCGCCCTGTTCGTGCCCCCCGCCTCGGCCCTGGACGAGGCCGCATGCCGCCGGGACCGGCGGATGTGGCTCATATATCTGCTCTTCGGCATCGCCGTGGGGCTGTTCTTCGTGTTCTTCTACGCCCTGCCCTACAGGCAGGCGGTGGGGAGCCTGTAAACGATCGCTATGGAAAAAACGCCTGTCAAGCTCTATTACGCCAAGCTCAACAACATGGGCGACCTGCTCAACCCCCTGATCCTCCGGCGCTGCTTCGGCCTGGAGTCGGAGCGGCACCCCTTCCTCACCGGGGAGCTGAGCGCCATCGGCAGCGGCCTGGGCCAGTTCTGTTACCACGGCGGCCCGCTGATGCGCGCCCGGCAGCTGGTCAACGGCTTTACCCATCCCCGGGTCTATGTGTGGGGCACCGGTTTCATCCACTATGCCGACTGTCAGGGCCGCTTTTTCAAGCGGGGGATGGAATTTTGCGCCCTGCGGGGAGAGCTGACCCGCCGGGCGGCAGAGAAAATGACCGGCCGCCGGCTGGACATCCCCACCGGAGACGGGGGCATCCTGGCCTCCGCCCTGCTGGAGGCCGCGCCGGAAAAGCGCTGGGAGGTGGGCATCGTGCCCCACCTGTGCGACCTGAAGGACCCGGCGGCAGAGGCGCTGCTCCGGCGCTACGAAAACGCCGTTTTCATCGACGTGCGGGAGGACCCGCTCTCGGTGGTGGAGCAGATCGCCCGGTGCCGGACCATCCTCTCCAGCAGCCTGCACGGCCTCATCGTGGCCGACAGCTTCCATATCCCCAATCTGCACCTGGTCTTTGGCGACCGGCTGTTGGGGGACGGCTTTAAATTTGACGATTATTATTCCGCCTACGGCGCGGCCCACCGGCCCTGGGACCTGCGCCTTTCCCCCGCCCCCACGGTGGAGGAGATCCGGACGCGGTACGCGATCGACCCGGACACGGTGGAGGAGAAAAAGCGCCTGCTGCGGGAGAGCTTCCCCCGGGCGCTGCTGGAACGGCCATGACGGAGCGGCAGGAGCTGATCTCCGTCGTCATCCCCAGCTACAACCGGGCGGACCGGCTCCCGGCTTGTCTGGAGAGCGTACTGGGCCAGACCTATCGGAACATAGAGGTCTTGGTGGTGGACGACGGCTCCGAGGACGGCACCCCCGCCCTCTTTGAAGAACTTCGGGACCCCCGCCTGCGCTACCTGCGCTATACGCCCAACCGGGGCGCCTGCTATGCCCGGAACTACGGGGCGGAGCGGGCCCGGGGGGCCTACCTGGCCTTCCAGGACAGCGACGACACCTGGCGCCCCGAGAAGCTGGAAAAGCAGCTGGACTTTCTGAAGGAGACCGGGGCGGACCTGGTCTTTTGTGGGATGCGCCGGATCCCGGAGCAGGGAGAGCCCTTCTATTACCCGGTCCACGGCTTCCACCCGGACAGCGCCCTGGCGGATTTCCTGGCCGAAAACCGGGCCTCCACTCAGACCATGCTCATGAAGCGTTTGGTCTGGGAGGCGCTGCGCTTTGACGAGAGCTTCCGCCGCTACCAGGACTGGGACTTTGGCATCCGGGCCGCCGCGAATTTCCGCCTGGCCTACCTGCCCCAGGCCCTGGCGGACTCCGCCGTAGGCGGGGACAGCATCTCCGCCGCCGTGAAGTCCTACCCGGCGCTGGTGCACCTGTACGAAAAGCACGCGGCTCTCTACGCCGCCTGCCCCGCCGCCGACGCGGTGATGAACCGGCGCATGGGCCTGCGCATCCGGCAGACCCAGCCCCGCCAGGCGGCGGCGCATTTTATGAAGAGCTTCCGGCTCAGCCGGAAGTGGTACGACCTGGCCTATGCCCTCTCCTGCCGGCTGCGGGCTAAATGACCGGCCACGAAACCGCTTTTGTAAAAAGTTCAAGAAAACAAGGAGGCGCGCTTATGACCGCCTTTGTCATTCTCCACTACCGGGCCATCCAGGCCACCATCCAGTGCGTGGAGAGCATCCGGGCCCTGGACGGAGAAAAACGCATGATCCTGGTAGACGCCGCCTCGCCCGACGGCACCGGCAAGGAACTGGCGCGCAAATACCGGGACGATCCTCTGGTGCGCGTGATCCTCAGCCCGGAGAACACGGGCTTTGCCCGGGGCAACAACCTGGGCATCCGCGCCGCCTGGGAGGAGCTGGAGCCGGACTTTGTGGTGGCCGTGAACAACGATGTGGAGTTCCGGCAGAAGGATTTCATCCCCCGGCTGGAGGAGATCTACGCCCGCCGCCCCTTTGATCTGCTGGGGCCGGATATTATCTCTGTTTTTTCCGGCATCCACCAGAACCCCAAGAGCCTGCACGGCTGCACCCTGGACTCGGTGCGGAAAAAGCTGGCCTATGTCCGGCGCAGCCAGAACCCCATCCTGCTGCTGCTCAGCAGCGGGGAGAAAAACAGCCCGGCCATCTGGCGGCAGCTGATCCGCCGCCGCCGGGCCAAGCAGCATATCGACTCCACCCGGCCCATGGAGGGGCCGGTGCTCCACGGGGCCTGCGTGGTCTTTTCCCGGCCCTATCTGGCCCGGCACCCGGAGCCCTTCTACCCCAAGACCTTTATGTACTACGAGATGGAGATCCTGGACTGGCTCTGCCGCCAGGAGGGGTGCCGGGTGCTCTATGAGCCCTCCCTGCAGATCCTCCACTACCAGCACATGGCCACCAAGACGGAGTTTCGCTCCATCGTCAGGCACTCCAAGTTCGTCATGGACTGCCTGGAGCAGTCTCTGCTGGCGGCGGAGGAGCTGATCCTCTCCCGGCAGGCGGCGGAGGAGCCCCCGGTCCCCGCCGGGGCGCGGAGCCTGACCGGCTCCGGGCTGTGAGAGGCGCGCCATGGAGAAAAAGAAAACCAGGCAGCTCTCCCGGGCCTTTTTCACCGGGCTGTCTTATCTGTCCCCCCGGCTGAACACCCGGCTGCTGTACCGGGCGAAGTTCGGCCGCTTTCCGGACCTGGAGCACCCGGCCGGGCTCAACGAGAAGCTGCTGAAGCTGAAGCTGGAGCGCTACGGCGCCGACCCCCTGGTCCGCCAGTGCGCGGACAAGCTCCGGGTCCGGGACTTTGTCCGGGACCGGGGTTTGGGGTACACCCTCAACAGGCTCTACGCCGTGTATGACAGCGCCGCGGAAATCGACTGGGCCGCCCTGCCGGAGCGCTTTGCCATGAAGTGGAACTTCGGCGCGGGCTTCAATCTGCTGTGCGCGGACAAGGCCGCTCTGGACGAAAAGCAGGTCCGGCGGCAGTTTGCCCGCTGGGGCCGGGCGCCCTTCTGGGCCTACTATTCCGAGCTCCAGTACCGGCACATGGAGAAGAAGATCTTAGTGGAGGAGTACATCGGCGAGGCCGGCATACCCCCCGAGGACTATAAATTTTACTGTTTTAACGGCCGGGCCCACTGCGTCATGCTCTGCCAGGGCCGGGAAGAGGGCTGGCCCAAGTTCTATTTCTTTGACCGGGCCTTTCGCCTTCTGCGCATCAACCCGGACTCCCAGGCCGCCCCGGCGGACTTCGCCCCGGAAAAGCCGGCCGGGCTGGAGGAGGCCTTTCAGGCCGCCGAGATCCTCAGCGCGGGCTTTCCCTTTGTGCGGGTGGATCTGTACCTGATAAAGGGGCAGGTCCGCTTCGGGGAGATGACCTTTACCCCCAACTACGCCATGGACAAGCGCCGCCTGCCGGAGACAGACCGGATGTTCGGCGAGCTGTGTTCTCTCTGAAAGGCGGTGAGCCCATGTCCCAGTGGACCGCAGCGAAAAAAATCGCCGCCATGAGCCGGACCCTGGCCGCCATCCGCGGCGGCAGCCCTCTGCTGTATTTTCTGGACGCTGCCGCCTGCGGTTTCCGGCACGGGGCCTCGGCGGAAAATTATTTTGTGCTGCGCTTTTTCGCTCTGCCGGAGCGGGAGCGGCAGCGCTATCTCACCTCCGGCCGCTCCAAAGCCGCCGACCGGGTCCTGAACCGGGCCGCGCTGCCGGAGGAGCGGCGGCTGCTCGCCCGGAAGGAGCTCTTTGACCGGGCCTTTGCCGGCCTGGTGCTCCGGGACTTTCTCTACGCGCCGGACTGCGAGCCGGAGGTCTTTCGCGCTTTTCTGGCCCGAAACCCGGTGCTGATCCTCAAGCCCGCCCAGGGCCTGCAGGGCCGGGGCATCGAGAAGCTGGAGCACGCCGGCCGGGCCTGGGAGGCCCTGTACCGCCGCTGCCGGGAGGAGCAGCTTCTGCTGGAGGCCTGTATCCCCCAGCACCCGGCCCTGGCCGCGGTGAACGCCTCCAGCCTCAACTCGGTGCGTATCAACGCCGCCCGGGACCGGGCGGGCCGGGTCCGGCTCATCGGGGCCTGCCTCAAGTGCGGCACGGGGTGCGCGGTGTCGGACAATTTTCACGCCGGGGGGCTGGCCTATCCCCTGGACCTGGAGACCGGCCGGGTCTCCGGCCCGGGGCGGAACAACCGGGATCTGAACGAGTATGTGCACCACCCCGGCTCCCTGATCTTTATGCCGGGCTTTCAGGTGCCCTTCTGGCCCCAGGTGACCGGGCTGGTCCGCCAGGCCATGGACCGGGTGCCCAGCTTAGGCTATGTGGGCTGGGACGTGGCTGTCCGGCCGGAGGGGCCGGAGCTGATCGAGGGCAACGTGAGCTGGCCCGGGGGCAACATCATCCAGTTCGACCGGGTGGGCAAGCGGCCGCTGTTAGAGGAGTGTATGGGACAGAAGCTATGAGCATGAAACTGTTTGACAATATGCTGGTCCAGAGCATCCGGGTCTATCCCCGGCTGCGCCGCCGTTTCCGGACCTATATCCGGGGGGTGGACCCTCTGCCGGAGGGCTTTACCGCCCGGCAGCTGTTCTTTGACTATCTGAAGGTCCGGCGGGAGAACCCGGAGAAACGGGTGTCCCTGTCCGAATATATGATCTTCGCCTTTTACCGGCTGAGTCCGGCGCAGCGCAGGGAGTACCTGACCGACACGGAGGCCACATTGCTGATGCGGCCCTACAACGCCGCCGAGGAGCCCTATTGTAAGGACAAGGTCCTCTTTTTAAAGACCTTCGCCCCCTTTGTCAGCCGGGACTGGCTGTATCTGCCAGAGACCACGGCGGAGGAATTTGCCGCCTTTGTGCGCAAACACGGCTCTGTGGCCCTCAAGCCGCCCCTGTCCAGCTGGGGCATCGGGTTTCGCAAGCTGGACGCCGGGGAGTTGGGGGAGGATCCGGAGCCGCTGTTCCGGCAGCTGGCCGGAGAGGGCCTGCTGGCGGAGGAGTTTCTCCGGTCCGACCCCCGCCTGGCCGTATACCATCCGGACTCTCTGAACACCGTCCGGGTCATCACCTTCAGCCGGGGGGAGCGCTTCACCGTCTTTGGGGCCGGGCTCCGGGTGGGCAACCACGGCCTGCATGTGGACAACGCCCACGGCGGCGGCATCTTCTGTGAGATCGACCCGGCTACCGGCCGGATCTTTACCGACGGGCTGGACGAGTGCGGCAATGTCTACCCGGTCCACCCCATGACGGGGATGCCCTTCAAGGGCCAAGAGATCCCCTGCTGGCCGGAGATCGTGGAGCTCTGCCGCCGGGCCAGCCGGACCCTCCCCTGCCTGCACGTGGTGGGCTGGGATGTGGCCATCCTCCCCGGCGGCCGGCTGGAGCTCATCGAGGCCAACCACAACCCGGGCATGAACATCGTCCAGGCCCCGGCCAAGCACGGGGTCTACCGGAAATTTGCCTCGCTGCTGCTGGATTTCTACGGCCCGCCGGAGCTCTGGGCCCAGGAGGCCCGGGAGGAAGCGGGCAAAACGGAGGAGACCGTATGAGAGTTCTTGTTACAGGCGTCAACGGCCAGCTGGGCTACGCCGTGCTGCGGGAGCTGCTGAGCCGGGGGCAGGAGGCCGCCGGCAGCGGCAGCTCCCTCCAGCCCCGGGGAGAGGAGCCGCTGCCCGCCTGCCCCTATCTGCCCATGGACCTGCGCCGCCCGGAGCAGATCCGGCGGACCCTGGAGATCTTCCGGCCGGAGGCGGTGATCCACTGCGGCGCCTGGACGGCGGTGGACGCGGCGGAGCTGCCGGAGAACCGGGAGCTGGTGTTTGCCGTCAACGCCGGGGGCACCGAGGCCCTGGCCGGGGCCTGCGCCGCCCTGGGCAGCAAGCTGCTGTATGTGAGCACCGACTATGTGTTTGACGGCCGGGGAGAGCGCCCCTGGCACCCGGACCTGGACCTGCCCCGACCCCTGAACGTGTACGGGCAGAGCAAGCTGGCGGGAGAACAGGCCCTGCGGCGGCAGACCGAGCGGTTCTTCCTGGTCCGCACCTCCTGGCTCTACGGGCCCAACGGCGGAAATTTTGTCCGCACCATGCTCCGGCAGGGGGCGGTGCGGAAGTCCGTCCGGGTGGTGGAGGACCAGATCGGCACCCCCACCTACGCGCCGGACCTGGCCCGGCTGCTGGCAGATCTGATCGAGACCGAGCGCTTCGGCTGCTATCACGCCGCCAACGAGGGGGGCTTTCTCTCCTGGGCGGCCTTTGCGGAGGAGATCTTCCGCCGGGCGGGGCTGGAGACCGAGGTGGTCCCGGTGTCCACGGCGGCCTACGGCCGCGCCCTGGCCCGGCGGCCCGCCAACAGCCGCCTGGACACGGGCAAGCTGAAAGAGGCGGGCTTTGCGCCCCTGCCCTCCTGGCAGGACGCTTTGGACCGGTATCTGGCCCTGCTGCCGGCAGGCGAAGAACAGGGAGGGCTGTGAGCATGGGGCAAATCAAGGTGACGCCCACGGCCATTCCGGGGCTTTTTGTGCTGGAGCCCACCCTGCACGGGGACAGCCGGGGCTATTTTATGGAGACCTACAACCAGCGGGAGCTGCTGGAGGAGGGGCTGGACCTGCTTTTCGTCCAGGACAACCAGTCCATGTCCGTCCGGGGCGTGCTCCGGGGCCTGCACTTTCAGAAAAAGTACCCCCAGGGCAAGCTGGTGCGGGCGGTCTCCGGCGCGGTATACGATGTGGCGGTGGATCTGCGGCCCGGCTCGGCCTGCTTCGGCCGCTGGCAGGGGGAGATCCTGAGCGCGGAAAACCGGAAGCAGTTTTACATCCCCCCCGGCTTTGCCCACGGCTTTCTGGTGCTCAGCGACCGGGCGGAGATCTGCTACAAGGCCACGGACTTCTACCACCCGGAGGACGAGGGCGGCCTGCTCTGGAACGATCCGGACCTGGCCATCGCCTGGCCGGACCCCGGCGCGGCGCTGCTGATGTCGGAAAAAGACAAAAAAAACGCCCTTTTCCGGGACTATTGCCGGGAAAAGGGGATATAAAGGCAAAAAGATCTCCGGCGGCTGCCGGAGGTCTTTTTGCCTTTAGTGGCAGTTGTAGTAATCTACGGCCGTGGAGTCGGTCAGGATGGCGTCGCAGCGGCCGGAGTACAGATACTCAAAGCACTCGGCGGTCCCGCCCGCCAGACGGGTGATCTGGTCCAGGCGCTTGGAGAGCTTCGCGTCGGAGTTCAGCGCGGCCAGGGCCTCGGTGGTGGAGGGCATGGTCATCACCTTGCCCGTGAGCATCAGCTTGTTCCAGACCCAGCTGCCGGCGCGGGTGGCCACCACGATATTGTTGTGCAGATAGGGGCCGTACTCCAGATACAGGCCCGTGTTGACCTCTTCCGGGTCCAGGGCGATGCCGCCCCAGGCGCAGTCGATGTTGCCGGAGGAGAGCTCGATATACACGTTTTCCTTCTCGATGGGCTGCATTTTCAGCGTCCAGCCCAGGCGCTCGCAGACCGCCGTGGCCAGCTCCACGTCAAAGCCCCAGTATTCCCCGTTGGACAGATAGACCATGGGGAAGGAATTGATATCCACCCCGATGATAAACTCCCGGGGCTCGGGCATCCCGGTGCGCTCCAGCGCGTCGGCGGTGCTGTTGAAGTCCACCGCCCGGCTGCCGAACCATTTGCTGGACAACTCGTTGACCTTGCCCTCGTAGCTGAGCTGTTCCAGGGCGGCCACCACGTAGATGGCCTGGGGGTCGCCGGTGCGGAAAGCCAGGGAGTAATCCTGCTCCACCAAGGTCTGCACCACCCGCACCCCATAGCCCCGGCCACCGCAGGCGGCGCAGCACAGCAGCGCGCACAGGGCCAGAACGATACACAGCGCTCTCTTCATATCCTTGATCCCACCGATCCGTTTAATGCCGGGGCGTATAGCCGCCCCTTCTCTTCTGCTCTGTCCGCCGGGGTCGCGCCGCGTTCCGGCGGCGCCTCTTTCCCCGCAGCGCCAGCGCCACCGCCGCCGCAGCCAGCAGCAGCACCGCCCCGGCCGCGCCGATCAGCACCGGAGCCACGGAGGGCGCCTGCTCCTCTGCCGGGGCCGGCGTGACCTCCGGCACAGGGCTGGGACTGGGGCTGGCCTGGGCGGCCTCCAGCTCTGCCTGGGCCTGCCGCCGGGCCTCCTCTTCCGCCTGCCGCTGCTGCTCCGCCTGGGCCTGCTGGGCCGCCTCATAGTCCGCCTGGGCCTGCTCCAGCCGCCCGTCCAGCTGAAGGGTATATTCCAGCAGCTTCTGTTCAAAGTTGTAGACCAGGTTCTCGATCATGCCGGTGTTCTTGGTCATCACCGTGATCAGGAAGGGGTTGGGGGAATAGACGATGCCGCTGGCGTGGTTATAATCGTTGCCGGTGGCCTCCTTGTAGCTGCCGTACTTCTGGGCGATCTCATAGCCCATGGAGTCCCCCAACTTGAAATAGTGCCCCGGCTGGGCCTGTTTCAGGCTCTCCACGATGTTGGGAAAGCGCTCGTTTTCATAGTACAGGGTCTTCAGCACATCCGTCATGAAGCGGACGGTAAAATAGCTGTAGTCATAGTAGTTGGAGACATAGTCCTCCGGCTGCATGGTGGAATACTGCTGGTACATCTCCCGGCAGGTCCGGTCTCCGCCCAGGTTGTCCATCATGACATGGGCATAGTCGTTGTTGGAGTAGACCAGAATGGCCTCCTCCGCGTAGGACAGGGTCAGGCCCCGGATCTTGCTGTCCTGGGTCAGCTCCCCGTTGTGCTCCATCTCTGCGTACAGCATCATCAGCGGCACCTTATAGAGGCTGGCGCTGTAATACCAGGCATCCTCGTTGTAATACCAGGTCTCGCCGGTGGGCGTGTAGCAGTAGCCCACGCTGATGTTCTCCGCCTTCAGCTGCAGCTCCTCTATGAGCCCGTCCGTGATGGCCTGGAGCTCCTCCGGGTCCACCACGCTCAGCTCGCCCCGCTCAGCCCGGGGATCGTTCTCCTCCGCCCAGGCCGCCGGCGCGGCGGGGAGGAGCAGCAGCAGGCAGAAAAGCGCTACCAGTATTCTCCTGAAACAGGCCGGCATCCTCATTTTTTACCCTCCGCACTTTTATGATAGCGAAAAACAGCGCCTAAATCAAGCCGCGAGTCCTTAAAAGCTCCTTAGATCCGCATCCCCGACGGATCCCGCCGGAAGCTGGAGGAGAAGTATTCCTCCGCCGCCCGGGCCATGTAGTCCGTATCCCGGGCGCCGGCGGTCTCATAGGCCGAGTGCATGGCCAGCTGGGCCAGGCCCACGTCCACTGTGTCCACCGCCATGTGGGAGGCGATGATGGCCCCCAGGGTGGTGCCGCCCTGGAGGTCGGCCCGGTTGGTATAGCGCTGGATGGGGACCCCCGCCCGGCGGCACACCTCCATAAACAGCGCCCCGGAGACCGCGTCGGTGGCGTAGCGCTGGACGGCGTTGTACTTGACCACCACGCCCTTGTTCATCTCCGGCCGGTCCCGCCGGTCGGCATACTCCGGGTGGTTGGGGTGGACGGCGTGGGCGTTGTCCATGGACACCAGCAGCGTGGAGGCCATGCCCCGCCGCCGCTCCTCGGTGCTGCGGCCCAGCGCGCCGCTGAGGCGCAGCAGCACATCCTTCAGGAAGCCGGACCCGGCCCCCTGCTTGGTCATGCTGCCCACTTCCTCGTTGTCAAACACGCACAGGACCCCGGTGCTGTCCCCGTCCCGGGCCCGGAGGAAACCGGTGAGCCCGGCGAAAACGCACTGGAGATCGTCCAGCCGGGGGGCGGAGATGAACTCCTCCGCCGCGCCCCACTGGGTCCCCGGGGTGCGGGGGTACATGAACAGGTCCGTATCCAGAATGTCCTCCGGCCGGACCCCGGCCGCCTGGGCCACGATGCCACGCAGGCCGTCCGCCGCGTCCCGGCCGCCGAACAGGGGCTGCATGTCGATGTTCAGGTCGTAGCTCTTCCCGTCGTTGATGCCCCGGTTCATGTGGATGGCCAGGTTGGGGATCAGCAGCAGGTCCCGGTCCACGTTCACCAGCTTGGTGACGATCCGGTCCCCCTGGCGGAGCACCAGCCGCCCGGCGGCGGAAAGGGGCCGGTCCATCCAGGAGGCCAGGAGCATCCCTCCGTAGCGCTCGGTGTTCAGGCGGGTATAGATCTCCACTGTGGGTACCGTGTCCAGGTTCTTGATCTTAAAGCAGGGAGAGTCCCCGTGCCCGGCCATGATCATAAAGCCGTTGAAATGGGGGCCGGGGACACGCAGGGCGATCAGGGAGGAGCCGCCCCGGCGCACAAAGTACCTCCCCGGGGCCTCGATCTTCCATTCCTCGCTCTCGTGCAGCTCGGTAAAGCCCGCCTCCCGCAGCCGGCAGGCCACGCTCTCCGCGGTGTGCCAGGCGGTGGGGCTCTCTTTTATAAAGCGGAACAATTCCTGATTGATCGTGTTGCTCATGCCAGTTCCCTTCTTACAGAAGCGAAAGTTAGCGCGTGCCGGCAGCTTGCCTGCCGCCGCGCGGCGCGGCTATTATACCAGCGCCGCTTCTCGCGGCTCTGGTATCATTTCGCCATGTTTTTCGGTTGCCGCGCAAGCGGCGAGAAAAACGGCATAAAATCTATAATAGCCGTTTTGCGGCTATTATACCACAAATTCCGAAAGATGCAAGGGCCCGGCTGGCCGGTCATCTTTTGCTGCTCTGCCGCCAGATCTTCTGCTCTTCGGCGGCGCGGATCAGCCCCTCCCGGAAATCCGGGTGGGCCAGGCCGATAACGGCCTCCGCCCGCTGCCAGGTGGCCAGGCCCGAGAGATTGGCCACGCCGTACTCGGTGACCAGGTAAGGGGCCTGGGCCCGGGGGGTGGTGATCACGTCCCCCTGGGTGAAGCGGGGCAGGATATTGGAGCGGCGGACGCCGTTTTTATCCGTGTGGGTGGAGGCCACAGCCAAAAACGCCTTGCCGTTTTCGGCCTCAAAGGCCCCGGTGACAAAATCCAGCTGGCCGCCGGTGCCGCTGATATGCCGCAGCCCCGCCGTCTCGGAACAGACCTGCCCATACAGGTCGAAGGCGATGCAGCCGTTGATGGACACAAAATTTTGAAACTGCCGAATCACCGCCGGGTCGTTGACGGTCCGCATGGGGGCGGACAGGATGCCGCTGTTCCGGTCCAGCAGGTCATAGAGTTCCTGGGAGCCGCTGCAGATACCGAACAGCCCCTTGCCCCGCCACAGCTCCTTTTTCGCGTTGGTAATCTTCCCCGCCTGATACAGGGTCAGATACCCGTCGCTCATCAGCTCCGTGTGCATCCCTAAATCCTTTAAATCAGACTCGGCGATCAGGCTGCCCAGGGCGTTGGGCATCCCGCCGATCCCCAGCTGGAGGGTGATGCCGTCCCGCAGATAGGGGAAGATGTTGGCGGCGATCCGCCGGTCGATCTCCGAGACCCGGACCGGCGCCGGGTGGGCCAAGGGCGCGTCGTTTTCCACGATCCGGTCCACCTGGGACACGTGGATGCTGTCCCCCTCCAGGCCCACCACATAGGGCATGTGGGGGTTGACCTCCAAAACGATCCGCTCCGCCGCCTCCAAGACCTCCCGCTGGGCGCAGTTGGTCAGGCCGAAGTTGAAGCAGCCGTGCCGGTCCATAGGGCCGACGGTGACCATGGCCACATCCACCTTGGCGTAGCCCCGCTCATAGTAGCGCCCGCAGTGCCGGAAGAGCATGGGCGTATAGAAGGCCCGGCCCCTGTCCACATATTTCCGGTCCTGGGCGGAACAGTGCCAGGGGACATAGGTGAAGGTCTTCCCCTCCGGGTCCTGCTCCACCACCTGCACCGGCGCCAGAGAGATGGCGCTGCGGACCTTGATGTCACGCAGCTGGTCCCGGCGGGCGGCCAGGGCCCGGTCCAGGGCCGCCGGGAAAGACATGCCCTGGCTGTAGTCCACCCAGTCCCCGTCCTTCACCAGCCGGACGGCCTCCTCCGGCGTGCAGAGCTTGCTGCGATAGAGGGCCTGTACATCCATATGCGCTCCTCCTTCCTCCGTCTGAGCCTCCGCTTTTTTACATATATCATACCATCTTTTCTCCCGTTTGTGAAACAAAATCTGCCCGGCCCCGGGCTCTGAATTTGTTGAAAACGGCGCTTGAAAACGGCGGGGAAAAAGAGTATGATAGGCCGGCGTTTGGGAGAAGGTCCCCGGCGCGGATGATCTGGGAAAGAACGGTGACGCGGAGCGATGAAACGCACAGGTACACAGCATGAGCTTGACATGCTGCACGGAAAGATCTGGGACCGGCTTTTGATGCTGGCGCTGCCTTTGGCGGCCACGGCCATGCTGCAGCAGCTGTTCAACGCGGCGGATGTGGCCGTGGTGGGCCGCTTTGTCCGGGGTGAGGACCTGGCGAAGGCGGCCATGGCGGCGGTGGGCAGCAACAGCCCCATCGTCAATCTGCTGGTCAACTTTTTTGTGGGCATCTCCCTGGGCACCAACGTGCTCATCGCCCAGTTTATCGGCCTGGGCGACCATGAGGATATCCGCCGGGCCATCCAGACCTCGGTGGTGCTGTCCGTCCTGGGCGGGCTGGTCATTGGGCTGGGCGGGCAGCTGCTGGTGCTGCCGCTGCTCTCGGTCATGGATGTGCCGGAGGAAGTGCTCCCCATGTCGGCGCTGTATCTGCGCATCTATTTGGCCGGGATGCCGGTGGTCCTGCTGTATAACTTTGAGGCGGCCATTTTCCGCAGCGCTGGAGACACCCGCACGCCCCTGCTGGTGCTGACCTCCTCGGGCCTTTTGAACGTGGCGCTGAATCTGTTCTTCGTGCTGGGCCTGAAGCGGACCGTGGACGGGGTGGCCGTGGCCACGGTGGTCTCCAACGCCGTCAGCGCCGCCGTGCTGTTTGCTCTGCTCTGCCGGGGAACGGGCGATGTGCATATCGACCTCCGCTCCCTGCGCATCGACCCCGCCAGCCTGCGGCGCATCCTGCGCATCGGTCTGCCCGCCGGGGTCCAGGGGATGGTGTTTTCCCTGTCCAATATCTGTATCCAGTCCTCTATTAACTCCCTGAATACGGTGGTCATGGCGGGCTCTTCGGCCGCGGCCAACCTGGAGGCCTTCTGCTACAGCATCATGAACTCCTTCGGCCAGGCCTGTACCACCATCGTGGGCCAGAACTGCGGGGCCGGCAAGCTGGACCGGTGCCGCCGCACGCTGTGGGTCAGCCTGACTTTCAGCGCGTTGTTTTACGCCGCCTCCGCCCTGCTGATCCTGGGTTTCGGGCCTTCCCTGCTCTCCCTGTTTAACCGGGACCCGGCGGTGATCCGCTTCGGCATGACGCGCCTGCGCATTATTTTCCTGGCGTACATCTTCACGGTGTTCGTGGAGGTGCTCTCCGGCTATCTGCGGGGCTTCGGCATGAGCACGATCCCGGCCCTGTGCGCTTTAGTGTTCATCTGCGGCACCCGCATTTTGTGGGTCAGCCTGGTCTTCCCCCGGAGCCCCACCTATGCCACGCTGATGGCGGTCTATCCGGTCAGCCTGGGCCTCACGGCGGTTATTCTCATCCTCGGCTACTTTGTCCTGCGCAAACGGCTGGAGACCTACACCCTGCACATACGGTAATAAAAAAAACGTCCGGACAAAAGTCCGGACGTTTTTTTATTCTAAATTCAGCCTCTTTTGCAGGGGCAGGACCGTCAACACGTACAGCACCGCGCCCTTCAAAAGGCTGGAGATCACGATCATCAGCTCCAAGGCATGGAGCCGGGCCGTATCTCCCAGCAGGACCGAGCCCACATCCCAGAGCCACCGGCTCCCGGCCACCGCGGAGAAGGAGACCACCAGCTGATTGACAAAGCGCAGCCCCAGAAAGGCCAGCACCGACATCAGCAGCTTATTCTTCCCGGCGCACTGGCCGATGGCCATGGCCGCGTAAAACAGCAGCCCCGCGTTCAGCAGGCCCAGCAGGGCGGCCAGAGCAAACTCTGTCCAAAAGAGGATCCGGTCCACCATACTGGCCCCCATCTCCCGGAACATCCAGTCAAAGAAGTCCGATACGGCGGGAAAGCGGCTTATAAACAGCCCCAGATCGATGTGCATCAGATGGAGCAGGGTCAGCGTGAAGAGCAGCGCACAGACAAGCGCGCACAGCAGCAGCCACAGGCAGGCCACCAGCAGCTTTGCCCACACCAGGGCATGGACGCTCACGGGCAGGGTGAACATCAGATAGCCCTCGTCCTTCAGCAGGTTCTTGTAAAAGCGCTGGATCAGCAGCACCACGGTCAGCACCAGCGCGGCGAAGAGGCCCAGGAAAAACAGCCCGATGATAAAATACAGCGGCGTGTGGAGCAGGCCGCTGTCCGTGGCCTGGACGCCCAAATAGGAGAGGTTGGCCATCCCGGCCAGCAGGACCATCGCCCCCAGCAGCGGCAGCATGATCCGCCCGGTGGCGATCGCCTCATGCTTCAACAGTTTGCCTAACATCTGAACACCTCCCTGAAATAGCCGTCCACGCTCTTGCCGTATTTCTCCCGGATGTCGTCCACCGAGGACTGGAGCACCACATGCCCGCCGTGGATCAGCACCACCTCGTCCAGCACCTGCTCCACGTCGGCGATCAGATGGGTGGAGATCACCACCGCCGCCTCCGGGTTGTAGTTGCGGATGATGGTGTCCAGGATATAGTCCCGGGTGGCCGGGTCCACGCCGCCGATGGGCTCATCCAGCAGATACAGCCTGGCCGCCCGGCTCATCACCAAGATCAGCTGCACCTTCTCCCGGGTGCCCTTGGACATGTGCTTGATCTGCTGCCCCTCCGGGATGCCCAGCCGCCGGAGCATGTCCTCCGCCTTGGCCCGGTCAAAATCCGCGTAAAAGTCCCCGTAAAAATGCAGCAGCTGGGGCACCCCCATCCACTCGGGCAGGAAAGTCCGGTCCGGCAGGTAGGATACCAGCGCCTTGGACGCCGGCCCGGGCCTCTGCCCGGCGGTCAGGATCTCCCCCTCGCTGGGGCTCAGCAGGCCGTTGGCCAGCTTCAGCAGCGTGGTTTTGCCGCTGCCGTTGGGACCCAGCAGGCCCACGACCCGGCCCGGCTCGATGCGGATGTTCACATTTTCCAGGGCCTGCGTGGCGCCGAAGCGCTTGCCCAGGGCCCGGCATTCAAGAATCGCGTCCATGTTCTTCCTCCTCCATGTTTTCAGACAGCAGCGCCAGCAGCTCCGCCCCGCTGTAGCCCAGGGCGGCCATGGCCTCTAAGAAATTCCGGGTCCGCTCCCGGGCCAGGCTCCTCTTCGCCTCCTCGATCACCGCCGCATCCTCCGTCACAAAGCGGCCCGCGGTGCGCTGGGAATAGACGATGCCCTCCCGCTCCAGCTCCTGGAGCGCCCGCTGCATGGTGTTGGGGTTCACCCCCGCCTCCGCCGCCATGTCCCGGACCGAAGCCAGCCTCTCCCCCGGGGAAAAAGCCCCGGAGGCAACGGCCAGCTTGATCTGGTCCACCAGCTGGGCATAGATGGGCAGATCGTTTCGGATCTTCCACTCCATCCGGCAGCCCCCTTTTCTGTGTTATTGTATTAAGTGATTAATACAATAACACAGATATATTCCTTTGTCAAGAGAAAAAATTAACCCCCCTCCGTGAATTTTCACGGAGGGGGGTGAGCGTGTCGACTTTGAAGCGCCTTACATCTTCTCCGGGGCGGAGACGCCGATGAGGCTCAGCGCCAGGGCCAGCACCTGCCGGGTGGCGTTCGCAAGCAGGAGCCGGGAGCGCAGCAGCTCCTCCTGGGCCCCTTTCAGGCGGCAGACCGTATAGAATTTGTGGAAACGGGCGGCCAGCTCCATGGCGAAGCGGTTGAGCCGGCTGGGGTCGTAGTCCCGGGCGGCCTGCCGGATCTCCTCGGGCAGGGCGGCCAGCTGCTTGATGAGCTCCCGCTCCTCCGCCGTGGACAGCAGCTCCGGCCGGAGGGCCTCCGGCGCGGGCACCGGGTGCCCCTCGGCGGCCAGGTTTTCCAGCATGGTGCAGATGCGGGCGTGGGCGTACTGGACATAGTACACCGGGTTCTCGCTGTCCTGCCGGACGGCCAGCTCCAGATCGAACTCCACCGGGGACTCGGGCCGGGAGTTGAAGAAATACCGGGCCGCGTCCACGGGGATCTCGTCCAGCAGGTCTGTCAGAGAGATGGCCTTGCCGGTCCGCTTGGACATACGCACCACTTCGCCGCCCCGGGTGAGCTTTACCAGCTGCATCAGCACGATGTCCAGCCGGTGCTCTCCGTCCAGACCCAGGGCGTCCATGGCCCCTTTGAGCCGGGCCACGTGGCCGTGGTGGTCCGCGCCCCAGACGTTGACCACCTTGTCAAAGCCCCGCTTCTCGAACTTGTTCCGGTGGTAGGCGATGTCCGCGGCAAAGTAGGTGTAAAAGCCGTTGGCCCGGCGGAGCACATCGTCCTTCAGGTCCAGCTTCTCGATCTCCTCCGGCTTTTTGCCGGCAGAGCGGAGCTTGTCCGCCAGGATCCGGGAGGTCCGCAGCCACAGGGCCCCGTCCTTTTCATAGGTGTGGCCCAGCTCCGTCAGCTTGTCCACCGTCTCGGCCACATAGCCGCTCTCGTGGAGCTCGGATTCAAAAAACCACTTGTCGTACTCGATGCCGTAACGGCGCAGATCCGCCTGCATTTTGGGGATGTTCCGGTCCAGGCCGAACCGGGCCATGGCCCGGTGCCGCTCCGGCTCGCTCCTGTCCAGCCAGGCGTCGCCGTTTTCCGCCCGGAAGGCGGCGGCCAGATCCCGGATATCGTCCCCATGGTAGCCGTCCTCCGGGAAGGGGACCGCCTCCTCCCCCAGGATCAGCTGCCGGTAGCGGGCGTCGATGGAGGAGGCGAACTTCTCGATCTGGTTGCCCGCGTCGTTGACATAGAACTCCCGGGAGACCTGCCAGCCCGCCCGGTCCAGCACCGCGGCCAGGGCGTCCCCCAAGACGCCGCCCCGGGCGTTGCCCATGTGCATGGGGCCCGTGGGGTTGGCGGAGACGAACTCCACCATCAGCTTTTTCCCGCCGCCGTCGCGGCAGCGGCCGTAGTCCGCCCCCTCGGCGGCCACGGTGCGCAGCACGTCCCCGTACCAGCTGTCCGCCAGGCGGAAGTTGATAAAGCCCGGGCCCGCCGCCTCCACAGAGGCAAACCAGCTGCCCGCCAGGTCCATGTTTTCGATCAGGGCCTGGGCGATCTTCCGGGGGGCCATATGCAGGGCGCGGGCGCCGGTCATGGCGTGGTTGGCGGCAAAGTCCCCGTTGGCGGTGTCCTTGGGGATCTCCACCATGCCCGTCAGCGCCGCGCCGGCGGGCAGCTCTCCCTTCTCCGCCGCCCGGGTATAGGCGGCCTGTATCAGGTTTTCAACCGCGTCCTTCGCGCTCTGGATCAAATTAGCCATGGGCCTGTTCCCCCGTTTCCTTCACTGTGATCTGAAATTTATTCCGGGTGACCACGGTGTGCTCCATATCCACCACGTAGTCGATCTCCATATTCCCGCCGTTTTCCCCGAAGTCATGCCGGATACGGCGGGTGTCCACCCCAAAGGTGGCGGTGCCGTAGGGCGTGGCATACTGAAAGGAGTTTTTCAGCCCCTCCCGGAAGACCATCCGGCTGTTGATGGTCCCGTCCCGGTCCACCACCACGCCGTCAGGCCCCACCAGCACACTGGTGCGGGTGCCCTCCATGCCGGTGACCTCGCTCTCCTGATAGCTCAGGCAGCCCACGGACCCGTCATAGAAATAATAGCCCTCGGTCACGAACTCTAAGCTGTTCTCCTCGTCCTGGCCGTAGTCCAGGATGCTTTTCATGGAGATCAGCACATCTTTCAGCATTTTTCCCACACCTCCATCCGCGGCGCCTGCCGGACCTGCCCCTCCAGCTCCCGGCCCAAGAAGGCCGAGGCCGAGGCGGCAAAGTCCTCCGGGCTGCCGCTGGCATAAAACGTCTCCCGGCCCTGGCCGCCGGTGAGCCCCTGCCGCTCCAAAAAGGCGGCCAGCTCCGCCGCGCCCCGGTCCGAGGCCTCCACTAAAGCGACTCTCTCCCCCAGCCGGGCGGAGAGGGCCCGGCGGATGAGCCCGTAATGGGTGCAGCCCAAGAGCAGCGCCGAGGCCCCGGCCCGGCGCACCGGCGCCAGGTATTCCTCCAGCGCCTCTGCCAGCAGCGGGTCCCCGGGCCCGGTGTGCCCGCTCTCGATCAGGGGCACCAGGGCCGGACAGGGCACCGAGATCAGCTCCCGCCCCGGGGCCAGGGCATGAAAGGCGCGGGCAAAGCTTCCGCTTTCGATGCTGGCCCGGGTGGCCAGCACCGCCGCCGGGGCGCTTCCCCCGGCCTGGGCCAGGGCCCGGACGCCCGCCTTCAGCACGCCGAACACCGGCAGCGGGGCGCTCTCCAGCACCTCCTCCGCGTTGCTGGACAGGGTCCCGCAGGCCACTAAGACGGCCTTGACGCCGAAGGAGGCCATATAGTCCAGATCCTGCCGGGCCATCCGCCGCAGCTGTTCCCGGCTCTTCTCCCCGTAGGGCAGGCGGCCGGTGTCGCCAAAATACAAGAGATCTTCCCGGGGCATGAGCCGCCGCAGGGCCCGGACCGCCGTCAGGCCGCCCAAGCCGGAATCGAAAATACCGATCGGTCTGTTGTCCATGCCGCCTCCTGCCATGCCGTACATCGTTCAGTCCCTATACTATACCCCAAATATACGCGGAGCACAAGCAAAAAATTGCAGCTTAGGCGGCCGTTTTGGGCGGACCCCGTTACTTCTTTTTTCTTTTCCGCAGGAAAACCACCAGCAGAACCGCCGCGGCCAGCAGCAGGAGCGGGACCCAGAGCGCCCCCGGTCCCCCGCTGACAAACACGGCCGTGGGCCCGTCGGCCCCGCCGATGATGCCCAGAGAAGCCGTCCACGCGCTCACCGCCGGCCGCCCCCTTTTGCATCGCGCCGGGGGAGCTTATGCTTTTTCCCGTCGGGGGTCTGGATATAGGTGTTCTCCAGGATCTGGATAGCCCCCTGGCGCCACTCGGCGATGTACTCCTGCCGCAGGCGGGCCTGCTCGGCGGCCTCGGCCTCCGTCAGGACCCGCTCCTTTTTCAGCCGGGCCAGCTGGTTGATCCGGTCTAATTTGCTCTGTTCCATGTGCCTCTCCTCTCTTCGCGCCGGCGCGGGCTCAACCGATGGTCCCCAACTCGTCCAGCGTCAGCTCGAAGGCCGGGATAAAATGCTCCATAAAATACCGGACCTCCGGCAGGCCGCTCTGCTCCAGCAGCGCCCGGGTCTGTTTCTCGGCGGAGAGGAACTCGTCGTTCCCGGCCCGGCGTTCCTCGATGCACTTGATATAGGCGGAGAGCTTGTCCGCCGCCTTCACCAGGTCGTGTACCCGCGCTTGGGTCTCGCCGGCGAGCAGCGGCTCATAGGCCCCCCGCAGCTCCTCCGGCAGCGTCTCCAGCAGCCGGCGGCAGGCCAGCTCCTCGATCTCCCGGTAGGCCCCCCGGATGTCCGGGCTGTGGTACTTGACCGGCGTGGGCAGGTCCCCGGTGAGGATCTCCGGGCAGTCGTGGTACAGGGCCACGGCGGCGCACTCGTTGGGGTCGCAGGGGATGTGCATCACGTCCCGGCGGATGACCCCCAAGGCGTGGGCGATGACCGCCGTGCTGTGGCTGTGCTCCTGGATGTTCTCCGGCATGGAATTGCGCATCAGGCTCCAGCGGCCGATGTACTTCATGCGGGAGAGATAGGCAAAGAAATGGTCACTCATATCTGTCTCCTTTTGGTTATATACGCTTATTATACTATACCTCCCGCCGTTTTTCCACCATTTTAGCTATACGCTTCAAATGCGACCCGCTTCGCTGGGCTCGCATTTGAGGGACTCGCGCTTATCGCGCTTCGCTTGGTCGGCGCGAGGGCTCGCTTGGCTCGCCTTAGAGAGTTTTTGAGGCGGCAAAGCTGCCTCAAAAACAGATTAAATTTTTTCTTCGCCGCTCTGCGGCGAAGGCAACGAGACTTTGTTCACAAGCAGAAACCCCCGCGGAATATCCGCGGGGGTTGGGGGTTCGAAAAGTACTGGCCGGGGCCTCAGGCCTCGCCGCGGGCGCGCAGCGCGTCCTTCCGGGAGATGTTCCAGCGGCCCTTCTCGTCGATGCCGATGAACTTGACCCAGGTCTTGTCGCCCACGTTGAGCACGTCTTCCACCTTCTCGGTGCGCTTGAACTCCAGGTCCTTGATGTGGCACATGGCGTCCTTGCCCGGGGCCAGCTCCACAAAAGCGCCCAGGTTGGAGATGATGCGCTTGACTTCGCCGTAGTACAGCGCGCCCACCTCGGGCTCAAAGACGATGTCCTCGATGGTCTTGCGGGCGGCCCGGCAGGCCTCGATATCGGCGCTGGCGATGTAGATGGAGCCGTCGTCCTCGATGTCGATCTTGCAGCCGGTGTCGGCGGTGATCTTCTGGATGACCTTGCCGCCGGAGCCGATGACCTCGCGGATCTTGTCAGGATCGATGGTCATCTTGATCATCTTGGGGGCGGTGGGGGCCAGCTCATGGCGGGGCTCGCTGATGACGGGCAGCATGATCTCGTCCAGGATCTGCAGCCGGGCCTCGTGGGTCATCTCAAAGGCCTTCTTCACGATCTCGTGCTTCAGGCCGTCGTTTTTCAGGTCCATCTGGATGGCGGTGATGCCCTTCTTGGT